>JAHHIE010000003.1 GCA_019358945.1 Stenomitos rutilans HA7619-LM2 | reverse complement strand
CGGCAACGCATCTCACGCTTGGTTCGCAAAACCCTTTCGTTTTCTAAGAAGCTGGAGAATCACATTGGAGCGATCTGGTTTTTCATTCACCACTACAATGCATCCTTACCTCTTTAGCACTACCAAACGTTGAGGGAATTGACGCATCGCCCGATATGTTAGCAGCTTGTAAGCAAAATTGTGCAGCAAGAGGCTTGAATCCTATACTGTACGAAGGTTCTATAGAGAGCTTAGACGTTTCTGGAAAGTTCAGCGCAATTGTAGTAGCTTTAGGTTCATTCATGTTGCTGGGAAACCGAGCAGACGCGATCGCAGCCTTAAAAGCATTTGCCAAGCATTTGGAACCGAATGGACGAATTTTTGTAGATTTGGGACTGCCTATTGATGCTTTCAAAACAGAAAATATTGTGAAACACAGGGAACTGGTCAACTGCTTGGATGGTTCAGTAATCTTGATGCAAACGTCATCTCAAGTCGATTGGATAAAGCAAGTTGAAAATACTCTCATTCGATACGAGAAATGGAAACAAGGAAAGCTGATTGATACAGAACTACAGCATCTTCCCTTGCATTGGTTTGGGCGAGAGGAATTCATCATGTGTCTGCGAGAAAATGGTTACACAAACATCACGCTCTGCGCTAACCATATAGACGGATTGGAACCAAACTCTTATTCTGACCAATTGTGTTTCTCAGCAACGCTTGCATAAAACTGTGCGATAAATCGCTGAGTCGAAATGAAATTGTAAGCTCTTCGTCCGACTAACTTAATCGTTGTGCACGATCGCCCCTCTCCACAAACCAAATTTCTATCAGAAAAACCAGTGCTCAGTAGATTTCTCTGGTACAACCCAACCAGAACAGTGTTTATACTGGCTGGTATCACTGAGAGTTTAGAAATTCTGGTCTTTGCCAACGGTCAATGGGGCAGCATAACTCAACGTTCTGGTGTTTTCTTTAGTTGGTGCGATCGAACAAAGGCACCTATCTAATTGGCACTGAATCGTGACCAGTGGAAGGCTTCTAGTAATGGATCAGATCGTTGATGCAGGATGCGATCGACAATCAGGTGAGCCGTAACAGGTGCTAACAAAATGCCGTTGCGGTAATGCCCCGTTGCTAGAGTCAGGTTGTCATAAGGGCTGGCACCCAATATCGGCAACTCATCGGGTGTGGCAGGGCGAAATCCCCACCAACATTCTTGCATTGGGAACTGTCGTAAGGCTGGATAGAGGCGAAGCGATCGCGCCAACAGCGACTTTACGCTTTCGGGTGTATTGTCGGGCGCAAAGCCAACATCCTCGCTCGTCGCGCCGATGATAATGTACCCATTCTGTCTCGGCACGATGTAGATTTCGCTGCCAAACAACACGGTTTGTAACGGTAATCCTTGCTCCACAGGCACTCGTACTGAGAGCATTTGCCCCTTTCGTGGCATCACTGGAAGCGGCAGTACGTCCTGTGACCAGGCACCCGTTGCCAGCACATAATGTCCTGCTTGTAGGGTGCCACGTGATGTTTGTAGCTCGCTCACTTGCCCACTCTGGTGCAGAATGGCTTGAACGGCAACTCCTTCCTGCACATCAACACCTGCATCCCGAACGGCTACCCACAGGGCTTTGGTCAGCGATCGATTATCGACTTGAGCATCCTTGGGATACCACCAACCGCCGCTTACGTCTGCGCTAAGTCCCGATTGGCGTTGCTGAATAGCAGCACGATCGAGCCAGTGTACGGGAGTCGGGAGTCGGGAGTGGAAGTTTTGAGTTTTGAGTTCGGAAAGAACCTCTGCTTCCCCTGCCGCCCCTGCTTCCTCTGTTTCCCTGCTTCCTCTGTTTCCCTGCCGCCCTCTGCCTTCTGCCCCCTCCTCATACACAGGCGCTAAAATGCCACATGCCCAATAGCCTGTTGGCAGACCTGTCATTGCTTCTAGCTTTTGCGTCCAGTCTGGATAGAGCGATCGGCTGCTTAAGCAAAGCTCCAGCATGGCACCAGGAGGAAGTTGTTCAGCCTGGGGTGCTAGCATACCTGCCGCTGCATAGCTTGCGGCTTGAGCACCATTACGGCTCAGAATGGTCACCAATGCGCCTTGTAACCGCAACTCAAGGGCGATCGCCAAGCCGATCGCGCCTCCACCGATAACAACGACATCTGATGTTGCTGCCATGCTCTGCGCCTTACCAATTTGCAGGAACGGCTGGCTGTGTTTGAGGCGGTAGTGGAGACGTATCTGCGCTAACTCGACCTGGCGCGTTTGAGTTTTCTTGCGTGACGCCTCCGTTAGAAGCGGTTGTTGATTCCGCACTGAAGCCCGTGTTGCGGGTTGCTGGTGCAAGACTGTCATTCTGATTGGGAAAGCTAAGGCGAAACAGCGAAGAGTTGGCAGACTTCAGCCCGACAAGGACAGCAAATAAGATTAAGATGGCAATCACTAAGCGGCTCATAGCATCCTCTCTGGCGTTATGCGTTCCAGGTACACGCTGGTGTTGTCAATTCGATCGTTCGCCAAGTGCCCCACGCTGTAAATTGCAGGGTGGAGTCAGCAGAAGCCACTAGACAGGTTGTTCAGGTGCCCACAATATACGATCGTCCTGACCCCAAAAGCCATCGTACTTTGTCACCGTTACATCACCTAAAACTTCGACTTGGCAAGCCAAACGGCGGCCCTTTTCTAGAGAATGGGGCGGCAGCGAGAGCCGTGCCTTTTCACGCCACTCTGGCTCTGAAACGTTACCTTCAACCTGTACGGTACACGTCCCACACGTCCCAAGCCCGTGACAATTAATCAAGGATGCCGCACCGTTGTAAACGTCTACATTGTTGTACAGCAGAATCTGACGCAGATTGTCACCACTCGCACAGGTAAACGTTTTGCCTTCAGCTTTGACAGTTGGCATCGCAGTTTGCGCCCCTGTATGACGAACTGTTTCCATTGTGGCGCTTTTCTGCGCTAGCAAGCTCTTCCTTAAGCGTGAAGGCGCGATCGTCAGTCGATATTGCAAGCCGCTTTAAGCCATGTTGCTTCCTCTGGGCTAAGCGTTGGCGCTAGTTTGGCAACGATCGCCGCGTGATACTGCTGAAGCCATTCTCGTTGGCGATCGTCGAGGCGATCGCTATTAATCAGCCGTTTGTCAAAAGGGATGTAGGTTAAGGACTCAAATCCATACCAGGAAAGCTGATTGGGATTGGGGCTTTCGTCTGGTTGTAGTACCTTGTCTCCATCAAGCGCTTTGACAACATAGAGATTTTCGAGACGAATACCACCCCAGCCCGGCTTGTAAAAGCCCGGTTCGATGCTTGTCACCATCCCAGGCTCTAACGGTTCGCTGACCCGCTTGCTAATGCCGTTAGGCCCTTCGTGAACATTGAGGAACGCCCCAACGCCGTGTCCTGTACCGTGCCCATAGTCTAGTCCGGCAAACCAGAGGGTCGATCGCGTGATGCCATCCAGTTGCGCTCCGGTCGTACCTTTAGGAAACCGCTGCATGGCGCAGTTAATATGAGCTTTGAGCACTTCGGTATAACACTCTACTTGCTCTGGGGTGGGCGTGCTAACGACAAAGGTACGGGTATCGTCTGTGGTGCCCGATGCATATTGCGCACCAGAATCTAGCAGCAAAAAGTCACCCTCATGCAACACACGTTGAGGATTTGGGGTGCCGTAATGCACGATCGAACTATTTGCCCCTGCCCCTGCGATCGTATTGAAGCTCAGCCCCTGAAAACCAGCCTCTTCTGCATAGAAACGTTCTACCGTTGAGGCCACGTCTGCCTCTGAAAGAGAAGCGCCCCTGCTGAGCTGATCGTCAACCCACTTGAGCGTTCGAGTTTTGGCACGGCTTGCCTTCAGGTTTGCCTGCTGCATCTGCGCCACTTCGATCGCGTTCTTGCGGGCTTTCATGCCCTCGATTGGGGTGGTTGCATCAACCAGCCTGCAGGCGATCGCAGTAGCAGGATCAGTTAGTAGCGCCTGAGTTCCCATTGTGGTGTGGTTGGGGTCGATGAGCACTCGTTGATGGGGAGACTTTGCAACCAGTGCTTTCAGCGTTTCGGCATAGGTTTCATAGGGCAGTAGAGACACCTGCGTTTGCAAAACCGTTTGCAAGTCGGGCGCAATGCGATCGAGATTTGTAAACAGGTAAGCTTCCGTTGCCGTAACAATGGAGTACGCGATGAAAACAGGATTGTAGGGCACATCCCAGCCACGCAAGTTATAAAGCCACGCAATTTGATCCAGCTTCGTTATTGGCAGCAGATCTGCATTGGCTTTTTGCAGGTCTTCTCTGAGACGTGTCAGCTTTTGTGCGATCGTCTCGCCGGTCTGAGCATCGGGTAAGTCAAACAGCTTGGAATCCGCATACACAGGTAACGGTTCTGCACTGACCCACGGCTCTTGAAGACGCACGCGATCGACCAGATTGCCCGTCAGCGGCACCAGTGACACTCCCGACGGTGCCAACTGTTTCTCAAAGCTCCGAAACTGGCTGACGGTAATCGTAAACGGGTCAAAGCCTAGCCGAAAGGTGCTACCGCCTTTCGCAGCTTCTCGTCCCAACGTTTCTAAGGTTTCGTCAAGCGTTTTTTGCTTCTCTAGCCCTAATTTAGAGATCTGCATCAACGCAGAGTCAACCTCCAATTCAGCCTGCTCGTAATAGCGAGAATCGACAAACAACCATGCCCGCTCTTGCCCTACTAGTAAATCGCCCGCCGACCCAGAAAAACCGCTCAACCAGATGCGCCGCCGTTTGGCTTCTGGCAAATATTCATTCAAATGCTCGTCCGCCGCAGGCACAAGGTACCCATCTAGCTGGTGCGTGACCAGGAGCGATCGCAGCGCCACAAACTTTGCATGAGTCGTACTAGACAAAGTATGAGACGTGAGTACATCAGTAGGAGACATAGGCAAAGCATAAGCGTCTAGTTCGATTTATAGCACTTTTAGAATGGAAGCCTAAGGATAGGAAGGTGCAGATTGAATCTCGATCGAAAAGGATTAAACGTGATACTACGGCTACAAAGCCAGACGGCAGCACTCACCACGAACATACGGCCTTCCGCCCTCACCCCTCAGCCTTTATCCTTTATCCCTCATCTCCCCATGTCTCAACTCGGACTGCGAACTCGACTGTTTCTCTCCCATCTGATTGTCATGATTGTGGGGTTAAGTACATTACTCACCGTTGGCAAGCTATATTCCCCCCGGCTTTTTGTGCTGCACCTCGAAAAAATGGAGGAGGGGAGTGGGTCTAATTTGCTGATGTTATTTCGGCAAGAGCTGATGGAAGGCTTTGAATCAGCCTGGAGCCGAGGCGCGCTTTGGTCAATGGCGATCGGGGGTACTGCGGCTGGTGGTCTCAGTTATCTGGTCTCAAAGCGCATCATGCATCCCCTATTTCAGATGGAGCAGGTCACTCAAAAGCTAGCAGCGGGGCATTTAGAAGAACGATTGCCGACTAGCGATATTCCAGAGCTCAACCGCTTAGCGCTCAGTTTTAACCGGATGGCATCAAACCTTGAAGGCGTTGAGCAACGGCGACGTGAACTGGTGAGCGATTTAACCCACGAGCTACGAACACCATTGACGGTTGTAGAAGGGTACTTGGAGGGACTCGCAGATGGCACGATCGAGCCATCCGTGGATACCTACCAACGACTTGCCAGAGAAACGGCTCGCCTCCGTCATCTTGTCAACGACCTTCAGGAACTTTCGCAGGCAGAAGCAGGTTATTTGCCCATTCGGACGCAGACATTTGATGTGCGTCCCTTACTGACCTCACTGGTGCAAAAATTTTCTGACCAATTGCTGGAGGAAGGGCCTGTTTTGCATTTAGACTGCCCCGTTGACCTGCCGCCCGCCTTGGCAGATCCTACACGGGTGGAACAAGTGCTGATTAATCTGTTAGGCAACGCCCTGCGTTATACCTATCAGGGAACCATCACCGTGAGTGCCCGAACGCAGTACAATCACGTCTGGATTGCGGTGGCTGACACAGGTCAGGGCATTGCTGCGCAAGATCTTCCCCACGTGTTTGAGCGGTTTTGGCGATCGGATCGATCACGCGATCGCAACTCTGGTGGCACTGGCATTGGGCTAGCCATTTCTCGCCGCCTGGTCGAACTTCAGGGCGGCACCATCACTGTGCAGAGTCAGTACGGTGAGGGAAGCCGCTTTCAATTCTCGCTACCCCTGGCTTGAAGCTGCCCCTAAAAACTCCAGATACGTACTGCTTAATTCCTTCACCGCCAGTTCATAAAACTGCTTACCATGCTCAGGCGTCGCCAGTGCTGGGTTAGATCCCATCCGTCCATCCGGGTAACGACGGCGAAAGTCGACCGCTCCATAAATCGTGTGCCCTTTGGCGACCGACTCATTTAATGGCGCTTGCTTGATCGCTTCAGGATACACATATTGCGTTAGCGCCACTTCACTGGGCGTGGCATGAGAACCCTCCTGATCGCCATAAAGCTCCTTCGCTAGCCGATAGACCGCACCACACATGTACCAGTTACTTACTTGACACTGCACCTGTTCAGCCATTGGTACGTTCAAATCCACGAGCGTGGCATAGACCTCAGCAAAGGCCGCTTTAAGCGTCGCCACATTGCCCCCATGCCCGTTAATGAAAAAAAAGCGCGTAAAGCCCGCGCGCGCCAGGGAGGTTATGTAGTCTCGAATGAGCAAAATCAGCGTGCTGGGGCGAAGGCTCATACTGCCTGGAAACGCCGTATGGTGTAGCGCCATGCCCACATTGATGGTTGGTGCGACGAGCGCTTGAGTCACCTCGCCAACGCCCCGCGCGATCGCCTCTGCGCAAATAGCATCGGTGCCAATCAACCCGGTAGGGCCATGTTGCTCTGTCGAACCGATCGGTAAAATGATGCCTTTTGACCGTTCCAGATAATCTTCAACTTCAAGCCACGTACTTAAATGCAGCAGCATACGACTCTCCCTGTAGCGCTCAAGCTTTACTCTAGCGAAGTCACACCGCTGTGCGTCGATCGGCCCTATACCCCAAAAATAAATTTTCCTTGCGCGATCGCCCACAGATACAGCCTTTTGTATCGAATCAGTCATCAATCAGCCTCATCCTGCTTAACAATGGCTAGAATAGTTGGTACAATCCGATACTTAAGAGACCTAAAAGTTAGGAAGAGAAAGTTAGAAAGAGACCTAAAGTTAGACAAGCCCGTTGCACGTTTAGTTAGGGAGAATGTAGGCACGATGGCTGGATCTATAGACGTCGATGAATGGTCGATACCCGTCTGTCTACACTGTTTCAAACCCTATCCTCTTCTTCCGTGTGAGTGTCTGTGCTCACGTCCTCATCCGATGCAGACCTCCCCGAAGTTGTTAACGTTTCACTAAATAATGTCCCTATCAGCTATTTCTTTTCTTCAAAGGCAACTCGAAACCCTTTCTCACCACTTACATGAGGTTGATGCATTCTGTTTAGGCTGCAGAAATGGAGGCTGCAATCTAGCGTCAGTGAGCCACTGTTTGCTACCTCTTGGGGAGAAGTAGCGGTATCTCGATCGAATGTTCTTACACTACTTTGGGAGCGTTATGCATCACAGCCTCAACGATGGTCTTAGCAGCAATACCTACCATAGGAACCCTGCATAAAGCCTTTGATGAAACTTACTGCTCAGGAGAAGCAACATGTTACACCGCAAGATTTATCAACTGTGTTGCGACGGTCGCGAAGTCTGGATCTTCTTGCGGGACCAGCAACGGTGGATTGAGCGGGCACGCATCCTCGATATCGAAGGAGACTTAGTGACCCTGCGCTACGAAACTGAAGAAGAAGACGAAACCTGCTCTTGGGAAGAAATGGTTCGTTTGGAGAGCATCGGCGCGGTGACTCAGAAATTAGCGGCTGTGCCCAAAGGCAACGTTGAGCCTGCGGTTTCTGATGATTGTCCCGAAGCCGAGCAGATTCCAAACAATCGGCTTCCAGACGCCAACCCCGACTAAGGGCGGCTGTCGTCGGCATATACCGTTTCATCTGCTTGACGCCATGCAGGGTCAACAAGACAGATGAATACCAATGGTTCTGTGCCGCTATTGCGAATAAATTGCTTGGCACGGGGTGGAATGTAAATCGCATCTCCCGATTCCACCTTCTGATATTCGTCATCAATGTACATTTCTCCCTGCCCACTGAGAATGTAGTAAACCTCAGACGTGGTAAGCGAATGAGGGAACGACGTTTGCCCAACGGGAACAATGGCATGAGCCAGACTATACTGCACTGCGATCGACTGCTTGTCGGGATGCAGCAGTTCACGCAGCAGCGTTCCATCCCCCGCCACAAACTCTGGACAGGTGCTTAGCTTTTGAATCAACACCGCTCGAACCTCCTTCTGTCCCTGCTTGTTTCTATTAGACCCTTATCATTGCAAGGCATCTCGTTTACCATGCCATCCCTCGTTTACCTTGGGGAAACGCTGCCACGTTAATTCACGATCGCGTCCATAATCAGTTGTACGACACTTGAACGACCGTCGAGACCCGGCGGTTAAAGCACTCTGTGTTCTTTGCGCCTCTGCGGTTATTTCTTATGCAATTTAAGCCTTTTTCTAAAGGTCATCCGGGTCAGTCGTATGAGCGGTTAGAAGTATACGCATTCATCAACGGCGCATAGTCTGGACAGCTAATGGCCTCTTCAGTCAACGCTGCCGAAGGACGCACCGTACATTTAAGATGATAGTCACTGGTAAAGAACTGGCAGCCAGCGCACGGAATCCGATGCATTTGTTGACTCCGAGCGATCGTATCGCGCGTAGCGGCCCAGAGACTCCAGCCCAGAAGCCCAACAACCGCCCATGCAGAGAGAAAGCAAATTGGCACCAGTAATGGCTGCAAAGCGTGGACAAATGGCTGCAAAAGTTGAAACACGGCAAGTAGATTAAGAGTGTGAACGCATCGCTAGACTTCTAGTGTGTGATCTTGTTCGTGATCGTGCTCTTTTTTTAGCTTGAAAGTTTTGAAGAAGTGTTACGTTTTTGTTACATCAGGCAGAATTCGCTGAGCAAAAAGGCACCTTAAACAGAGCATCGATCACGCATCCATGCTGTTACCACTTGCACGTTTGCTTTGAGCAGAGGCATTACCCTCGATGAAAGTCTCCATCTCTTCCACGCCTGCCCAGTCTAGACAGATTAAGCAGCAGCTCGCCGCCCCCCAAGAATCGCTCTCTTACGAGCTAGGCAAAGCCGTACAAGAACTGCCTCCGCTTTACACGCGGCTACTGGCAGGCGGCATCAGTGCACTCGTCTTTGGCACCATCGCCTGGGCACATTTGAGTAAGATTGATGAGGTCGCGATCGCCCAGGGGCAACTGATTCCCTTCACTGAAGTGCGTCCCATTCGAGCAGGGGCCGTTGGTAATATTCAGCAAATCAACATCAAAGAAGGCGACCCCATTCGCAAAGGGCAAATCCTAATTAACATGGATGCCGCGCTGCCACAAGCTGAAGTCGATCGCCTAACGGAGTCGTCCAAATTAATTCGTGAAGACCTTGCGCGCCTACAGGCAGAACGAACTGGCAACGCTAGCACGGGCACCCAGGTGCAAGACCAACTGTTGAAAGCCCGTCTGAGTGAATTTGACCAAAAGAAAGCCGCTGCTATAGGCGAGGCACAGCGCCAACTGGCAATCCGTAGTGAAGCACTATCAACCCTATCGCGGTTGCAAGCTAACTTAGTGAACGCTAGAGATGGCCTTAAAAATGCCCAAACCCGTGAACAGGCACTAAGTTCATTGAAAGGCAGCGGTGCCGTTCCCCAACTTGACTACATTCGATCACTGGATGAAGTCACACAAGCCAAAGACAAGGTTGTGTCTCTTGAGAAAGAGCTAACAGCGCAGCAAGACCGCATTCGTCAGGCAGAAGAAGCGTATGCTTCTGCCCAAAATACCGCAACGGGGCTGAACTCACAGCGGCAAAACGATATTCTTACGCAGTTCACCAAACGTAAAGAAGAGCAAGCTTCGATCGACGGGCAACTAGCCCAAGCTCAAAAACAGCGGGAACGTGAAACCATCATGGCTCCGTTTGATGGCACGGTGTACAACGTTAAGGCAACGAAAGGCCCGGTACAGTCTGGTGAAGAACTCCTATCCATTCTTCCAAAAGATGAAAACGTGGTGTTAGAAGTCAAAATTCTCAACCGCGATATTGGCTTCATCCATGAACACATGCCAGTAAAAGTGAAGCTAGCGACCTTTCCCTACCAGGAATTTGGCATCGTCGAAGGCGAAGTGATTAAAGTCAGCCCTAATGCGATCGTCGAGAAAGATGTGGGTCTTGTCTTTCCTACGCGCATTCAATTAAACAAACGGGCGATCGAGGTTCGTGGACAGACCGTTGACTTCACACCCGGTATGGCAGCAACCGCCGAAATCGTCACCCGGAAGAAATCAATCCTGGACTTCCTGATTGAACCCATCACTCGCCGCTTCAGCGAAGCCTTTTCAGTACGCTAAACGCTGGTGTAATAAGTAATCGCTTGCAGTCCTCTTTAGAGACAGAGCGACTACTGGCATGTCAAAACAACCTTAAAGGGAGCGCTCGATTTGAGCGCCCCCTTTGCTTCTAGCGTTTGATCTGAATCCAGCTCACGGGCACCTAAACAGCATTATTTGGAGCACCCGTTACATCGATAAAGTCATAGTCGGTGTATTGACCAATGCTCCGACCATAATTCAGGTTGTTTTCCTTAGAGTAGCCCTCTGTCGCGGCATCAAAGAAGTCAACATACATACAGAGATAGTACCGTCCGTTCCCCTTCCAACCAGACCAAGTAGAATCAGGCACATAAATCGTGGTCGTTGTAAAATAGGCTGCGGGTAGCGTACCTCCAGTCAGTCCGACAGTGCTGTTGAACGAGACACTACTTTGTGCTGCAAGGGGTGCGATGCTGGCAGTCGCAATCACCGTGTCACTCCCATCCAACACGTCATCATTAGAGAAGTAGAACTTAACCAGTGCACGCGTCGAACCTGCCACCTTATTGCCAATATTTTTAATGCTGCCGGTGAATGTAATCGCTTGACCTGGAGTCGTTGAGGTCTGGTTGATGACTAAACCGCCGCCCAGCAAATCTGGTTGTAGAGTATCGCGGATCACGATGCCAGCACTTGCCGTATTGTTTGATTCATTTGATTCGCTGACCTGATTGCCCGAATCAATGATCATCCCAATGTAGTAAGTTTGGTCACCACCCCACCATGAATCACTTTGTGCCAGAAGACTTAGCGTTTGTTGCTGTGTATAGTTTTGACCCGGTGCCAAACTAGTGATGAAAACATCTTTATCGCTGTTTCCAGTATTTGGATCGATCGTGCCTAAAAGCAAGTCACTTGCGGTAATCGTGTTATCGCGTGATAAATAGAACGAGACCTTGAACACAGATGGCGTGATGACAGACGTGCTGTCATTGCGGATAGAGTAGTTGACCCTTACCGCAGAAAGGTAGTTGCTACTGGTACTATCCAAGCTTACCGTTGAAGGCAAGGCTTGCCCGTTCGTTTTTGTGATGGTAAACGTGCTGGACGGGTTTGGCAGCAGGTCAACTTTTTGGGCAGATGCTGCACTCAGACTCAGCGTATAAGCAGACTTTTGGGTAGAAGACGACAAGACACGAATAAAGTACGTGCCAGACGTTAACGAAAGGTTAGAAATCAATTCATCTGCATTGCTCAGATTTGCTGAAGATGCAATGATTTCTGACTGGCTACTAAGCACACCGTTGCCATCTTTGTCTTGGATTACCTGCAAATCTGCATTTGTGTTGCTTCCCAACCCTGTGAGTGAGAGGTTCAGGACACTGGAAGTTGTGAGGTTAAATTTATAGTAACCATTTGGAAGCGCCGCTCCACCAATGCTATCGTCGTAGCTTCCAGTGTTGTTAAGAGTGCCGATATTAAAGGCTGCTCCCATACTGCTGCCAGCTAAAACGTTAGGTGCCTGCCCTGTGATGATCGCGCCAACTCGCCAATTTGCATCACTGATTGCTAGCAACGACAGCCCTGTCGAATAGGTCGTACCATTCATCACCCAAGCTACATTGTCACCCCCTCCATAGTTGCGCCAGAAAATGTCTTGCTTACCATCACCATTCGCATCGCCAACGCCAACAATATTCCAGTTAAGATCCCCAATGGATAAGAATGAAGCGGCTGAAGAGAGAGAGAGACCGTCCATCAGCCAAATCGTGTTCTGACCAGTTCTATAGTTACGCCAGACTAGATCTGGCTTCCCATCGCCATTGAAATCGCCAACGCCATTTATCCGCGAGTTTAAGTCAGTGACGGTAGGGAAAAAAGCCGAGCTTTTGAGGGTTGTACCGTTCATATACCAGGCAGCATTCGCACCCGTCGTATAGTTGCGCCAGACCAAATCAGTTTGGCCATCACCATCAAAGTCACCAGTACCGGCGATTTTCCAGTTGGAGTCACCGACTCCGGTGGTAAAAGCGCCAGAGCGCAATGTGTTATCCGCGTTCATCAGCCAGATAGCATTTTCCCCAGTAGCACTGTTACGCCAGATGTAATCAGAGATGTCATCACCGTTGAAGTCACCTGAGCCTTGAAGTTTCCAGTTGGGGTCACCTACGGAATTGACATTAAAGGTACCCACCAGACTATTGCCATTCATGAGCCAGCCAGCATTTTGACCACTGCTAGCATTACGCCAGAGCAAGTCTGCACGGGCAGCAGGCGTAGATTTCACCTTCAGCGTATAGTTTGTGCTGGTGCTAGAGTCGGCCAGAGACACGCGGATGTAGTAATCACCCGCATTGAGCGAATCTGTTGTAAATGCGTCTGCTAAAGTCCCACCGTTGCTGGACTGCTGTAACGTGCCACCCGCATCAAGAATTGCAATATCGGCGTTGGCGTTTTGAGAGGTCAGCGTCAGGACAACACTGCTACGTTGACTAAGGCGAAGGCGAAAGAAATCTTGTGTGTCAAGTGAGTCAAGTGAGTAGCTTGTATCTGATTGACTATTAGAAAACGTTTGCGCGCTAGTTGTAGCGGTGATTAATCGCTGTGTTGATGTACTGTTATCAAAAATACTAGAATTGTCTGACATTGCTTTACCTTCCACGCTCGCACTATTAGCGTTCCCGGTATTAAATCTTGAATAAACATAGCACTAGTAAATTCATAGAAACTTTGTCCTAGTGCGGTTTTTACTGAGGTTTCCGCACTTCTACTGACTCAATAAATCTCTAACAACCGTTGTTAGAGTTAGTAGAAGAAATGAATTCAGTCCTGCTTTTTCCTGTGACGTTTTTCTAAAATAGAGTCACTGGAAACTGCGATTGATGACCCTTTGTGGCGACGGACAGGCAAGCCTGTAAACCCCTTTCTCATTAGCTATCTCCGTATAGCGACGAAAAACACTTAAAGCCGATCGTTATTTTTAGCAATTAACCGTGAACGATTAGCTAACAGTATGATTCGCTGCATTACGTTCATTTACTGAGGTGAACTGTTTCAGTTGCGCGATGTGATGAGCAGTGGGAGCTAGCAACTTGTCACGATCGCTCTAAAGCGTTTGCGGCTTCTGGATTGCGATCGACGTGCGGTTTAACTGAATATATGGCCTAAGCTGACACAGGCTCAATCCGTAGCCCAAAGTAAGTGAGAATAAGTTCAGTGGTGCCAGTGTTATGAATCTCATGCAGCTCTTCGGCTTCAACGGCAATGCAGACACCGCTTTGCAATTGATAAGGAACCGTATTAATCCAGATGGTGCCTTCACCCGCTTCGACAAAAAACACCTCGCACATATTGGTATGGCTGTGGGCACTGGCAATCTGCCCTGGAGCAAAACGTGCCTGGGAAAAGTTCGTCAAATGCGGTAAGTCGCCCGGACGCAGCATTACCTTTTTTTTGATAGCGAGATTATGAGTAACGGCTTCTTCCGGCAGGGTAGAAAGGGAGGTCATTTTCATCGGTGATGCGATCGCACAAAACTACCCTCTACCCTAGCGTCATACTTACTAACCGCAAGGCTGCTCTTGCAATTCCCTATCCATGACTCAATGACTAAACACCGTTCTCAGCTTAAACTTCTCCTACTGCAAATTCGAGATGATGCGGTAACGTGCCAGGAAGAACTTGATGAATTCGTTCGCTATAGTGAGCTTGAGCCGCATCAGGTTGAGGTGCTCAATACCTTCGAGACACCGATCTTTGAAGCCACTTGCATCGTGGGGTACGATGCCTTACTGGTAGGCGGCTCCAGTGATGCCTCGGTGACACAGCCAGAAAAGTATCCATTTGTAGACCATGCCAAGCGGTTACTGCTCTACTGTTTGGACAAAAGTATTCCCGTTTTTGCTTCCTGCTTTGGCTTTCAAGTGGCTGTTGAAGCACTGGGAGGGCGAGTGATTGTCGATGCGGCAAGCATGGAAATAGGTACTTATCAGCTGCAACTCACTGAAGCCGCTGCGACAGATGTTCTTTTTCATGATGTTCCTGACCGCTTCTGGGTTGTCTCAGGGCATAAAGAACGAGCGCTTTCCCTGCCAGAGGGAGCGGTGTTGCTGGCATCTTCTGAGCTTTGCCCGTATCAAGCTTTTCGGGTAGAAGGTAAGCCTTTTTATGGCTTTCAGTTCCACCCCGAAGTCAATATAGCTGATCTGACCACTCGGATTACACGGTATCAAACTCGCTATTTGGAGAGTGCTGAAGCACTGACACAAGTGCTTCAAGGGCTGCACGAAACGCCGATTGCCAATCAGTTGATTAGGAAGTTTGTCGATCGTATTTTGCTGACGTGAAAAGCGGGAGAGGGTGCAAGAGGTAGAAGAAGCAAGGGAAGCCGAAGGCAGTGGGGTGGGGGAGGTGAGAAGCTAAGACGGCGATCGCTCGGCCCACGGGGTTGCCAGATTGAACAGTAGCTTAAACGCAAAATCCGTGAGTAGCCCAATGAAGCCAATAATGGCGATCGTAAATAGGACTTTGTCCGTTTGCAGATAGCGCTGCGACTGCACTACTCGAAAGCCTAAGCCATTCTCAGACGCGATTAGTTCTGAGATCACGAGATAATTCCATGCACCAGCGACGTTGACGCGTAAGGTATCGATGATGCTGGGCACGATCGCTGGGATAATGACCCTGACCAAAACATCAAAACGATTTGCCCCCAAGGTGTACGCTACGCTTAACAACTCATTGGGGATAAACTTCACAGCATCGGCCACCATAATGGCGTTGAAGAACACAATCCCCAGAAAAATGATCGTCACGCGAGTCGGCTCATCCAATCCCAACCAGAGGATAATGAGCGGTACAAACGCGGCAACAGGCATATAGCGAACTGTCCCCACGATGGGGCTGAAGAGGCTCTCCATGCTGTAGAAGGTGCCCATTGCAATGCCGATCGGGACGCCGAGTGCCGCGGCGGCTAGAAACCCTAGAAAAACACGATAGGAACTCGCAAGCACATCTACCAGCAAGTTCTCTTCAACGAACATGTGAATGCCAGATTGCAATACCGCTGTTGGCGTAGGAAGAAAGATGGGTGTGACCCAGCCTCCATAGCTCAAAACGGCCCAAACAGTCAGCGGTATCACTAACGCTGTGATTGAGATGAGCGTTCCGAGCCAGCGTGGGAAGCCCTGACGAATACTCCAAAACACGGATGGTGTGAGGTATCGTTTACCAGACGCAGGAAGAGATTTGAACACGGCGGTAGTTTGAGTGGGTAATGGAACAACGTAGACTTGAATTGTCGAAGGCGGCTGGTAGACCAACCGTAGCGATCGCCACAATTCTAGACCCAGCACCTTCGTTTAATAGAGAGGGAAAACACCCTTGGCGTGACGTTTCTGCTAGTGCTTGAATGGACTAGCATGCTAAAAATTCCTTTTTTGCGATCGTCCCCTTCACCACAAGACTTGAATACTAATGTGACTCTTACTAGCACATCGCCTACACTCGTCCAATCAGCCCAAACTCCTAAGCTTCAAGTGGAGGGCCTATCCAAAAGCTTTCCACAGAAAGGCAAAGCGGTGATGGCATTGCAGAACGTTAATCTTTACCTGCAACCGCGAGAACTGGTTTGTATTGTTGGAGCATCAGGGTGTGGCAAGTCTACTCTGCTCAACATCATTGCGGGCTTAGTGCTTCCATGCTCCGGCAAAGTTTTGGTGGATGGTGAGGTGGTACCGGGACCGGGAGCCGATCGGGGCATGGTCTTTCAAAGCTACACGTTGTATCCCTGGTTGACCGTCGCCGATAATATTGCCTTTGGGCTAGAGCTCCGTCGCTTACGCAGAGCCGAAATTAAGCAGCGGGTATCTTATTACCTGGATGTGGTGGGTCTGACCAAGTTTGCGAAAGCCTATCCGAAGCAATTGTCGGGCGGGATGAAGCAGCGAGTGGCGATCGCCCGTGCTTTGGCAAACGAACCAGAAGTGCTGTTAATGGACGAACCCTTTGGGGCATTGGATGCTCAGACGAAAGAGCAGATGCAGAAATTTTTGCTAGAGCTATGGGAGCAAACCCACACGACTATCTTGATGATTACCCATGATTTGGAAGAGGCTGTTTTCTTGTCGCAGCGCATCTATGTCATGAGCGCTCATCCGGGACAAATCAAGCAGGACTTTCAAGTACCGTTGCCCGAACATCGTGATCTTGATATGAAGCTTAGTCCTGAATTTATTCAGATCAAACGCACGATTATTCAGACGTTGCATAACGAGCATTAGTCCATTTCTAATACCCTTGCTTTGGAAGAAAACTAGATGGGGCAAGCGAATCCAACATTGCCAGCACTCTTGATAGCAGTAGTACATGACGCTACTTTTGAGATTGGTTGCTATGGCAGACTGACAGATTGTCTTTGCCGCGTGACATGTCTAACAACGCGACAGGACACCGTTAATGATGCATACTACCCTCCTGTAGAATTGGGTTTTTTCTGGTTGCGTGAACATAGAGGTTTATGGCTTGCCTCTGGCATGGTTAACAAAGCGATTTTTCGGGATGCTGAGACGATCGATCGTGTTTTGTATCAGATTATGGAAGAAGCACTTCATCTTGATGAGCAACTAGCAACGTGTGTTGAGTTGGTTGAGACAAGCCAGACGAGTGTTTCCAATGGTGAATATGTCCAATTCTGGTGAAGTAGAGCAGTCTTTTCAGAAAACTAAAAAACAGGGGTTCAAAACCGTCATGACTACCGGAGCGATCGATTCAACTACCAGCCGTTACTTGCATCAAAAAAAGCCATTGTGGAATACTCTTTCCATTCTCTATACGCTGGTTAGTTATGTAGGTGGCATCGCGCTCTTACTGCTGCCAGATGGCTGGCTCAACGCGCTGGGTGTAGTCTTTTTAACGCATAGCCTGCTTTGCTCGGCGTATCTGGCACACGACTTTATGCACAGTGCGCTCTTTGAAAGCAAAGTGTGGAATGTAGCCTTTGGGAACCTGATGCTGTGGTTGAATGGGGGTTGTTATGCCCGGTTTGAGGATTTAGCGCGACTGCATATAGCCCACCACATTAATCGCGTTGATTTTTGCCGCTTTGATTTGGTGACGTTTCTGAACGCCATGCCTGCACCTGTACGATCGCTCCTTTTGGCGCTGGAATGGCTCTACTTTCCCTCACTGGCGTTTTTGCTAAGGATTCGCTCCATCTTTGCGCCCTTTTGGGAACTCGATCGTAGAGATGAACGCTTGCGGAACGTACTGATTTTAATGATCCGAGGTGGGTTGTTTGCGCTGTTAGGCATGGTGTCGCCCAAGGCGCTTCTGCTCTACTTTATGGCTTATATCGGCATGTTGACGGTGCTTCGGTTCGTGGATGCCTTTCATCATACCTACGAGGTGTTTCCGGTGGGAGATACCCTCCCAAAGCGCGATCGTGCTTACGAGCAGGCAAACACATTCTCAAATGTGGTGTCTTTGCACCATTGGTGGCTGAACCTACTGTTGCTGAACTTTGGGTATCACAATGCCCACCATGAATTGATGAAATGCCCCTGGTACAACCTTCATGAACTCGATCGCGAGTTGTTTACAGGGAAAGAGGTGCACTATATGACGCTGCCAGAACTGTTAGGAAATTACCATCGTTACAGAGTTTCGCGGTTCTACTCTGGTCAGGGGCGTGGCGTTGACGAGCAAGGCAATCGCAGCCTGGAAACCTTCTATGGTGCGATCGAGGTATCCTTTCTGGTGTTGCCTGCTTAGAGGTGTGTGTGACCCAACCAAGCTTTCGGCCTGCGTTGCCTGGTGTTGCTTTTGGCATCGCTACGGCGCTTTTGTTTGGTGCCACAACGCCTTTAGCCAAACTGTTCCTCAATGATGTGCAACCGTGGATGCTGGCGGGCTTGCTCTTTCTGGGGGGTGGTTTAGGACTGCTGCCGATCTACCTGATCCGCAACCGCATCCATCCAACAACCGATCGCTTGTATAAGAAGGATTGGCAGTGGTTAGGGGCATCGATTTTGGTGGGTGGGGTGATTGCCCCAGTTCTTCTCACCCTCGGTTTAGTCCACACAACAGCGGCAGCAGCATCCTTGCTGTTGAATTTTGAATGCGTGTTTACAGCGCTGTTAGCCTGGACAGTTTTTGGAGAACGGTGGCGCTGGCAGGTCTTTGTTGGCATGGTCGCGATCGTGGCTGGCGGTGTGGTGCTAGCTCATGCAGAAAATACGGGGATTGGTTTAACCTGGGGGGCGCTGCTCATTCTGGGTACCTGCTTTCACTGGGCACTGGACAACAATTTCACCACCAAAGTTGCGGCCAAAGATCCCTTGCAGGTAGCGCTCCTTAAAAGTGGAGGGGCTGGGGCAATCAATGTGGCAATCGCCCTGCTTGTGGGGCAGTCCTTACCCGCCTTACCAACTCTCTGTAGTGTCTTGGGGGTTGGCTTTCTGACCAATGGGCTGACACTGTTCTGTTTTGTCATGACTTTGCGCTATCTGGGCGCATCACGAGCAGGGACTTATTTTGCGCTTGCACCATTTGCGGGTGCGGCCGTTTCAGCCCTGCTGCTCAGTGAAGGGATTAGCGAAACGCTGGCGATCGCAGCGGTGTTAATGGCAGCGGGCGCTGGGTTATGCGCCAGAATCACAGAGTAGCCGGTATTACTTTTAGCCGTAACGATACTCATTCACGGTGGGCGGTTTGTCGATGAGCCGCTAAAATAGTGAGAGGTTCAACTGCGGCGTTGGTGACTGCCAATAACGTTTTTTGACTATGCTCTGTTCAAACGGGAATCGATCGCCAGACGGCAGTAGACCGGGCTTGTACCCGGAAACTTTAAGTCATGGCATGAGGTACCCACCTGGTTTTTACCAGGTCAAAAACTGAGGTAAGACGGCGTTGCGGGGAGCCTTGATTTTTTAGTAGAAGGGGATGCACATGCATCCCCTTTTATTCATGGAAGCTGATGTTTATGGAAGCTGGTGGAGCCAGCCGTTAACATCGACTGCTAGCTTTTGTCCCAGTTGAAGCAGCGATCGCAGGTCTGCCAACTGCATCGTTGAAGCGCGATCAACTTCAAACTGTCCTGCGTGACTTAACCACTGGCGGCATTCTGGAATCAGCCAAGTTTGCAGCCGTTGGAAGTAAAGCTCCTGCGCCTGCGCCAACGATAGATCTAGCTTCATCTGGTTGCCCAGCGCTAGAAGCCGTTCGAGACGGTGCAGTTCCGCTGGACTGATGGCTGGGTCAAAGTGATACAGCAATTGCCAGAGCGATCGCAGCACCAATCTTTCTAGCGCTTGTCTGGCTTCTGGCTGATTCAGTTGGCAATGAAGATGGTCTGCTTCGGTTGCGATCGTCTCCAGTTCTAACAGCCGATTGGTACCTGCGGATGACGCATCGGCAGTTGGCTCACTCATTTCCTGCTCCAAAGCTCGCAACGAAAGGGACACGCGATGGTCCAGGGCAACGGCTGCTGCCACCTGAAGCTCTTGCGGTACCGCCAACTCATCGCGATGAAACGCCATCAAGACCCCGTAGTTATCTCGATAGACTTGCGTATAAAGCTGATCTAACCGCGTTAGGGTTTCGTGGGTCAGCAGGCGCATGATGCGATGCCGCTCCTCTGCAAAGAGACTTTGGAGACTATACGTTTTGGGAGTGTGAGCTTGATAGTTAAACAGTGCGTTCATTGCCATGATCGTTTGCGCAGCGCTTGCTTGCTTGATCGATTCAAACAACTGGTCTTTTAGCTCTGCATAGTCACGCCGCCCCGAAAAAGGTTGAATGCAGCAGTGAAAATCCCAACCGCCGAGATGGACAACCGCAAAAAGTAAATGAGTGCTTTCACGGGTAATGTCTGAAACAAGTTGAAGTTGACCGACTGCTAAGGTAAGCGATCCCATCCGCTGTAGCTGGTAGTCAAGCTGGTTTGCGGTGTAGCAGTAGACTTGATGCTCTTTAGAGTAGGTGGTAAACAAAGAACTGATTGCGTAGTGAGCCGCCACCTGTTCTATGCTGATTTGGGCCGTTTTCACCAATTGACGATAGACATCAGCCCCATCCTGGAAGCAGTCAACATTGCTAGGTGCCAGCGCCAATCGGCGCACAAACGCTTTTTCTAGCTGAATCCCTGTCACTTCGCCTGCCAGTTCCAAAGCTCTAGCCGCATAACGGAGAATCTGTACACCTTCAGGTCGAGACAGCTCATCAAAGAACCAGCCGCAACTGGTGTACATTAGCAGGGCGTGACGCTGCATTTCTAGCAAATGTAAGGCATCTACTCGCTCCGAAACCGTTAGTTTATGCGTCTGGTGCTGGGTAAAAAAGCGGGTGAGATTGGCAAGGCTACGATCGCGCACGACCTGAATGTACTCATCGCGCGCCAACCAGGGATCGCAAAAGAGCTTTCTGCCAGCCTCTTCATACACCTTCGCTAACTGATCTCGCAGCCAGTCCAGCGCGTCTCGCAAGGGGCGTCGCCACTGTTGGTTCCACAACCCACCGCCACCACAACCACAGTCATGCTGCCAGCGATCAACTCCATGACTGCAACTCCAAGCGGTTACATGCTTTAGCTCTACTTCCCAAGTGGGGGACTGTAGAGAGAGATAGTGAGCAAAGTTAGTCGCCGTCCAGCCGCGATCGACAAACTCATGCCTAAACGCATAGGCAAGACATTTCTCCGTGCCGCCCTTGTGGTGCCCAAAGGTTTCGCCATCGGTTGCGACCGAAATAAGCTGTGAGGGGCGTTGATCCCCACGCACCGCCTGCCCCAACCGTCCAACCAGATTGTAAGAACTGCTCAACGCGCTATCGAAGCCCATGTCGCGGGAAATCGGACCGTCGTAGAAGAAGATATCTATGAAAGGAGTGGGGAGTGGGGAATGGGGAGTGGTGGGGGCTTCCTGATCCTTCAAGAAGCATCGGTACGGACGTGTGGGATCGATTTGTCCACCGCCAACTTCTAGCCACTGGAAGATTGGCTGATCGTTCGTTGGCATGGGACGACAGCGCTGTGCTTGGGAGGGAGCCAGGACGATGAATTTGATGCCCTCAGACACAAGGGCTTCTAGGGTGGCGTAATCAACGGCGGTTTCTGCCAGCCACATGCCTTCGGGATCACGCCCAAAGCGAGAGTGAAAGTCAGCTTTACCCCAGCGGATCTGGGTTAGCTTGTCCCGATCGTTCGCCAGCGGCAGGATGATGTGATTGTAAGCTTGAGCGATCGCATTCCCATGTCCATTCAAGCGAGCGCAACTTTTGCGATCGGCCTCCAGTATCCGCTGATACGTCTCAATATCGTGTCGCTCCAGCCAGTTCATGAGCGTGGGGCCAATGTTAAAGCTGAGAAACTCGTAGTTGTTGACGATCTCAATGACATCACCCTGCTCATTAAGAATGCGGGCAAACGCATTCGGTCGGTAGCACTCGTGGTGAATCCGTTCATTCCAATTGTGAAAGGGAGCAGCACTGGGCTGACGCTCGATCGCGTCCAGATAAGGATTTTCGCGCGGCGGCTGATAAAAATGTCCGTGTACCGTCACGTAAACGCCCTGAGCGGTCTTGAGGAGATCACTGTGGGGTCGATCAATGGCTGCTGTAATGCCAGTCCGGTCATCGCTCCGATGGTCGTCTTGAGTTGAATGATTGCCGTGATGCTCGCTTTGCTCATCAGCGATCGCTCTAGTAGCAGATGCAGCGAAGCGGGGATCGAAGTTTGAAGTCATGTGAGAAAATCCCAAGAGGTTAGGAGTCGCGGCCTAAACGTGCATCATCAACGGGAAACCGTTAGTAAAAGATGCTAACGAATGCCGCAACATGGTTCAGCCTAAAAGACGTTTTTAAGGTTCTTAAGAATGCTTTGCTTGCTAGAACAGTTTGGGGATCACGTCTGGGTAGCGCTGGGTTGAACAGACGCGCAACTCCACTGACGTACAACCGAGCACTAAGAGAAAGGCGATCGACGGTGTGAAGATTGTTCTGAAGGCTGCATACACGCGTACCACCGACAGGATAGAAAACTCTAGCGACGCTAACCTTAGCAAGTGAAGACAAAAAATCTATCTAACCAAAAGAGTAGAAAACCGGGGATCAATTCTATCCCACACTGGACCAGCTTCATCAAATCTATGCTAGGGATTGGGAGGCCTTGTTTGGTACGGGGCAGGCTATGACAAGCAACACAATTTGTCTGGTCAAACCTGATGCTACCTCAGCGCTGTCTAGCCTAGTGTCAAAATTAAGTGCAACTTAGAATTCCTCTTTTCCCAAGTAGTAAAAAAGCTTTTGCACCATAATCGATTCAACCGCAAGTCAGCGTCAGGCTTAACAGTAACTTAAGCTTTCATTACAAGAGTTTGCGGTTCGGATGGCAAAGTACAAACACTGTTACGTGATGTACGCAGTTCTCTTTCCAATCAGCCACGGTCTGATTGGAGATGGTGTGGAGTTTAGGGTTTAGGGCGTGGTGAATCCAAATGAAACTGGCTGTAAGTTCCGCAATTGCGCTTCGTGCTTCAATGTTGAGTCTAAACTAGGGCTGTCATCAATGACTCATACGCATGACTTGCAGCAACGGCTCCAGCTTCTAGCCTCGTTTGTGAGGACGGTCGCGGCAATGCTGTCACCTCAAGATTATCGAGCTTAATTGATGACGCGCCCTAGTGTTTCATTTACCTGTCACCGTTCTGGCTGCATGATCATGTCGTTTAAAAACGTTGTCTTTGTTGGGTTATTGGGTTTTGTGCCCATCTCGATCGCGGCTCAGTTTTTCCATTGGGGATCGCTGGTTGTTTTTATCACCGCAGGGCTAGCCATTGTTCCGCTGGCTGCCTGGATGGGCACAGCAACGGAAGAAATTGCGATCGTGGTCGGTGCCTCACTAGGAGGGTTGCTCAATGCGACTTTTGGTAATGCAACTGAACTCATCATTGCGCTAGTAGCGTTGAGATCAGGGTTGGTCAGCGTGGTCAAAGCCAGCATCACGGGTTCCATCATTAGCAATCTGCTGTTGGTCATGGGCCTATCAATGCTGTTGGGCGGCTTGAAGTACAAAGAGCAAACCTTTCAATCTGTGATCGCAAGAGTTAACGCGTCTTCCATGAATTTGGCAGTCATCGCCATTCTGTTGCCAACGGCTCTGCACATTTCGTCTAAAAGTATTGATGAGCCAACGCTTCAGAGGCTTTCAGTTGCGGTGGCTATCGTTCTGATGGTCGTGTATGGTTTAACGTTACTTTTTTCCATGCGCACGCATACATACCTCTACGATGCGGGGATCGCTCAACAAGAAGCTGATGCAGCCAGCGAACCTACACCGTCAGAGCATCCTCGCAATACAGTCAACACCCGCTTCTGGGTTGTCGTGCTGCTTGCCTGTACCCTCTTGGTTGCCCTTGAGTCAGAGTTACTGGTGCATACGTTGGAAGCGGCCACAGAACGACTGGGACTGACAGCGCTGTTTACAGGAGTCATTTTGCTACCGATCGTCGGTAATGCCGCCGAACACGCGACTGCTGTTACGGTTGCTATGAAAAACAAAATGGATCTGTCTGTGTCAGTTGCAGTGGGATCAAGTATGCAGATTGCGCTATTCGTCGCGCCTATTCTTGTGATTGCAGGTTGGCTAATGGGGCAACCGATGGATCTCGACTTCAACCCCTTTGAACTCGTGGCCGTCGTGGTAGCAGTGCTAATTGCCAATTCTATTAGTTCAGACGGGCGATCGAACTGGCTGGAAGGAACGCTCTTACTGGCAGCCTACGCCGTTTTAGCGCTGGCGTTTTATTTCTATCCAGTGAGTGAAAGCATGCACTAACCAGGCGAAGTTGGCGTTTGGCGGTCAGCGGAGAAGTCTTAAGTTTTGAGTGATAACACAGCTATCAGCGGTCAGCCGTCAGCTTTTAAGCAGACCCTTCGGGAAGCAAGCTAAATCCTTTAGCCTTCCTTCTGCCCTCTTCACGCCTTCCGCAGCGTCCAAAAGGGAACTTTCTGCGTTACTTCTAAGCTGGCTCCTTGAATCCATTTTTGAACAAATAAATAGTCTTTGTTTTGCCAGAGGGGAATAAAAGGCACATCTTGAGCTAGCAGATCTTGTAGTGCCATAAAGAGTTGCTTTCGTGTTTCAGGATTCTGGGTTTTGCGGCTTTGATCGATGAGTTGATTGGCTCGATCGCTGTAGTAAAACGAGCCTTGCAAAAAGCTCGAACCATCGGTACACCCTTCGGCGGCTGACCCTTTAGCACATTCTAAAAACGGTTGAATGTAGTTATCTGCGTCCAGAAAATCGGGAGTCCAATCGAGCAAAAACATCGGATAAATGCCCTTGTCAAGATTCTTATAGGCGCTGGTAGATTCGATGCTTTTAAGGTCAATTTGCATAAGACCGCCTAACCGTTTTTTAGCGGCAGCTTTAAGCGTAATGGCAGCCAGTTGATCATTCGTGAGGTTCGATCGATACCAGAACTCGACCTTCAGTGGCTTTGCTGAAGAGTAGCCAGCCTTAGTCAGAAAGGCAGTGGCTTTGCTCACATTGCTGTCACCGTACTGCGCTTTGAAAACAGGCGTTTGCTCTTCTAATGTGGTGGGGATCAGGCTGTAGAGGGGATCAATCTGTCCCTGAAAAATACGATCTTGCAGGAGAGGCCGATCCATCATGGCCGCGATCGCCTGTCTCACTTCCAGTTGATCGAGCGGTGGCGATTTGAGATTGAGCGTCAGGTAATCAATACCGCTACCTGCTTTCTCAATGATTTGCCAACCATTGGGCGCTGCGCCCTGTTGCAGGTTACGGATGTGATCGATCGCCAAATTCTGATACGCCACATCCACTGCACCCGTGCGAAAGGCGTTGTATAAATTTGATGGGCTGGAGAAAAACTGAATATCTAGTCCCTTATTGGCAGGCGTTGCGCCCCAATATTGCTCAAACGCATCTAGGCGAATGAGGTCGGTGCCGTACTTCACCAATTTGTAAGGCCCTGTGCCAACTAACGTTGCCGGGTTGAACGCTCCCGCTTTAATTTCATACGCCTTGGGAGACACGGCACAGGCACCCGAAAACGCCAGCAGGGACGGAAAAGCGGCAAAGGGCTTTTTTAATTTAATGGTCAACTCATACTCAGCCGCTGGCTCAACCGCTGCGACTAAATCTGATAGCAGAAAAGACGGTGATCCCCCATTTTGAATGAAGCGCTGGAGAGAAAACGCCATTGCTTTGGCATTAAACGGAGTGCCATCATGAAACACAACGCCTTTTCGCAGAGGCACCGTGTAGAGTAACCCATTGGCACTGGCTGTTGGTAAAGCCGACGCCAACTGTGGCTCTAAGTCAGTTGTGCCAAGCTTGTAGGTGTAAAGGCGATCGCTCAGGTTGTACAGCAAACTCCCCGGAAACGTGCCATAAGCATCGGCTGGATCAAGCGTGTTGATCGTTGAGGTGGTGCCGAGCGTAATGCGCCCGCTCCCTGCCGTTGGCGATCGCAACTCAGGCGTAGCGCGCTGACAACTCACTGCCAACAGCCAGCAAAGGCAAAACATGAGGCAACGCTTGAGGAAGGGCGATCGACGTACAGCCATAGGTGGAGTGAATGCATCCCGTTCTACAGGAGTCAGCACCCTATTCTACGGCAGTCTCAAAGCGCTTATGACGTTTTGAATAGTCAGCGATCAGGGTAGAAGTTCTGAGTTCTGAGTTTTGAGTTAAATTTCCGCCTTCCCCTGCTTCCCTAGCTCCCCCACTCCCAACTCCCTCTCTCCTGCCTTCTACCTTTTGCCCTCTGCCTTTTACCTGCTCCCTCTATCATTTGCCACCTTCTGCTACAACGGCTCTACGCTTTGCCTCATAAAAGCGACAGGCAACATTGCCCAGAGCGTATAGAATCGCTGCGTTCCCCACACTACCAACGGCGGCACCCACAACAGGTACCAACTCAACGACGCTAAGCCCAACTTTGACCGCTTCCGAGCTGCCAGTGGACACACCCCAGAGTGTGAGTACCTCACCACGTCGGGTTGGGTCGGTGGGCGAAAAGCCATAAATTGCCGCAACGCGATAGATCATCTCTGCCTGAAGCGCCGCGATCGCCCCAAAGTCAACCGCAAATAGCATCAGCGCCAGTGGAGGAATAAAATTGGTCGCTAAGCCGATGCCTGCTGCTTTCCAGGCAGTATCAGCAATGACTCGCTGAGCTAACGCCGCATCATCATCCAGCGGATAGTCGCGTCTTAAAACCGCGACATCACGTTGAACCGCATCAACATCTACCTGCCCTAGCGCTGCCATGAGCCAGCTTACACCAGGAACTTTGGTCGCAAATTTGATGAATGGGTTTGAGACAATGGGTGTCACGACTTTGCCAACCGTTTCAGTGCCTTGCGCCAAAAAGTCGTGGAGTGAGGTGCCAAAGACTTCTCCCGCAGCCGTTGTCGCTTTATTTAACGTATCTACAAGCGCTTGAGAAGTCCGCTCTGCCCGTTTTGCGAAGGCATCAGCCCCGTTGTTGTCTTGAGTTGCCATAGCCAAACCGTTCCTCAACCATAAAGGCACATTTTCACTGTAGATAGCACATGCCAGGGTTGCGTCTGTCCTGCGGTAGTGAGAACCGACTGCTAAAAGTAGGAATCTTACGGCTTGAAGCGGCGCTTTTAAAGGGATGCCTTAGAAGGTTAGGGCTTATGCAAACCTTGGAGGCTTGAACCAGGCATCATCACCGTTCTGGTGCTAGACCAAGTTCTGCATCGGAATTTCAATGCAGAACTCGGTGCCCTCTCCCTGGGCTGAGAAGCAGGTGAGCGTACCGCCATGTTTTTCCACCACAATTTGATAACTGATCGACAGCCCCAGTCCTGTTCCCTTACCCACAGGCTTCGTGGTGAAAAAGGGATCAAACAGTCGTTGCTGTTGTACCTGAGTCATGCCACAACCGTTGTCAGAAATTTTGATCGCGATCGACTGTCTATCGGCCTGTTCGGTTTGAATGCGGATGCTTGGTTGACGATCGCCCGTAACGGATTCTTCTACAGCGTCGATCGCGTTCGAGAGAATGTTCATAAACACCTGATTGAGTTGCCCAGGGTAACACTCGATCTGGGGCAGTGGCCCGTAACGTTTGATAACCTCGATATCAGTGTGTCCAGCTTTGCCTTTCAGTCGGCTCTGCAAAATCATCAAAGTGCTGTCGATCCCTTCGTGGATATCGACCTGCTTGACCTCGGCTTCGTCCATACGGGAGAAGTTGCGGAGTGCCAGCACAATTTTTTGAATGCGATCGGCTCCCATTTTCATAGAAGCCAATAACTTTGGCAGATCTTCGAGTAAAAAATCCAGGTCGATCGCGTCAGCGGCAGTTTGAATCTCATGCAAAGGCGCTGGATAGTGCTGCTGATACAGTCGGATAAGGTGCAGCAAATCCTGAGTATAAACAGTGGCGTGATTGAGGTTGCCGTAGATAAAGTTGACAGGATTGTTGATTTCGTGAGCAACACCTGCCACGAGCTGACCCAGGCTGGACATCTTTTCACTTTGCACCATCTGGGTTTGGGTTGCTTGCAACTCCCGCAATGCCTGCTCCAGTTCTTGCGCCTTGCTGCGGCTTTGGGTATACAGTTCTGCTTGCGTAAGGGCGATCGCCAATTGCGCGATCACGGCCTCAATCAGTTCGATATCGCTATCTGACCAGCATTGTGCTGTAGCACTGTTGCAGCAAAAGATAGTGCCTAGCAACCCAGATTGCATCCGCACAGGAATCGCCAGCATTGCTTTGTAGCCAAACCGCTGCATAAAGCGCAGCAAGCTTGACTCCGGTAACGTATCGATATTGTCAACCCGCAGGATTTGCAGGTCTAGAAGCTGCACGAGAAGTGGAGATGTGGGGGAAACAGGATAGCGATCGACCAAACTCGGCAAATGCGCGTAGCGAGTTTCTTTAACGACTTCCCAGTAGCTCTCTTCACGGTTGGGGTCGTACCAGGAAAACTGACAGCGATCGGCTTCCGTAAAGTTCTGCACTTCTTGCAAGGTTGTTTCGAGAATCGTGTCAAAGTTTAGAGAATCCCGAATGCGGCCAACCAGACGATTCAGCAGACGTTCGCGATGGGCTTGCTCCCGCATCTGGTGCTCTGATTCACGCAGAGCCGCTTCGGCTTGTTTGCGATCAGTAATATTCCGCACAAACGCGCAGTTGAACTCCTTGCCATTTAACTCAAGGTAGTTAACCGTTACTTCAACCGGATAGATCGTGCCGTCTTTTCGCTGGTTAAGCGTTTCCAGCTTAAATGAACCTTGCTGTTTCAAATGTTGCCAGTGCTCAGCCCATGCTTCAGGTGGAAAAGCTGGATTAAAGTCAAAAACTCGTTTACCTACGATCACTTCACGGGGGTAGTCCAAATCTTTGCAAGCGGCATCATTTACATAAAAGACCACACCACTCGGTTCCACCCACCAGACCGGATCAGCCGCTCGATCGACGGCAAATTGAGTTAAGCGCAGAGCGTCTTCTGACCGTTTACGATCGGTAATGTTGCGCACCAACGCACAGTTGAGTTCTTTACCGTTTAGCTCAATGTAGTTAACAGTGACCTCGACTGGATAGATTGTGCCGTCTCTGCGCTGATTACGCGTTTCAAACGTGAATGATCCGCGTTCTTTTAGCTCGTGCCAGTGCGATGCCCACGCTTCTGGCGGCAGGTCTACAGCAAAGTCGCAAACCCGCTTGCCCAAAATGTCCTCACGAGGATAGCCCAGATCCCGACAGGCCGTATCGTTAACATAACAAATGCTGCCATCAGCTTCTACCCACCAAATCGTATCAGCCGCATGATCGACCGCGAATTGAGTTAGTTTCAAAGAGGCTTCGGCTTGCTTACGATCGGTGATGTCGCGCACCATCGCCATCACTTCGTCTGTTTGGCATGGCACAATGCGAACTTCTTCATACTTCACAACATCATCAATCACCAGCTCTTGCTCATAGATTTGCAGTTCACCCGTGTTAAGCGCTTTCTGGACGTAGTGCATCCTTTGCTGGGCAAGGGCGGGGGGTAGCGAGTTGCTAATCTTTGCCCCAACCGTCAATTGATCGGGATTAAGCACTTTAAAGCTTTCGCTGCTCTGCACATCCAGGTAGGTTTCGTCCCGTCCAATCCGAAACAGCAAATCGGGAACGGCATTAATCAAAGCACGATTGGTCGCTTCACTCTGACGCAGCGTTTCTTCGGCCTGCTGACGATCGGTGGCTTCTTCAATGACAGCCAGCATGCCTGTACAGGTGCCGTGTTCATCACAGAGTGAGATCCGACTCACATCCAGCCAAATGGGTGGTTCTGCATGGGGTAACACCTCCAAACGGTGATACTCCGCCTGCTTTTGCTCCATGAGGGGATGATCGCGATCGTGCAAAAACGAGGCAGGATGGTTTTGCCACTGCATATTGCTGGCAGTTCTGCCCACAATTTCGAGGGGGTGATTGAGTCCTACAGCCTGTGCAAATGCCTGATTGCAGCCTCGAAAAACAGCGTCTTTGTCTTTCCAGGCAATGGCTTGTGGTAAGTGATTGACCACCTGCTGAAGCATAGTGAGGGATGTTCTCAGCGTTGCCTCGCTCAGAGAAGCGGTTGCAGCCTGTGCTTCTGCATCGTGTGATGGTTTCGCAGTCGAAGAGTACATACCTTCAGAGAATGGGGTGGGCTAGGCACGCTCAAGGCGGCGATCGGGTAATCTCACGCTTAGAGACGCACTTAATATGCCCCATTGCGCTAGAGGACTCGCTGTTGTAGCAAGAAAGGCGCCTGATAAGGGGAGGAGGGAAAGAAAGGGGAAAAGAGAGGGCAAGGGAAGTAGGGGGAGCAGGGGAAGCAAGGGGAGAAGAGGGGCAAAAGGCAGAAAGCAGTTGATCAAGCCAATTCTGGCTCCTGACTCCTGAATCAATTCATTAGGATTTACGCAGTCGCCCCCTAATTCCCCAATTCGGGAGGGCTTTGAGTTCTTGCTCTCCCTTTCTTGTATGCCCGCTAGGGCTATAAATTGTGGGCTGGGGGCTAGTTTTGCGAGAATTTGCTTAAGTCCTGTTCATCCTTTATCCCTCATCCCTCACTTCTCCGTCATCATCCACGAGCCATCCCAATCGTCTGCTGGCGGGTTTTTAAGCCAGTATTGGCAGCGGTCTAAATGCAGGTTTGCAGATTTGTCATTTTTATCAATCTCTAGCACCATGCCGAATGAACCCATTGCGAGGGGAAATTTTCGATCGCGGTAGTGTTTCAGTCCAGCGCTGTAATACTCGATAATCTGCTTTGTTGTATCGGGGATTGGCTCTGTCTGAAGGCCAACGAGTTCATAAACGGCAACGGGGCGATTCTTGCCTTTCACTTTGATGTAATCAAGTTCGCGCGTCCAGATGCGATCGGCGCAGGGTTTGAAAGTATTTTCACTGATTACAATATCGGTGCCATACTGCTTGCTGGCGCTTTCTAGCCGCGATCCCAGGTTGACTCCATCCCCGATCGCGGTGAACTCCATGCGCTTGCTAGAACCAATGTTGCCGCTGATGACGCTATCGGAGTTGATGCCAATGCCGATCCTAATCGGTGGTTGATGGTTGGCTGTGCGATCGGCGTTGAAGATGGTCAGGCGGCGACGCATTTCGATCGCGGTTTGCACTGCCATCCAGGCGTGGTCATCCAGCGGTAAGGGAGAGCCAAAGACCGCCATGATGGCATCGCCAATGTACTTGTCAAGGGTGCCTTTATGCTGAAAGACCGCATCGACCATTGATTCAAAGTACTTGTTGAGCATTTCCACGACTGCTTCGGCTTCCAGGCTTTCGGTCAAGGTGGTGTAGCTGCGAATGTCGGAGAAGAGCACCGTGACATCTTTGCGATCGCCGCCCATCTTAGCAGCATCGGGATTCTCTAAAAGCTGTTCCGCTAGCTCCTGAGTCATATAGCGGTACATCGTGCTCTTGAGCCGTTTTTCATCGCTGATGTCTTCCATCACGACCAGCGCTCCAGAAACCTGGGTGCTATCTTTCGCATCGGCGATCGTGTTGATGGACAAATTAACGCTGTGCTGCTCTATGCCTTGATAGGGCTGCAATAGCTGGTCAGGATAATACTGCTGACGGCTTTTTTCGTCTTTAGCCGCTAACCCCAGGTCAAACCATTTGGTGAAATCGCCCTTCTCAATCTTGATCAAATCGCTGACCGTTTTGCCTTCCAGCGTTTCGTCATCATCCAGACCCAAGAGTTTTCTGGCACTTTCATTCGCCGCAATAATGGTGCCGTTTTTATCAGTCGAGATGACTCCATTGCTGAGCGATCGCAGAATATCTCGCTGCATCTGCTCTTGCTGCTTGACCGTCTCGAACAACTTGGCATTTTGCAGCGCGACACCCGCCTGAATGTTAAATGCCTGCATGAACTCCTGGTCGTTGCGGTTAAAGCTTGCCCGCCAACAGTCTGGCGCTTCCGGGTAATGGGCAGGATCGTAGGGAGGATAATCGCCCTGCTTCTTCTTATTGATGAGTTGCGTCACGCCAATGAGTTCGTTATCCGCATTAAAGACAGGCATACAAAGGATGCTGCATGTCCGGTAGCCCGTTCTCTTGTCCGTATCTTTTGAGGTTTGCGAATTGGGATCGTCGTAAAGGTCAAAGGGAATGATTACGGGTTCGCCTGTGGTGGCAACCTGCCCCGCAAAGCCTGCCCCCATTGGAATGCGAAGCTCTTGCAGCACACCGTTAATAGGAATCTGTGTCCAAAGCTGGTTGCGATCGCGGTCTACAAGCCACAGCGTACTGCGATCGGCCTGCATCAATTCCTGAGCCTCGTCCATCACCTTTTTCAGCGTTTCTTGCAGGTCAAGGCTACTCTGACTGAGGGATTTGGTTGCCTTCATCAAGGCTGAGGCGGCGCGCTGCTGCTGAGTGGCCCGATAGAACGATCGCGACGATTCAATAATCAACCGAATGGAGGGCGCAAATTCTTCAAAGACTTCCTCGTCTTTGTGTGTGAAGCCGCTGCGATCGATCTTCTCTTCAAGTAGTGCGTAGGGATCAAGATCTTGCTTGAGCTTGTTAATCAACTGCACAACAGCCACTAGCTTGCCAGACTCATCCAAGAGCGGCATTGCCAGCATGGTGTAGGTGCGATAATGATTTTTCTCGTCAAACTTTCGCGCCGCTTCAGAGCGATGATCGTCGTAAAAGTCGTAGGGAATATTCACGACTTCAAGCTTGGTCGCCACTTCGCCTGCGATTCCCACTGTGGCGGGTAAACGTAACTCTAGGTTGTGCCCCCGTTCGTCTTTGGCGACAATCGCCCACAGTTCGTTTTTATCTTCATCCAAAAGATAAATGGTGGCGCGATCGGCGTTGAGCAACTCGCTCGTCTTAAGCGTGATAGAGCGCAGCATCTCTTCTAAGATGGCGTCAAACCCCTGGGCATCCAGCAAGTTGTCCAACATGGACAGAGTTTGATGCACGACCTGGAGCTTTTGCTCCACATCGGTGACGACTTCCTTAAACTTGTCCTTTGTCAAAGGGGCCAGAAACGCGCCAAAGCTGCCCTTGCTTGTAACCAACGCGCCGCCTGTGGGAGGGTGGTGCCCTGGCTCTAAAAGCTCCAGTGAATGATTGCCACGATGCGCGGAATCTTCTGTCTGTGCTGGCTCCAAGGCACTCGCGCGATCGTGACTCGACGGCTGATCAATCACAACCTCGCTCATGACGACTTCTGACGAAGTTGCGACGATCTCAACTTCTTGATGAGCCACAACATCAATGGTATTGCCATGATTGGGATCGGGCAGATGCGGCGATGTAGCTTTCATAAATACCAACTAAGGATTAGAAATGAAGCCAGTAACTCAGTGGTAATGCGGATCGTATGCGGGCATTTGTGGTTAACGCTTCTAAGGCATCATGCAGCCATGATTAAAGCTGCCAACGTTTGCCGTTGCCAACGTCATCTACACCTAAATCTAGGACGATTCTGGCACTATGATCTGAGAATGTGTGTACACATGCTTACCTTTACGACCTCTGCCCAATGGCTCTCTATTGCCAGAATGCCCACGATTAGTCTACGCTACTCGTCAAATTAAAAAGACTGTACCTATTCTCTATTTTGGCAGCAATCGAAGCAAGCGTTCTTGTGGGAGTGAGAAGTGGGGGATGGGGGATAGGGGATGGGGCTAGCATTGCCTTTTGCCCTCTGCTTCCTTCGGTAATCCTGCCAATGAGGGTAGTGTTCTCATCAGCGAGAGAAGATTCCGATCGCTGTATAGTGGCAATGTAAGCAAACACCCCTCAACGGGAGACAGTTAAAATGCAAGGTCCCGAAGTATTTGATACTGATAAACGTAAGCTGCTATCGGCTCTGAGCCACGGGTCAATCTTTTTTAGTGGTTTAATTGTGTCCGTTGCGATTCCAATTGCCGTCTCACTGATCTCCGACGACCCCGTTGTGAAAGACAATGCCAAAGAAGCCATTAACTTTCACTTCAACGTATGGCTTTATGGCATTATCCTTATCCCACTATCGTTTATTACGCTTGGTTTGGCAGGTGGTATTTGGTGGCTAGTCCATTGGGGTTTAACCATTTGGGCAGTTTCACACAGCCTAAACAAGCCTGACCAGCCCTTTCGTTACCCCTTCATCTTCCGTCTTCTTTGAGTACAGGCATACGTGGTTTGATGCTTGAAGCGCGGTGAGGCGCTTGAAAATAAATAGGCAACTAAGCAGACCCTCATAAATAAATTGCCCCTCAGGTGAAGTACTGAGGGGCAGTGGAGACAGTTAAACGCTTACTGACAGTTTTAAGGGTATGTAAAGCAACTGGACGCTGGCATGTGACGGTTTTTGCAGTGTCCTTCGTTTGAAAGGTATCAAATCGAGACGTATCAGAAACGGTAACCGCCGCCTCGTTAAGACTGGGCACCTTTAAGCTACACGTATCCTCATGCATTTACTCAAGCAGCTCGATCGGGCTGCTTTTTGTTTTTGGCACCAATGGCGCTGACGGCTATATCGACAGCCGCATGCCCCAGCCGATGCCCAGACCGACGAGAGAAAGCAGGACTAAAATCCAAAAAGCCTGTAGCTTACTCAGCCCCAGTGTTTGTAGGTCAATTCTTGCCAAGGCTTCACTAGCCAAAATCGTGGAGATGTGGAGAAACAGTTGAAGCCAGAACAGAATACATACAATTAGCCCAGCAATCACACACACGGCTAGAAAGGCCACGGTATCTGATTGAAACCAGCGGGTAATGAAGCGGTTGAAACTGGTGAGCGGCGAGATAAAGAGGCAAGATGCCACAACAACCCAGGCGATCGCCAGGGTTGCACCCACCAAATTCTCGCGAATAATGACGCGACAGATCGCCAACGGCTCGATCGCTAACGGCAGCAGATGATGCAAAGCGCTAAATGTGCCCTGACATGTTGGCGAAAGCCAGGTAGGATTCGTGAGCGTAGGGCTTGCAACCAACCAACCAAAGCAACCATAGGCAATGAGCAGCAGCGCACAAGAAACCCACGGAACCCTTTTTACCGATTCAGCGTTCATTGGACTGATGCTCCCATCGAGCAAAACTGGCAATCATATTATCAGCTACCAGCGTTAGATTTCAGCCTTGAGGCGATCGTTCCACTAACTTCTCAGGCATCATCGCGTCTTTTGCGCCTAAAAAATTAATCTTGTTATGCACGGCCAAAATTGGAGCGATCGTTAATTTTTCTTTAGAGCGAAAGCTAATGGCTAAGCTATTTAGCTTCTCTAACTAGATACAGAAACTCTAAGCGCTTAGGAATTTGCTACCTAATAACATTCCACTCGTAGGATGTGTATAGCCTTCGGCATAGCTACGCTAAAAGCGCTAGCCGTAACGCATCAAAGGGATTTTTTTCACACAAGCCTCTTAAGGTTGTAAAAGCACTTTTTCTGCAACAAACCTGGTAATACTTGAAGCAGGACAACGATAAAAACTTGTTTAAAACGTTAGTGATGCCGCTATCATACATCATTTATAAATGGCATTTTCATCAGAGTTTTCCATTTTTAGAGCAGGTGTAGTTTTAAAAAATTTAAGATATTTTTTGTTCTAAACACCCCTCGTGATGAACGTTAAAACTTCCATGACACTTCTGCGACGACAGCTTTTTTTTCACCAAGCGAGATTGCTGTTTCTAACCTAAGTAATCAAATAAATACTTTTTAAGGAAAAATCAAAAGCGTCTACCTATGCTGGGCAACTCACTACCCATCTACAACTGAGCTTATCACAAGAAGCAAGGGGAAAAGAGTACCCAACCTGGGTACTGCACGATCGCTGATCTGTTGCGATGATGAATTCAGTTGACAAGCCAAGCATAAAAGCGCTGAAGACTAAACGTTTGAAAGCGACTTTAGCTAAAGGCCGACAACTGAATTCAAGAACTTGCAACACACGAGGATACTAGTATTATGGCTAACGAAATGGATGCAATGGTAAGAACGGCCCAATTTATTGCGGGTAGTGTTCCTGATGGTCAAACGGCTGAGGTTACTGCAAGCGAAACTCGCTCTCGCACGATCGTCGGCCCTGTTGAATTCAAACTGCAAAACCTACGAGTCCGTGGTCTTGGTACTAAGCCTGCGGATCCGAGCAATTCGCCATTCATCATTGCTGAAGATGAGCAGTATGAAGTCGCTGTTGATGTTTTGTTTAACAGAACACCTTTGACCGAACTTCTGATGTGCCTGGGCACTCGAATCATCATTGATTTTGGGCTTGAAGGCTATGGCAAGAATGCACCTGAAGTGGATGTTCAAGCAACCCTAGTCACCGTCAAAGATCAGTACAGCTATCAACTGATTCACAGAGGGATTGCACAACGGGATGGCCTGAAGCCTGGGCTTTATGAAATTGGTGCTGTGGCTACCGTTGGGCCTGTTGAGAACAAGTGCACGACCAAGATTTGGGGACATGGCTATATCAAAGAAGTCTTGCTGGAAGTGTATGCCTCCGGTCAAGAGTAAGGAGTAGTCCCTCTAAGTTCGGTGTAGTGCTGGACGTAACGATCTCCTGACATCGGTTGGGAGTTACCTTACCTGGTAGGACCTTGTGCCTACCAGGTTCCTATTCACATGAGGAACCTGGATGATGGGATCACCACCACATAAAACCAGCGACAACCATAAGCATTGCCGCGATTTAACGCAAATTCGAGGGATTGGCGTGGTCAGAAAGCGTTGGCTTCAGTCGCTGGGTATCGACACGATCGCCGATCTGGCTCAAGCGTCAGCCGATGCTATCGAGGCTCAAGCGAAGCGTGATGGGCGAACCCTCTCTCGTGATGAGCTAGAAGACTGGATTGCTCAAGCACAAAGCCATTCGGTTGAGGTGCCGTTAGAGCAAGCAGAGCCGTCTAATGTCGTCGAAACCATCGTACCTGTGGCTGTCTCCAAACGCCTGGATCAGGAGCGAACAAAGGCAAAGGGCGACGATGCCTTGATGGAGTGGGACACTATTGCCTCGTTTAAAGTGGCGTATCAGGCCCGGCAGAGACACGGAAAAACGGAGCAGCGGCTCATGGTGCATCATCTTGAAGCAGATGCCGTTGAGAGTTGGAGCGATTGGGACACAGAGCAGATGCAACCGTGGATGCGCGATCGCGCCGAAACATCACAACCGCACTCACAGATAGACAGCCCGATCATAGCCAACCCAGTTGAGGCAGAAATCACACAGCTACGGGTGATGCAGCCTTATTACATGAGCCGCCCGATGGTTGCGGATCGAACCAGTCCCATCTTCTCAGACACCATTCAAACAGCAGCACCCTTTGCACTGGAAGTGTCTGTGCACGTTACGGGGCTAACAGACACTGAGCTAGCAGACACTGGGCTAACAGGCGCAAAGCCGGGAAACCAGGTTACGTATCGGGTGCAATGTCTGTCCCGCCATCTAGTGACAGGTGAAACTGGCTGCCTAGCTGATGTAACGGTACAGGTTCCCCTTTCAAACGACTCTAGCTATCAAGTGTTACTGCCGTCGCTACTACTGCAACAACCGGGCACCTATCGTCTGAAAGTCTTAGTCACGCTGCAACACGCTCTACGGCAACACGCTCCGTCAGCCTTAGGACAGTTCAAAGTGCCAATGCTGCAAGTGGTGTAATACCAGTTTTGAGTTTTGAGTTTTAAGTAGCGCTAGCTCCGAAGGAGCCACTTCGTGAATGCGCCGACAAGCTAGAGAGTTTTGAGTAACCGAACCTGCGTAGCATCGCTGTCAAACCCAGGTTCTTGTTCGATCGCCCATCCCTGAAGGAGCGTCCTATGCACCTATGTCATCATTCCCTTTGTTGCTTCGTGCCACCCTACATGGCTGAAAGCCTGCAAGACTCTGAAGATCCGGCTGTGCGTCAGATTGCACTGGCCTCACTGGGCAACGAATATCGTACGGCTCGGCGGTTGTTGAGCACCCAACCACTGTCTGTTTCTTTGATGGGACAGATCGCTGGCAAAGAGCGCTATGTGTACGACATGAGTGGAGCCAGCGATCCCTTACCTGGCAAGTTGCTGCGGCGAGAAGGCGATCGCCCAGCAGACGATGAGGCTGCCAACGAGGCGTATGATTACTCCGGTGATGTCTATGATTTCTACAAAGACGTGTTCGATCGAGACTCGCTGGATGATGCTGGCTTGCCGTTGCGATCGAGTATCCATGCAGGCGATACCTTTGGTGGGCCGATGTCCAACGCATTTTTTAACGGTCAGCAGATGGCCTATGGCGACGGTGACGGAAGTTTATTTACTCGGTTTACCCAGGCGCTCGACGTGGTGGGGCATGAACTCACTCATGGGGTCGTGAGCTTTACCAGCAATCTTGACTACTTTGGTGAGTCGGGCGCACTCAATGAAAGCTTTGCCGATGTCATGGGCAGTTTAATTCTCCAGTGGAAGTATAGCCAGACCGTTGAACAAGCCGACTGGTACATTGGCAAAGATGTGCTTGGCCCCGGTGCAAGCATTCAAGGGGTTCGTACACTCACGGGTGAGAAGGCGTATATCAACGACCCACACTTTGGGACAGACCCTCAACCCAAACACTACCAGGATCGCTATACTGGGTCGCGTGATCGCGGCGGCGTTCACATCAACTCTGGCATCCCGAACCATGCGTTTTATCTGGCGGCAATGACAATCGGTGGCTACGCCTGGGAAAAAACAGGCAAGATTTGGTATATCACATTAAAGAGTGGGCTGAGCGCCACGGCAACTTTCGAGGAAGCGGCCACTGCTACGATCGCGATCGCCGAACAGGTCTATGGAAACGAAAGTGAAGAGCAGAACGCTGTCCGCAGTGCCTGGCAGCAGGTGGGAGTCATCTAAATGCACATTACCTTAGAGCGCAGTGGTGGCTTCACGGGAATGCCACTCACCATCACCGTCGATACCGCTACTCTAGCGCCCGACCAAATAGCCCAACTGCGCCACCTCATCGAAGCGGCAGACTTTTTTCACGTCTCGGCTTCCTCAATGCAGGCGCAACCAGACCGCTTTGAGTACGAAATCACTGTACAGGACGGCGATCGCACCCACACGATCGCTTTTGGAGAAGCGGCGATACCAGAACCGCTTAAGCCCCTGGTGCACTGGTTAATGGATGCTCGACGCAGTAAGGAATCAAATTAAATTGGCTCGGAAGTTACTACCGCTAAGGCGCAAAGAACGCGAAGAGCAGAATGTGACTTTGGTGAGGTGAACTGACTTCAGAAACATGGGTATACTGCAAGACATCGTTACGCAGCATACATTGTCATGGAATTAGCTAATCGTCACCGTCCGCATCGAGCGGTCGTTCGCTGCAAGGCCAAAATGCTCTTGTTAGAAACGATCGATGAACAGTTTGATTGGGATTGTCCCTTTGATGACACGCTGCTTAAAGAGCTAGCAACAGGTCTCTTCCAGTCGCGTCAGTATCAACTATGTTTTGAAAAATGCCTTTCTAAGCAAGAAGCCCAGAGTGTAGAAGACCAGCTTGCAAACGCGTTAGCAGATACCTATCGGAATCTCTTGCAGCGTCATCAAGATCCGATCGTTCAACGTCTCAATGCTCTGCTGTAAGCCGTGATCATGTGAGCCGTGATCGCAGACCTGCTGTCCTTAAAAATGCACTAACGACCCAATGCAAGTGGTGCTAAAATTCGACTTGCATGAGAGCCGTTGAGCGTTAGCTGAGATCTTTGACGGATCTTTGCTCAGAACGCCATTACTTTTTCGCGTTGCCAGACTTACGCGAGGGCTTCTCAGTGCTGCGGGGGATGGCACGATCGTCTCGCGACGCGCGATCGCGGCGGCGGCGATCGCGCCACTCTGCCAGGGTAAGATAGCCGACCCCCCCACTGATGATCACCATCAGCCCAAAGGCAACTAAAACAAGAACGTTAAAAACAGGAGCTTCCACAAGACCAACCTAAAACCCGTTGCGGCCCCAAACGACCATCGAAATCGAGAACGTAAATACCACCAGCAGCGAAACCCAACCCAGCGTCACAATATCCATGAGTGTGTAAAATCAGCGTCGTGAAATGTTTTCTTTGTTGATCATAGTTCAAAGTTGCACGGGGATAAAGGCTGTAAAAGATTTGAGCATAATGGATGATGAGAGCACAAGTCCATCTACAATCGAAAAGCTGCAATCGCAACGCGTAGCTATGTCGATGAACCATCATGAGCAACCTGAGCCTGCGATCGCACTGATCGATCTGGCTGAGCGCATTGAATCGGTCAAAGCGGGTCTTCTGGGCGCAGCCACGAGTGGCCTGGTGTTTGGTGCCCTCACGCTGGTAGAAAGCTGGTTACGAACACCCCACTCTGTATTCTTAACTCCGTCTCTCATCCGTGCAGATGGCTTCGAGATTATCATCAGTGACGCGATCGCAGCGTTCTCTGGGTTCCTTTTTGGCGTGACCTACCGCTATATCATCCGGCAAGACCGCAATCCCCACCTTCGCTCTGGGGCCGTGTTCGCGTTTGGGCTGGTGCGAGGGTTAGCGCTGGTAGAAGGACGGTTGGACGAACCAATGGTGCTCCAGACGTTAGTGAGCTTGGGCCTTGAAAGCCTGTTGCTGTTTGCAAGCGTTCGTTTTGTGCTGGATGGGGCACTCGTCGCTGGCTGGTTGAAACCGTTTGGTTCGTCGTTGCCTGTGACTGCCACAGCACCATTGGTTGAACTGCAACCATCCAGCCTTTACAGCTCAAAGTCTTCAAACTCTAACTGACCAAACAGCAGGGTACGATCGACCGCTGACAGGATTTTGTTCTTGGCGCGATCGGAGGTAAGGCTACGAATCACCAGATCGGCTACATCCGCACGATGAATCGAGCCAGCCACATTAGGATTTTCGGTTAAAACCGCCGTACCTCTGGGTGGCTCTGACTTCAACCCACCGGGACGAATAATCGTATATGTCAAGCCGCTGGCAACGAGATGATTTTCGGCCTGTTCTTTTTCTGCCAGGACAGCACCCAGCGTTTCAAGCGCCTGTGGTGGCAAGGCAGCCGCACTTTCACCCGTGCCGATCGACGACACTAAAAGAAACCGCTTCACACCAGCCTTCACAGCCGCATCAATCAAGTTCTGGTTGCCTTTAAAGTCAGCCCGTTCGCCGTCCGTTGGTTTACCGCCGATCGTGCTAATGACGGTATCAAGGGGTTGTTTAGCAACGAGTGCCGCAAGCGCTTCGGCATCCAGGGCATCGCCAAACACCACCGTTGCGCCCATTGCTTCTAGCTCTGGACGAGCGGTGTTCGATCGCAGCAGGACAACAACCTCGTGCCCCTGGGTGGTCAAGCTTTTCGCAATCTCTCGCCCCACGCCACGACTTGCTCCCGCCAAAAATATTCCTGTCATGAGTGGCTTTTGTCCTTTAGAACCCTACCTTCCCAAAAGTCTACTCCATCCACAAGATCTGAGGGTCTTGAAACCATCAGACAACACACGTCCTGGAAGAGCGATCGATATCGCTCTATCGCAGTAGAACTCGGCTTTTGGGACCGATCGCGTCTGGTGCTTGTGCCGCATCCAGCACCGCGCGCTGAACCTCAAAGGAGCTTCCAGCACTAAAAATCGAGAGTACAGGATCGGTATTGTTACCCGCGCCGCCGGTACTGCCCGTGCTGCCGGTACTGCCCGTGCCGCCGATCGTCGTGCCGCTTCCAGTTGTGCCCGACCCGATCGGCTGCAAACCTGCGGGCACCGTGATGGTCAATTTCACGGGCATAGCATTCACCGGGTAGGAGAACACGGTTGGCTTAGGGGCAATGGAGGGATTTGCCTGAAAGTTGTACTGCGATCGAAAATCAAACACGGTAGGGCTTGAACCGCCATTAGAGTCGCTATAGCGCGGCCCCTGCCCTCGGATGGCAAAGGTTCCTTGATATTGCTGCCCGGTCGCCGGATCAGTCACCGTACCAACATAATTGCCTTGTACGACAAATTCATCCTGAATGTTGCCCCAAAAATTGACTGGCGTATCATTATTAAACCGCTGCGTCGGTTGTAATTGCCCCGATAAGATTGCAGAATCCAGGGTGCCATTGGTTGAAACAACAGGAATGCCCCGAAAATCGACAAAGAAGCTGCCATTAGCACCCATTCTCACCAAATTGGGGTTAATCGCGCTCGCATCAAAGACCAACACCCCATTACGAAAATAGCGTCCCTGGCTGTCCGTATCCACTCGCGTCGTGCCCTGGTTGAAATTCGGATTTTTGTTGGGCGGTGTGATGGTGCCAGAGATAACCCCCGTGCTGTTAATCTGCACTTGAGCGATCGCGCTAGCAGCCCACAACGGCACGATCGCAGCACTACCTACAAGAAGCTGAAACAGTTGGAAGCAAGGCAATTGGAAGCAAGAACGCAATGACATAAGCTTGAACCCAAGAAGAGAGTAAGATTCCAAAAAGGTAAATAACCAAAAAGTTGAATAACCAAAAAGTTGAATAACGCCGACTGCACCCCGCTAAAACTGAAACGTTGTCCTTAACGTGCCAATCAACAACGTATCGTTAGCAGCATTGTGATTGGGATTGAAGACCACTAGCAAGCCTGGGGTAATGGCAATGTTGTCAGTCAGGCGTGCTCGATAAAACAGTTCCAGGTGAATGGCCGTGTCGGTTTGACCACCCGCCCCGCCGCCAGTCGCAAACTTCGGGAAGTTAAAGCCCGTTGGTAGCGAACTGGCCGTAATTTTAGGCGGTTGCCCGACCAAAATGCCACCCAGATTTCCGGCTCCAAAAAGGTCGGGGAAAGCCGAAAACACCATCCAGTTGGTGGTTTGTACCGAGCCAGAAAGGCTGTTGTCGATCGGGGTCGATGTTGTCCAGCCGCCCCAGGTACCCAGTGTCCAACGGGGAGTGACCCGCCACGCCAGCGTTGCACCGATCGCATGGGTCGTTAGAGGCACATCACCCAGCGTAAAAGGAGATACCAACTGCGTATCGCCAATACCTGTGCCAAGTGAGCTATCAAGCGATCGAGAAAAAAGATAATCTAAGCCCACATCAATCGTATTGGTGGGAGCGAGTGAAAGCTGTACCCCTGCAACATAGCGGCCACCGAAAAGCCCTCCCGCATCGCTATCGGTTGCAACAGCAGGCAATTCGGCACTATAGATCCCTTGCAAGCTGACTCTGGGCGCAATTTGCCAATCAAAACCAATGCCACCCGTACCATTGCCGATCGCCAGGATGGGATTGCGCTGCCCAAACAGCGACAGTGCCCCAAACCCGGTGCCCTCAAGGGGATTGATGCCTCGAAACGTGTTGCTAGGGTTCACACCCGCTGTTCCAATAATGACCCCAAAGTTAGGAGTAACCGAAAACCGATACGACAAATCACTCAACACCAATTGATTTTCTTGCCCTGATTCGTAGGCAAGCCGACCCATGTTGGTAAAGAGATCGGGAGCGCTCGATCGCAAGTTGCCCGTCTGCAAACCCGTCAACAGTAAATCACCAGGACGAAACGATGTGACAAACGACAGTTCCACCTGATCAGCAAACGTCGTGTTGAGCTGGCCCGATCGCTCTGGTTGACCATCGCGAGGAAACAAATCAATATTTGTGCGATTGCTGCCTTGAAGGCTAAAAATGGCTTGTCCAAATAAGCGCGTCGTCGTTGAAAATTGCTGCTTTTCCAGCGTTGCCGTCCGTGCTTCCAGCGTTTCTACCCGACCACGCAGGGTTGCCAGCTCTGCCGCGTATTCTTCTTGCAGTTTTTGCAACGTGATGAGATCGTCTTGTTTGACTAAATCTGTGGTGGCTGAGGCGAGCAGTTCATTGACGCGATCGAAACAGGCGTTCAAACCGGCTGCAAACTCATAGCGAGTCAGCGAACGATTCCCTTGAAAGATTTTATCGGGGTATCCCACAAGACAGGCATAGCGTTCAACTAACGACTGCAACGCTTGAAAGGCCCAATCAGTCGGTTCTACATCCGTCAACTGTGAAACCGCTGTCACCTGCGACATGGCGGCATTCCTACCCTCATCCACATCCTCTCTTGGAGCCGTTGCCAAATCCAGACCTGTTTCATTAGGTGCAGCAACTGGGGGTGCAGCAACTGGAGGTGCGGCGACTGGAGGTATAGCAACTGGGGCAAGCGCTGTCAGCAGCGATCGCTGGGGTGGTGAGGCTGCTGCCAGAGGAGCGACGGTTGAGGCCGTTGAAACCTGAGACGAGCGACTGAATTCTGGTAAGCGTGCAGTCGTTTCAGGGGCCTGCTGCAGTTGAGGTAAAGGCTTTGTGCTAACGATAACAGAGTCTACAGGGGATGATGCCTTAAAGGTTGACAAATGTAGAGTGTCAGGAGCGGCAAGGGCGATCGCCTCATCATGTGCTACGGCGATCGTCTCACTGGCCTCTAGTGCCCGGCCTGATACTCTCTGCAATGGCGTGGCTATCGGGGTTTCCGAGAGTACTGCTGGAGGGACTGTTTGCAACAAACTCATTGCAAGAAGACCTAAACCTGTCATTTTTACAACCGCAATAATGAACCAGAAAACCTGAGCATTGTTATTCCTTTAAGCCCGTTTAATGTATCTCAATCCGGATTATTTGCCACACGTTTTTGTCCGTAGAAACCCTGAAATTTACTGTTTTAAGCGACTTTTACGCCCTCTTTAAGCAACGCTTTCTTAACAATTTAGTTAGCCTGAAGTAGGCTATATAGTGGTTACGGTGCCTGATCCTGGTTGAAACCTCCGAGGTTTGTGTAAGTCCTAATCATTAAGCCTTTGGCCTTTCCTCTATGTCTTTGGCTTCCTGGCGATCGCCACTTGCCCGCGCCCTTCACCGCAATCGTGCGTTGGTGTATACTCGTTATTTACAGCTTGCGACCGTTCGAGCCGATCAGCGTCCTGCCAATCGGACGATCGTGTTTCGGGGGTTTCTTGATGGCAGTAACCAGCTACAGTTTGTGACGGATGCTCGCAGTGCCAAGACTGAACAGATCGATCGCTGCGCCTGGGGGGAAGCCTGCTGGTACTTTCCTAAAACGCGCGAACAGTTTCGTCTTGCGGGTGAGTTACTTTTAGTGAAAGCTGATTACCCCGATTCGACGCTGCAAAAAGCTCGACAGGCGATGTGGCAGGCGTTATCTGATGCTGCCCGTACACAGTTTGCCTGGGCATATCCCGGCAAGCCTCAAACAGATAAGGATGGATTTGATGTCGCTGTACCGGACGCAACGACTCCTCTACCCCATTTCTGCTTGTTGCTGCTTGATCCACAGGCGGTAGACCATTTGGAGTTGCGCGGCGATCCCCAAAACCGTTGGTTGCATCGATACGATGGTTCCGGCTGGTCTGCACAGGCGATCAATCCTTAAAATCTGGTTCCTTTTCTCCTCAATTTGAGAGAAGGGGCTGGGTGATGAGGGCTAGGATTGGCAGAAGTAATACCATTTCCATTTAATTGGGCTGCAGATCAAGAAGTGATGGAACAGAGCTTCTTAACTCAAAACTGAGAACTGGTATAACTCTAATGTGCAAGAGGTCTAATGGATTGAACGCATCAAACGCGCTGACCAACCCATCATTTCTTAAAGGCTGCGATCGTGAATGAACGCCTGATGATCTTTACACGCTACCCAGAGCCAGGAAAAGCGAAAACCCGTCTGATGCCAGCGTTGAGTGCAGAAGCCGCCGCAGACCTCCATCGGCAGATGACTGAATACACACTGGCTCAGGTCAAACCATTGCAGCAAAACTGTGAGTTGACGGTGGAAGTTTGGTTTGCGGGGGGCGATCGCACGCAGATGGAATTATGGCTGAGTGCGGACTTACGGTATCAGCCTCAGCCAGAAGGCAACCTGGGCGATCGTATGCGGCAAGCATTTCAAGCCGCGTTTGATCGTGATGTGGATGCGGCTATCATCATTGGTACCGACTGCCCAGAATTAACGGAAGCACTGCTAGTAAAGGCTTTTCAAGCCCTACAGCAAACTGATGTGGTGTTGGGTCCCGCAACCGATGGTGGTTATTATTTAATCGGCCTACGACAGGCGATTCCAGAACTGTTTCAAGCCATCACCTGGAGTACCGATCGCGTCTTGCAACAGACTGTGACGATCGTCGAGAAACTCAATCTTTCATTCACGTTGCTCCCAATGCTGACGGATGTCGATCGCCCCGAAGATTTGCCCATTTGGGAGCGCATGAAGGACACGCGATCGACAGATGGAAAAAGCATTAGATAGATGGAATCTCGATGCCTTCTACCTTTTGATCGGTCTACTGCATCCCCCACACCTCACACCCACCATTGATACCTACTCAAAAGGCACACGATCGAGATCATCCAAGATCGTGTGAAGGCCACGATATACGGACGTTAACTCTTCATCGGTGATACAGTAGGGCGGCATGAGATACAGAACGTTCCCCAGCGGTCGCAAAAGTAAGCCTTGAGCAATCGCCCGTTTGCGAATGTTCAGAGCTATTTGATTAAGGTAGCCTGGTTGATCCGTGACCAAATCCATCGCGGCGATCGTGCCTGTAACACGCACATTGGTCAACCGAGGATGATTTTCTAAAGCTGCAAGATGCTCTCTATGCTTGGTTTCCATCTGCTTAAAGGCAGATTCGTGCTCAACCATCAACTCCAGTGACGCTAACCCTGCCGCGCACCCTAATGGATTGGCGGCGTAACTGTGCCCGTGATACAGCGTTTTCAAAGCATCATCACTATAGAACGCATCATAGATGGTTTCTGAACAAACGGTGGCAGCCAGCGGCAGAAAACCGCCTGTGATGCCTTTCGATAAACAAATGATGTCAGGCTGCACGTTGGCTTTGAGGCAGGCAAACCAATCACCCGTGCGTCCAAAGCCCGTCATCACTTCATCGAAAATCAGCAGCGTATTGTGCTTGTGAGCAAGCTGCTGGAGCTGCTGGAGAAATGCCGATCGCCCCATGCGCATTCCGTAAGCACCTTGCACTAGCGGCTCGATAATAATGCCTGCGTAGCGATCGCCTGCTTCCACCAGGTACTTCTCAATGGTGTCGAGAATGGTTTGCTCGGTTGCGGCTGCGATCGCCTTATCGGGATGGGTGATCGGATAGGGCACAAACGCAACCTCAAAGAGCAGCGGCGCAAAGGCATGGGAAAAGAGCGATCGTGCCCCCACGGCCATCGCTCCAAAGGTATCGCCATGATAGGCGCCCTCGAAGGCAAGGAAGGTCGATCGAGGCTGCCCTTGATTCGCCCAATACTGATACGCCATCTTCAGCGCCACTTCCACCGCCGTCGAACCATTGTCGGAATAAAACACGCGAGTGAGGTTCGCGGGCAAACGGCGCACTAAGCCCTCTGCCAACTGCTCGGCTGGATCGTGCGTAAAGCCAGCAAAAATGACGTGCTCTAGCTGGGATGCTTGCCGATAGAGTGCTTCTGCAATCTTGGGGTGACTGTGACCATGCAAATTTACCCACCAGCTTGAAATGCAATCGAGAATGCGTTCACCTGTTTCTAGCTCTAACCAAACGCCATGAGCGGCTTTCACTTTCAGCGGTTCGGGTGCGGTTTTTGCCTGTGTGTAGGGATACCAAAGGTTGGGGTGCATGGTGGAAGGAGCGATCGACGAATTTTAGTGTAGTGCGATGACGTAGCCAGTGCCAAATTTAGCTAACACCGTAAAACGCATTGATGGCGATTGCGATTGCGCCTGGTGCCCAACATCTCACCCGAAGCAGGTATAAAGGTCACTGGACAAGTCCTTTTGTAAGGTAATAGAATCATCCTCATCTCAGTGTGAGGGTTAAAGCCATGTCACAATTGCAACGTCTAGTTTGGCAGCGTCTCGGTTCGTTAGCAACGGCGTTGCTTATGGTGCCTGGTGCAGTATGGATGCCGATCGCGGCTCAGGCGTTATCACCCAATCAGAAGCAGACAGCTTGTCCTGGTACAGAATTATTTCAGCCGAATGACCCGGATGTGCAGTCTTTACGATCGCTTATCGAGAAATACAAGGTTGTGGACTACAGCGGCATTGGCAATCAACCTGTTACGGGTGATGAAATTGCCGTCGCCTTGAACCTCGTCTTATCTCAAGCAAGGCAGAATTTGTTGAGTGAAGAAAATGCTCCTTCTAAGAGCGATATCGTAACTCTCTACAGCCTGAGGCAGCGCTTTGAAGCAACGTGGGCAAGAACGAGAAGTCGTTATGGTTCTGGTCTGGATAGCTTTCAGGCGCTGCAATGGATGACACAGCAGAGTGTGGGTGCTAGTGATGTTCAGGCACTGCGATCGCTGATTCAACACAACGAGCTTAAAGCCCCGATCGCCCTGACGGATCAAAGAGCGTTAACCCGCTACGACTTTGTGCTTGCTCTAAACTCAGTGTTAGGAAAGCTCTCAGAAAAATTGTCAGATACGAGGGACACTCTATCTAAGCAGGACTTCAATACAATTGACGCTCTGATGCAAGGTTTCGCGTCTGACCTGGTAGCAATTGGGGGTACGTATAACTTTTCCAGGCAGCAATATGTTTCTTCCATTGACATCCTGGTATTTAGGGCTTTGAGCAACCGATACGGTCTGAGCGTTGGGCTATCGACTGTGTCTCCGGTTCGTTCGATGACTCGCTACGAATTTGCGGCTGGGTTGAATGCACTGTTGGATCGCGTTAATGAACTCATTGCTTCTGGAAATGCCTCACTCGTCTCTAAAGCAGACTTAGCAATATTGCAGCAGTTGCAACAGACTTATGCTCCTGAACTTGCAACGCTGCGTGGTCGGGTGGATGCACTAGAGGCACGCACAAGTACGCTCGAAAAGCAGCAATTTTCTACCACGACTAGGCTTTCAGGAGAAACCATTCTCAACGCTGCTCCTTCTCAACCTGCATCTGCTGCCGCACCTGCGCTGCCAGTAAGGGCAATGCCTTCAACTGTTGTGAACAATAGTACAAATAGTGCGATCGCCCCAACAAAACCATCGCCTGTTCAAGCCAGTAGCCCAGTTCCCGTTTTCACTGATCAAAGCCGTATCAATCAACCAGGAACGGGCAACACTGAGGGCTACAACGCGATTACTGAAAATGCGTTTCTACGTCCCAGCACAAATCCTCTCTCAACCTTTTCGATCGATGTCGATACAGCTTCTTACAGCAACGTGCGGCGTTTCATTACAGCGGGACAACTGCCGCCTAAAGATGCGGTGCGGATTGAAGAACTGATCAATTATTTCCCTTACGATTATCCGCAACCAGAAGGCGGTAAGCCCTTTTCCGTCACGACGGACGTTGCTGCTGCACCCTGGAATCCGAAGCACAAGCTGGTGCAGATTGGTTTGAAAGGCAAGCAGTTGCAAACTTTACAACCCAGCAACCTCGTGTTTTTAGTGGATGTCTCCGGTTCGATGGACGAACCGAATAAATTGCCCCTGGTGAAACAGTCGCTCTGCTTATTGGTGAATGAACTGACTGCCCAAGATCGCGTCACCCTCGTTGTCTACGCGGGGAATGCGGGTCTGGTGTTGCCACCGACACCGGGAAATCAAAAGCAAACGATTCTAGATGCCATCGATCGGCTAGAAGCAGGCGGTTCGACCGCAGGCGGAGCAGGCATTGAGCTAGCGTACAAACTGGCGCAGCAAAGCTTTCTCAAGAACGGCAATAATCGCGTCATTCTCTCGACTGATGGCGATTTTAACGTGGGGGTTTCTAGCGATGCTGAACTGGTGCGGTTAATTGAGCAGAAACGCGATCGCGGTATTTTTCTGACCGTTTTGGGCTTTGGCACAGGCAATACTAAAGACTCCAAAATGGAGCAACTGGCAGATAAGGGCAATGGCAATTATGCTTATATCGACACCTTGTCAGAAGCGAAAAAAGTCCTGGTCAATGACTTGCGTAGCACCTTATTTACGATCGCTAAAGACGTAAAAATTCAGGTGGAGTTCAACCCCGCGAAAGTACAAGCATATCGGTTGATCGGCTACGAAAATCGCCTGCTGCAAGACCAGGACTTTAACGACGACAAGAAAGATGCAGGTGAAATTGGTGCCGGACGTACCATAACGGCGCTCTACGAAATTATTCCTGCTGGCAGTGAGAGTGATGTTAAATGGCCTTCTGTTGATCCACTGAAGTATCAGCAGCCGAAGGCGATCGTGTCTGCTTCCAACGATGAACTCATGCAGGTAAAACTGCGCTACAAAAACCCAAAAGACTCAACCAGTCAACTCATTTCCCATCCCATTTTTGACCAAAACACTCCCTTAGAAGCTACGTCAAATAACTTAAAATTCTCTGCGGCTGTTGCCATGTTTGGGATGGTCTTGCGCGAGTCTGAGTTTAAAGGACAGGCAAATTTTAATACTGTTCTGCGGTTAGCAAAGCAGGCAAAAGGCAATGATCCAAACAGCTATCGCGCTGAGTTTATTCAGTTGGTCGATCGTTGCAAGGTGCTGCTAGCCAAAACGCAAGAGATCGATCGACGAGCCAGTAGAGATATTCCCTAGAGCGATCGTCGCTCGCCTTGGTTTCAGTATGATCATCCCTCACCTCGATTAAGTTAAGTCTTGTCAAACCTTTATCTCTTTACCATCGATTAACTCACAACCCAATAGGAAATCATTGGACGATCGCTACACTAGAGTTATCGTCCATCAGGGGATAGGAGTATCGCAAATAACCGCTTCAGAACGATCGCTACACTGGAGTTATCGTCTATCCAATCGAACCCATGACTAAATCAAAGACGATCGGAGCCGTGCAATATGTGACAAATCAGCAAGGAGAGCGCGTTGGTGTCTTACTAGACCTGGAAACCTATCAGCGTCTTGCTAAGGTTGCTGCTGCTGACGAAGAGTTGTTGATTGGTTTAAGCCTGGAAGAACTACAGGCGCTAGCGACCACTCAGCTTGCCGCTGCTGAACAGATTCAGCTTAATGAACTACTCGCTCAACATGCTGAGGGGCAATTAGCGGCTGAAGCAAGGGCAAAACTTGATCAACTCCTCACACAAGTGGATTACCTGAACATCCTCAAGACCAGAGCAAGGTATACCCTGCAACAGCTTCACGGAGCCTCAAGGTAACGTGAGCGTTTACATTTCCGTTGAACTGCAACGCCAAATACGCGGTCATTTCGTCAATTGTTGTGCTTACTGCCGAACGGCTGAATCTCTTACCGCAACAACATTTGAGTTTGAACACATCCTTACCACTTTCAAAGGGTGGCACGACAAGCTTTGAGAATCTTTGCTTAGCCTGTCCATCCTGCAACCGCTATAAAGCGGCTCGTCAAATGGCGACTGACCCAGCAACACAAGCAGAGGTGCCGTTATTTCATCCCCAACAGCAAGCATGGACTGAGCACTTCAAGTGGAATGAGGCAGCAACAGAAATTGGCGGGTTGTCTTCTATTGGTAGAGCGACTCTCATCGCGCTAAAGATGAATCGCCCTCAATTACTTCGTGTTCGGCGAATGTGGGTGAAAATGGGCGAACATCCCCCAACCGTTTGACATACTGCCGCTAGATGGTTGAAAGCTGTGGATCGGGGATGGTGGCTGACTGGGTGGAAGCCGATCGCACCGCTTCGATCGCCCACAAAGTCGCCTCCGGAGTTGCAGGAGCAGCAAGATGGACGACATCGGCTGAACCAAACGCGGCGACGGCTTCTCGGATGGCTTCTCGCACAGACATTGCCAGCATGAAGGGTGGTTCGCCCACCGCTTTGCTGCCGTAGATCACACCGTCTTGGGCGGCTCGTGTGAGTAAATGAACGCTGAAGTGTTTAGGGATTTCGCTAATGGTGGGAATTTTGTAGGTGCTGGGTGCATCGCTGCGGAGTCGTCCCTGTTCATCCCAGACCAGTTCTTCCATCGTGAGCCAGCCCATGCCCTGCACAAACGCGCCTTCAATTTGGCCGCGATCGACCAGGGGATTCAGCGATTCGCCGACATCATGCACCACATCTACTTGGCGCAGCTTGAAGGTGCCAGTGAAGCCATCGACCTCAACTTCGCTCACGGCGGCACCATAGGCGAAATAGTAGAACGGTCTGCCTTTGCACGTCACCTCATCCCAGTAGATGTGTGGTGTGCGGTAATAGCCTGTAGCAGAAAGGCTAATGCGATCGTCATACGCCTGCCGCACCACGTTGAGAAAGGGAACGCGATCTTTGGGATAGGTCTTGCAAAAAATCCAGTCATCTTCAAACACCAGATCTTCGGGTGCGTCGAGGTTCAGCATTCTTGCGGCGACCGGGGAGAGGCGCGCTTTGATCGTTTCACACGCATCTTTGACTGCCTGCCCGTTCAAGTCTGACCCACTGGAGGCAGCCGTTGCAGAGGTGTTAGGCACTTTATCGGTGCTGGTGGGCATCAGGCGAAAGCGATCCAAACTCACGCCCAAAGCGCTGGCTGCCACTTGCAACATTTTGGTGTGGAGTCCCTGTCCCATCTCCGTGCCACCGTGATTGAGTTGAATGCTGCCGTCGGTGTAGATGAGCAGCAGCGCGCCTGCCTGGTTGTAGTGGGTTTTGTTGAACGAGATGCCGAACTTGACGGGCGTGATAGCTAACCCGCGCTTGGTGTAGGGATGAGTGCGGTTGAAAGCGGCGATCGCCCCCTGTCGCTCTGCAAACTTGGCATTGGTCTTGGCTTCCTGCCAGACGCGATCGAGACGGTTGTCGTAGAGTTCCTGTCCGTAATGAGTTGTGTTAGTGTCACCTGTGCCGTGATAGAAATTGCGTTCGCGCACGACATCGGGTGGCAGGTTGAGGGCACGAGCGATGCGATCGACCACTTCTTCAATGACAATCATACCTTGCGGTCCACCAAACCCTCGAAACGCGGTATTCGACACCTTGTTGGTTTTGGCGATGAGTCCCGTTACCTTGATATGGGGGATGTAGTAGGCGTTATCGACATGGAGCATAGCGCGGAGCAGCACCGGAGGCGATAGGTCGAGACTCCAGCCCCCATCGGCATAGAGCGACACATCCAGTGCCGTAATCTTGCCTTCGTTTGTAAAGCCGACCTTGTACTGTCCCAAAAAGCCATGACGCTTGCCTGTCAGGGTCATATCGTGGCTGCGCTTGAGCTTCACACGGACGGGACGACCTGTTTTATGGGCGGCGATCGCCGCTACTGATGCATAGGGGTTCGCTTGGGATTCCTTTCCACCAAAGCCGCCACCCATCCGCAAACACGTCACCACAACCTGACTGCTGGAAACGCCCAGCACCCGCGCAACAATGACCTGCGTTTCTGCCGGATGCTGGGTCGAAGCGTAGACCTGATAATGTCCTTCTCCATCGGGAATCACCCAACTCGCCTGGGTTTCCAGGTAAAAGTGATCCTGCCCGTTCATTTCAATCTCGCCTTCAAGACAGCGATCGGCATCACTCATCGCCACCATCACGTCACCCTGACGCATCACTTGCGGTTGATTGTGAAAGCTATCGGCGGCGATCGCGGCTTTGATGCTCAGCAACGGTTCCAGTGGTTCATAAGTCACGACGACCTTTTCGGCTCCCAGTCGAGCGGCTTCTTCCGTTTCACCGACGACCCACACGATCGCCTGTCCGTAGTAGCTCACTTCTTCAGTGGGAAACAGCACCTCATCGCGCGCAATCACACCCGTATCGTTTGTGCCGGGAACATCGTCAGCCGTCAGCACAGTCACAACCCCTTCTACAGTCGCTGCGCCAGAGACATCAATCCTTGTAATTCGCGCTTTGGCATAAGGTGCCACGACCGGATAGACCGACAGCATCCCTACAGGCTGGCGCTGATCGTCGGTATAGACTGCTCTGCCGCTAACGTGATAGACCGCGCTTTCATGCTTCGAGGGTTTGCCCACTGCGTTCATCGTGTCACCTCTACTTGTTAGTCTGTACTCTACGAATGTCTTTAGTCAGGCTAATCCAACCAAAATTTTATGCCTTATCTATCTCAATTTACCATCCACTCGCATAAAGCTTTTTTGCTGTTCCTGGGTTGTATTTAAGTCGAATTTCTCCAAATGCAACCTCATCGACGACATCAACAAACCCGTTATCTCCAACTGCATAGATACCAGTTTCATAGCACTCAACCAATGCCAGCATCATATTTGTCAGACTATTGAAGGCAAGAGCAATATCACCTGTTTCATCAATGAAAAATATAGGAGCAGAACTTCTCTCTTCCTCCGCTCCTGAAACCGCAAAATACTCACCTTCAAATTCACAGAAAGGAAATAAGTACATCGGTAAATCTTTCTGTTCTCTGTAAGTGCTTTGGGTTTCCTCATTGATATACTCTTCGGCTTGCTGCAAGGCGTAGTCTATATCTATAAAAGAATGGTAAACAAAAACACCACAATCCCAAGAGTCATCATTTGTACCGTTATGCCATTGGTAAAGGGTGTAAATTTCTCTCGGTAATCGGGATGGAAATTGACTCAGTTTTTCTTGAATTTCCGCTAACGACAATCCTGGCTTAAAGCGATCACAATCAGTAGGCTTATGTTCTCGTCGCCAAGCAAGAATTCGTTCTAGAGCATCCGTTAGCTCAGTCATAAAAGGACAGACAGTATTAATCTAATAATTCACTACAACAGAGTAAGATGTATCAGTTCATTACGGCTTCTTAATCGACGCTTTGACTTCCTCCCACGTAAAGGTATTGTCTGAATTAATGCCATAGTCTTCAATGCGGGTATCCATTTCCCTTTTTTGCGCTTCCGTTAATTCGATATTCCAAGCGCTCTCTACTTCATAATTGGATTCCTCATCGAGAGAATAAATCAAGAAGTAAGCAAGTTCCGCACGCTCCTCCATCGAGAGTTGAGCTAGCTCAAGCTTCAGTTTTTCTGCTGTTTCAGTCATTTTTGTACCTCCTGGCAATTAGCCCAATCGGATTGATCCATTTTCTTTACATCAACACCACGCCTGCCACCGTCTCTTCTGGCGACTGACATTCTACAAAAAACTTTTCAAAGAGATTGGCAATCAGCAGTTTGCGGTAGTCGGCGCTGCCTCGCAGGTCGGTGAGCGGTGTGAAGGCGGCTTTCAGCGTCGGCTTGATGTTCTGGATGGTTGCGAGAGTCCAGGGTTGCCCCATGAGCATGGTTTCGACCGCGATCGCCCGTACTGGAGTTGCCGCCACGCCACCATAGGCCAGCCGCGCATGAACAATGCGATCGTTCGCATCCAGGTCGATCGTAAAGGCTGCTGCCACAATGCTGATATCATCGGTTCCGCGTTTGCCGATTTTGTACGACTGGCTGAGACGACGCACGGCACCAAGCGCGATCGCTTTGGGAATCGTCACCGAGACAATCACCTCTCCCGGTTTGAGATCAGTTTGACGATAGCCTTTAAAGAAGTCAGCTAGTGGCAGGATGCGAGTTCCAGTGATGCTGGCGATCGTGATCTCCGCGTCTAGAGCCAGAAGCACGGGAGGCAGATCGCCGATCGGAGAAGCGGTGCCTAGATTGCCGCCGATCGTGGCTCGATTGCGTACCTGTCGCGCGGCAAACCAGTGCAGCATCTCATCCAAGCTGGGAAAGATGCCGTGCAGGTTGGTTTCGATGTGGCTCAGCGGCACTGCTGCGCCGATCGTCACTGCGTCTAGGGTTTGCTCAACCTGCTTGAGTTCTGCCACTGCTTCGAGCGAAATCATCACAGGGAAGTGTTGGCGACGATGGGTGAGTTCCAGTCCCAAATCGGTAGCACCTGCAACTAATGTGGCATCGGGATGCTGCTGGAGTAACGTCAGAACGCCGCTTAAATGGGTAGGTCGGTAGAAGTATTGGTCGTTGCCACTGTAGTCCAACGGTACCAACTCAGCCGACGCTTGGTTCAGATGCGTTGCAAAGGTGTCATCGGGTGCAGTCTCATTCACCAACTCAGCCGCACGGCGAATGGAGAGGTAGCCTGTACAGCGACACAGATTGCCTTCTAGCGAAAAATCGTCAACGGCCCGATCGTAATACGCGGTAAACAAACTCATAATGAATCCGGGTGTGCAGTAGCCACACTGGGAACCCATCGTTTCGACCATTGCTGCCTGTACGGGATGCAGTGCGCCGTTCGCCACCCCTTCAACGGTGATAATGTCTTGTCCCGCTACAGATGCTAAGGGAATCAAGCAACTGTTCATCGCCTGGTACTGCGGCTTGCCATCTGCACCTTCGGCGACGATCGCTACTGTACAAGCACCGCAATCGCCATCACCACAGCCTTCTTTGGTGCCTACTCGGCCACTGTCGCGTAGGTATTCCAGCAGTGTCATCGTAGGGGACACATTTTTAAGCGGGACGAGGGCACCGTTAATGGTCAATGTTAACGTCACATCTGACATGAGTGTTCTACATCTGAGGTTGATTTCAATTGTCTCTCGTTCACTACTCTGTCAGGTGTTGATGTACGTGATTGTTAACTGAGAGACCTTTAAACGTAAGGATTAAAGAGCGTTGAAAATTAACCGCAGAGGCGCAGAGAACGCAAAGAGTAGATTCTGTTACCTCTGGGTCTCGACGGTGAATTAAGAACAGGCAATTTTGTAATGGGCGATCCTTCAGTGCGGGATCAGTCCTGTAACCTCTACCACTCATCCTCTTCAAAGCTGATTATGCTGGAAGAGATGGGAAAGGGGATACGCATGACTGAACCGCTACACGATCGAAACTTATCAACGAAGAACTCACTCATACAAACGATCGCGCCTTCAACGACTGCGATCACCATTGCCGTGATTGGCGATGTCCACAACTGTTGGGATGCTGATGATGCGATCGCGCTGAGACATCTCGGTGTGGATCTGGTGCTGCTGGTCGGCGATTTTGGCAATGAATCTGTAGAGGTCGTGCGATCGATCGCGGCACTCGATATTCCGAAAGCAGCCGTTTTGGGCAACCACGATGCCTGGTATAGCGCCACCGAATGGGGCATCAAGAAGTGTCCCTACGATCGCACCCAGGAAGACCGGGTACAGCAACAGCTTGATTTACTGGGAGACGCTCACGTTGGCTACGGCAAGCTGGATTTTCCAGCATTAAATTTAACAGTGGTGGGTGCGCGTCCCTTTAGCTGGGGCGGCTCAGAGTGGAAGAACACCAATGCGTTTTACCAATCGCGCTACGGTATCACGAGCTTTGCTGAATCCACGGAACGGATTGTGCAAGCCGCCAGCAGCAGCGCTCTCGATACCGTCATCTTCTTGGGGCACTGTGGGCCGAAAGGTTTAGGCGATCGACCTGAAGATACCTGTGGGAGAGATTGGAGTCCTCCCGGTGGTGATCATGGCGATCTGGACTTTGCAGAGGCGATCGAAGCCGCTCGTAAATTGGGCAAAACGATTCCCCTGGTTGCTTTTGGTCACATGCACCACCAGTTGCGCCACACCAAACAGCACCAGCGCGTCCCCCTCGTCGATCAGAACGGCACCATATACCTGAACGCTGCCAGCGTGCCCCGCATTGTCAAAACAGAGAGCAACTGTCTACGCAACTTCTCCTTAGTGACGCTTCAGGCTGGCTCTGTCGCTCAAGCCTCCCTGATTTGGCTTGATCAAAAGATGACGCTAGTTTCAGAAACGGTGCTTTATCGCAATGAAACGTTTTCTAATCAGCCTCATCAGAGTCGTGAGGCGATCGTATAGTTTATTAGCTTGGCAAATTCAGTGCTGCGTCATGGACACGGATACTCACCCACAGTACAAAGCTCTATGAACGATAGAACGCAATATTTGCTGGAATTAGCAAAACGCAACGTCAAAGTATATATTGCTAACCCGAACGCTAAAGCTGTAATGGTCACAGGTTCAATTGCAGAAGGACTGTGCGATGAGTACTCCGATTGTGACGTGGGCATTTATTATGATGAATTGCCTTCCGAAGCAGAATTACAGCTTGCGCGGCAACAGAATCAGGGTTCAGAACGGCTGTGGACGTTGGGCGATCGAAAAGAAGGTGTGATTGTCGAGAGTTACCTTGTGAGCGGTGTTGAGTGTCAGTTTGGGCACTCGACGATCGCGCAATGGGAAAAGGATATGGCAACCGTCTTGGAAGCATTTGATATTCAATCGCCTATGTTGAAAGCAATGTCTGGAACGCTGATTGGCGTTCCGTTGTATGGTGAAGCATTAGTTCAGCAGTGGAAGGCTAAAGCTGCCAGCTACCCTGATGCACTCGCTCAGGCAATGGTTGAGCATTACCTTAAGTTCTTCGCCATTTGGGGGATGCAGGAAAAGTTTGCCAAGCGTGACGCAACGCTCTGGTACTACCAGATCATGGTTGAGTCAGCCCAAAATCTTCTCGGTGTCTTATCTGGATTAAACCGTTTGTACTATTCGACATTTCAATTCAAGCAGATGAGGAGGTTTATTGAGCAGATGAAAATTACGCCCGAAAAATTTGCCTCTCGTCTTGAAAGCTTGTTTGATCAAGATGCTTCTGTAGCTATCAACCAACTTGAAACATTAGTGCGAGAGACCGTAGAGCTTGTGGAGTTTCACATGCCTCAAGTTGATACTTTGCTAACAAAACGAAAATTAGGGTGGAGACAACAGCCCTAGAAAATGAGTAATGGTGATCGTTAAGGGATAGTTGGTAAAGCTTATGAGTCAGATCCCTGAAATGGATGATGACTTACGCCCTGAATACGACTTTACTAGCCTTACTGTTGTGGCACGGGGTCAAGGACGTATGGATTACACCATTCGCGCTTTGACGGGTGAAGATGGAGCGATCGTGTGGGAAATGTTGCGGTATGCATCACACGAACCCTCGCTGGAGTCTATTCAAGAGCAACCGTATTTAGCTCGTTATGCATCAGGTTGGGGCAGAGCTGGTGACAGCGGATGTGTTGCAACCAGAGGTGCCGTATCTGTTGCTGCAGCCTGGTTGCGTCTATGGTCAGAAGACAACAAAGGGTTTGGCTACATCAGCAAGGAAATTCTCGAATTGGCAATGGCTGTAGCGCCGGATTGTCGTAATCAAGGGATTGGCACACGATTATTGATGCAGCTTTTAGACAGAGCAACCGATCGCTTTCCAGCCGTGAGTCTCAATGTGCGGCAAGACAACCGTGTTGTGAGGCTCTATGAACGAGCAGGCTTTATTAAAGTGCCAGCAAGTGAGGTAATCAATCGGACGGGTGGCGTGTCGTTTAATATGGTGCGTAAGTTCGAGTGAAATCATTGTGTGCCAGCGACTTTAGCTCTTCTGACCACACCCGATACCGAAACCCGATCGCCCACCTCGTACAATGCGATCGCCCCATACTGTATCCTACATGCTTCACTTCTACCAGCAGCTTGCTATTGCACTTCGACAGGGAGCCGTTGTGTTGGCAACGGTCGTCAATGTCAAAGGGTCGGTGCCGAGAGAAGTGGGCGCAATGATGTTCCTTTGTGCGGATGGTAGTCTTGTGGGCACGATCGGAGGCGGGGTAGGCGAAGCCAGTGTCATTGAGCAAGCAAAACAGGTGTTCGTGACAGGCGCAAAGAAAAGAGTTGATATTGACCTATCGGGTCATCCAGAGCAAATCAAACAGGGCATCTGTGGTGGCATGATGCAGGTTTGGCTAGAACGCTGGCAAGGTGAACGTGCGATCGCCCTTGCAAATGATATCGTTGGCCTCTTGCAAACTGGACAATCTGCCTCCTTACTTATTGCTTCTGCACCAGATCGCGCACCCTACCTCACCACACTCCACACCCCACACCCCACACCCCACGCTTTCACAATACCGCTCCTCCCGCCACCCATCCTACTGATCATCGGTGCTGGTCATGTGGCTGTACCGCTAGCACAAATGGCTCACCTGCTTGAGTTTCAGGTCATAGTGCAGGACGATCGCCCGGAGTTTGCGAATACCCAACGGTTTCCAGAAGCCACGGTGCTGGCTCAACCCGTCGATACAGCCGTTGCAACGCTAAACGAGAGACCACAGCTTTACGTTGCTCTGGTGACACGCAGCTATCAGCACGATATGGCGGCCCTAAAAGCACTCTTGCCCCGATCGCCCCACTACATCGGCATGATTGGCAGCCAAAAGCGAGTCAAAACCGTGTTGCAAGCGTTACGACAGGAGAGCCTTTCGGGGATGGATGCAGTCTCGATCGCGTGTCAATTAGAAGCGGTGTATGCGCCGATCGGTCTTGATCTCGGTGCCCTTACACCCGCCGAAATCGCGGTCAGCATTTGCGCCGAGTTGATTACGGTTTATCGTGGAGGCAACGGACGATCGCTCTCAGGTCGATTGCACTTTAACCGATCGCATCCCAACCCTTCGCCAGCCCTGCCAGAACCAACGGGGCTGAACAGTGCGACAAGCACCCAACACGAGCAACAGCAGGCTCAACAGCAATAAGCAAGCGGAAAGAGTTGTCAGGAGAATAGATGGCATCACGCCTTCACAATGTTTGCATTTTTCGTCGCATAGATACCCGCTATAGTAGGCTTGACCGTTATAGCTTGTGTTTTAGCAGTCCGTGAAATGTCGTCTGACCGAAGATTAAGCCTGAGCTGGGTTCTTCCTTGCGGGGCGTTTGAGCAAATTAGCAGCGCCCTTCAGCAAACGGCCCAGACGGGTGATCAAACGAGCTTGGTGCTGACAGAAGCAACGCTGCGGCGCGATCGCACAATGGCTGGACAGGGCGATCGCTTTGTAGTGGTGGTTTCACATCAGTTTAGTGGCCTGTTGATGGCAGATCCAACCCCTAATGAGGCGTTGCACGAGACCATTCATTTGACGTTTGCACCAGAGTCGATCGCAGCTTTCCTGTCCCAGTTACACCATCAGTCTCAGCATCGCTCTAAGTTGGTCGATCGGCTGCATCAGGCTGTGCAGCAAGTGCAGGCAAACAATCCAGATCTTCAAAGTGAGTTTACGCTGCGATTGGCAGACCTGATGCTAACTCACTCTCCCGCTTCACCCACCAATGCAGTCACGGCAGCGCTAGAGCAACAGCACCTGCTTGAACAGCGCGTTATTGAACGGACTCAAGAACTGCATGATGCGCTTTTAGCAGCCCAAGCCGCAAATCGTACTAAAACTGAGTTTCTGGCTGCTATGAGCCATGAACTACGGACTCCCTTAACCTGTGTCATTGGCATGGCAGAAACGCTGCTACGCGTTATGGCAATGAAGCCAGATACTTACCCTTTGCAACCGCAAAAGCAGCAAGAGTATCTCAAGCTCATCAAACGCAGCGGCGAACACTTGCTAGAACTCATCACCGACATTCTGGAAGTGTCCCAAGTTGAGGCGGGCAAGGTTGTGCTGGATGTCAAACCGTTCTCGCTGTCTCAGGTCGCGCATCAAAGCCTGCAAATACTTCAAGAACGGGCACACTCCAAGGGCGTTGAGTTAGCCCTTAAGGCGCTTGAACATGATTCACAAAGCTTAAATAGCACCGATGTAGAAGATGATGCCTTTATGGCTGATCCGCATCGAGTGAGCCAAATTTTGCTGAATCTACTCAGTAACGCTATCAAGTTCACGCCCGCAGGTGGGCGCGTCACGTTGCGGTTTGGCAGTAAGCACAATACGGCTATCTTTCAAGTTGAAGACACAGGGATTGGCATTGCAGACAATCAGCGATCGCTGCTATTCCAGAAATTTCAACAGCTTGATAGCTCCCTAACCCGCAACTACGAGGGAACAGGCTTGGGGCTTGCCCTGACCAAGCAATTGGTTGAATTGCACAACGGCAAGATTGAAGTCAACTCAACTGTTGGCGTTGGCTCAATTTTTACAGTGTGGTTGCCTGCTCAATCAGTGAATCCGTCGATCGCCCATCTAACAGACAAAACCGCTAGCCTTATGCCCGCGATCGCGCCAAACCTTCTAGAAACTGAGGCAATGAAGCGCGCGCTACCCATTGGGGAACGGGTGGTGCTAATTGAAGACCACGATGAAACAGCGCTGTTGATTTGCGACCTGCTCACTGCTGCCGACTGTCAGGTCGTATGGATGATTGATGGTGCTACCGCCATGAGGCAAATTGAGCTACTGCGTCCACGCCTGATCATTGCCAACATCCAGCTACCCGATCTGCATGGCGATCAAATCATCCAGTTTCTGCGCGACCATCCAGCCCTACAAGCCACTAAAGTCTTGGCGCTCATGGCAAAAGTCTCATCCAAAGATCACACCGTTCAGGGCGTTGATGACTATCTCATCAAGCCAGTAGAGCCATATCAATTGTTAGATAAAGTAGCAACATTAGTGGGAAGAGAGTAGAAAATAGGGAGTGAGTTTGTGAGCGATTAGCCCCCCTTGGAATTCAACCTACAGCTATCAGCACTGCTGAAAAACGTTTGTTTTAGTGGTGAATGTTTGGATAGCTCAATCAATGACTACTTTATTCAAGGTCGAGAAGCTGAAGGCAGTTGTTTCACAACCTGATCAACAATGCCATATGCTTTCGCTTCTTGAGCAGACATATAGAAGTTGCGATCGGTATCAGTTGCAATTCGCTTAAGTGACTGACCTGTATTTTGTGACAATAGCTGAGTAAGTTGTTTCTTCTGATACAAAAGTTCTTTAATCTCAATTTCAGCCTCAGTTGCCTGTCCTCCGGCTCCGCCTAGTGGTTGATGAATCATGATGCGTGAGTTAGGCAAAGCAAGCCGTTTTCCTTTTGTACCACCAGCTAAGAGTATGCTTGCCATAGAGCTTGCTTCACCAATGCTAACCGTTACAACATCAGATTTTAGCGATCGCATCGTGTCATAGATCGCCATTCCTGATGTAATCTCCCCGCCAGGAGAGTTGATATAGACATAAATATCCTTTCCAGGGGCTTTACGATCTAAATAAAGTAGCTGTGGTATGACGGCTTCTGCTAATTCAGCATCGATTTCTTTGCTAAGGACTATCACTCGTTCGTTCAGTAGCCACTCACTAATATTGCTATTAATATCTGGTTGCTCTGCTTTCTGAGTAGTAGAATTATCTTGAGCTACGACAGAGCACCGAGAATCCCTTTTATGCTTCTCACCAAGAGCCTGGGCGGAGTTTGCAGGATACAGGCTAGCGATCGCCATGCTTGCGGAAATTGAAACGAAAGGTAAGAAAAAATATCTCATCATCATTGCTTTAGTAGATAGGTCGAGCAGCAAACAACTATCAGACGTGGTGTGACTCAATCAAAACGCGATCGCGTTGCAGCCAAAAGTTCATCCTTTAAAGAATGTGGTTCTTTTAGGCTTAGATTTTTTTAAATTAGAAAAATTGACTCACTCAAGAACCTTTTCGTAAATACGGTAGGTTTTATAGATCGTGCCTCCGGAGGCTTCGATGAGTTTGCGTGAGGGAAAATTGTCTTCGTAAACCCAGGAAAGTTCTGCGCGTTTGTAGGGTTTCCCTTTTTGAATACCGCCTTTCATGCCCAAATAAATGAGTCCCAGCGGTACCATTTTGCGACGGAATTCTGGTAAGGAACAAATGGCAATGACGCGCCCCTGATCAATTTGACGACGATACCAGAGAAACTTAAGGATGCCGAACCAATTCAATTTTCCATTCACATGTTTAAGCGGAACATTGTAGTCTGGCAGACCCATCCAAAAGCCAATCATTTCACCGTTATATTCAGCGATCGGAAACACATCTGGATCAACCAAACTTTGCAGATCTTTTGCTTCCTCCAAAAACTCTTCCTGTGTGCGGGGGGTCGAACTCCAGTTATTTGAGAAGGCTTTTGTAAACAGGTTATAGAGGCTAATGCAATCCTGCTCAAACCCTTCGCCTTTGGTTCGCAATGGCCGAAAGGTAACTCCCGACTTCAACGCAATCCGGTAGCCTTTCTCAAATTCTGGTGACAGCGGTTTGTCGAGTGGAAAGTTGTACGCATAGGCATCTTTTGCTTTTTGCCAGCCGTCTTTCTCTACAAATTGCGGGTAGTAGGGCGGATTATAAGGCATCATCATCATCGGTGGCGAATCAAAGCCATCCACCAAAAACAGACAATTATTGTGGGTCGAAAGGTCGATCGGCCCTCGCACGATCGTCATGCCCTGTTCCCGCAACCACTGGCATGCAGCATCCAACAACGCCTTCGCCACGGCAAAATCAGGCACGCATTCAAAGTAGCCGAACAGTCCCACCTTTTGCCCTTCACGATCGATCAAGCGATCGTTCACCGCTGCCACAATCCGACCAAGCAGAGAAGGTGTTTTGAGTTTTGATCGCCCTCCTGGCTCCTGACTCCTGACTCCTGGCTCTTCCCCCCTCACTGCCAAAAACTGCTGTAATCGCCCATATTGCAAAAACGGATTCGTTGTTGCCAACTGCTTGGCAACACTGCTGCGAAGCGGCGGTACCCAGTTGGAATCGTTAGCATAAACGATCGACGGCACATCTAAGAACCACTCTTGCTCTACGGCTGATTTCACCGGAATGACGCGGATGGCGATCGAGCTTTGAGGTGTTGCCGTTAAGCTTGGATTGCTAGACATAGAGGATTCCATAGACACTTACCTCTGCTTTCTTAGCTTGTTATCAATACAGTTGACATCACTCCATGTGGTGTGCGCTAAAGCAGTCTAACACCGTACTTCACGTTGAGAAGAAAGGCGATATAGTGCTTACTCCACTGTTAAACAGCACTATATCAGCCTTCCTCGCGGTTTAACGCTTTGATTTACGACCTGGAGAATTTAATCCAGGGAGCCAACGGGTCGATGGTAGAAGGTCTACAAACTCCTTCAGCTCCTCTAAGTTAGGGCATCGACTGATGTTGCCTTGGGTCAACGCTCGGCAGCGCGCATCCCATTTTTGAGCGACCTCGTTGTCGGTGAGCTTTTGCTTGACTTGTTCAATGATGATGTTCCTCTTTTCTCTCCAAGGAGCGATTGGTAGAAGTTGATTTACTTCATAAACGGCATTTTCTAATTCACCTTTCTCAAGAAATTCTCGTGCTTTGTACTCGTGTTGATAGGGCTCTATTTTTTGAACCATATCCTCTCTTTGCTGTTGCCAGAATGAATTCTGATTTGTTGCATTCACGTTGATTTGATTGACTTCTTGCAAAGCGGTTTGCCAATTATCTTGGTCTAACGCTAGTTGAGCCAGGTGCCAGTGCTGCTGATTACTTTGCTGTATGGCTTTCTGCTCCGCTTCTTGCTGCAACGCTTGTGCTGACCATTGGTCGATCGCTTGCCGCGTTTCTGGATAGAGCAAACTATCGAAAGGGACTTTGTTTGCCTCTGCGATCGCGTCTTCAAAACGACTGATTGCAGCCAGCCGTCTAGCTCGATTAAGCAGCATTTTTGCTGAGTCTTCATGGCTGTCTTGCGTTTGCAAAGGTGCTTCACGCTTTGGCGATGTCTGATTACCTTGATGCCATCCTGATGGCGTTGGCTCAACGATAGACGGCTGCGATCGTGGTTGAACGTTTGCTTTGGCAAGGATGCTATAAACAACACCTGAAATAACTGTTAATCCCATGACGCTTACAACGGCAATTAACACAGTTTGAGCCATACGGTTTGGGTGCGATGGCTCATTTGATGGATGTGTCTCAGGAGCGGCAATCCATGTTTCTTGAGACGATAATTCAGAGTTTGATAGGTGATCGTTCTGAGCTTCGCTCGTGTGTGATTGATTCGTTTGAGCTTCGCTCGTTTCAGAAACTTCGGTAGAAAACACTGATGATTGGGAACAATTTGTCGGTCTCATAAGTTCGGTTTAGCAATAGCGGTTAGTAGCGTACACAACAGACCTAACGACTGAACTGCTTAAAATGGATTGACTTTAAGCACCGCGTTTAACTGATTAAATATGACTGTGAAATAGAGCAATTCTGTTAGAGGCGTAAGCCTCATCTTGCCATCAGCGATCGACATCATCAAACGCTGATAGCGATCGCTGACGGCTTCAAGTTGAGTTCTGCCCACCACTTTTAGAGCTGCGATGTAGCGCTTCTCAAGCCAGTGAGATATGGCAAATGAGGCAGCATCCAGAAGTCAGCATCAGGAGCCAAGAGTAGCTCAACCAAAGACTTCTGTCTCCTGATTTCTAACTTCTGACTCCTGACTTCTACCCACTTATGGCTTTTCTTTCTCTTCCTCTCGCTTCTTTTTGTTCTCGGCAAGGTACTTTGTGACAGCCTCGCCAATCTCTTCTTCAAGTGTTTTAGGTCGTTTGATTTGAGAAAGGAAATCCACAATGGTCACGAACACTAAGCCCGTAAAGATCGCGATCGCAAATGCCATAGTCGTTAATGTCCTTGTCTAGAATCGATAAAAGCAGGCTCAACGTACAGCGTGATATTTTGACGACTAATCACATAAACAACTTTGCCTGGAAGTAGCGTTAAGCCTTGCATGGATTTAGCCGTCCACCAAGAGCCTTGGCATTTCACTTGCCCTCTTCTGCCCGGCGCAATGGTTTGAGTAACGATCGCTTCCACAATAGGGTTTGTATAGCAATTAGAAGCGTTGGTTGTTTGCGGTTGATGATTGAATTGATGATTAGTCGAAGCGGCGGTGCCAGTTAACGCTTTCACAAAGGGAACCAGACTAAACATGGTTGCTCTCCTTACTTGGGTAGTGACGAAACTTGGGTAGTGACGAAGCAACGGATAATAGTGTCTTTTGCTACTAGCATCCGCGCTGATTTCTGATGTCTCTACTGTGGCAAGAAAATCAAACGTTTGTAATGCAGACAATTCAAGACTATTTCGCCAGCCAAGAAAAAGCTGAAGATCTACGAAGTTCAGGAAAGTTCAGGAAAGTTCAGCCTTACACTAGAGGACGAGCATCTACCTGGGTTTGCAAATGAACGCTGATGAGGCACTCAAGTTTGTTGAGGAGCTACTTTCTGAGAAGGGGAAGCGCCTGAATGATCTCCAACGTATCCTGTTCAAAGGGGCGTGGAATGGTAGGACAACGAAGGAGATTTACAGGGAATGCGCGAACCGCTGTGGTTTTGACCATTTCAATCAAAACGTTGGGCCAGAACTGTGGAAGCTGCTGTCTGACGTTGTAGGCGTTAAGGTCAGCAAACGCGGCTTACAAGGACCAGTTGAAGGAGCCTGGGAAACGCGATCGCAGCACAAATGGTCTGATTCTCCCAACGACGAAGAGTCACTACCATTTGATGGGTACTTGAAAGATGCGTTAGAAGCAGGCTTACTGTGGGACGAGCCAAAACCGTTACGAGAAAGTTTGGATAAAATGCCTGAAGTGCCATTAGTCTTTGGGCGCGACAAAGATCTTGAGCAACTGCAAGAGCGTATTTTTCTCAATAATTACCGTCTCATCAATGTGTTTGGCATCCCCGGCACTGGCAAAACCATACTGGCAGCCAAATTGGCGCATGAGGTTAAAAAACATTTTGATTACTTTATCTGGCGATCGCTAGAGCGTCCACCCGCCCTGCAAACCCTCATTGCCGATCTCGTCCAGTTTTTTTCCAATGGCACAGAAACTAGCACCGATTTATCACGACTGCTGCACTACCTGCGAAACCAGTCGTGCCTGGTGGTTTTAGATGGCTTGGAATCTGTGCTGCGGGGTGGCGTTCACAATGGAGCATACCAGGAAGGCTATGAAGACTACAGCGAGTTTCTCAAGGAAATTGGTCAGACTGCTTATCAGAGCCGCATCGTGATTACCAGTTGGGAAAAGCCAAAAGAAATTGCCCGCATGGAAGGTGAGAACCAGGGCGTTTTTGCCTTAAAGCTTGAGGGGCTAGGGGAGTTAGCCGCCCGTGAGTTTTTGACAGCCAAAGGTGCTTTTTCCTGTGCCGAAGGTGACTGGCGCTCAATTGCCCGTCGCTACGCGGGTAATCCATTCGCCCTAAATGAAATTGCCACGAACGTGCGTGAGGTCTTTGGGGGCGATGTCACCAACTTTTTAGAGCAGCTACAGCACGGTACTGCTTTGTTTGAAGACATTCGATCGCTGCTCGATCGTCAGTTCAACCGCCTATCAGATTTAGAGCGCGCCATTGTGGAATGCCTGGTGACGGGACATGAACCACTGACCATTCCCGAAATTCTGCAATCGCTACCCTGTCCTGTTTCGTCCGTAGAAGTACAGGAGGTTTTGCAGTCCTTACTGCGGCGATCGCTCATTGAAGGCAGTGCTCGTTACTCGCTCCAAACACTCATGACCGAATACATTACCTATCGGAGTCGTTAGAGAGGGCATTGAAGATTAGTGGAGGCGGTTTTCATCAAGAAGCCAGAAGCTAGAAGCCAGCATGAATACCTCTTCTGCCCCCTGAATTCTGGCTCCTGAATTTTGCTCAATCCACAATGCCTCTTACCCAACGGGGCAACGTGATCTCCAACCGCAGCAGGATGCTGCAAAGATTAGTATTACTCAAAACCAGTGGTCAGTTGACCAAGTGTCCTGATTCTCCTTACTGGTAGAATAGAGCAACCGTACAATCACAGACATCCCCAGCAAGCATTAAGTTCCTAAGCTTTACAACTGAGCAAGTCGTTATTACTAACGCTCAAGCATTTAGTCAGGGCTATCCCTTTTTGGACACGGTTTGCTGGTTGAGACTGCATTCATATTCCATCTCAAATTCTACGCACGGGTGCTCCCTAAGGAAGGCTTCTCTAATGTCAGGCTACTCCTACCAAAATTTTCAGTGTGACAAAGAACTTCTCTATACACACTTACTTAACCTTAGAAAAATAGAACATCCTGAGCAATTGCTCGATCGTCTTCATCGCTTATTTATTGAAGGTAAAGACTATTCCGATCCCGATGTTTTAGTAGCTCTAAATCGCATTGTGCTTTCAAAATGGGCAGACCAAGAATTTAGTTTAATTCTTAACCGCTGCTGCTACATTTTGATGAACTATTGGTGGTCTTATTTAGGGCATGCAGATACTGCGTTTGAGTTAGTTGAACTATTCCGCACATCCCCTTCAACGCCTGCTAGCTTTGTCGCCACTCAGCGTCTTCGTGAACTGGTCAAACTCTTTCATCACAGTGAGCAATACGCAGAATTAAAACATCGAGTGGATGCAGCAGAGACAGTATTGCCGCCTGAAACTGATCAAAATCAGCCCATTAAAAGCTTGGTGCCTCGCTATCCCTACCTATATCCGCATTGTTTGATGAATTGGGATAGCAGTGATTTGGGCCATCAAGTCATGAGCCAACTTCAAGCCAAGAAAGAGCAACAATTTGAACAAGATTTACATCGGTACACAACTCATTTGTTGCGTCGTCCGCACTCAGTCGAATCGAGATCTGCCCTTGAACTTCACAATCCTACATTGCTGACAAATCAACAGCTAGAGCTATCTATCCGCAAATTTGCTGGTAAGGCAGAAGGTTCAAAAACCTATCGAGAACTGGCTCAACAGTTTGTTAGCTCTAGTCGTCAAGCGCCTTCGTATCGATCAGTTAAGCAGCAGATGTACGGATACCTGACGGCTTCGATCGATCACTCAAGTTGTCCAAGCTATGGAAAACATCATTTTAACCGCTGGCTGGAGCATCAATTAGAAACCACATTGCCGCAGAATGATACGCTTCGCCCCAACAGTTTTTTGATGGTGCAAACCTGCGGGCAGTTGATCGATCGCCTCATTGCAAACCCCAAACACCAACCTAACCATCACGGCGTCTTTGTTGACTTGACGACAAACCTGGGTGCAACGTTCACGATCGGACTTTTGCTCAAGCTCATGCTGCTTTGTCGCGAAGCAAAATCAAACCTGCTGGCTGTAAAGTCCTATTTAGCGAAGCGTTTTGCGATCGTGCTTAAGCACTATGAGACACAGGTGAGGGGCGAAACAGCATGGCTTATAGAATGCCTTGAAAACTTGATGATTGCTTTTGGCATTCACTTTGGTCAGGCAGATTATTCCTGGATCAACCTCGCATAGTTGTTAGTTATTAGTTGTTAGTTTTTAGATATTAGACAGCTTAATGCGTTCTAAAAACTAACAACCAAAAACTATACTCAAGCGCTAATCGTTGGCTTGTAGAGTAGGTCGCGCACTTTGACCATAGTGGTTACTAGGCGATCGATTTCCTCTTTGGTGTGCAGCGCGTTTACGGTTACACGAATCCGGGGCTTGGCGATAAACCAAATGGGTGAAACCCAAATGCCGTACTCCATCATCTCTCTGGCGTAGAGCTTGGGGTTAATTTCGGGCGGCAAAATGACCGGGACGACGTTCGTTTCGCCAAGAACCAGAAAATCATTGGCTTCAAGGCGCGATCGCAAATAGCGATTGTTTTCCTGGAGTTTCTTGACGCGCTCTGGCTCTCGCTGCACGAGGCGAATACTTTCCAACGCGGCTGCCGTTGTAGGTGGCGGTAAGGAAATGGTGCCGATCGAGGTAGGCGAAACATCCAGCAAGGGCTTCAGTTCGGCCACATGGCTGCTGATGGCGGCTCCTGCTGACGCGGCAAACTTAGAAAAGGTCGTCATGATAAGGGGCACCACGCCTCGTTCCAGGGTTTGCTGAGGCTTCATCCCAAAGTGTTCGTAAATGCCACGTCCGGTCGGGCCGATCGCACCGCTAGCATGCGCTTCATCCATTACCAGAACACTACCCTCATAGTGGCTCATGGCATCCAGCATGTCTGGTAGGGGAGCAATATCGCCATCCATTGAGAACACAGCATCCGAGATGACCATGATGCGATCGTCTGGACGAGCATAGCGCTGTAGCCGCCGAGCCAAATCCTCTGTATCGCAGTGGCGGTAAGCACGCACCCGCACGCGTGGATTATGACCAAAAAGCTTACCAGAACGAGTGCCGGAATGTGCTAATGCTGAAACAATGCAGCCGTGGTTGAGTACATCGGTCAAAATCAGCGTTTCGCGGGTGTGCTGAAAGTTGGGCACCGGAATTGCGAGATGGCAAAAGGCATCAACGAGTGCCTGCATAGCCATCCACGCATTTAAGAAAAGTTGGGTATGAGGTAACTCTTTAAAGGCCGAAATTTCTTGCTCTAGCTGCCGATGCAGATCGATGCGACCACTTAACGCAGAAACAGAGCTGTTGGACGTGCCGTAGCGCAAAATAGCATCGATCGCAGCTTGCTTGACAGCGTCTTCCTGCGTGAGACCCAGCACATCATTTGTGCAGAAGGTGAGCACCGTCCGCCGTTTGCCAGTCGCCTCTTCCTCAATGTCAACGATATTGCCCTGCTTTTGATGGCAGACATAAATGTCGGGATCTAGCCCACTCTCGTACCAGCGCTGGATATACTCCTTGACAACTTGCACAGTAAACTCCTCTCACCTTTTGTAGACAGCCGAATTGCCTCTCGCTCAACAGTATATTTGCCTAGCTAGTGATTGGCTATCCAGCCCGACAGAATTTTGACTGCTGTCGGCTCAGAATGGATCAACGAAATGTTTAGAACGGTCTTATGCCAACTTATCCGGTTACGGACACGATAATGGTCATCTTTATGCTTGTAAATGGTTAGGTCGAATCTGTCCGATCGGAGACCCAACCGCCAGGTTCAGAGCTTTGTGACTGCATTGCTACGGAGCGATAGACGGGTGGACTCAGTGCTTTGTGCCCGCTCATGCTTGTTTGACTGGCACTTTGCCTAAACCGTTCATACTGCCTCACAATCAAACGCTGTACGGCGATGATTGCGGGATTAATCTCAACATACCGTCGCTTCGGGTTCGCCAGATATTGGTGCTGCTCACTTTCCATCATTTCAATGTCCTGAGCCAAAAATCGCATCAGCACAAAACGCTCTAGCACCTGTCGAAGTAATGGTTCAAGTGGCTTCAGCAGCCATTGGGGCAAGCGAATTTTGAAGAAGAAGAGCGCAAACGATCGACTTTCAACCGGGCTGACGGGGAGCCGCATGAGATAGAGCGCCGATACTCCTTGCAAACTGCTTTGATAGTGGGGGTAGCGATACTCCACGGTGATTGGCAAGGTCGTTACCTGATCAGCCCGTTCACTCAGCCCTAAAAACTTCGCCATGTGCCCCTTGTAAGATACCTGATATTCGGCACACACAGCATCCTCCGTTTCGCGCAGTCTCAGCAAACGTGGATCAAACCAGCCCTGTAAGTTTTCGTGTAGGAACCCGTGAAAGACATCCATTGAGTTCTCGTTGCAGATGGAGAAGTGCGCGTTGAAATGCCCAGTGACTAGAACTTTGAGCCAACCGGGTTCTGTGTACTCTGGCATGACAGGTGGCTGTCGATCTTGCGCGATCGTCTCATCCCCCGGAAACACCCAGATCAACCCATACTGTTCCTGCACCGGATAGCTTCGCGCCTGAGCGCAAGGGAGCTTTTGACCCTCTGGCAGGTACGGCACACTCACACACTGGCCTTCAGCATTAAACTCCCAGCCGTGATAGCGACAGGCTAGATGCTGACCCATCACCTTTCCTCGGTGCAGTTCGACGCCCTTGTGCGGGCAAGCATCTTCAAGGGCATGGAGCGCACCTTCAGCATCACGATACACGGCGATCGCTTGCTGCCAGACGATGGCCTGCATCACCTGTCCAGCTTGTAAGTGCTTTGCCCAGCCGATCGCGTACCAGTAGTTGGGGTTAATGCCAACCTCCCGCACTTCTGCACGCACCGTATGGCTTTTCAGGGTCGTAGCCAGATCCATCGCCTCTCCTTGCGCTAAGTCACCGCACCACTTTGCTCTGCACTCACAAGCCGTGCGTGCCTAAAAGACAAAGCCTCTATAAAGGCAGGTTCGCTGAAACCATATCGTCAACATAGGAATTCTCGCCAATATATTACGGTTACGTACCAAAGCGTGCGACAGCTTATTAGAAAGCTGTCAATGCCAAGCTTGGAGTGCATAATAGCACTTAATCTTTGTTAACAGAAGGCTGCCAGTGCGTGAGACAGCCAGAAGCTTGGCTAACTAGCAAAATCTTAGAATATCCGGTACGCTTCAAGCTGAGGTAGGAGTGAGAAAGTAATATGCCTGACCTAACAAAACTCGCTGTAGGACTGGTTTGTTTTGTGATTGCCTTTGTGCTAGCTAGTTTGGTGGAGTACTGGGTACACCGTTTGATGCACGCATCGCAGCGGTTGGGTGAACGGCACCGCGACCATCATCGTCGGAACGAAGGGCAGGGCGTTGTGTGGGAATTCTTGGATTACGTCAAGGGCACATTTGTGGTGATGTCCCTGTTGTTCTTCTTTTCGCTAGAAGCGGGGCTGGGTTGGTGCTTAGGAGGACTTGCCTTCGCCGCTTTTTCGTCCTACGCACACCAGCTACAGCATGAAAATCCAACCAGATGCTTTTGGATGAAGATGCCAGTGCACTACGTTCACCACAAATACGGCATGTGGCACCACAACTTTGGGCTAGCGGTGGATTGGTGGGATCACGCGTTTGGCACTTACAAGCTGGTCAATTGGCTTACAGATGAAGAGTTGAGCCAGCCACCACGCGGCTATGCTGAGTTACGCTGGTGGTAAAGCAGCAGGCGTAAGCTAAGCCGGGTGTGGTTAAGCTTAGAAACCACCTCGATCGTCAAGGTTAACAAGCTGTTATCTTGCGTCGAGCCGTAGCCTGACTCACTGTATACAGGCCAGCCTCTGGGCAAGACTGGGTCAATTCCAAAGACTTTCCATTGCTCACAGATGCCCAGGATTTGTCTATGGTATCGTTCCATAACCCGACTATAACTACCCTGGAGGACGCGCTTTGAGTTATTTCCAAGACGCGAAGGCGCACTTTATCGCCAGCCATCAAAATCCCATTAACCAGGCATTGCACCATCTCACAAATCTTCTGGCGATCGCAGCCGTCGTGTTTCTGTTTTTTGACTGGCGGCTAACCCTCGTTTGCCTGGTGCTGACCCAAGTCTTTGCGCTGGGTGGGCATGCGGTATTTGAAAAAAACGAACCTGCGTTTGTCAAGTATCCGGGCATTACCATCCTGGCAGCAATGTCGTGGTCGTTTGAGCATTGGTTTGGTTTGCGTCAAGTGCTGGCCTATTTCAACCGTGCAGCCGACGCAGGTCATTAGGTTTCTGTGAGTTGAGTTTAACGGTGTCTAAAGCGCCTGTTTAGCTAGTTATTGGCTGCTGACTCGCTGCTCTTTGCCTAATGGTTTTTGCGCCAACGTTGATGTAGAGAAGATGCTTTGCATCTCATCGCTCTTTTTTGATAGAGCAACGACACTGACCCGTTTAACTCAACTGTTTAGGTTCCACTGTTATTTAGCCGCGATCGCAGGCTAAATGCTTTGGTGCAGGTGATGCACTCCTAAAATGCATCACCCCTCTCATTGTTTTTTACCCTCAAACCGAAAGGAGAAAATGCATGTACGAAGGTCTACTGGTTGTAGATGCCGATGCTCATAAGCTGGAGAATCCTCTCGTTTTACGAGACTATATTGAACCAGAATACCGCGATCGCATCGGCCTGGTTGTAGACAGCCTGGGCGACCAACGCGCAAAAGTGATTGATGCGGATCCAGCGACAGGAAAAGCCGACTACCTCCGCATGTTTCCGCAGCCGCAGGGGCTGGGCAAAGGTGGCTTCCGTAACCTGCATCCTGACACTACTTTGGGCGCTATGTTTAACAAAGTGCGCATTCAGCATATGGATCAGGAGGGGGTCGATGTACAGGTCATTTACGGTACCTTAAACCTGATTTTCTCCAGCCTGCTGGATAAAGATCTGGCGATCGCGCTCTGCCGTGCGTACAACAGCTATATTGCTGACGACTGTCGGGGGTATGATAACCGCCTCAAGGCGATCGGCGTGGTTCCCCTCCAGGATGTGTCGGCCGCTGTGGCTGAGATGCATCGCTGCGTCAACGAACTGGGACTGATCGGCGTGGCTGTTGCACCCAACATGCCTGTTCCTCACCCCAAAGCGCCCGATGCCTTCCCCGAAATCCGTACCTGCAAAGCTATCAGCCATCCCGATTTCCGCCCCATTCTGCAAGCCGCTGTTGATCTAGACATTGCCCTGGGCATTCACGGTGGGCCTGGCTCTTACATGATGGGCGGCATTTCTGACCATATGGAAACGTTTGTGCTGAATCACATTTTTGTGCAGCGCAACCAGCAGCAACATGCCATGACCCGCATGGTGTTCGACGGTGCGTTTGAAGCATTTTCCACCCTGCGCGTTGGCTTTCTCGAAGGCGGTTGCGGTTGGGTGCCCGATCTGGCACATGCCATGCACGAACATTGGGAGAAGCGGATTCGTGATTTTGATCCCAAGCATCCCTACCGCCCATCGCTGATGGATTTCACTAAGCTGATGATCCAGGAGCGCGGTACGCACAACAACACCAACATCATCAGTCAGGCGAAAAACCTGTTTGACCTGATGTGGACGAAGGAAAACGATCCCACCAAGATCGAAGACTCCAGCCTTTACGAGCACTACGATCTGCGCCATCGTGATCCCCTGGACTACTTCAAGCGTGGACAGATCTTTACATCCTTTGAGTCGGATGATCCCGGCCCGTCTTACTTGCCGATCGGCCTGGGTGAAGCGGGTAAGCACCTGACCTGCTTCTCCGGTGACTATGGTCACTGGGATGGCGTGCTCAAAGACTGCGTGAAAGATGCGGCCACGAGTTCAGACTACGATCGCGACTACCTTGAGTTGCTACTGGGCGGCAATGCCTTGGCACTCTACGGCGATCGTCTCCGTCAATCACTTCCAGACCAGCTAAAAGCCCAACCTAGCTTGAGTCGCTCGACCCGTTAGGCGCTAAAGGCTAGCTGAGGTTTAAGGATGGAGTTTTGAGTGTTTAGCCTGAGGCTGTCCATAGCAGCTTAAAACTGAATGCTCAAAACTCTTACTGCGCTCAAACACATGAGAAGAAATTCTAAAAAACTCTTAAACTTAATAGCAACGATTCAAAAGCTGCCTTTAAATCACATTTATCATGGCATCCATTGCCCGCAAGAACTTATTTGAAGATATTCCCCGTTTTTTAGTAGCTCAGGCAGGCATTATGTTTGCAGTCAGTCTGGTTACCATCCAGATTGGCATTCTCAATGGCTTCACGCGATCGACGGGGCTGCTCATTGACCACTCAAGTGCCGATCTCTGGCTTGCCTCTCAAGACATGGTGCATCTGGAGGTTACCTCGCCCTTGCCGTTGGAGCAATTGGTCAAGGCGCGGGAAGTAGAGGGCGTGCAGCGTGCGGAAGCGTTGATGATTCGTGCAGCACTCTGGCGTTCTGCTGATCGTCGCATTGCGCCAGTGCGGTTATACGGGTTTGACCCCAACGGCCAATTGTTCGCAAATTGGAAACTGGCTCAAGGCGAACTGAATGCTTTGAACACTCCATATACGATGATGATCGATAAGGCTCAACTGTCTGCGATCAATCTCAAGCAGGTGGGAGACGCTGGCACGATCGGCTCGTTGCCCGCAAAACTGGTTGGGTTAGTGGAAGATACCCAATCGATGGCATCAAGTGCGGCTATCTTTGCCTCGCTTGAAACGGCAAATGCGTTCTCTACCTCTGGTCTTAGCTCAACGGCAACCATTCGCATTCAAAATGGGGAGGTAGAGGTACTGAATAACGCTGAGGCGGCTCCAGCACGTTCGGCCACCAGCCTGCCACCAGCCCCCAAAAAGCTCTCTCTCTCAGACTCCATCAACTTCATTCTGGTACAGGCCAAACCTGGTCAGGATATGCAAACCCTCCGTAAACGGTTAGAATCCGTGCTTCCTGGCACTCGTGCTCTCTCAAAAGCTGAGATGGCGCAGCAGACCCGTGACTACTGGGAAAAGCGGACAGGCGTTGGGTTTATTTTAGGACTGGGCGCAGCCGTTGGCTTTGTCGTTGGCATGGTGGTTGTCAGCCAAATTCTCTACTCATCTGTGTCAGACCACATTAAAGAGTACGGCACGCTCAAGGCAATGGGAGCCTCAGACTGGATTATTTACCGCGTGATTACAGAGCAAGCTTTATGGATGGCCGTCTTGGGCTACTTACCCAGCATGGCGCTCTGCGTGGGTTTGGGCACATGGACAATGGCAGCAAAGGGAATCATGATTTTGATTAGCCCAGTTACGGCGACCAGTGTGTTTTGTATTACAGTCGTGATGTGTGTTGGGTCGGCCATGTTCGCGATCCAAAAAGTGACCAGAGTTGACCCGGCGATCGTCTTCAAGGCGTAGGTTGGTTTCAACCGTTGGTTAGCTCCAGTCGTCAATTTCACCCGAAAGGCTACCTAAAAGTACGATGCGGACAAAGCCCTGGCTCGTTACACTATGTCAATGTCCTTCATTGCGCTGGTGCTGACGCTTTTAACCCTTTAATCGCTGCATGAACAATTCTATGTCACTGTACAAACTCATTCACGTTAAGAGGAAAGTTTAGGAAAACGCTATTGCCCGTGTGAAGTTAGCCTTACCTCCGTGTTTATCATTCGCTCTAGCTCCCCCTGCTCCTCACCGTTGTGCAATCTAACCTATTAGTCAAAGACGTTTAACGAATGACTGCTTCTCAAGTTCATTTTGCCGATTTTATTCAAACTCACGATCGCACCGTGTCTATTCCTACCAGTGCGAAGCGCTTGAGTGAGCATGCGATCGTCGCTCAGGGGATCGAAATGATGTACCACGTTGGTTCGCAAAATTACCACGTGTTACGCGGGGTCGATTTGACCATCCAACAAGGTGATATCCACCTCCTCATGGGGCCATCTGGGTCTGGCAAAACAACGCTGCTATCCATTCTGGCTGGTATCTTAACGCCAACGGCTGGAAGTGTAAAACTACTGGGGCGAGAGATTACCCAGATGACGCGAGAGCAACTCGCTCATTTTCGACTGCAAAACATTGGCTTTATCTTTCAGGGCTTCAACTTATTTCCCGCGCTGACCGCTTCTGAGAACGTGGAAGTTGCGCTCAAGGTCAAGGGCATTCGCGGATCATCTAATCGCCGTCGGCTAGCGCATGAGCTGCTGGCTCAGGTTAAGCTGAGCGATCGCATCAACCACCTGCCGCGTGATTTGTCTGGTGGTCAAAAGCAACGAGTGGCGATTGCCCGCGCCCTGGCGGGTGATCCTCAAATCATCATGGCAGACGAGCCCACAGCGGCTTTAGACTCCCATAGTGGACACGCAGTGATTGAATTGCTTCGACAGCTTGCAAAAGAGAGCGATCGCACAGTATTGATCGTCACCCACGATCCGCGCTTGATGGATGTTGCCGATCAAGTTTCTTCATTGGAAGATGGCCTTTTGACCAGCAGCTAAGGATCGTGGATTAAATAAAACCGACAATTTTTTGCAGGTAGGGGCGCACCGCCGTGCGCCCCTATGAGAAATGCCGAAGTTATTAAATGCTTTTTCCTAAAAGATGTTTGCCAACAGGTAAGCTATCTTACGATGTATCTAAGGCTTTGGTTGCTGTGAGGTTAATCGTCAAACCAAATGTATTGTGCTGTATTAAGGGCATAGTCGCTTTTGAAGTCTTAGAGGGAGCGTTCTACCCCCTGGCTACAGCCGTGATGCTGGTATCTGCATGGCGATCAAATAGCACGCGTGGTTTGAGCAAGATTCTAAACAGCAACCAGAGTGATCGCAACTCCCCTGGAGAACAGCGGCTCTTCCACTGACCGGGACGGCAAAACAACATCTCGACTAGTTGCCGTTGCTGGCTGAGGTCAACCGACTCAAATAAGACTCGAACCGTGAAAAATTCATCCTTCACGCTGGTACAAGTTGCGTTGCCTTGAAGCACCAGACCGTCTTCTAAAATTTCTACCTCGACGGATATTGCCGAACGGTGCATCGAAGCGGCAAGGCTCGGAAAGCCCCTCTGAGTGAGCATTACCTCAGCACCAATTTCTGAGATTGCTGTTGTTGAACCCCAAAAGACTTGCTCACCCACTTGCAACTTTACGGTTCGTCGCAGGTCAAACCATTCATGCAGACTGGGGCGAGGGACATCCAGCAAAACAAGCAGAGAGGCTCCTAGCGTCAACAGGTTATAGATGCTCCAGGTTAGCCCCAGATCGAAGCCTTTCATTTTCTCAGCCATTGCGGGTGCCGTTCCCGGTTGCCACAGCCCGATCGCCAAACTAATGCCCAAACTTGTCCACAGGCTGAACGCACTCGCCACGAACGCCACGATCAGCGGTAAGGCTAATTGCCAATTGAACGCAAAGCGATCGCGGGATGTTCCTTTAGGTGTGACGTTAAAGCCTTTACCAAAGGGGTTTAACATTGTTTTAATCACCGTGAGTGCCAACGGAACACACAACACCAGCGAGTAAATGTCTGCTAGCAAGGCCGATCGCGATCGGTGGTTGAGCCAGGAAAACACACTTAGATTCACCAGATAGTACGGCACAAAAAAATAGAAAATCTCCGCACTGGTTGCCCGTACCGGAATGACACCCAGAAACGCATAGGCGAGGGGCATCAGCAGAAACCCTACACGGGAAATGCTAGTAAACCAGTGTAGTAAGCCCTCAAGATACGCGAGCCGTTGAATGGGACGCAGCCCAGGAATGGTCAGCGGATTCGCCTTGACAAAAAAGGCTTGCAGCGTTCCCTGCGCCCAGCGAATGCGCTGTAATGCCTGATCAGCGATGCTCTCCGCCGCTAGACCAGCACTCAGCTTTTCGTTGAGATACAGCAGACGGTAGCCCTGTGCCGCCAACCGAATCCCAGTAAAGAAATCTTCACTGAGAGATTCGGTCACAAAACCGCCAATGTCAGCGAGGGCAGACCGTCTGACCACGAAGGAGGTGCCTGAGCAAACCACGCCGCCTGCTCCATCACGGATGGGTTGAATTTGGCGGTAGAACACCTCTTCTTCTGGTGTAAGCACTTGCTCTAACCCTAAGTTGCGGGCGATCGGATCAGCGTTGTAAAACGATTGTGGCGTTTGCACTAAAGCCACCTGCACGTCTTGAAAAAAGCCCACCGTGCGAGTGAGGAAGTTTCTGGTCGGCACAAAGTCTGCATCAAAGACGACAATCAACTCTCCCTGCGTCTGAGTCAGCGCATGATTGAGATTCCCTGCTTTGGCATGGCGGTTATCGGGTCGCGTCAGGTACTCACAACCCAGAGTTTCCGCCAGCGCTTTGACATCAGGTCGTCGAGTGTCATCCAGCAAATAAATCGTTTTCGGTTCGTATTCCATTGCCTGACACCCGATGAGAGTACGGCGCAGAATAAACAGCGGCTCATTATAGGTCGGGATTAAAACATCGACTGTAGGTGTAAACGCACCACTAATGACATCCACTGACCACCGATCGGCTTCGGGTCTGCGATCGCGCACTCGCAACAGCAGCACAAGCTGAATCATTCCGCCCAGCAACAACAGCAACTCCAGAAAAAACAGCCCCAGGCTAAATACTCCATTTAGCGGTGTGCTGAGGTTCAGCGTAGAGAGCGATCGCCACAGCAAGTAGCGAACCGTCAGCACCGCAAGAATGCTCACCACCAACCTTCTTGACCAGGTACGCGGATGCGGGGACACCCGTATCACCGCCAGCACGAGCAGCAACAGTACCACCGTCCAAAACAGCAGGTATTGCCCAATCATCATCGGCGCTGAAAGCCACATGGGAGGATGCTGCTGCCATTGATTGAACTGCTGAAAAATCTGGCTGATGGTGCCCTCTCCAGCAAACCAGGCAGTGACAATGCCTCCAGCCAAGATAAAAGCACCTACCATGACCAGGGTGGCAAGCTGGATGCGAGAGAGTTTTTGCCAGAGAAGCAGGAGCGAACGCTGACTAAACTGGGAAGGAGCCATCGCTTAAGAAGTTTGAACGGTTAAGTCGAGCTTGCAGAACGAAGCTGAGTCGCAACTGAGAATCTTCTAAGGACATCCTGAAGGTTGATCAGTAATGGTTTATTAGCACCTTAAACCGATGCCATAAAACGGCATTACAGATAGCTGGCTGTAGAGGCGCGGAACCGTGTGCTCTTACTGTGAAGGAAATTGAGAGAATTGATCGGATTTGGCTGCGATCGGTAACTGGACGCTGACCGTCGTTCCCATACGTGCGTCCGATTGAATGGACAGTTCGGCTCCGTGAGCGGTCAGAATCCGTTTGACGATCGCTAATCCCAAGCCTGTACCAGATGCTTTCGTCGAACAAAAGGGTTCTGTAAGCCTGGGCAAAAGCTCTGCTGGAATCGGCTCACCCCCATTGTGAATGCGAACGAGGATTTTCTCTGTTTGGGCGTTCTGAACGAGTTCACAAGTGACCACATCACCGGGTGAAACTGCTTCACAGGCGTTGCGAAACAGGTTAATAAACACCTGCTTCAACTTATTCAAATCGCCCAAAATCTCTACATTACCGATAGGATTGCTAAATTCGATCGAACGATCGACCGCTTCGGGTAACTCCCGCACATGGACGAGCAGCTCACGCAAAAACTCACTGATATTGACTTTCTCAGGCTGCAAGACTTGAGGTTTGGCATAAAGCAAAATTTCATTGAGCAATTGCTGAAGGCGATCGGCTTCACTGAGAGAGAGGTCAAGTCGATCGTGAGCCGAGACAGTCGAAAGGTGCTTTTTCGCATAGCTTAACCCCATCACCATTGTCGTGAGCGGGTTTCGCACCTCATGCACAATCATGGCCGCAAACTCACCGATCGCTGCCAAGCGTTCTCGTTCCACAAACCTTGTCTGAGCGATCCGTAGCTCTTCCGTTCGGGTCGCCACCTCTTGCTCCAAAAGCTCGTTAAACTTTTGCTGCTGCTGATAGAGGCGGTAATTATCGATCGCGGTGGCAGCACGTTCCGCAAACAGCTCAACCGTGCGAACTTCAGCCTCCGTAAATTGACGCGGCTGCCGAAAGAAGGAACAGATCGTGCCGCTCACCTTCCCATGAAGGGTACGCAACGGCACTCCCACATAGCAGAGGTACTCTTCTGGTAGTTTGCATTGCCTGTAGTCCTGCCGAACGTCTTCAATAATGAGTGGTTGCCCCGTCTCACTGATTTCGCTCACCAGCGTGCCATGCACCGAAAACCCCTCCTCCCCATCGGTTTGCCCCAAGCTATTGGCTACGATCTGCCCTGCATCGCCCTGGCAAACGGTCACAATCGACCAATCCGACTGGAGTAAGCGGCTGACCCCAGAGGCAATTTCATGAAGGTAGCGACCAAGATCCCCCGATCGATAGCTCAACGCCGCCAAGAACTCTAGAACGCGATGGTCGTGCTCATAGGGGTGAAGGTTCTGCAAATCCATAAGTCGCTTTTTAGGAGCTAATGATTGCTATAAGGCCAGAGTTGGAAAGCGCTACAAGCCCTGAAATCACATTGCTCCGAAGTCTAAGCGGCTGGTGCTGGAATCGCCATGATTGGAATCAAGTTCGGGAAATTCTTTACGCAGTGTAACTTTTCGTTTGTTTCGATTAATTTTTCCCTCCTTATGAAGCTGTTTCAAAGTTCTTGATAGCGCTTCGGGAGTTAAGCCCAGGTCATCGGCAAGCTCTTTGAGCGGACGATCGAGAATGACTGTGATGCCATCCGTTTGCACGTGCAACTGTAAATAATGCAAAATCCGCTTTCGAGCCGAACGAATGCTGCGTAACTCCAGCAGCAGTTTGCTTTCATGCAATCGTCGTGCCAGCCCTTCCATGAAACTTTCTGCAAGATCTGGGTACTGCTTGAGGGCGTTCAGAAACAACTGTTTCGGCAGCAGCCAAACTTTGGCTGGCGTATGGGCGATCGCAGTGCAAACGTACTGTTCATTGAAGAGAGCCACCTCTGCAAAACTCTCTCCAGCTTTGACACTGTAATGATTGATCTGTTGTCCATCTTCCGTATAGTTAAGTAGCTGAATCTGACCTGATTCGAGTATAAAAACAGCTTTTGCTGGCTCATGTCGAGCAAACAAAATTTGACCAGCCGGAAGCATTTTCAGGGATGCCATTGCCTGAAGTTCGGCTGGAAGCTGATTGAATTGTGAAAAGCTCATAGACAGCCAACCAAACCCCTATTCTCATGTCTCACTGAGCATAGAACGCTGAGTTTGCTCTTCAGCTTTTGCTTAGAAACGCTGCCGATCGATCGCTCTTGCACCTGCCCATCTTGAAACAAGAGGAGGGTTGGTACGGCGCGAATGCTATAGCGTGTTGCCAGATTTTCAGCCGTTGCAAGATCTAATCTACCAAGCTTCATTTGCCCAGCAAACTCGATCGCCAGCTCAATCAAGACAGGGTTTGCTGGTTGCAAAGAACCACACCAGCTTGCCCAGCAGTCAACCAGTACAGGGATTTTAGCGTTTAGCACTTCAGCCTGAAAGTTGTCATTTGTCAGCGTGATGCACGACATGTCCATTAACATAGATTTAGCCTTTTCAAAGACATTAGTGAGAGCTAAAAGTAGACATTGCACTTATATTTTTTGCAACGCCCTTACACGCTCTATTGTGAAGAAACCGATCAACTTAAGGCTGGGAATTGATTAAGAAGAAAATGAGAATTCTTTAAGCAAAGCCATTTTGTTTCAAAGATAACGAAGCGAAATTATAAATTATCACTTTTGGAGGCGTTGGCAACAGGGCTATACACCGCTTTCTTATTTAAGCCTTATGCCGTTCTAACCTTCTTCTCAGATAAGCTGCTTAGAATTTTCACAACTTCTATTGCAATAGATTCGGTTAAGTAGATGGGTTTAATGAGGCTAAAAGCTTCATTAAGTTAAAGATGAATCTCAAAATTACTGTTCTTTGATCAGCAGGATAGTTAAAGATTCATTTAACCAGTAACTTAATCTCCAAATCGAGGAAGCGTACCCCAATCAATAGCACTAATTAAGGAGATGTCTCGTGAAAAAACTTACCTACGGCATTCTATCAAGCTTGTTAATCCTGTCTGTTACGGTATCGGTTGGAGCCACAACACCACCAGCGGCAACCATCGCTCAAGCCAAACCTTTGACGATTGAGCAAATGTTTGAAACCCAGCGAGTTCTGTCTGACGAGATACAAAGTACGATGGCAGAATTAAAAGCGATGATGGCAGAAATCAAAGCGCTAACGGCTGTACCGCCCGGTCAGAACCCTACGATGGCTGATTTGTACAAGCAACAGCAGGTGATTATTTCGCAACTAGAGGCGTTAAACCTGAGCCAGACCCGGATCGATTCCGTCTTGCCTAAAAAACGAGCCGCGACCGTCCAGGATGTGTATCAACAGCAACAGGCGTTGCTCACTGAACTGAAAAGCATGAAGGCTGAGCTAAAAACAATGGTTGAAACCTATCGTGGTCGGGCAAACCTCTATAAGCAGTAAGAAAAGCACTGATATAGCGATCCGATTTGATGTGTGATCATGATTTTGGTTTAGCTATCAGCGGTCAGCTTTCAGCTTTGTAAATTCCAAGCTGACCGCTGCTCATTAAAACAGTGGTTGGTTGTAAAGCCCTAAAGCCTTTCAGTCATACCAGAAAGGACGTACCAGAAAAGTGGTTGGTTGTTACTCGCAATGAATATGAGTTGAGGAAAAGTGTATTCGTATGACTAGAATCGTTCTTCTCCACCGTGAACCTGTGAGATAATGCGAGCTTTGTAGGAGATTGCATGGCTGCTGCTTATATTCAGGACGAAGCCGAGTTCGACACGCTTTTAAGCGCTGAACCCCTGTTTGTTGTGGACTGCACCGCGACCTGGTGTGGCCCTTGCAAACTTGTTGCCCCCTTGATGGATCAACTCGCTGATGAGTTTAGCGATCGGGTTAAAGTCTTTAAGCTCGACCTCGATGCGAACAAGTCGATCGCCAAGCGCTTTAGCATCCGCAGCATTCCTGCCGTCATGTTCTTTAAAGACGGTGAACTAGCCGAAACAGTGGTTGGCGCTAAGCCCTACGAGGCGTTTAGTGGTGCACTCGCTAAATATTTGACGTGAGCATAGCAATCCTATTTGCTTTGTGAGATCTGAGCTAGCTTTCAGCCGTCAGCTTTGCGGCAGTTGAAAGCTTAAACCATCACAGGCTTTTGATGAGTGATTTAGCACTTAGAGAAAAGCTGAACGCTGACGGCTCGCTGAACGCTGGAAATTTATTCCCCTTAGCTGCTTGGCGTAAAGGTGAGCGATCGCTCTGCTGCCGTCAAATCGCTTTCCTGCACATCCAAACGCAACACTCTGCCAGTCGGCCCGACAATCAAGCGGGGCAAGGTCTTGTGATCAACCACTTGAAGGGTGGTCATGTTGTACGTCGTGTAACGGGTTGCGGCAGTGCTCCAATCGACATCAATCACCGTCAGGGTTTTGAAAGGCGCAAGTTGACTGTTGAGTAAGGGGCGTGGGCCAGCCCCTAGCGCACTGGTATGGAGCAGTTCTAGCTTGCCGCTGTGGGCAGGATAGTATGCATGATCATGCCCGCTGACATAGGTATGAACGTTGTGCTTTTCGAGCATGGCCTGAAGCTTGTCAGCACCCGCAATAATTTCGCCAAGCTCATCTCGTCCAACGGCAACGGCATAAAGGGGCAGATGTCCGATGACAAAGCGCATTTTAGCGGCCTGTGCTGTTGCGCTTGCCAAGCTTTTTTCTGCCCAGGCGATTTGTTCCGGTGGAATCTGCGAGGTCGATGCATCCCAGACGAGATAAAAAATGTCTTTGTGCTGAAAGGTGTAGTAGAAGGGAAACCCAGCCCGATCGATAAATTCCAGGTTGGGATTGTGCCCTGGTGCGTTCCAGTAGGCGGCTGTGGCTTCACGATCGCGGCCAAACAAAAACTTGCCGCCGACCGACAGCGCACCAGAGGCATCGTGGTTGCCGATCGTAAACCCAAAAGGCAATCCCGTTTTGCGGAGGGGTGCGCCAATGTGCCGTTCAAAGCCATCCCACATGGCCTGAATTTGGTCACGACTGAGGGAGGGTGATTGGCCTGCCACCATATCACCGCCACCCAGCACAACGTCCGGCTCCCAACCGGGAATGAGGGCGATCGCCTTCAGCACTTCCGCCTCATAATCTGTAGAGCCATAGGCGCTATTCAGGTCGCTAATGACGGCAATGCGCACATCACCCCGCACAGGCGCAAACAGCCCTTTAGGCGCGATCGCGGTTTTCGCCGCCGTTACTGTCTGTCCGGTTGTCGTTGCTGCTGTTGATGAGGTGCTGGTTGCAGGAGCGATCGAGGGACGATTTACAGCGCTCGTCCAAGCTTTGTGTACTAGCGTCGCGGCACCAACTCCGCCAACGATTCCACCTAAAATTAAGAATTGACGACGACTGAGACTCATAAGGGGGAAGGGGGGAAAGGCTGAAGGCTGACCGCTGAAGGCTGACCGCTAAACGCTGAGGCGTGAATAGCTGGTAAGATTGATGCTGCTGAGGTGGCACCCGTAAGAATTTAGCGCGTTTGAGTCTGTTTGTGCTGCCTGGGAGAGAAATTTATGTCAGCAGAACAGCCTTCATCATCAGAACCGATGGCTCCTGAACCGTCGGAACTAGCCTCAGAGAACGTAGCGGCTACTTCGTTAGGCCAGACGGAGGCAGATCTGGAGTTAGCGAAATCGCCTGAATCAGTAGACGCTACTGTGAACACTTCATCAGGGCAAACAGAAGCAGATTTGGAGTCGGCAACGCCATCTGGGGCTGTGGCACCTTCTCCAGTTTCGGGTGATGCGCAATCGACCTCTATACGAAGACCCCGTCCAACGAATGACGAAGTCTTACCGCAAACGTTGTTACGACTTGCGGGTGAAGCGGTGGTAGCGGCCCAACCGCTGGTCAAGCAGCAGGGCATCAAAGCATTAAAGGGTACCATTCGTCTTCTTGAACAAGCGGTTGAGCGTTTGGAAGCAGAGCCTGCACTGAAGCAAGCACCAAAGAGCACCGCACCAGCAGCATCCACTCGATCGCGACCTGGTAAACGGACACAGCCGCTTGAGGCGGAACCCCTACAAGGGCAACTTCAAACGATCGGTCGACGGCTTTGGCGATCGTGGCGGGGAGTGCTGCGGCAAGTGCGCGATCGCTTGCCTGCCTCGATCAATCGTAAGTGGTCAGATCAGGCTCTCACAGGCGCGATCGTCGGTGGTGTTGTGCTGTTGCTGTGGTCAACCTCTATTCTTTTACCCGATCGAACACAGCCGACAACTGTCGCCAAAGCCCCGCCTGCTGAGACAGTTGTTCCTTCACCATCCCCTGTATCCACACCGATCCCGATTCCTCCTATTGTGAAAGCACCGGAAGCCCCTAAACCGATCGAAAGCAGTCCACCTCCAGTGGTGCCATCGCCTTCACCACCTCCACTCAAACTCACGCCAGAGCAAACCCTCATTGCTCGGATTCAAAATCAGGTTGCTGCAATCAGCAATCAGTATGCCAACGGGTTAGTGCAATCCGTACAAGCAAACTTTCGCAGCAGTCGCTTGATTGTCCATGTCAGCAATGGATGGTACGGCTTGAGTCGATCGCAGCAAGACAAACTGGCGCGCGAACTGTTGAGTCGATCGCAGAATTTGGATTTTCTCAAGCTGGAACTGGTGGATGATGCCGGAAAACTGCTCGCACGTAGCCCGGTTGTTGGCACCGAAATGATTATCTTAAAACGGACAACCGAAGCAGTAGAGGCCGCCTAAACTGGATGCAAACAGGCATCTCAACCCCAGAGCCTACTGCTGTTGGATGGCGGCATTGTAAGCCTTTACCTGGAGATCGATGCCCGTAATCGCCGTGCCAACTACCACCGCATAGGCGCCCAGTTCTAGCGCCTTCCGAGCCATTTGCGGCGACGCAACGCCACCTTCACAGATGATGGGCACCTTGATCGCCGTTACCATCGCCGCTAGCAAATCAAATCCAGGGGGCGTCTGCTGTTGTGTAGCGGCGGTATAGCCATAAAGCGTAGTGCCAACCAAATCCGCGCCAGCCTTAGCCGCCGCGATCGCCGCTTCCAATGTATCCACATCTGCCATTACGGGTTTACCTAGTTCCTCATGAATGCGGGTAATGAGAGAGGTAACCGTCTCACCACCCGGACGATCGCGATTGGTCGCATCGATCGCAATCACATCTGCACCTGCCTGCGCGATCGCCTCTGCATGGTGAAACTGCGGTGTAATGTAGACCTCGAACCCAGGGATTTGCTGTTTCCAAAGCCCAACGATCGGAGCCACAATTTGGGCACGGACGGCTGCAACATGAGCAGGGGTATCCAATCTCACACCGATAGCTCCCTGGTTAATGGCAGCCTGCGCCATTGCCGTAATGACTGCTGGTGCGTGCATGGGCGAGTCGATCGGAGCCTGACAGGACACAATCAACCCATATTTGAGACTTTGAATGAGGCTAAAATCTACTGACATAACCGTTTAAGAGCAGTGCGGGTTTCTGGTGGCATTGAGGCAAAACCCCTGTCTTTACTGAGAATACATCGGCTTTGCCTGTACAGCTAGAAACCTTTCCTCCGACCTTCTACCTTCTTCTTCCCCTGCTCCCTCCGCTTCCCCTGCTCCCTCCGCTTCCGCCCCATCACGCCCCAATGTAGTCAAACTGACAGTCCCACGCTACTCGCATGAATCGCCTGCTCTGGTACCCCAGCGCGTCGGATCAATTGATAGCTATCGGCATTCAGACCCATCAGCGTTACCTGTGTATCGAATCGGTGGTATTTTGCGACGATTTTGGCGATCGCCGCTGCTGCTGCATAATCCCAGACATGGGACTGGCTAAAATCGATCACGACACGAGGAGAATCGGCACTATAGCCGAAGAGATTGACAAAGTTGGTAGCAGAGCCAAAAAACAGTTGTCCTGATAGCGCATAAAGTCTGGCACCATCACGATCGACCGATAGCGTTGCCCGTACTTGAGCCAATTGCCAGCCAAACATCAGCGTACTCAAGATCACTCCGGCAAGCACGCCTTTTGCCAGGTCATGAGTGAGGAGCGCGATCGCAGCGGTAAAGGGCATGACGATCGCTTCACCCAGAGGCATCGTTCGCAGCGTTTTGAGTGAGCTAAAGTCAAACGTTTCAAAGGACACCATAATCATCACGCCCACCAGCGCTGCCATCGGAATCTGCTGCACTATATCTCGCAGCACGAAGATAGAAAACAACAAGAATGCACCTGCCACAGCGGTTGATAAGCGACGACGACCACCTGATCGCACATTAATTAAGGACTGTCCTACCATCCCGCATCCCGCCATGCCGCCCAGAAAGCCCGTTACCATGTTGGCAATGCCCTGACCGCGCACTTCCTTATCTTTAGAACTGCGCGTCTCGGTGAGATCATCTAGCAGCGCCGCAGTCAGCAACGATTCCAGTAAGCCCACGATCGCCAGCGTCAGCGAGTACGGCAAAATAATCGCTAGTGTTTCCAGCGAGAAAGTGACGTGGGGCAGGTGGAACACAGGCAGATTACGCGTAATCTCGCCAATATCGCCCACGCGACGAATAGGAAGGTGTGCTGCGATCGTCACAGCGGTCATCGTCACGATCGCGACCAGAGGCGATGGCACGCGGTTTGTAAGGCGAGGGAACAGGTAGACGATCGCAAGCGTGGCAGCAACCATGACATACGCGTGCCAGGGTTCTCCTGGTAATTGCTGCACCTGTGCCAGAAAGATCAAAAGGCCAAGCGCATTCACAAACCCTGAAATGACCGTTTGTGGAATGAAGCTGAAGAAGCGCCCCAGCTTAAAAATGCCGATGAGAAACTGAATGATTCCCGTTAGAATGGTGGCGGCAAAAAGGTACTCGACCCCATGCTGTGCCACCAAAGTGGTCATGAGCAGTGCCATTGACCCGGTAGCCGCTGAAATCATCGCTGGGCGACCACCTGCCAGAGCAATCACAACCGCCATGCTGAAGGAGGTATACAGCGCCACCATAGGATTGACTTTGGCGATCGCCGCAAACGCCAGCGACTCTGGAATCAATGCCAGTGCGACCGTAATGCCCGCTAGCGTCTCAACGGGAATGCTAGACAACGGTAGCTTACGGGCAAAGGACGATTTGAGCGATCGCACACGCCCAAAGGCCGCTTTGCTAGCTCTGTTTCTAAGCGAAATCATGCTGTTTAAAGGAAGATGGGTACTTCGCGGAGATGTGAATGAACAGTAGATTTAAGGAAGGGTATTAGACAGATGTTAACTTTTCTACTGAAAGAGCCAAATGCGTCAGGGCGCTTGATGGCAAGATTTGATGCCTGCTTGATAAGATAAGGTGCTGATGTGAAGTTTTGGCTAATCTGTCCTCGCTCCGAATTCAGTACTTACGGAGAAACAGAGCAGTAGATCACGGTTGTTCTTATCGTGCAGCGGTAAAGCGCACCAAAATGTTGCATCCTAGTAGGCATGCAAGCTCAACCTTCAACCACACATCCAATGGGCGAAACGACGCCGTTTTATACGTGGCAGAACTACCGCTGCGCCTACGATCGCCTTGCCCCAAATGGTTCTGCTCATGGTTTACCGCTTTTGCTCATCCACCCGATCGGGGTGGGGTTATCACGTACCTTTTGGCAACGGTTCTGCGATGAGTGGTCTCGCACCGGGCAGCAAAATCCGATCTACAACCCTGATCTGCTGGGGTGTGGTGAAAGCGCCATGCCGTCGATCGCCTACTACCCCTCAGATTGGGCAAAGCAGCTTCAGTATTTCTTGCAAACGGTGATTCAAACACCCGTTGTCGTGGTGGTGCAAGGAGCATTGCTACCTGTGGCGATCGAGCTTGTGCATCTACAGCCGGATCTCATTCGAGGACTGGTGATGAGTGGCCCACCTGCCCGCACCTTGATTGCTAACACAACGCCGACCTGGCAACAGCGGGTTAGCTGGAATCTATTCGATTCGCCTTTGGGCAATGGCTTCTACCGCTACGCGCGACGATCGCAATTCCTACACTCTTTCTCCACCCGGCAACTTTTTGCCACGGCTGCTGGTGTGGATGCAGAGTGGCTAGCCATGCTCAGGCAAGGGTCGGCTGATCTGGATAGCCGTCATGCTGTATTCTCGTTCTTGGCAGGTTTCTGGCGGCAGGACTATACGAGCAAACTGAAGGCAATCGCCCAGCCAACCTTGATCGCAATGGGTGAGCAAGCGTCTAGCATCAGCCGCAAAGGCAAGTCAGAAACGCCAGACGAACGGCTGCAAGATTATCTCGCTCACTTACCTCACAGCGAAGGCGTGAAGCTGCCGGGACGCAACGTGTTGCCCTATGAATCAACTGCCGCATTTGTCGAGGCGATCGTGCCTTTCATCCAACGATTACAAGCGGCTGGAGTCAAGGAATGAAGGCGATCGAAACTCGATCTGCATCAGAAGCCGACTTTAATTTTTTAGTGGATCTCCATCGGCAAACCTTTCGGAGCTACGTTGAGCAGAACTGGAGTTGGGATGAAGTCCGCCAGAGGCAAGAATTGCACGAAGACTTTCACGCCTTTCCCTATGACGTGGTGTGCGATGGAGGAGTCGCGATCGGTGTTATCTCGGTTGTTGACGAGGGAGAGGCGCTTCTTCTCCAATACATCGCCATTCTGCCAACCCATCAGCGGCAGGGGTTGGGCACTCAACTTGTGCGTCAATTACAGGCTCAAGCCTTTGAAAAAGGCGTACCTGTCACACTGCATGTGTTGAAAATTAATCCCGCGAAAGCACTGTATGAACGTCTTGGTTTTGTGGTGACAGGTGAAGATGAGTACCGCTACTTTATGAGAGCGTGAAGTGAGATGAGTATGTTTTTCCACAAAGATGAGCCACTGGAAGCGGTGGGCGATCGCATCCTGGAAGCTACGTGGGCGGCGTTTCCAGGGTTAGCCCGTAACCAGTTAGCGATGACCTGGTTGGTCTACGATCCGCCTTCGCCCATGAATACGGGTGGGGCTTTAAGCGCTGAGGCATTCTGGCAATATGCTCCCCATGGTTTTAGCTATCGCGGCGTTGAGAGTATCTATCCTGCTAGCGTGGTCAAATTGTTTTACCTGGTGGCAATCCACGAATGGTTAGAGCAAGGGATGACGCAGCCTTCAGCAGAAGTGGAACGGGCGGTCAAAGATATGATTGTGGACTCCAGCAACGACGCCACGAGCCTGGTTGTAGACGTTCTAACCGGAACCACCAGTGGTCCTGAGTTGCCTGCCGCTCCCTTTGAAACCTGGAAACAGCAGCGTAATCTGGTCAATCGCTACTTTCAATCGCTCGCCTGGACAGAACTGGAAACCATTAACGTGAACCAGAAAACGTGGTGCGACGGTGCCTATGGGCGGGAACGAGCGTTTTTGGGCGAGCTGATGGATAACCGCAATAGGTTAACAACAACCGCTACCGCACGCTTGCTGCACAGCATTGTGGGGGGTGTTGCGATCTCAGCGACCCGATCGCAGTCCATGATGCAGTTGTTAAAGCGATCGCTGAATCCGGCGGATCTGGCGGCTGACCCCGAAAATCAAGTGACAGGCTTTTTGGGTGCAGGACTGCCATTGAAAGCTCATCTTTGGTCAAAGGCCGGATTGATGAGCCGTGTGCGTCACGATGCCGCGTATATTGAGCTGCCCAATGCGGCACCTTATCTGCTCGTCATCTTTACAGAAGGCACGGCCCACAGCCAGAATGAGGCCATTCTACCGTTCATCTCGCGGCAGGTTGCAGAGGCTGTGGTTAATTTTTAGTGCTGAGAGTTAGCTGTGCTTCTGTGGCGAGGGGCGTTGAGGCGCTGCTGGTGCTGATGTCGCAAACGTGATGATAAAGGTTGTTTGCTGATTGGCACTTTCAACGTGGATGCTAGCTCCCAAGTGTTCGATCAATCGGTTAACTAAGGCCAAGCCTAAGCCAGTACCGCCATGCTTCCAGGGGTCGCTGTTGGGAATGCGGTAAAACTTGTCAAAGATACGATCGAGTTCGCTCTCGGCAATCTCAGTGCCCGTATTGCTGACGTGAAGCTGGATTGTATCCGCTGTGGTCTTAGCTAACACATGGATGGTTTCACCAGAAGGTGTGTATTTGAGCGCATTTTGCAAAAGTTCAGTCACAATGCGCTCCAAGCAGGCAAAATCAGTGGTCAAGAATGGCAGATCAGCCGGTACATCAATCAGAAGGTGTTGCTGCTGACTTTTGGCACGATCGACCAACGGAGCCACCACACGCGGAATCCAGTGCTGTAACGGTTGAGTCGTTAGCGTTAAGGTATCCGCACCAGATTCGACGAGAGAAAGATCTAACAAGTCGTTAATCAGATTGATTTCGCGCTGACACTCATCCTGCAAGACTTTAAAGTACTGGGGAATGCGGCTTGACTCGTGGTTAAAGAGTCCTGTCTGCTTGAAGATGATCTCCAGCATTTGAGTCGCCATTTTGATATTTGCCATCGGTGTTCTTAGTTCATGAGATACCGAACTGAGGAAATCATCTTTAAGGTAGTTCAATTGCTCCAGGCCGCTCACCTGGGCTTGAATTTCTCGGTACAGACGTGACTGGCGGAGGGCGATCGCGCACTGGTTTGCAACTTGCTGCACCAAACGCACTTCTGATTCGCTAAAAAACTGCTCACGCGGTCGAAAAAGCCACATGTCCCCCAAAATGCCCTGGCCGTCGATAAGAGGGCAACTCAGAATGGCATATTGGTGGCTGACTTTGCGAAAGGCTTCTAAAGGGGTACGAAGCACACAAAACTGTACCCATCGCCCCTCTAGTATTTCCTGACCCACATCTGCTAGGTCTGGTATAGGAATCACAGCCCCTTTGGCCGTTTCAAACGTATCCGATCGAATCGCCTCGTAGCAAATCGTGATGGCGTTGTGTACCGGATCGTAAAGTCCTGTATCGCAACACAAAACATTCAACTCAGCGGCTAATTCCTGCACGGTTGTTTGCAGAATGTGACGCTCATCCAGACTATCGCGCATGCGATCGGTGATCCGTTTCAGCAGGGCTTCGTAGTCGAGCGCCTTGCGAAGTTGAATGGTGCGTTCCTGAACCTGAATCTCCAGAGTCTCATTTAGTTGACGCACTTGCTGATACAGTTGCGATTGCTGAATAGCAATCGCTAATTGATCCACTACTGCACAGGCAAGCTCCACTTCCGAGTCTTGCCAGCGTCGGTATTGATCTCGAATGAGTGCCAGACACCCCCAAAGCCGAGCATCAAAATGAAGTGGCACCAGTAGCCAGGTACCTGGTAAGAGTTGGGCATATTGGCTCACAGTAGCGTCGGGATGTTGGGCCACATCTTCTAACTGCACCACTTCCAGGCGCTTTAGCTGGGCGATCGGCTCATTAGGGTCATCCGCAAACTCCATTCCTGCAATATTGTGAAGCTGCTGGTTGTAATGGCTGTCTGATACCACCTTCCAAACAGGGCGCTCTGCCAAATATTGAATGATGTCGGCTCGATCGGCCTGAAGCAGTTGAGCAATTTCTGTCGTAGCTGTGGCAAAGATCGTGTTCAAGTCCAGTGAGTTCCGAATCACTTGAATCACGCGATTCAAAGCTTGCTCCCGTTGTGCCTGGACTCGAAGCTGGTCATAGAAGTAGGAATCCATCTCATGTTGAGCCTCAATCACATGCCTACCCCGTAACAGTTCGGTAGACTGCTTGCGCCAAACAGATGGATCAAGTGCTTGAAGCAAACTATGCTCTGTCACCACGCCTAAAACGTGTCGTTCCTGATGCACAACTGGCAGGTGCTGCACGTTATGCTGTTGCATCATCTGCCAGGCGATATCCGATGCGTCAGAAGGGTTGAGGGTGATGGGCGATCGCGTCATCACGGCTGCAACAGGTGTCAGCGTTGGGTTCATGCCTACCGCGATCGCTTTCAGGCAGTCACGCGCGGTGCAAAGACCAACTAATTGCTGTTGCTCCAGCACTAGCACGCAGTCAGTCTGACGTTGACTCATGCCTTGAATCGCCTCTAACACCGTTGCATCAGACGCTAGAGTAAAAGGCTGTTGCTGCATCGCGTGGGCTGGCGGAATTTGCATGTCACCAGAAGTAGAGAGCAAACATCTGCAAACGGGCTTGTTTACATCAAGCCAGATCCTCAACAACTTGCTTCAGTCCAAGGTTCCAGCAATGTAGCAATCCTATTTGGCTGGTGAAAAAGCTTCTGAACGAATCCTTCTTCAAAGCCTCTTCGTTTTACAGTTGCTTCAAGAATGCGATAGATGTCATATCAATTACAACAAACAATACAGCTACAGCAAACAATACGACAGATCACTGGACTCTAAATGTAAAAAAGCAAGGCTTGAATCAAACATCGGTTTGGCATCTATAGCGATCCTGTTTGGATTGTGAGAAAGGATTCCACTGGAATCCTTTCTCACAAAGCCTCTCAATCTCACAAATGATTTAGGACTGCTATAGCTCATACGTTCGCGTTCTAAAGGGCAAACACTTACTGCTACGTGTCAGGAACTTTTGCATCGTAACCTTTGCGTACTAAAACACCTCGAATGATGACGTATATTTGCTTAAGCGTAACGAGTAACACTCAAGAAGTCATCCGACAGTTAGCTGAACGGCACACGTTTGCGATCGCTTCTGTCGCCTCAGGGTGCTTTCAATAGCGCAGACAGGGCAGGCTCGATCGCGCGTGGGTAGATCAGCCATGCTCGCTCATAAGGAGTGGTTAACGTTTGCACCAGGGGAGACAATTCGCTTAATTCCTGCAATCCCTGGGTAGTTTGACACCTGATTCCACGCTGATAAAGGGTATAGCCACGGCTCAGAGATACTTGCAAACCGACATAATAGGTCGCGTTGCTCGGTGTGAGCCGTTGATAGACAGACTGTAACAGGGCTTGACGCTCCTCCTGAGCGAGATGCGTGACATCCAGTGCCTTGGGTAAATCACGATCGATAAACCGTCGGCACAGATCAGCCAAAAGCGGATCGTCACTGGTTTGCCAGCGTTGCAGGTGATAGGTAAAAACACCATCGTCCGCCGCGAGATACTGCTGCAAGGGCAGGCGTGGACAGTCTCCAGAGAGCCATGCCTTGACGGTATCATCGACCTCTAGCCAGCCTTGCTGCAACAACTCACGAGCACGCACAAACGCTTGCTGCAACACCCAACAGGCAGCAATGTTTTTGGGATGGTTGTATACCTGGGCATACATGAAGTAGCGCACGATTAAGTAATGCTCAACAGCAGTCATGCCTTTCCGTGCGACCACAAGCTGCTGCGTCACTGGGTCGTAGCGCATCGCCATGAGAATCCGATCTAAATCGATTCTGCCGTAGGAGGCTCCGGTAAAGTAGCTATCGCGCATCAGGTAATCGAGGCGATCGCAGTCCAATTGGCTTGATACCAGTTGCCAGACCAGCGGGATGGGATGCTTTTTCACGTAGACCTGAAGTATTTGCCCTAGCAGCGTGGGATCAAGGGCATCCAACGCGTCTCGAATGGGTTGCGACTCCTGCAAAATGCGACCCGTCCAGTGCTCATGGTTGCTGCCAAAAACGTCTTCTCCAGTGTGGCTAAACGGCCCGTGCCCAATGTCATGCAGTAAAGCCGCGCAAAGCACAACCGCACGGTAGGGCTGAAGCTGGGGATAGGATTTGGCTAAACGATCGAAGGCTCGACGTGCGATCGCCAGTACCCCAATTGAATGCGTGAACCGTGAACTCTCAGCACCATGAAAGGTAAGGCTGGCTGGCCCCAACTGCCGTACCCGCCGCAGCCGCTGAAAGGCAGGTGTATCAATTAACCGAATGAGTAACGCTTCAGTGGGATCGCTGCCATCCAGCGCGATCGCGCCATGCAGCGGGTCGTGATAGGTGCGCTCGGCAGGCAGCCCTGGCATCAGGCAGCCCCAGCAATCATGGAATGGGTAGTCAACAGCTCTACAGCGGTTTGATACTGGCGATCGTCGGGTGTTGCTACTTGTGCACCTGTAATGGGATCAAGTGGCACGGTCACATCTGGCTTAATGCCAAGTTTATTGATATCAATGTGAGCAGGCGTTTCATACTTTGCGACTGTCACAGCCAATCCCGACCCATCGGATAAATCGAAGAGGGATTGAATCAAGCCTTTGCCAAAGGTCTTTTCGCCCAAAATCGTAGCGCGACCATTATCCTTCAAAGCTCCGGCGAGGATTTCACTGGCGCTGGCTGTGCCCTGGTTGACCAGCACCACCAGGGGATCGCTTGTCAAAGCTTGCTCTGTGGCCTCAAAACTGCCTTGAATGCCTTGTCGATTCACGGTGTAGACGATCGTGCCTTTGTTGAGCCAGAGACGAGCGATCTCAATGCCTGCTTGCAGCAACCCACCCGGATTATTCCGCAAGTCCAAAATGTATGAATCTGCCCCTTGCTTTTCCAGACGTTCGATGGCGTGAGCAAGTTCAACCGTGGCATTCGCATTAAATTGGCTCAAGCGAATATAGCCAACGTTGGCAGGAGTATCCTTGTTTGCCGAAGGAGGCTGCGATCGCAATTCGGCATAGACTGGATTCAATTCAATGCGAGCGCGCACCACGTTCAGTTCAATCGGTGCCTCGCTTTCGCGTTGAATCGTCAGCGTCACCTGGCTACCAATGATGCCCCGCATCCTTGCGGCTGCTTCATCAAGTGTCAGAGTCGCTGTGGGCACTCCGTCAATTTTCACAATAGTGTCGGCTGGCTTGACTCCTGCGCGATCGGCAGGTGAGCCTGCAATGGGTGCAATCACGCGTAACTTGCCTGTCTCGGCATCCGACGCAATTTGCAATCCAACGCCAGTTAGTTCGCCAGAGGTGTTGGTCTGTAAACTTCGGTATTGCACAGGTTTGAGTAACCGCGTAAACGGGTCATCCAAACTTGTCAGCATTTGTTGAATGGCTGCATAGGTCTGCTCACGATCGCCCAACGGCTGCTTAAACGCTTTCTGGCGCACCAGCCACCAGTTTTGATGGTTAAACGTGTCGTCTACATAAGCACGATCAACCAATCGCCAAACTTCTGCCAGCAGCTTTTGCTCATCCGTTAGTGCCTGCGCTTGCGGCACGGCCCAACCCAACGTGATCAAAACCGTTAACAGAACAGCGATAAGCCGTCTAGCCCAGGAGTGATTTTTGCTCATAGTGACTAATCTTAACGTCAGTCAGAGAAAGTCTGCTACTAGCTACCGTGCGATCGCACCATTAGGCAGACCATCGGCTTTAGAAAACTTTATCTGACCTTAAGGATTGCCAGCCTCAGTCGCGCCGGATGGCAAACGCGAGAAGACCCCTGTGCTACTAGACGATCGAGCCATCATAATGATTCGTTTTTCGCATGAAAAGCAGCCTGTGTCTGTGTTACATTCTTTAGGAACAGCAATACATCTTTTAGGAATTCTTGCTTCATGTTCACTAAGCAGGTAACCGACTCGAAAGCATACCAATGGTTCGAGGAGCGGTTAGAGGTTCAGGCACTCGCCGACGATATTTCTAGCAAGTACGTCCCTCCCCACGTAAACATTTTTTACTGTCTAGGCGGCATTACGTTAGTTTGCTTCCTCATCCAGTTCGCTACTGGGTTTGCGATGACCTTTTACTACAGGCCCACTGTGGCAGAAGCGTTTGAATCCGTTCAGTACATCATGAACGAAGTTAGCTTTGGCTGGCTCATTCGCTCTATTCACCGCTGGTCTGCCAGCATGATGGTGCTCATGATGATTCTGCATGTGTTCCGGGTTTATTTGACGGGTGGCTTTAAAAAGCCCCGTGAATTGACCTGGGTTACAGGCGTTATCCTTGCCGTCATCACGGTCTCTTTTGGGGTGACAGGTTACTCACTGCCCTGGGATCAGATTGGTTATTGGGCAGTCAAGATTGTGTCTGGCGTACCCGAAGCCATTCCAGTGGTTGGCGTACTCATTTCTGATTTGCTACGGGGCGGTTCTAGCGTTGGTCAGGCAACTCTAACCCGTTATTACAGCGCTCACACGTTCGTCCTGCCCTGGTTGATTGCAGTCTTCATGCTGCTGCACTTTTTGATGATTCGCAAGCAAGGTATTTCTGGCCCGTTGTAAGGGTTTTCTGACGACGATCCGGGATAGGTGCTTATTTCGGATCAGACCTTATATAGTGGAAACTACTTTGCTCAGACTTCACTGCTTGCACCCCCTGCCGACTTCAGAACAAATAGGAGAGCGATTTTACTATGGCAACGGTTAAAAAACCGGATCTATCCGATCCTCAGTTGCGTGCCAAGCTTGCCAAGGGTATGGGTCACAATTATTATGGTGAGCCTGCATGGCCTAACGATTTGCTCTATATCTTTCCAGTGGTGATTCTGGGAACGATCGCGCTTAACGTGGGTCTCGCAGTGCTCGATCCGGCAACGATTGGCGAACCTGCTGATCCCTTTGCAACCCCGCTAGAAATTTTGCCGGAATGGTATCTTTACCCGGTGTTCCAAATCTTGCGGACTGTCCCTAACAAGCTGTTGGGTGTAGTAGCAATGGCTTCGGTACCATTGGGCTTGATTGTCATTCCTTTCATCGAGAGCGTAAACAAGTTTCAGAATCCGTTCCGCCGTCCCGTTGCAACAACCGTGTTTTTGGTTGGAACACTGGTGACGCTCTGGCTTGGTATTGGCGCGGCCTTCCCTATTGACAAGTCTCTGACGCTTGGTTTGTTCTAGATCATCCGTTTCTGGACTAATAGAGACTCGTTTGTATCAACACCTGTTGGGTTCTCTTAATGGCAGCTTGCTATGGGAGAGTTCGATGGGTGTTATTTTGTAGCGCGGAACTTACGCATTCTGACCAAAGCCTCGGAGGTTTAAGCGACTATGTTTAGTTACAATATCTGATGCTTGGTTGAAACCTCCGAGGTTTGCATAAGTCCTAAATAGTAGGGATCTCTACCCAAACAGGTAGGGAATTTCTCTTAGGCACCGGGGCAATTTCTCAGTAGGATAGGAGTATTCGAGACGACGTTGTGCAGGAGACTGCCGTGAACCAGGATAGTTTTAAGCATTTTCAAAGCGGCTTCGCTGAGGTCAGTCGCTGGCTGTTGCCGTTTGCCATCATCTGGCTATTAGGCGCGATCGGCCTTGGCTGGTTGGTCAAATCATTTTTGATTCTGGTTGGTTTGATTATCATTACACCTGTGATCGCCTTTTTTGGGTTTCGTTGGTGGTTAAAACGTAATCTCATTCAGTCAGATTGTCCTGTATGTCACCATGAATTTTTCAGCCTGAACCAGACAGAGTTTGTCTGCCCTAGCTGTAGTGAGCCGTTGAAGGTTGAGAACGGACACTTTAGCCGTTTTACTCCGCCTGGAACGATCGATGTCAGTGCCGTCGAGGTGTCCGCCCAGACGTTTGATGACTAGCCTACCAAGGGCGCTTATGTCAGGGGTGAAGATCGTATTTAAGAAGTATTCTGCATAAAATTAAAGAGGGGGACGCTGCATGCAGCGTCCCCCTCTTTGCTGATTGTCTTTAAACCACTAATAGCATGCCAACACTTTCTGTTTCTCGCACTCTAGCTGCGAGAAACAGAAAGTGTATAGGGATGTTGACCTTTGGCCCGATCGCCCACGTACACCGAGTAGGTACCTTTGCTCCACCGTCCGGGAATTGTAATTTTGCCATTCGAGTACTCATCGGCTGGCACACAAAAATCTTGCCCAGAACCGCTGCGGATCAGCAGAGTGGGCTCACCAGAGGATTGCACTGTAAATTGCAAGTTGGCATCGTCCGTAATCTGAATGACGTGGTTGGGAGTCGCAGCAATGGAGCCAGCGCACCCTTTGGCATCGCGCTTGCTGCCACCGGATGTTCCACTCAGTTGAATCGTTTGTGAGTTGGGCGTGATCGCAACGGACTGACTGAGAGCGGTTGAAGCGGTTCCCCAGGCGATCGCAGTTGCCATTGGAATCACTAACCAGCGTTGAAAGGCGTTCATTTGACTCATCTCCACCAACACCTGAAACACATGAATATATTCAGTATTACAAGTGACAAAAGTAATCAATCAGCAAATGTACCTGTTTGTGGAGTGGCACGTGTGAGATGGCACTCCCTATTCAAGCTGCCGATACTGCTCAAGCAAAACGGGCAGATGATCATAGCCGTCAACGCCAATCGTCGGAATCAGTTCAGGGCGAAGCTGGGCTAAGATCGTCGCGAATGTCTCACCAAGCTGTCCTTTGAGAATGGTCAACAGTCCTGCGGGTTGCCGCCACTCACGCGAGGCGATGCTTTCGAGGAAGTACATACCCAGGCAACCTGTGTAGATGGCTCTGTTACTATCTTGTAAGCGGTAGTAGGCTTCTGCTAAGTACGCGAGGTTCTGCCCTTGCAAGTATAAATCCCCCGAAACCTGAGCGGCTTTGAGTCCCTCTAATAAATGCTCGACCGCGGCTTTGGGTTGCTCTAACACGACATGCGCAATGCCCAGGCTGTTAAAGGCGAATGCTTGGCTTTGACGATCGCCCAACTGTTCCGCCAGCTTCAAGCCTTGCTGTAAGTAGTTAATGGCCGTTTCGTAGACTTCTGGTTCGGCTTGCTCCACCTGTTGCGCTTGCAGCACTTCGCTGTAGCCCAGGTTTACCAGAGCATTGGCCTCCCCCAAGCGATCGCCCGACTGACGGCTCAAAATCAGCGCTCTTTGGCTGTAATTAATGGCTTCGCTGTAGCGTTTCTGAGCCACACAAGTCCGGCTGAGATGGTTGAGGTTGGCAATCTCACAGGGACGATCGCCTGCTTCGGCTGCAATCTCTCTGGCAATATCGTGAAATTCTTTGGCTCGATCGAGCAATCCTTGTGCCCGTTCTGAGGAGCCAATCAACGTTAAGATGCGTGCTTTTTCCTGGGTACCTTCAACACGCTTCAGTGGTTCATTCAGGTAGTTCACGATGCTCCGCAGTTGGCTCCCTGGAAACGAAGCAAAAACGCCGCCATAAAGGGGAAAATATGGGCGCTGAGCAAACGATCGCAAAATTTGCAGAGTCACTTGAAATGCCCCCTCTGAAAGTTGGGTGCGATGGAGTGAGTTCAATGCCGTTGCCTGAGCAAACCCTCGCGCCAGTTGAGACCAGATGATTGAGAAAGCTAGAAACGTAGAAATCGATAGCTTTGCACCGACTTTCGCATCGTACACCAGCCGATCGAACCAGGCGATAAGTCCTTGCTGTAGGTACTGTAAGAGAATGACTAATTCAATCCAGGTACGCGTGTCTAAGTTAGCAAGACGAGCGGCAAACTCACTGACAGACTCATTCAGCGACAGTGCCCGAAACAACTGAATGAGTAAAGGATTGGTTAGCTGCTTTGACCACACGGCCCAGGGACTGCTCTGTCCAGGCGTACCTGCAAACCCAAGGGCCTGACCCTGATCGTAGATCCAACTGACAAGGTGGCTTTGCACTCTGTCCCATGACTCAAGTCCTTGACGAATGCCTGCGGCTAACTGGTACAGCTCTTGCTGGGTGTCGGTATCGCTCACGTCGCCCTGCTGTTGAAGTGCAGTGGCAAGTTGTTTGAGTTGCGTGCTGCTTAAGCACTGGGGCTGGTTGGGATCGATCGCGCGCAAAAACTCCGTCAGTCGTTGTGCTGCATCCGCTGCAATCACGGATTGGATCACACTGGCGATCGCTTCGGTTGCCTGGTTCTGCTGTTGCCAGCGTTCCCACTCGCCTTGAATCGTTTGAAGTGCTCGACGGCGACGGGATGCTTTTGCCTGTTTCAGCTCATCGGTTTCTGTCGCAACCTGCACTTGAACGCTTTCAACCTGCGTTTGCAGACTGCGCTCAAACAATTCACCCGTGCCAGGGATAACCCCTTCAACGAGCAACTGATAGACCTGTTCCTTCGAGCGAATATTGCCCTTCAGGGTCATTTGCACAATCTGGTCTAGCAATTGGTTGTAGCGATCGGCGGAAGGAAGAAGCTCTGACATACAGACACGCTAACAAATAAAGTAAGTTGGGTAATCAGGAAAAGCTTTTGCAGCTCTACTCGCAGGCATCAGTGACGCTGAGTATAGGCGATCGCGAAGATTCAAGCACCTCTTTTGCTGTGCTGTGCTGACCGAGAGTAGCCAACGTTAAAAACATGAGTGATTGTCCTTGATCCTAAACGCAATCTTGATCCCGTGACTGCCTAAATAAGTGTTTCAATCTTCAAGAATTGGGCTAAATTTAAGCATTGAACTAAGCCCTTGCTGAGTGGGTGTTAAGGAGTAACTACATGAACCATCTCAAGCGCGCCGTTTCCAGTCGGCAGACAACACAACTCTGGCAGAGCGGCTCTATGTTTTTGGGTGGCGCTGCCCTTGCCGTTGGTATGCTATTGACTGTCCAATCGTCTGCGACGGCACAGGCTGCCTACGGAAGCTATGTGGGTGCTGGGGTAGCTGTTGGCTTGACTCACGGTGAGCCAGGAGAGCCTGAGCGGACGTCAGGGGTGATTGCGGCTCGCTATAAGTTTCTCAAGCTGCCTGTCTCGGTTAGAGCACAGGCATTGATTGGTAAACGCACCACGCTGGTTCCTACCATTTCTTATGACCTCCCAATCAACTGGCGCACTGATGTGTATCTCGGTGTGGGCGCAGCCGTGCCTCTGGACGACGATCGCACGACACCATTGGGGAATAAAACTGGCTTTGCGATTCAACCAGGCATTGATTATGTTTTACCAAACAGTCAGGCGGTGATTTTTGGAAATGCCGTTATTGCCTTTGACGCTTATCGCAAAGGGGGCAATACAGCTGCATCACTTCAAGCAGGTGTAGGGTTGCGATTTTAGCAGGACATATTAACTGTTGTTTCGATCGCGCCTGCTTCCTTCTCAACGCCAACCGTCTATTTAAGCAGAACGCGCGATCCGGGTTGTAAGGGCAGCGTGACGGTAAAGGTTGTGCCTTTACCATCTTCGCTGCAAACTTGAATTTGCCCCTGATGTAGCTCGACGCATTTTTTGACGATCGCCAATCCCAAGCCAGTGCCTTGAATTTTGCCGACGTTGGCACAGCGATAAAACGTCTCAAAAAGGTGAGGTTGATCTTTGGTAGGAATCCCAATGCCCTGATCTTGAATATAAAACCTTGCTTTCGCATTCTGATAGCAGAGTGTGAACTGGACTTCACCACCTTGGGGTGAGTACTTCAAGGCGTTGGAAAGCAAATTAGTAAAAATATGCCTTAGTAATGCAGCATCCATTACAGCGGGTGAACAGCTTCCCTGGCAGTCAAACTTGATTGTATGACTGTCGCTATTGCTAAACTGCAATTCTTCGGTAAGTTCAGTGCAGAACTCAACTAAGTCAACTGACTCTGGCTTGTAATGCAATCCAGTCTCGGTGCTGCCCAGTAATAAGACTTCATCAAGCAATTGCATAACTTGCTTAATGGCGGTTTTGATGCGATCGAAATACTCCTGCCGTTTTGTCTCGGTTAATTCATGGTGAAAGTTTTGCAGCAGCTCTACCGCCGTGCGAATCATCGTCATGGGTGTACGAAACTCATGCGATGCCATTGAAATGAAGCTTGACTTCAGCAGATTCAGTTCCTGCTCTTGTTCTAGCGCTCTTAGCATGCTCTGTTCGCTGGTTTTAAGCCGCTTGAGAATATTTCCTCGTTCAATGGCATAGCGCAGCGATCGCCCCAAGAGAGACAGCGTAATTTGACCCTTCACGAGATAATCTTGCGCTCCACCTGCCATTGCCTGCATTGCCAGCGCTTCATCGTCCATCATGGTTAGCACGACAACTGGGATATCGGGCACGCTGACACGAAATTCTAGTAGCGTCTCCTCCTCGTCTGAATCAGGTAGGCGGAGATCCAGCAAGACGATATCAATGGGTTGAGTAGAGCACGCTTCGATCGCGCTGCTTAGCCGCTCAACGTGCGTCAACTGCCACTTTGATTGATGATTCGTTTGTTCTAAGTGTAGAAAAGATCGGCGTAATAAAGCAGCGTCGGTAGGACTATCCTCTACCAACAACACATGCTTTGGTATTTCATTCATAACACCCCGCCTTACCGCAGAGACCAAGAAATTGACGGAGACCTACTCAGTGTGACATTAGACATGCTTCCTCAAGATGCCCTGATAACGCTAACGCGACATCCGTAAATTCACGGCCATCTTAGTTCTGCTTCAGAGCGTCTTTCGGGCTAGTCTCGCGGTAATTTGACGGCTGCCAGCCAAAAATCTCCGATTAGCTGCACTACTTGCATAAATTGCCGTACATCAAACGGTTTTGTGACGTAGCAGTTGGCGTTCAGGTTATACGATCGCAGGATGTCTTCCTCACTGCTTGAAGTGGTGAGAACCACAACCGGAATGCGTTTGAGGTCATCATCGGCTTTGAGTTCTGCCAACACTTCACGACCATCCATCCCTGGCAAATTTAGATCCAGCACAATCAGGTCAGGACGCAGCGCATGGGCATAATCGCCCTGCTGCCGTAAATAATTCATTGCCGTTTCGCCATCTTCAACCCAATGCAGGGTATTGGCAATTTTTGCTTGCTCAAAGCTTTTAATCGTGAGATGAGCATCACTGGGAGAATCTTCCACCAGCAAAATCTCGATCGAGTCTAAGGTTTGTAAGGTCATGGGTCTGAATCGTCAGCAGAAGGAATTGTAAAGTAAAAAGTGGTGCCGTTCCCCAATTCTGATATTGCCCAGATCTGCCCACCATGTCGATCGACAATCTTTTTACAGATGGCTAACCCAATCCCTGTCCCTGGGAACTCAGTACGCGTGTGGAGCCGTTTGAAGATTTCAAAAATACGCTCTAGATAGCGCGGCTTGATGCCAATGCCCTGATCGCGGACGGAGAAAAGCCATGCGGGGTTGAGAGTATCGGGTAATAGGGATGGGATGTCAAGGAGAGTTTTGAGTTTTGAGTTTTGAGTTTTGAGTTCTAGATCTTGCATTTCTTCCCCTGCTTCCTCAGACTCCTCTCTCCTCTCTCCTCTCTCCTCTCTCCTCGCGCTGATGTGTACCTGAGGCGACCCTTCGCGGCAGAATTTAATGGCGTTGCCAATGAGGTTTTGAAAGAGTTGCGCTAATTGGCTTCTATCGGCAAGTACGGTTGGTAGAGGATCATAAGTGATGGTAGCGTTGCTTTCAGCGATCGCAATGTGTAAGGTGTTGAGCACTTGCTCTAAGACTGCATTGCCATCTGTGGGTTCAAAAACAAGGTCACGAGTGCCTGCCCGCGAGTAGTGCAATAGATCCTGAATCAATTGCTGCATCCGCGCTGCGCCTTCAACGATGTAGGTTCCGTAGCTTAGGGCTGTTTCGTCTAAGCGATCGCGGTAGTCTTGAGTTAGCAGTTGGGTGTAGCCCATAACGGCACGCAACGGTTCTTGTAAATCGTGAGAAGCAACATAGGCAAACTGTTCTAGCTCTTGATTTGATCGTCGCAAGTCGTCATTCGTTTGTCTGAGCGCGGTTGTGCGCTCCTGCACCTGTAGTTCTAGCCCTTCCTTAGCCTGCTGGAGAGCTAATTCTGTCTGCTTGCGATCGGTAATATTAAGAATGATGCCTAGAAAGCGAACTGCCTGTCCTGCCTCGTTGTAGAGTGCCCGACCAAACGCTGCTAGCCAGACGATCTGCCCGTTATCAGCGCGAATAATGCGATGCTCGGAACGATAGAGCGATCGGTCTTGGATTGCTCGTTCTGCTGCCAGCGACACCCACTCTAGATCATCGGGATGCGCGCAACTGCGCCACATATCTAATGTGGCCTCGCCACTGGGCACGGGTTCATACCCCAGCAGCTTGAAGTGTTGGGTTGACCAGAGCGCCTTCCCTGTTGCTAAATCAATATCCCACGTCGCCATGCCTGAACCTTCGACGGCCAAGCTCAAGCGCTGCTCACTATCACGTAGTGCGGCTTCGGCTTGTTTGCGATCAGTAATGTCACTGATAAGCGCAAAATAACCCTTTACAGTTCCTTCGCCAAAATCGGGAATGTAAACAGCACTCACCCAACGCTTGCCACCCTCTTTGTAAGGCACATAGCTTTCGTAGTTGACTTGCTGCCCTGATAGCGCGGCCTCAACGTGGGGTTTAATTGCCTGGTAAGCCGTTTCCCCTAAAACATCCTTGAGGTACTGGCCCTGAAGCATTGCCCACTCGTAGCCAAACCATTGCTCATACGCTTGATTGTTGAAGCGGTAGCGCTGTTCTGCATCAACGTAGGAGATGAGTACGGGTAAGGCATCGGTAATCAGGCGAAGTTGCTTTTCGCTTTCTAATAAGGCCTGCTCCGCCTGTTTGCGCTCGATCAGTTCACTACGAAGTAATGCATTTACCTGGGACAGTTCGACTGTGCGTGCCTGCACTCTGGCTTCTAATTGTTCGTTTGCCTGTTGCAGCGCGATTTGGGTTTGCTTGCGTTCGGCTTCGCTGCGTTTCCGGTCGCTGATATTAAACAGCGTCGAGCGGCTCATCACAAAATTGCCCGCCGCATCTTTAATGGCTGTTGCGCTCAGACTGACAGGCAAAATGGTGCCATCTTTGCAAACGAGTTCAAATTCGACATCATTGATCCAGCCCTGCTCTTTGAAAAGAGGAAACTTTTCCTGAGACACTAAAGCACTTTGAGCGGTCGTCAGTTCGCTAAACGCCTTCTTGCCAATGATCTCATCGCGGGTATATCCTAGCCACGCTAGCTCTGTATCGTTGATGCGAATAATGGTGCCTGTGTCATCCAGTGAGTGATAGCCGCAGGGTGCATGATTATACAGGTCGTAAACGTCTTCGGCATGCTTCTGCAGCGCAACTTCGGCCGCTTTACGGGAGCGGATTTCTCTTTGAAGTAGAAAAAAGATGCTGGTTAGCAAGCAAAAGCTTGCGCCGTAGCCGATGCCAGCCACAATGATCGCCTGCGCCACGACGCGATCGATGTCATCTGATCGTTGTTGAAACAGCGTTTGTTCAGTTTGTTTCATCACTTGCAGCTTTAGTTGGATTTGCTGCTGCAAGAAGAGGTTCTGTTTAAGGATGGCATTCTGTTCGACCAGTCCCAGCTTGTTTTGGCGCACCAGTGTGATGAAGCGCTGAAACAACGCTAACCGTTCGGTGATGAGTGGCTCGACTTCGTTTAAGCGCTGCTGCTGCTTTGGGTTATCGGCTGTGAGTTGCCTGGTATCGGCGATCGCTTGTTTCGTTGTTTGTACGCCTGCACGCCAGGTGGTCAATTCGTCTTCACCCTTTGCGGCAAAGTAGGCCCGTCGCCCGCGATCGGCATTTTCTAAGCTGTTGGAAATTTGGTTGAGGGTGTTTAAAACATGGTGCGTGTGGTTAATCAATCGCTGACTCTCGGTCAGTTTGTTGACACTGAGATAGGACTCAACGCCAACACCGCCTAGTAACAGCAGTGCCAAAGTGAACCCACCAGCAACAACTTTTTCAGATAATCCTTTCACAGCAGCTTTTTGGCGACGATTGATCAACAAGTTCAGCAACAGTTCAAGTTCAGCAACAGTTATAACCAGTTTTCTTTGCCTTTACCACACTCCATATCCTAAACCTGATACCCGTCTTAGATGCAACTGTGGCTGATGGATCGAGAAACGCTACAAGACATTTCCACAAGGTTTTGTCCCAGCTTTAGCATGCCACAACGACAAGCTGCCAGTGAAAGCAGACCCATTTCATCTACGTCTGCTTATGGTTAATCAGGCAACGACAACCGTGCGATCGCTGGAAATTTTGTTGCGCCGATGATCGATGAATGTCGCTGTGATGGCGATCGCAGATCTCAACAAAATCCTTAGCGTGCTAATCATTCTTAAGAGATAGGGCAAACTCGCCCACGCTCTTTACACTGAATGTATTGAAACGTTCAGGCGTTAAACCATCGTTCTCTACCCCATCGTTAAGGAGGTACTATGATCAATCACGCTTTGAACCGTGCATTCTTGCCAGGTCTGCTCGCTACAACGTTGGCCGGTACGGCGCTTCTTCCGGCTAGTCCTGCTGCCGCCGATGACCGTCTGTTGAGAGATGTAGGCATTGGTGCCGCTGCTGGCGTTGTTACGGGTGCCATCACTCATAGATCGGCGGCGCGCGGCGCGATTAATGGCGCGGCGGCTGGTGCGGCTGTCAGTGGTGCTAATAGCGCGTTTGGTAAGCACCCTGGGCATCGTGATTTACCGCGCGACGCGGCTGTTGGTGCCGGTGCGTCTGTTCTGACTGGCACCGTTACAGGTCGGCATCATGCCGTGAACAATGCGCTGACAGGTGCCGCTGCTGGGGCTGCAATTAACCTACTGACTCGTTAAGTTGGCTTCAGGTGGCAATCCGATCGAATGACTGATTGAACTTTGCGTTTGTTGCAGTGAAAAAGCGCATCTGGGCCGTTCGATCTGGATGCGCTTTTTTACACACGCATCAGAAGTGCTGTCTGATGTGAAGTTTGCGCTGAAACGTGATTAGTTGAACAACCATTTGGCTCAACTAATCAAAGTTGACTTAACTAATCAAAATAAAAGAGTGTTACGATTTTGCGTTGATCTTCATCCCTAAAAGTGATGCGTTATGCTGCGCTAACACATCCTACCCGAGCCTACGGAGTGATTAAATTGGATGTCTTAAAAGGTATGAATGCCTACCCGAACCGCCCCCCTTACCCCCCAAATTTGAGGGGTTCTGAGGTGGAAATCCCCCAATTCTGGGGGATTGAGGGGGCGAAGGCAGCGTCTCTGACACTTCTCAGACATCCTCTTAGTCAAAGTAGAATAGTGTTACGATTTTGCGTTGATCTTCAGCTTCGCGGCAGGTTGTGAGCAACGTTTGGCTGTCATGAAAGGCAAAGCAAATTAACTGCTGACAGCGCGAAATGATCTCAGCATTACAGAGCGCGCTAGCTTCAGCTAGGGATAACGTGTCGTTGCTAGGGTTTTCAACCAAATGCATAACCTGCTCTAGCTGATCGCGCGATTCTCGCGGCTGTCGCTCCATACTTTGAGGCAGAATCACGGTTAGCAGTGTCGGATCTGCCCGCATTGCACCGCGAATGGCTGCCTGGTTGGTTCCTGTGGCACCAGACGTGATCAAGCGATTACCCTCTAAGACCAGGGCATAGCTCATCATTTCGATCAAGTTCTGATGGGTGATGGGAACGTGGCGTGAGCCCAGCAACGCGATGCGCTTGGAGCCTGTTTGCTGAATGGTTGCCAGTTCTTGTAAAAAATCGTCTACCTTGGGTAGGTCTATGGACTGACTCAACGATGCTATTAACCTGAACAACCTAAATATATTAGCAGACCGGGCTATGATTGCTTGTTATGATTATTTTGTGATTGCAACAAAAAGCGCCATCGAAGGGTGCATGGGTCAGTGGACAGAGTAGTGGATGCCATTACTGCTCTTCTGCGATCGCGGCACTTGCGGCATCATTTCTCCTTTCCTTCTGTCTCCTCATGCAGCAAGGCCAGCGCTTCATCACACCAACCGATCCAATCGGTTTCGTAACGAATGCCCCGACGCAGCACCAGATATTGCAGTTTACTTTCCAGCGTGAGGGCATGGAAGTTCTGAAACTCCACAGCTTCGATTTGACGATAGTGAGCAAGCTGATGGGTATGAATTTGACGATGCTGGAGAAGCTGCTGCTGAATGACAGGCGTTGACACTAGAGCACCGACAAACACTTTGACTAGCAGTTCTTCTTTAATCGCCATTGTGTCGCAGGGAGCCGCAACCCAGGTGGCAAGCTTTTGCTGCCCAAGCTCTGTGATGCCGTAGACCTTCTTATCAGGACGACCTTCCTGTAAGACGGTGGTGGGCTGTACCCATCCCTGCGCTTCAAGTTTGGCAAGTTCACGGTAGATCTGCTGGTGAGTGGCTTTCCAGAAGCAGCCTACAGACTCCTCAAAGTTTTTGGTGAGGTCGTACCCGCTTTGAGGGCAGTTGACGAGAAGTGCCAAAATTGCGTGGGTAAGTGCCATCGGTTCGTTCCTTAATTGGCTCAAATACTTAATCGGCTCAGACATAAATTAATTCAACTATTTGCATATGCACTGATTGACATATGCAAATAGTTGAATATAGACTATCATTTAATGCAATTTATTGCATAAGCACTCATCGCCTTGAATGCGGCTTTGCGGGTTGCTCGAAATCTAGAGGTATTCTCCTATGCAAACAGCGACACCTAAAACGAGCGGGGTTGGTCAGCCACTTTCTAAAGTAACGAATCGACGAATGCTCATCGTAGCGGCAATTGGAGGGACGATCGCGGCCGCCTGTCTGTTCTACGGTTTTTCGCGGCTGGCAGTGGCTCCTCCAAGAGTGGCTCAGGCTTTGCCAGTCAATGCAGGGGCCACCAGCGTAACGGCTTTGGGTCGATTGGAACCCCAGGGCGAAGTCATTCGCCTAGCAGCATCGAGTCAGGGTAGCCGGGTGGAGCAACTGCTGGTGAGGCGAGGCGATCGGGTGCAAGCGGGACAGGTCATTGCGGTGCTGGATTCCCACGATCGTCTGCAAGCCGCGTTGGAAAAAGCCAAACAGGATGTGCAGATTGCGCTCACGAAGGTGGCCCAGGTAAAAGCAGGGGCAAAAACGGGTGAAATTGGCGCACAGGCCGCCGCGATCGCACGGCTGCAAGCAGAGTTAAACAACGCCCAGCTTGAAGCCCAGCGCTACCAGAGACTTTACGAGCAGGGCGCAATTTCTGCTTCGTCACGAGACAGCAAGCAATTGGTAGCAGATACGACTAGAGCGCAACTGCAACAGGCCAAAAATACCTTGAACAGCGTGGCGGAGGTGCGTCCGGTCGATGTTTCTGCCGCAGAAGCGGAGGTGGTAAGCGCACAAACCGCCGTCAAGCAGGCACAGGCAGATCTGGCTCTGGCATTGGTGCGATCGCCCCGTGATGGGCAAATGCTCAAAATTCATACCTGGTCAGGCGAAATTGTGGGCGACCAGGGCATTGCAGAACTGGGGCAAACTGACCAGATGTATGTCGTGGCTGAAATCTACGAAAGCGACATTCAAGCCGTTCGCAGGGGTCAATCTGCCACCATCACTAGCAGCGCGTTTAGCGGTGAAGTGCGCGGTACGGTCGATGAAATTGGGCTGCAAATCCAGAAGAAAGGCGTGCTGGACACGAACCCAACCGCTGATGCCGATGCGCGCATTGTGGAAGTCAAAATTCGGTTGGACAAACTCGGAAGCCGTAAAGTCGCTGGTCTCACTAACCTCGAAGTCACGGTGCAGATCGCTAAAGGCTGAAAGTGAAAGGTGAGGTGAGAAGTGAGAGGGGCCAGAATCAATGAAAACGCCTCTCCTGCTGCCGCCTCTGCTCCCCTTACTCCCCCTTGCCCTCATTGCCTCCCCATCCTACACATGTAATGAAACGCAAAATTCCCCTCGCATGGCTGCAAGTAAGCCGCGATCGCAACCGTCTCCTCGTCGCAATGGCTGGCATTGCGTTTGCTGACATGCTGATGTTTATGCAGTTGGGCTTTCGGACAGCTCTCTATGACAGCAATACACAGGTGCACCGCAGTTTGCGAGCCGATCTGGTGTTGGTCAGTCCGCTGGCACGCAACATTGTGAGCATGACGAACTTTCCGCGACGACGGCTCTATCAAGCAAGAAGTTTTGCTGGGGTGCAGTCGGTTGAGGCGCTGTACGCCGATTCGCGGGAATGGAAGAACCCGGATACACGCCACAATGAAGGCATTTTGTTCTTGGGCTTCAATCCTGAAAAGTCGGTGTTTAATCTGCCAGGGGTCGATCGCAACCTGGACAAGCTCAAAATGCCCGAAATGGCGTTGTTTGACCAGGGTTCGCGGGGAAATTATACCAGCATGATCGCGGCGCTGGAGTCAGGCAAAGTCGTGCCCACTGAAGTGCGAAGCCGCAAAATCAAGGTGGCAGGCTTGTTTCTAGTAGGAGCATCGTTTGCAGCCGATGGCAATGTGATTACCAGCGATCAAAACTTTCTGCGTCTGTTTCCCGATCGCAAGCAGTCAGAAGTCAGCGCGGGGTTGATTACACTAGCACCGGGCGTTGATCCAGCGCAGATGCAGCAAGTCCTCCAGGCAAGTTTGCCGAATGATGTGCGAGTGATGACGCTGGCGGAGTTTGCCGAACTGGAAAAAGCCTATTGGCAAAACAATACGCCGATCGGCTTTATCTTCAGCCTGGGCACAGTGATTGGCTTTATTGTCGGCGCGGTGATTGTCTATCAAATTCTGTCGAGCGATGTAGCAGAGCATCTGGCAGAATACGCCACGCTCAAGGCGATCGGGTATGGCGATCGCTACTTGCTCATAGTGGTGTTTCAAGAGGCGCTAATTCTAGCGGTACTGGGCTTTATGCCTGGAGCCGCGATTTCTACCGGGCTGTATGCCATGACCAGAGGCGCGACGAACCTGCCTTTGTTTATGACGGTCTCTCGCATCACTACCGTTTTCCTGCTGACGATCGGCATGTGTTTGCTGTCGGGGGCGATCGCGACGCGGAAGCTGCGATCGGCTGATCCAGCGGATATTTTTTAGAGACGAGGAGTCATACCGATTAAAAGAATGACGGCTACAGATCAATCGCTGGGTAGGGGCAAGGCAATGCCTTGCCCCTACAGGATGTGTCGCATTTTCAATTCAAATTGGTATCAGGAGTCAGGAGTCAGGAGAAGTGTTCCATGCAATCTCTCAATAAGGCTGAGTCGGTTGTTTCAATTCAAGCTCTGAATCACTATTACGGTCAGGGACGACTGCAAAAGCAGGTGTTGTTCGACATCAATTTAGAGATTCAGGCGGGCGAAATTGTCATTATGACGGGGCCGTCGGGGTCGGGTAAGACGACGTTGCTATCGTTGATTGGCAGTTTGCGATCGACTCAAAGCGGCAGTTTGCAGGTGTTGGGGCAGGAGCTTTGCGGCGCGAAGAAGGCGCAAATGGTGGCGCTACGGAGCAACATTGGCTATATCTTTCAGGCGCATAACTTACTGAAGTCTCTGACCGCCAAACAAAATGTGCTGATGTCGTTGGAACTGCACGACTTATCAACGGCGAATGCGAATGCGAGAACTGAGGCAATGCTGGCAGCGGTGGGGCTAGAGGAACGATCGACCTATTACCCCGAATATCTCTCCGGTGGGCAAAAGCAGCGAGTGGCGATCGCGCGTGCGTTGGTCAGTCATCCCAAGCTGGTGCTGGCAGATGAACCAACCGCTGCACTGGATAAACAATCGGGGCGCGATGTGGTGGAATTGATGCAGCGGCTTGCCAGAGAGCAGGGCTGCACAATTTTGCTGGTGACGCACGACAATCGCATTCTCGACATTGCTGATCGCATTGTGCAGATGGAGGATGGTTATCTCACGACGAATGCTCAATTGGCGCAAAGAAATGTAGTGGCGTGAAGGGGAGTCAGGAATCAGGAGTCAGGAGGTAGAAGACAGGAGTCAGGAGTTGAGTGTCTGACAGCTAACCCGAACTCACGTTAGCTTACGGTTGAAGGACTGTGGGCAATCGCGATGGCAATGTCAGACGATGCAGAAGGATTGTGACTCGATGCAAAAGGATTGTGACTCAATGCAAAAGCAATGTAACTCGATACAAAAGGAGTGTGAGTTGATACAAAAGCATTGCGATGAATGACAGAAGGATTACCAGGGTGATCGACTTACCTGCGATCGCCAAATAATCAACAGAAACTGTCAAGTAAGACAAGATCTACCAACATTAGATATACGGAGCTTAGCAATGATAACGATCGCTAAACCAACTCAAACTGCTGCTTGGTCAAAGGCAGTGCTGCAACCTGCAATAGAATTTGGTCCCGTGCCGCTCACTGTTTTAGCGGGTGCCGTGCCTTTAGGCTTGCGCGGTTCTCTTTATCGCAATGGGCCTGCGCTACTAGAGCGGGGCGGACAACGAGTGGGGCACTGGTTTGATGGCGATGGTGGCATTCTGGGGCTTCATTTTACCGATGCAGGCGCAACAGGGGTCTATCGCTATGTGCAAACAGACGGTTATCAAGCAGAAACGCGAGCAAACAAGTTTTTGTACAGTGGCTATGCAATGCTGCCGCCCGGTTACTGGTGGGAGCGATTTAATAAAGGACTGAAAAACGTTGCCAATACGTCTGTGATCGCGCTGCCCAATAAGTTGTTGGCGCTGTGGGAAGGTGGTTTACCCCATGCGTTGACACTGGACACGCTCGACACATTAGGGCTGGATGATCTCGGTGGCCTGGATGGTGCCACCTATTCAGCGCATCCCAAACGCGACCCAAAGACGGGCGATATTTTCAACTTTGGGCTTAGCTTTGGGCAACATGGCACGCTGAATCTCTACCGTAGCGATGCCAGTGGCAAAGTACGGCAGCACAACAAAATCCCGCTGCAAGGCTTACCTATCATTCATGACTGCGTGATGGCAGGTCAGTACCTCATCTTTTGCGTGTCGCCTGTGCGGTTGAATGCCCTGCCGGTGTTGGCAATGCTCAAGAGTTACAGCGAGGCTCTTTCGTGGCAACCAGAGAAGGGGACGGAAATCGTTGTGGTTGATCGCACCACGCTTGAAGTCGTCAGCCGCAGCGGAGCGGAACCCTGGTATCAGTGGCACTTTGGTAATGGGGGCGAACTGGCGGATGGCTCGATCGTCTTTGACCTTGTGCGCTACCCAGACTTCCAGACCAACCAATTTCTCAAAGAAGTGGCAACCGGGCATACGGAAACGCTGGCAAAAGGCACCCTCTGGCAACTGCGCTTAGATCCTCAAACGGGCAAGGTGTTGGAGTCGAGTCAGGTGGTCGATCGCAGTTGTGAATTTCCCACCGTGCAGCCTCAACAAGTTGGTGAACCATCCCGCTACACCTACCTGTCACTGCATCGTCCAGGTGCGGATCTGCAGCGCGAACTGTTTAGCACGATCGCCCGTTTCGACTACCAAACCGCCACGCTTACCGAAGCCGATTGCGGCACTAACCGCTATGCCAGCGAACCGATTTATGCCCCTGATGCTGAAACGGTCGATCGTGGCTGGGTTTTAACCGTTGTCTATGACGGCAACACCGATCGCAGCGAAGCCTGGATATTTGATCACGATCGTCTGGATGAGGAACCTGTCTGCAAACTCGCTCTCCCTCACGTAGTGCCACCTGGTTTTCATGGCACCTGGAAGGGAAAAGATGAGGGGTGAGGGGTGAAAGACTAAAGGATGTAGTTTGCTTCCCTAAGGAACACAAATAAATAGGACTTACGCAAGAGCGGTCATCTTTCGCCCCCTAGCCCCCAATTCTGGGGGAACCGAGCCAATTAAAGCCCCCAGCATTGTGGATTGGGAGGCAAATTCGCAAATCCTATAAGTTTTGAATTGCCCCCTCTGCTCCCCTGTCCCCCCGCCCCCTCTACTCCCCTACCCCCTCTGCCCCCTTGCTCTCTGCCCGATTCCCTACTCCCTACTCCCTTGAAATTAAACGGTTTTGCAAAGCGACGATCGCGGCTTGAGTACGATCGCGGACATCCAGCTTGTGTAGGATTGCGTGGACATGAACCCGTACAGTACCGGACGTGATGTAGAGAAGATCGGCAATCTCTTGATTGGATTTGCCAGCAGCGACAAGGGCTAAGATTTCTTGCTCACGTGGGGTGAGGGGATTTTCGATCGATCGAGGCGGCATTGGTTCAGACGCGGGAAGAGATGCAGTCTCTTGAAAGGCAGCCTGAATTTCAGCCGTAGCGGTTGAGTCCCACCAGGATGCACCAGCGGCAACCGATCGCAGCGCCAAAATCAACGCCTCAGCCGCAATCCCCTTTAAGCAGTAGCCCTGAGCACCAGCCGCAATTAAGCGAGAAATCAAGTTTTTTTCAGACCGCGATGTGAGCACTAGAACGGGTAACGTTGGTTGCTGCTGCTTAATTTGGCGGCATGCTTCGATCCCCCCAATGCCTGGTAAACCCACATCTAGCAGCACTAAGTCCAGCGATTGACATTTTGTCTGGTCAACGGCAGTCTCGCCATCCTCGGCTTCAGCAACCACCTCCAGATCGGCTTCTTGCTGCAAGCGCATCCGCAGTCCCAGTCGAAAGAGTTCATCATCCTCAGCAATGAGAATTTTTATGGGAGGTTTCATGAAAAGGGATCGATTCTCAGTACTGCATGGCCTCTCTTAACTCATACCCTAAATCTCAGCACTTTTAACGGATGGGTGGGATGTATTGGGCATCGCGGCGATCGGCAGACGAAAGCCAAACAGGGCACCCTGCGGCGATCGGTTCGCTGCCCAGAGCGTACCATGATGCGCTTCAATAATTTGGCGAGTTAGGTATAACCCTAGCCCAGAGCCTTTTGCCTGTCGATCGCCGTGCCCCTGGTAAAACCGCTCAAACAGACGCGGTAACTCATCCGCCGTAATGCCTTGCCCTTCATCCAGCACTTTGACGACCTGATAGCTCGACTGCGATTCCAGCACAATTTCGACCTTGCCGCCGCGTGGAGAATGATTGATGCCATTGGTCAGCAGATTGGCAAAAACGCGCTGGAGCTGAAGTGCATCGCCTTCAACCCACAGCGTCCTGCGAAAGTCTGATGCGCCATAACTCAAGCTCAGATGGACTCGACGGGTAGACGCGAGTTCCCGCAGGTGGGTAAGGGCATCTTCTGCCAGACTTGCCAGATCGATCGGCTGAAGGTGCAGCGTTAACCCCTCGGAGTCGTTGCGATACACATCCAGCATGGTTTCTACCATCTGTAGCGTGGTTTGATGGCTGCGTATCATGGCGGCTAGAACGGCAGATTGAGCCGTCTCGACCGTACCAAACTCCCCGCGCTGAAAGGCTTTGATAGTTTCGATCGCCCCCAACAACGGTGTCTTTAAATCATGGGTCAGCGTGGAAACAAAGTCTTCGCGCATTCCCGCAAGCTGCTCTTGCGATTCAAGCTGTGCCTTTTGGCGGGCGATCGCGTCTTCACTGCGCCGAATGCGATCGCTCAAAATACCTGTCACGACCAACGCCATCACGACAATCAGGCGGTTGGCAAGGGTTGAGGCATCAACACCTTTATCGCCCGGAAGCCATAAGTTCGACAAGGTTAGTAGAGCCGCTAAGAGCGTTACCTGCACCGTTCCCGATCGCTTCAGCCGCGCATTGGCTAATAGAATTGGCCCAATATACAAATACCCAAACACATAATCGGGTGGAGTGGTGTATTCCAGCAGCAGTACGATCGTCACTGATCCGGCAATCAACCAGCGAATGCGCGCGGACGGTTCTTGACCCAAAAGCGTCGTTTGGAGGCTTTTCAACGTGCAGCAAACCTCTAGCGTATGATTACTCTGATGCTAATGAATAATGGCAAAACACCACTTAAAAAGACAGTACAAAGCAATGTTTAGAGCCGATTTATACTGGCAGATATACAACGTTTAGATGGAGTTCTTCAAGGCATCATTTACGCTAGTAAACAGTTGGATATTGTAGCGGTGAGAGCCTTCTGGCAAATGTACGAATCCTCTGTTTCTGCAACCGAAAGTACGTTAATTCGTCCGGCACGTCGCGGTAAGCACAAAATCTTTATTGGCATGTCGCCCGGTGTGGGTAAAACCTACCGCATGTTGGAAGAAGCCCACTGCTTGCGGCACGAAGGTACTGATGTTGTCATTGGTCTCTTAGAAACACACAAGCGGGCTGAAACGGCTCAAAAGGCGATCGGGCTAGAACAAGTACCTCGCCAAGACATTACCTGCTCTGGCATTACCCTGACCGAGATGGACACGGATGCGATTCTGGCACGGCAACCGCAGCTTGTTCTGGTAGATGAATTGGCGCATACTAACGTACCCGGTTCCAAACGCGAAAAGCGCTATCACGATGTGGAAATACTGCTGTCAGCAGGGCTAGATGTCTACTCCACCGTCAACATTCAGCACATCGAAAGCCTGAACGATACGGTTGCTCGCATCACTGGGGTCGTCGTGCGGGAACGCATTCCCGATCGCCTCCTAGACGAGGCCGATGAGGTCGTTGTTGTTGATGTCACGCCCGAAACGTTGGAAGAACGACTTAAAGATGGCAAAATTTACGCGCCTGAAAAGATCGATCAGTCCCTCCAAAATTTCTTTAAGCGCCGCCACTTAATCGCTCTGCGTGAACTGGCTCTGCGCGAAGTCGCCGACAACATTGAGGAAGATGCCTTTGAAGCCGAAAGCACACCCACCTCATTAGCCCCTCACTGCAACATTTTAGAGCGCGTACTGGTTTGCATCTCTACCTATCCCAACGCCGTACAGTTGATTCGGCGTGGGGCACGACTTGCCAGCTACATGCACGGCCCTTTGTACTGTTTGTTTGTCGATAATCCCGATCGCTTCCTGACCAAAGAAGAAAGCCTGCATATCGAAACCTGCGAGAACCTGTGTAAAGAGTTTGGTGGTCAGTTCTTGCGGGTGAACGATCACGATGTGGCGCGGGCAATTGCCACGGCGGCTCAAAACTATCACATCAGCCAGATTTTCATCGGTGAAAGCCGGCGATCGCGCTGGAAGAACCTGCTACGCACCTCTCTCACGCAAAAACTGCTGCGATCGCTTAAAAATATTGACATCCACATTATTGCGACTGAGAAACCATCCACTTGAGTTTTTAGTTGTGAGTTATGGGTTGTTAGACGATGATTGTTTAGCAACCAATGATTCATCACGCAATGCTTGTAATTGGCTTAATCAGCGGGACGTCAGTCGATGGCATTGACGCTGCCCTAGTCAATCTTTCTGGCTCCACAACTGACTTAACGGTTGAACTGCTCGCAGGCGCAACCTATCCCTATCCAGCAGATCTCCGTGAACAAATTCTGGCGGTCTGTGGTGGTGCTGCCCTTTCAATGGAAGCACTAGCAACCTTGGATGACGCGATCGCCCATCAATTTGCACAAGCCGCGATCGCCATCCAGACCGGACATCCTGCTGCTGAACTCATTGGCTCACATGGCCAAACGGTATTTCATCGACCGCCAAGGGAGGAGAGGGGAGAGGGGAGAGGGGAGAGGGGTGTAGGAGAGCAAGGGGGGCAAAGAAAACTCAAAACTCAAAATTCAAAACTCTTTCACCCCTCACCCCTCACTCCTCACTCTCTTGGCTACAGCCTACAACTGGGGCGCGGAGCTACGATCGCTCACACCGCAGGCATCACCACAATCAGCAACTTTCGTGCCGCAGACATCGCAGCAGGTGGACACGGTGCTCCACTCGTTCCTGCTATCGATGTCGCTTTACTCAGCCATCAGACGGAGAATCGATGTGTGCAGAATATTGGTGGCATTGGCAACGTAGCGTATTTGCCAGCCAAGAGTGGAGAATTGGGAGTCGGGAGTCGGGAATCAGCGGTCAGCGGTCAGCGGTCAGCGGTCAGCCCTCAAAACTCTCTAGCGAAGCGGCGCAACGCGCTATTCAAAACTCAAAACTCAGAACTTAAGACTCAAAACTCTCTCCCTCTCTCCCCTCCTCCCCTCGGTTGGGATACTGGCCCTGGCAATGTCCTCATCGATCTAGCTGTGCAGCAGTTCTCTAACGGCACACAGACTTACGATCGCAATGGAGCTTGGGCAGCGAGCGGCACACCTTGTAGCGAATTGGTCGAACAGTGGCTTCAACAGCCGTTTTTTCAGCAACCACCGCCGAAGTCAACGGGGCGAGAGTTGTTTAGTCCTGCTTATTTAGAGCAGTGTTTGGCAGATGTGAGCGATCGCGCTCTGAGCCATGCAGATGTGCTGGCAACCTTGACAGAATTGACGGCAGTGTCGATCGCCCACAGCTACCGCACCTTTTTGCCTCAACTCCCTGACCAGGTCTTACTATGCGGCGGTGGCAGTAAGAATCTATATTTGAAACAACGGGTGCAGCAGCAGCTAGGCAACATACCTGTTTTGGCCACAGATGATGTCGGTCTCAATGCCGAGTTTAAGGAAGCGATCGCCTTTGCGGTGCTGGCCTATTGGCGGCAACAGAGCATTCCTGGAAATCTTCCTGCGGTGACGGGCGCTACCAGCGCAGTGCTTTTAGGGGAAATTAACCAGGCTAGCAGAATGGGTGCGTGGTAGCATGAATTACCACAAATACCAGCATTGCAAGAAGCAACTAACGTAAGGGATGGCGCTGTGGCTCACACCTTTTTAATGGAGGCAGGACGCTGGTCACTTCAGGGGAACTGGCTCGAACGCAACGGCATGCCGATTACTGTGATGGGCAAAACGCTCGTCGGTTGGAGTCGAGATGACTGGTTTACAATGGTGACAAAGCTTGTGTTTCCAGGAGCTGATCGGGAAGAAATTTCCTTTCAGTACCGAGGGCGATTAGATGCGGGCGAACGCCAGTATACGTTTGTGCTTCAGCATAGCCTGCTTGGTCGGGTTGAGGGCGAAGGTTGGGTGGCCCAGGAGTCGATCGTGCAACGCTACTGGGTCCTGGGCGATCGCCAACGTCGCAGCGGCTTTGAAACTCTGTATCGCATGGATGACAATAAATATTATTTATCCAGCGGTATTATGGCAGGGCACTATCTTACTAGCACGATGGAAGCAACATTAGAGCGCCATGTTGGATAGCATGGCTTTGATATCAAGGCTGCGCTTATAGAACAGAAGGCGATCGGCTGCAAGCAAATCAGTAATCTGAAGCAATTTAGATCGCTAAAATGACTTTACGGGATTACTAAGAAGAGATACGAGCTAGAACACCCCTACTGGTAACGTTATCGTGCTGGTATGTGCTGTCTTAACGGTAGTCACCTTCGCAAAAATGCTGCTTGTCAGTTTTCAGGGTGCAAACTTAAACCTGGCGCATCCTGTTACGCTTAACTGCTGCAACGATCGCCTTTAAGGAACTCACTTGAAGGATTAGTTACTTGAGTTACTTCCGGTTTATAGGCCCTGCACCCATGAATGGGAATGTTCCAGTTCTGGCACACCTTCACCTACTGGTATTTATGACGTGCTCGCCTCTGCATCCCTGCCTCTGCTAAACGACTGATTGAACATACCCTGTGCTGCTGAACTGTAGGTGTACCTGGCAACTTACGCTCGGTCATTGCTCCCTCCGCAAACTATGACGATAGATTCTAACGCTGGACGCTTACTGGCTAACCGTTATCGACTTGCCGAACTCATTGGCAGAGGTGCAATGGGGCGGGTTTATCGAGCCGAAGACACATTGCTTGGAGGCGTCATTGCAGTTAAGTTTCTGTCTCAAACGCTGCTAAATCCCAAAATGCGCGATCGCTTCAAAAGTGAAGCCCGCACATGCGCTCAGCTTGGACGCAAAAGCATTCATATTGTGAACGTCATTGATTATGGAGTCACTGACTATAAAGAAGAAGACGTGCCCTTCTACGTCATGGAATATTTGCAGGGGCAAAGCCTGAGCGAGGTCATCAACAATCAGCCGCTCCCGTTACCGCGCTTTCTTACCCTCTCCCGACAGATTTCGCTAGGGTTGCAGTGCGCCCACCAGGGCATTGTCATTGATGGCACCGTTTACCCCATCATTCACCGCGATATTAAGCCCAGCAACATTCTTGTCAGTCGAGACGCCAGCTTGGGCGAACTGGTCAAAATTCTCGATTTTGGCATTTCTAAGCTGTTGCAAGCAGATAGTGAGCAAACCAGTTCTTACATGGGCACGTTGGCTTACTCTTCGCCAGAGCAAATGGAAGGGCGAGAACTCGACTCACGCTCTGACATTTACAGTTTGGGCGTCATGATGTACGAGATGTTGACGGGCAAAATGCCGCTTCACGTTGATACTCACGCCTTTGGTGCCTGGTACAAAGCGCATCACTCTCAACCACCTCGTTCGTTTGAAGCCGTTGACCCCAATCTGAAGCTGCCGAAAGCACTGGAAAATTTAGTCATGAGCTGTCTGGCGAAGTCACCGAGCGATCGCCCACAGTCGATCGTGGATGTGCTGAAGGCGCTGGAGCCATTGGAGCAACGGTATAGCGACAGTGTTCGGGCCGCTAAGGACCTCGACAAAATTCTGAAACGAAAGCCCTTAGAGAACCAACTGAAACCTCAAGTCGATCGTCCGGCGGTTGTTGACGATCTTTGCAACCTGGCACTGTGGCCCAAAGACAAACCCGTTGCGCGGATCGTCTTTGCTCAAAGCATTACGACAAGCAAAAGCACCTTGCCCGCGATTTGGGTTATGCTGCCTCAGCAAGAAATCCAAACCTTGCAAATCTACCGCCTCTACAATGTCATCTACAAAAATTTCCTCTATGCTATGTCACCGCATCCAATCTTGCTGTGGATTACAGGCATTTATAATCGTAAGCGCATTCAAGGCCAAGAGCGTCTTCAGCCTGGGCAAGAACCCGGTTCACGCTGGCTTCCCTGCTATCTAGATCTCAAGACAGCTCATGGTCAAGAAATGAGCCGCCTATTAGTCGAAAAAGGTGAATATCAGGTCTTGCTGTTTGCGCTAGAGCAGCCAGAAACCTGTTCGCATGCCATGACAATCACTATTAATCAATCGCAACGCCTACAGTTACAGGAATGGGTGATTACCAGCCAGTCATATCGATCGATAGGGCAGCCGACCTTGAGTAAAAACTTGCTGAAAGCCGAGTTCGATAAGTTAAAGCCGCGCATTGCCACCGAACTAGAAAAAGACCCTGGCGGTTCTTCCTTTGGGCACTAACAGATTTTCCGGTGCTAAGATGCCTCTGGATTTAGCGCATGAGAGCGCCAAAAGTCCACTAGTCCAGGTCATGCTGATTCACTGCTGCTGTGGCGGAAAATAAATTAGCGGATGCCAACTGCGACGGAGTAACTCATCTACAAACTGTGGCACAGACCATTGCAGTAGTTTGTTTACACGACTGGATGTTGTCACGATCGCGCTTACATCTGCCATTTGAGCGGATGCCAGTACCTCTACGATCGGATCGCCTTCGCGCACCTCAACCGGATCAACAGTGACGCCTGTAGTGCGTAGCACAGCAGCAACAGCCTCTAGCGCCTGCTGTGCGTTTTTAAGTTGATAATCTAGGGGCACATCGCGACGTCTAATGCCCTCCACAACCCAACAAAGATGCAGCCGCTCTGGGGCGATCGACGTCTGTTGCAGTTTTTGTTGAAGCCGTTGAATCAGGAGGTTTGAGGCATCACTTCCGTGATACGGCACCAGCAAACAGCGGAACAGGTGGCGACAGCGCAGATCAAGCTCTTCGGCTGTGTAAGTAGCGATTAGCTGTGGACGCAAAATCATCAGCGGTACCGTAAGACGCTGCGACAGCTCAACCGTAGTGCTACCAAACAGCTTTTCGGCTAGCAAACTACGAGTCGGTGTGCCCACCAGAATCAAGTCCACTGCATGCGCTTCTACCGCTTTCAAAATCATGTCAACCGGACGACCGGATGCAACCTCCAAATGCACATCGATACCTGGCAGCACAGGCTCTAAGGCCGCGCCCAATCGGTTACGTGCCTGTTCTATCTTCGCAGTATCAACTCGCGGTACACCTTCAGACTCTGCAAAAGGAACGCTATGCAGAAACACCAGACGCTCGATACCGCTTGCAGCCAAACTCGGCACAAAATCGACCAGGCGATGCAGCCCATCCGAAAAATCTGTACAGATTAGTAAACGTCGAAACATAGCGGTAACGGCGGCAAGCACAGGGTATCTAGACTATCATCACAGGTTGGTGTAGTGCGTTGATTGGGTAGAAATCTTAGACAACCCTAAAGGCTTAGAGATTTCAAACCCTAATGCTTAACCAATCGATCACAGAGCGCAGAACCCTAATCAAACGAGTATCAATAGATCTCACCAATCCAACGGTGGGAAGCAATATCTTAAACCCTTAGCTACCTTGACCACTCAGAGATGAAGCGTTGGCCGATCGTGCAGTTTGAGTCAGAGAGAAGAGTTATGGGTCAGTCCACGCGCCTCGTTAACCGCATTCAGCATGCCAAAACAGTGGAACGATGCCAGTAACCTCAACTCAGCTTTTAACCAATAATCTAAGGATATTAGTAATCAAGGACGAACAAAAAAATAAGGCTGAGGAAAACTAAGAGATAACGTTAGAGCAATACTCAACAACGCAATAGATACATAGGGTGACAGAGATAAAGCGGCAGCGAACCGCACTTAACGCCCCGACATCACCAGCTTCCTTTCATTCTGCTTGGAAAAAAGCAAGAGACAGAGGTCGTCTATAGCGCAGAAAGACGTTACTGGAACTGAGGACCCGATTCCAATCCCCACTGATGCTTGAGAAAATGCTTGTACATGTTTTCTCGCATCACCATCTGCTCATAGAGCTTGACGAGGAAATCCTGAGCCTGTTCACGGCTCATATTCTGCACTTGAGATTCAAAGGAACGGATACTGAATTGCTGCTCTAAAGACAGCTCAACAGGTTGGTTCATATTCGACTCCAGTTTTGAGAGAGTGTATTCGGACCAACTACTGGCAAGGTTACTCGAGTCAGTAGCTATTAACGACAACAGTGATTTCTTCCATAGTTCCCTAAATAAAGAAATTACCGCTTGGCTCGTATTACAGAATATAACAACCGTTTGACAAAATGCCCATACCCCTCTTGGGGTAATCTGTGATCCCCACGGCTCAACCGAAAGCATGATGCTGGATTCAAGGCGTTCCAGCGTGAATGGGTCGCGTCGTTGCAGTGCTGCAACATAGGCAAAAGAAGCGAATACCCCCAGATTCAGCTCTCCTTCACATGCTTAAGGCGCGCCAACAGCCTGAAGCGCACAGTTCACCAATAAGACACTCTTTGTAGACATCATGCAGATGCATGTGGAGCAAAACGATGCCTACAGACTTATCGATCGAGCAAAGATGATCTGTAATAAAAGCGACTTTATCAGCTAACAGTACAAGTTAAAGCGCAGAATGCTTTCTGGAAAGGGCTTTAGACATACCCGATTAAAAATATCGGGTATGTTTGACGGTATTTGTGACGCATGTTACCATCATTCGAGTCTGGTATTGAATCTTGAATCTGCCCTCTGCTTTTAATTTGTCCTCTTCTACCAAGAGCTTTTGACCCATGACTCAGGCAACTCAGCTACAAACTAAGTCGGCAGCGACCTTTCGTGCCCTCAAATGCAAAGAATGCGGTGAGGAGTACGAGCTGAAGGCTATCCATGTTTGTGAGTTTTGCTTTGGGCCTCTGGAGGTTGCCTATGACTACGATGCACTCCGGCGCGCAGTCACCCGTGAAAGTATTCAGGCTGGCCCCCATTCCATCTGGCGCTATCGCCCGTTTTTGCCCGTTGAAACGAATCAGCCGATCGATGTCGGTACAGGGCTGACCCCACTTGTAAGAGCTAATCGGCTGGCGCGTCGCCTTGGCTTAAAGAAGCTGTACATCAAGAATGACGCGGTGAATATGCCGACCCTCAGCTTCAAAGACCGGGTCGTATCGGTTGCGCTGACGCGGGCTAGAGAATTAGGGTTCTCAACGGTATCCTGTGCCAGCACGGGCAATCTGGCAAACTCGACGGCGGCGATCGCCGCTCATGCAGGCTTAGACTGTTGTGTCTTCATTCCTGCCGATCTGGAAGCGGGTAAAGTGATGGGCACGTTGATCTACAGCCCAACCGTTATGGCTGTACAGGGCAATTATGACCAGGTCAACCGCCTCTGTTCCGAAGTAGCTAACACGCACGGCTGGGGCTTTGTCAACATTAACTTGCGCCCTTACTACTCTGAAGGCTCTAAAACGCTGGGCTATGAAGTGGCAGAGCAGTTGGGTTGGGAATTGCCTGACCATATCGTGGCACCGCTGGCATCTGGCTCACTCTTTACCAAGATTTACAAGGGGTTCCGAGAATTTGTGGATGTCGGTTTGGTGGCTGATAAGCATGTGCGTTTTAGTGGGGCGCAAGCAGACGGTTGCTCTCCCATCGCTCAGGCGTACCGTGAAGGACGCGATTTTGTCACGCCTGTGAAGCCCAGCACGATCGCGAAGTCGCTGGCGATCGGTAACCCTGCGGATGGGGTATACGCGATCGACATCGCTCGTAAAACCAACGGCAATATCGAATCCGTCAACGATGCGGAAATTATTGCTGGGATCAAGCTGTTGGCAGAAACCGAAGGTATCTTTACCGAAACAGCAGGTGGTACCACGATCGCGGTGCTACAAAAGCTGGCCGAAGCGGGCAAGATTGATCCCGACGAAACCACCGTCGTCTACGTCACAGGTAACGGGTTGAAGACCCAAGAAGCTGTGCAGGGCTATGTGGGCGAACCACTCACGATCGAACCAAAACTCGACAGCTTTGAGCGGGCACTGGAGCGCTCTCGCACCCTAGAGCGCCTGGAATGGCAGCAAGTTTCAGTGTAAATTGCTGTGAAGGGGCTATGTGAATGATTGATTTGCGAAACAGTTTGCAGTGTCTATCTAAGAGTACTTAAAATTCAGTCAGCGTCAGATAGACAACGATGTACGGCATTCTTGAAAGTCTTCCGCTGGCTGAATTTGTAGGGCAAGCATACAGCCAAATCAGGTTGAGTGAGTTCCAAATTCAGTTCTATTTTTCTGATGGCAGCAGCATTGATGTTGAGAGCAAATGGGAATTGTGGAACCGAGATCATGTGTTGGTGGATCAGTTCATACTCCATGCCCAGCGAGAGAGATATTGTGTCCACAAGCTTCTTGAATATAAGGTTTGTAGTTTTTCCATTAATGTACCGACATCATTCAGTCTCTACTTTGAGAATGAATTTGCACTGACTATTAGTGATGACTCGGAACAGTACGAATCTTTTTCGCTTCATTCCAATGGTGGTTCCAGTACACACGTTTAGCGATGGCTTCTTGTCAATATTCAGACTGCTTGAAATTATAATAGAGGGATGAGTTTCCAATGGAACCCAGATAAAGCATTTAGCAATGCTGAAAAGCATGGTGTATCTTTTGAGGAGGCAATTACGGTTTTCGGCGATCCGCTGGCAGTAACCATCTTAGACCCTGACCATTCCTTAGGCGAACACCGTTTTTTAACTACAGGTTCATCAACCGCACAGCGTCTTTTAGTTATATCTCACACAGAGCGAGCAGGTGAAATACGTTTAATCAGTGCTCGGTTGGCAACGCGGCAGGAGAGAAGAAATTATGAGTCAGGAATCTGAAATAGTCGGCGATGATGAAATGAGATCTGAATACGATTTTTCAGGTGGTGTTCGCGGTAAGTATTATGAAGCTTATCAACAAGCTACCAATATCGTGGTGCTTGATCCAGACGTGGCAGCAGTCTTTCGAGATTCGGCTTCTGTGAATGAAGCATTACGCTTGCTGACGAAAATTGCAAGATCGACGGCAGTATAGCAATCGCGGCAACAGTGATGCTTCGCGTTTCTGGGTTGCCTAAGGCTAGACACAATCTATCACTCACAACACTCACAATCATGTCCATTAAAGTTCTCATTCCGACCCCGCTACAAAAGCTCACCAATAATCAGGCAACGGTTGAATGTACCGCTGATACGGTGGCTGGTCTGTTGGAGTCGCTTGAAACCAGTTGTCCCGGCATCAAAGCGCGTCTGTGCGATGACCAGGGCGAACTGCGTCGTTTCGTCAACTTCTACGTCAACAGCGAGGATATCCGCTTCCTGGATGGAGCCAAAACCCCGCTGAAAGATGGTGATGAGGTCAGTATCATTCCGGCGATCGCGGGCGGCTAACCCATCGAGCACGCTTATGGTTACAGCTAGTAGCCTCACGTTCTCCATCCTGCAAGAGGTGTTTGCGGTCTGTCGGTTAGAGCCAGAGGAACCGATACCCGTATGGAGCTTGCAGAGGCTTTTCTCGATCACAAGGACAGAGAATGAGTTATCAATCGTCTGTCCGCAGGTAAATGTTCCACTCGAAGCGCAGGCAAGCAACTTTGAGGGAAACTGGCGCTGTTTGAAGGTGGAAGGCCCGTTAGACTTTGCGCTTACGGGCATTTTGGCGGCGATCGCCGCACCTCTAGCAGAGGCTGGCATCAGTATTTTTGCCATCTCCACCTATGACACAGACTACGTGTTGGTGAAACAGCAGGATCTCGATCGCGCCATTCAGACCCTCCTGCAAGCCGGACATCAGATGGTATAGAAGAGCGTCAATGTCGATGGAGCGGTCAATGTGGAAGTTTTGAGTTTGTTGAGCAGTCAGCTTTTAGCCTTTAGCCTTCATCCCTCATCCCTCATCCCCCATCTCCCCTGCCAATCCCCTACACCGCTTCCTGATTGAGTTGCTCGACGCGCTTCAGTAGGCTATCCCGATTTTTGCGTGCGTCAGCATTGTTGGGATTGATTTTGAGCGTGGTATTAAAGGCGGCGATCGCTTCCTGATAGCGCTTCAGGTTTGCCAGGGCTACCCCACGATTAAACCAGGCATCCTCGCTGTTGGGTTCAATCGTAATGGCGCGATCGTAGGACTTGATGGCCTCTGGGTATCGCTTCAAGTCAAACAGCACATTGCCGCGATTGATCCAGGCATTGGTACGACTGGGTTCGAGCTTCACGACTTGCTCATAAGATGCCAGCGCTTCGGTGTGCCGCTCTAGCTTGCTCAGCACGATGCCACGGTTGTACCAGGCGCTGCTGTAAGTCGGTCGTAAGCGCACGGCTTTGTCATAAGCCGCCACCTCTTCTTGATAGCGCCGTAGCCGACCTAATGTGACTCCCCGGTTGTACCAAACATTCGCATCGTTCGCATCGATCGCCAGCGCTTTATCGTAGGCCTTCAGAGCGGGTTCTGGTTGCTTAGAATCATCCAGTGCATTGCCCAACCCGACCCAGGCAGCAACCGATCGCGCGTCTAAGGTTGTGGCTCGCTTGTACGCCGCGATCGCCGCTTCATACTGACTGAGGTAGTAGAAGGCCGTCCCTTGACCAACCAGCGCTTCGACATTGTTGGCATCGATGGCTAACGCTTGCCTGAATACATCCAGAGCCTCTTCTAGCTTGTTGGCATCCAGCAACGCATTACCCTGTTTGACTAGGGAATCAACGTTGCCACTTTGTGCCTGTGTAGACGTTAATGCCACCAAACGGCTGCTCAGCAAAGCCGATTGCACACTCAATGCTTGGGCGGTTGGCATGTTGGCGGGAAGAGCCACACCTACCAACAGTGCAATCAACGCAGATAGTTTAGTGGGCTGAAGCGGCATAGAAAGGTTTCTCAATGAGTGCATTGGATGAGTAATGGTTTAGCAATAGTTCTGACGTTACGACGTAGAGGCGTTGTAAACCGCCTGTAGGCTGTAACGATGGGCACCCTACATCTTTTTGACGATCGCGTTGACTCAACGCATGGGTGGCGGTAGGAGCCAGTCCCCTGTTTATGCTTCCCATTTTCTCTCTTTGCTAAAGCATCGTGAGCGGATCAACATCAATTGTTAGGCTGACGTTGCTGGTGCACCACGATCGCAGCGTTGTGAAGTCTGGCAGCGACACAGACCCCGTCAGCGGTAATTTGAACAGGAGTTGCCAGTGATAACGACGGGCAACGCGCAAAATCGTCGCAGGAGCTGGCCCTAAGCGCTCAACGCCTGGCTCTTCTAGATGAGCCAGGGCAAGCGCTACCCGTTCGGCGGCTTGTTGTACAGCGATCGGGCTGGTGCTGCTAAATCGAAGTAAGATCAGTCGGCTGTAAGGGGGATAGTGAAGCTGCGATCGATGCTGTAACTCGTCCGTAACAAACCGTTCATAAGCATGGTGCTGTACGGCTTGGATCACCGGATGCTCTGGTGAATAGGTTTGCAAAATCACTCGACCCGGTGCTTCCCCACGACCACAGCGGCCCGCTACTTGCGTCAGGGTTTGAAAGGCCCGTTCATTGGCGCGGTAGTCTGCCATGTGCAGCAGGCCGTCCGCCGAGACAATGCCCACAAGCGTCACCTGGGGCAGATCAATGCCTTTTGTCAGCATTTGAGTGCCCACTAGCAAATCTGCGTCGCCGTCCGCAAATTGAGTGAGGAGTGCCCGATGGGCACCCTTTGTACGCGTCGTGTCACTGTCAAAGCGAATCAGCCGCAAGTCTGGAAACTCTTGCGCGATCGCCTGAGCAATCCGCTGAGTGCCACTGCCAAAATACTTGAAGTAGGTAGAACGGCAGGTTGGGCAATCGTTGGGCAACAAGCAGGTATGGTTGCAGTAGTGACACCGCAACAGCGGCGTTGCCTCGCTATGGACATGGTGATACGCCAGCGACACATCGCAATTAGGACAGGTGACCACATAGCCACAGCTTCGGCAAGAGACAAAGGTACTGTGGCCCCGACGATGAATAAACAGAATGCCCTGCTGCTGCCGTTCTTTCAAGTCCAGCAAGGCCAATCGCAGCGATTGACTAAAGATGGAATGATTTCCATGATGCAGTTCCTGCCGCATATCAACCACCTCGATCGGAGGCAACGGGCGATCGTAGACGCGGGTGGGAAGGGTAAGGGTGAGGGAGGAAGTGAGTTTTGAGTTTTGAATTTTGAGTTTTGAGTTTTGAGTTCTGGCTGTTGACTCCCCACTCCCTTCTGCGTTTTGAGTAGCGCTTTGCGCCGCTGAGTCCGTTGAACACGCTACGCGAACGCTAGACAGTTTTGAGTTTTGACTGTTAACCGCTGACTCCCGACTCGCGACTCCCGACTCGCGACTCCCCCCTTCTGCTTCCTGCTTCCTGCCTTCTACCTCCCCGCCCATACACGCTACCCAACTTTCCAATGAGGGCGTTGCCGACCCCAGTAGCAACGGGCAGCACTCCAACTCTGCCCGCCAACTTGCAACCGTGCGGGAATGGTAGCAGGGGGCTGGTTGGTCTTGCTTAAAGCTACCATCGTGTTCTTCATCCAGTACGATCAGTCCCAGTCGCGGTAGTGGTGCAAAGACGGCAGAACGAGTACCAATCACCACCTGAGCGTCGCCGTTAAGCATTTGCCGCCAAGTATCATACCGCTCGCCATCAGATAAGGCGCTGTGATATACACAGACGCGACTACCGAAGCGGGCACGGAAGCGATCGGTTAACTGTGGAGTCAAGCCAATTTCGGGTACCAGCACCAACGCCGATCGCCCTTGCTGAAGAATGGGTGCGATCGCCTGCAAGTAAACTTCGGTTTTACCAGAGCCAGTGACGCCATGTAGCAAAACTTGAGCAAAACCAGAAAGCGCTTGAATCGTTTCTAGAGCAGCTGTTTGATCTGGCGTCAGCGTTTTTGCGTCATCGGCTGATATGGCTGAGCCACCTTCGCGTCGGAGCACCTCTCTCGGTTGAATCACAACCTGCCCTTTCTGCGCCAAGCTTTTTAAGGTGGTAGAACTGGTCTGGCACAGTTGCAGCAGTTCTGTGAGCCAGAGTTCGCCTCCTTGCCGCCGCAGCACCGACAAAATTTCTTGCTGTCGAGGGGTCAGGTCAGATGCCGTGGGTGAGGCTACGAAGGTGACAGCTAACTTTTGTTTAGGGCGGACGGGAGTAGGTGGTTCCAGGTATTGTTCAACCAGGCCCTGTTGCAGCAATGCTTGTAAACCTTGACGCGCTCCTTGAACCTGGCGTTGTAGGAATTGCCAGCTATAAGCTCCTGTTTTGCTAGCGCGAAGGAGCGTGAGGATCTGGTGGGCGGCGGAAGAGTGAGGAATTGGGAGTGGGGAGTCGGGAGTGAGGAGCCGGAGGTCGTCTAGCTTCTTGGCCTCTTTGTCGTGCTCAGTTCTGTCTAAGAGCCGCACACGTCGTTGCGATCGTGCCAACAGTCCCGGTGGCAGGGCAACCCGAACGATCTGCATGAGAGACGTGCAGTAGTAGCTAGCCACCCGATTCAACAACTGCCAGTAGGTTTCAGAGAAGAAGCCCGATTGCACCAGATCGTCTATATCTCGTATCTGAGATGGTTCTAGCCCTGCGGGGAGATGCTCCAGGCAGCGAATGGCGATCGCGCCAACTTGCTGCATCCCAAACGGTACGCTCAAGATATCCCCAGGCTGAACCACCAGGCGTGGCGGCAAGCGGTAGGTAAAAATCCCTTGTGCTCCCGGACAATCAACGAGAACTTCGACCCACATGGCTGGGGTCTCTGTTTGATAGTGGGTTCCAGGCTCAGCCAAGACAGACATACGAGAACACAATGCTTCAGGTGAGTCGATGCCAATCCTACTAGATTGGTGAACGTTGTGCTGGGTTAGCTTGCAGGCATCAGCATTCAGCTTTGGGACCTCCATGACGGTTGCTCGCTAGCCGCTGAGGCTGCAAGCCATTGGCTTATCGCTGCTAATTCTCCACACTCTAGCTTGTGATAGAGGGGTTTTCACCCTACCGATAGAGAGGATCATCTGGTGTTTATGGGAGGCTTTTAAGAGGTAGCCATCATAACCGCATGTGCAGTTGCACAAATTAGATGTCAGGAGTCAGCAGCTAAGAGTGAGAAGCCAAATGGCATAAGCCAGTCTGCACAGTGGTTTCTACCATTCTGCATGCACTTTCGCCATACCCAGCGGTTTAATCATTTCAATCGAGTCATTAGCAGCAAGAGAACCATCTTCCTACCTGGTAATTTCAATTGCCATGTGCAACCTTATAAGCAAGCTTGTTAGTGGTAGAGAAGCAAACGGTGGACGAAGCAAAGGTGGGTGGAAGGGTAGTAATTCAGCAAGCATAGCCGCATTTTTGGGAGCACTGTGACGATCGCACTCATGCAATTTTTTAGTAGTCAAAAACGCGTTTTAGGCAGCGCGGCTCCTGGTTTTGGTGCAGATACATCTTCGCAAGTTGTCATGCCATCAATGCTTTTTGTAGCTGATCGAACAACCCCAAAAATTACTTCAAGTAGCTTAACAGAATGCGATCGGCTTGTAACATCGCAGCTGAGTACGTTGTAGCTTGAGTGCGTTAAGCACCCTCCCCAATTCCACAGTCAAGCCGCTAAGATCAGCAAATCTAAAGATAGCTGACATAAGCAAATTTTCTCAGCTTGAGTGAGTCTTGTCTTCCCATTACTGTATTGACGCGTGTTCGCGTTTAAGCAGCAGTTAGACAACTGTATTTACACATCACGTTTGAGCTTTCAGCCCCTTCACACTCAAATGATTCATATGTCTCAAAAGTTAACGCCAACCCAATCCATAGAAACTTTGCCGCCTGATGCCGCACCTCCAAGTGCGGAACATCTTGATTCGCTTGAATCTCTTCAGTTAGTCGTAGACGGTGATTTGCCAGCCGATTTAATAGATGAAGATTTAACAGCAGAACCAAATTTTGATGAGATGGATGCGGTTGAAGCAGAACTCTACCAGGGTGATGTAGCTGTTGATGATGTTATCAATGCAGGTGATGCTATTAACGCTGAAAATGAGGCGATTAGTGCGGATGAAGATGTGGATCAAATCGCCAGTGCTCGCCCATCTGGATACAGTAAAACCAGTACGGATGATGCTGTAGGTGCCTTCTTTAAAGAAATGGCGCGTTATCCATTGCTGAGGCCGAATGAAGAAGTGGAACTGGCACGACGCATCAGGTATTTGGTTGATATTGATATGGTGCAATCTCGGCTTATTGAAGAACTTGGACGGGTGCCCAGCCGAGAAGACCTGGCCGTTGCTGTAGGATTGACCGAGCGGCAGTTAGAACATCGTCTCTACCGTAGTCGTGTCGCTAAGCGCAAGATGATTCGATCGAACCTGCGACTTGTGGTGTCGATCGCCAAACGCTACTTAAACCGGGGCGTTCCTTTTCTAGATCTCATTCAAGAAGGCGCGTTGGGCTTAAACCGTGCGACCGAAAAGTTTGATCCCGATAAGGGCTATAAGTTTTCTACCTATGCGTACTGGTGGATTCGTCAGGGCATTACCCGCACGATCGCCAATGATGCGCGGACGATTCGGCTGCCCATTCACATCGTGGAAAAGCTGAACAAGCTGAAGAAGGCTCACCGTGACTTGCGCAAAGAGCTACATCGCAATCCCACCGAAGTTGAGTTGGCAACGGTCCTGGAGGTTACACCTGAGCAACTGCGCAATCTACAGCAGGTACGCCGGAAATCGCTTTCGCTCAACCATCGCGTTGGCAAAGGGGAAGACACCGAACTGATGGATTTGCTGGAAGATGGCGATACCCAGTCTCCCGAAGCTCAAATGAGCGAGACCATGCTGCGGCAAGAAATTTGGGATGTTTTAGGCGATGTCCTCACTCAGCGCGAGAAAGACATTATTTCTTTACGTTACGGCCTAACGTCTAGCAAGCCCTGTACATTGGAGGAAGTGGGTGGTCTGTTTAATCTCTCGCGGGAGCGGGTGCGCCAAATTCAAAGTAAGGCCATGCGGAAGCTGCGCCGTCCCCAAATTGCTGAACGGCTCAAGAGTTGGCTGGGTTAATACTGGCTAGGTTAAACTGGTTGAGTTGAAGCTGAGTTAAAAAAAGCTTCAAAGTGCGTCTCTTGCACTAGTCTTGTAGGGCAGATTAATTGTCAGAACAATCTGTCCAAAGGTACTAGTATTCTATGAGGCTTGTGCAGTTTTTCGGAGCGCGCGATCGCTTACATTTATCGCATTTCACCGCTTGGTCTACCCGGTTTAACCCCCATTGGCGCTTACTCGGCCGCAAGGTTACAGCAGCGCTAATGGGTGGTGTTTTAGGGTCTTCTTTAGTGTCGATCGGCCTTCAGGCTCAGACCGTTCCCTACTGTCAGCAGTCAGAAGTCGCAATTAACCAAAAAGAGCTGCTGAGGCAGGCCTCTGCTAAAGGGAGTCAGGATGCCCAACGGCGCTACGCCACCCTGATCAAGCAACATGCGGCGAGTTTGCGTACCTGTCGCCGCCAAGCCTGGACTCAAACTCAGGCGATTTGGATCAGGCTCTACCCGTGTGACATCAAATCAGGAGCGCTCGAAGCGGTGCTCGATCGCATTGTCGACCGCGGCTACAACCAGGTGAATGTTGAAGTCTTTTACAACGGCAAAGTGCTGCTGCCTGCCAGTGACAACCCGACCCCCTGGGCTTCGGTACTGGCTGGAACGAGAGCCGAAAAGACCGATTTGCTAGCAGACATCATTCGCAAAGGGCACTATCGGGGCTTGAAGGTCTATGCCTGGCTGTTTGGCCTGAACTTTGGTGCCAGCTATGTGCGTCGTGCGGATAAACAGGAGACGCTTGCGCGCAATGGATTGGGTCAGACCAGTTTGACGGCCAATACCATCCCTGGGCTGAGCGTTGAGTTGGGCGTTGGGAATCCAGACGAGGCGTTCATTGATCCCTATAGCCTCCAGGCACGGCAAGACTATTTGCAAATGGTGCAGGCGATCGCCAAACGTCAACCCGACGGGGTGCTGTTCGATTACGTTCGCTATCCTCGCGGCTATGGTCCGGCCTCTGTCGCCAGCAAAATTCAGGATCTTTGGGTCTATGGCGAAGCCTCACAGCAAACGCTGCTACAACGGGCGCTGAACTACCGAGGCATGGAACTTATTCGGCGGTTTTTAGGGCAGGGCTTTATCTCTGGCAATGACCTTAAAGATCTCAACGTACTTTACCCCAATGAGCGAGAACCCCTCTGGCAAGGACTAAACCCCGCACGTCTAACGGCTTCGCTGCCCCTGGCTCATCGAGTGTCTCTCTTGCAATCTGACCTCTGGCAGCTCTCTGTAGCCCATGCAACTCAGGGGGTGCTAGATTTTGTCAATGCGGCCGTTGCACCTGTCAAACGCTGGGGCATTCCGGCTGGGGTCGTCTTTTTCTCGGATGGCAATCTGAGCGTAGGTCGCGGGTTTGACTCCCGCTTGCAACCCTGGGATCGCTTCCCTAGTTCAGTAGAGTGGCATCCGATGGCATACGCCACCTGTGGCAACGCAAACTGCATTACAGCGCAAGTCCGACGAGTATTGCAAGCCGCTCCTCGTGGCACGCAGGTCAAACCTGTATTAGCTGGCATTTGGCAGCAATCGGTCAGTAACCGTCCGCCATTAGAAGTGCAGATGCGAGCCGTTCAACAGATGGCACCCCAAATTCGCTCGATCAGTCATTTTGCGTACTCGTGGCAAGAACCGGGATCAGATCGCGATCGCAAGTATTGCCAGCCTTAAACAACCCATCACGGCAATGGCTGACTCGCTAAAGGCGCTGGCAGGCCATCAATGCTGACGCTGTTTTTCTGCTGCTGATACGCGTGCAGCCCCTCTATGCCCTTCTTATCAGCCCACTTAATCAGCGAGCCGCGCTGGCCCGCAGGTTCATACAAAGGGACTCCCATGCCGCAGGAAGTTTGTACGCGATCGATCGTTGCGACAATCATCTGGCGTGCTCCAAGCAGAGGCGGAAACAGGGGATACAGGTCTTGCCATTCTGGTCCAGCAGGTAAAACGGTTTGACCCTTACCGTACAGCCGCAAAATCAGCGGTGGCTCTTGAAAGGCACAAAACATCAAAGTGATCCGCCCATTTTCGTGCAGATGAGCCGATGTCTCGTTACCACTTCCCGTCACATCTAAATAAGCAACCTGGTTTGGGGAGAGAATCCGAAAGCTGTTTAACCCTTTCGGCGACAGGTTTACATGCCCGCCTGCTGCCAACGGTGCTGTTGCAACGAAAAAGATCTGCTGTGCCTCAATAAAGCGCTGAAGCTCATCTGTAATGGAATCAAAAACTTTAGCCATAGGTAACTCAAATTAAGACTCGAACGCGTTTAGTTTTTCAACAAGATAGTGCTGGCCAGCCTAGAACGAAGAGGATAAACGGTTTTCACTTCAGTAGGACTTACGCAAATGCGGTCATCTTTCGCCCCCTAGCCCCCAATTTTGGGGGAACAGAGCCAATTAAAGCCCCCAGCATTGGGGGTTTGGGGGCAAGTGCGTAAGTCCTATTCAGAATAATCCTACACCCCACACCCTATTCCACCTTCTAGATACTCCTTAAGACCCTCAATGAGCCACAGGTGCTTTTGCGCCAGCACCCCCTTTGCCCAGGAACAGCAGCAACGGCAGGGAGCAAAGAAAGACGACACCCACAAACCGGAAGCAATCCGCATACGATAGAACCGCCGCTTGAGTATTCACCAATTGCTCCAGCGACATGAGAGCCTGTTGGTGGGCTGTCGTAGGATCAGCGCCGCCCTGCTGAAACGCACCCGTCAGCGCGTCGAGTCGTTCATTAGTGATGGCATCGTATGGAGTTAACCTGGTCAGCAAGTTTGCTTTATGGAATGCTTCTCGTTGCGCCAACAGCGTTGTCAGAATGGCAATACCAATGCTGCCGCCAAGCTGACGAGTCAGGTTGTAAAACCCTGAGCCAGCAGAAATATCTTGCTTGGGTAGTGACCCCAGAGTCGCTAAGCTCAGCGGCAAAAACATCAGCACGGTCGTTGCGCCTCGCCAAATGAGCGGCAGAAAGAGATCGTTGGTGCCAGTTTGCGGTGTGATCTGCGCCAGTTGAAACATCACAAAGCTCGTTCCGATCGCGCCCATCCCGATCAGAATACGAGCGTCGATTTTCGTCGAGAGTTTACCCAGCAAAACCATCACGATCGCCGATGCCAATGCACCTGGAGCCAGCAACCAGCCTGTTTGCGTCGCTGTAAAGCGCAGCACGCCTTGAGCAAACAGAGGTACGGCAAATAATGCTCCGTATAGCCCCATGCCCAAAATACCGGAGTATAGGCTTCCTGCCGCTAACGAACGATGACGCAGCACCCGTAAATCGACAGCGGGTGCTCTGGTGCTGAGTTCTCGCCAGATAAAGAGGATGAGTCCGATCGCACCCGCGATCGCCAGCATTGTGATCAATTTAGAGTTAAACCAATCGTCTTGTTCGCCTTCTTCCAAAAAAGCTTGCAGACTGCTTACTGCGATGACCAGCAGCCCAATGCCGAGCCAATCTACCGTTTGTTGGCGCTTTGATCCCGTCGCAGTGTCCTTTGGCAGAAAAAATAAGGCCATTGCCACAGCGATGACGCCGATCGGCAAATTGATGAAGAAAATCCAGCGCCAGCCCAGCGTATCGGTCAGGCAGCCCCCCAGAGTTGGGCCGATCGCGGGGCCAGCAATCACCCCCACGCCAAAGACCGCCTGGGCCAACCCTTGTTCAGCGGGTGGAAAGGTTTCAAACAAAATGGCTTGAGCTTTCGCCAGCAGCCCACCCCCAAAAAGCCCCTGGAGAATGCGGGCCATGACCAGCATGGGCAAGTTGACGGCAAACCCACACAACACAGAGGCCAGCGTGAACCCTGCCATCGAGAAGACGAAGTATGTTTTTTTACCGAAGACATCTCCCAGCCACGCTGAGAGCGGAATCAGCACGACGTTGGCGATCGCGTACCCGGTAACGACCCAGCCCACTTCACTCACCGTTGCGCCTAGAGTCGCCTGAATATCGGTCAGCGCCACGTTGACAATGCTGGTATCAATCACCTCAAGGATGGCCCCTAGAGAAGCCGTGAGCGCGATCGCCCACTTAAGCGGCCCCTGTACATAGCCTGTTTGGGTGGCATCAGTATGCTGAAAGTTGGGACGCGCCGCCCCTGAGCTGGGTAAACGGTGTGATCGTCGATGAGTGGTTGCCATAGTAAATTGAATAAAAACGGAGCCTGTGCCTAAAAGCCAACGCTGACGGTTTAACGCTTAAAACGCACCCAGCCGCTGAGTGCACTAAATGACCTGGCTGATGAGCGCGATCGTTTTGCTCATGTATCAGAAGGGGAATGGTGTGGGATGGCGATCGGCGTACCAATGCCTCTAACAAACAGGTCAACACACCCAGCTACGTAGCGATCGCGGCTGTAACCGCGTGAGGCCAGCGTCACGTGACGGCGCAACATGCCAGCCAGCAGCATGCCCGTAAATTGATCTACCACCAGAGGCAAATCAACCTCTGAGCGAACACGACCCCGTTCCACACCGCCACGCAAATAGGCAATCAGCTTTTCGCGTAAGGGTAGAAATGCTTCTTGAAAAACTTGCAGCGCTTCATCAGGATGACGTTGGGCTTCGCCAATAAACATTCGAATCAAGGCTTCGTTTTCTTCCAGCATCTGGTCATGCAGTTGGGCGTAGTGCAACAGATCGATCGCCAAATCTTGCGTCCACTCGTCTTGATGCGAAAGGGCTTCTAGCTTCAGCGCTGTGATATGCTGCGCCACCGCACCCAGAAGCTGCTCCTTATTCTGAAAATGACGAAAGAGCGTGACTTCATTCACATCTGCCACGCGAGCAATTTCACGCGTACTGGCACCTATAAACCCTTTGGCTGAGAACACCTCGATCGCGGCATTAATCAGACGTTCCCTGGTTTTGGCTGGACTTCGATGCAAAGCCATCTTTCTATAATGTAAGCGCTTACTTGCATTATAAGGCGATCGCGACGTTGATGACAAACGATCGAGGACGTGAAGAAGATGGTGAAATGACCGCATAGGCGCGGAGAACGCAGAGTTTTGTCGCTGTTGCTTCTAAATCTAATCTCAACAGTGAGGAGTAGTGGACAGTGGTCTGCTAGTCCTCTACCCTCTACCTTTTACCTTCTGCCTTCTAGATCACATTCTGCAGAACATGACGGGTACTCCGCCATGCCCAAATGCCAACGAGACTCACGATCGCGCCCATGCCCAGCAGCACAACGCGTAGTCCCACCGCATCCGTGAGTGGCCCCGCGATCGCCAGCGGTACGCTTAGGGCAATATTCACCACATTATTCTGAAAGCCAAACACTTTACCGCGCATAGACTCTGGCGTTTGGCGTTGAATGAGGGTCTGCATGGGAACCCCGACCATCGAAGCGCCCACCCCCAGCATGGCACTCAAGCCCAAGCCTACCCACAGATGGCTAGTGAACGTAAACACCGTTAGCCCTGCGGCCATGATGAGAAAGCCAATCAGGGGAAGCGGCTTGTGGTGTAGGCGATCGCCCCAGTGGCCTAGCACTGCCGCACCAAACACCATGCCAATGCCCGCCGCTGCCAGCAAAAAGCCAAACTGAGTAGACGCTAACCCAATTTCTTCCACCAGGTTAATGGTTAGCACCGTCAGAGCCGCAAAGACAGAGTACAGAATAGTCAACTGCACCATCGCACTGCTCACCAGACGATCTTGCCTCAGGTAAGACAACCCTGCTTTAAAGTCGCTCCAGGGATGGGCTTGCACAATCTGAGGGTCAGCGCCACTTTTGTGAATGGGCAGGCAAGACAGGATGGCCGCACCGATGAGATAAAGCCCACCAATTAAGAACGCCTGCCCAAACGGCCCCCCTGCTTTTGCCAGGGTCAGCAACGGGTCGCCGATCGCAAAGCCCACAATTAGCGACCCCATCAACGTGGTGGTAAAAAGCGCATTGGCACTCATCAATCCCTGACGAGGCACCAACAGCGGAATGGCGGCCTGTTCTGCTGGTGCAAAAAACTGGGTTAGCGTAGATTCGATAAAGCCAATGACTAAGAGCACAACAAACGCTTTGGGCAACAGCGGCATAGCGAGAATCAACACGCCGCGCAGAAGATTACAGCCGACGAGAATTTGTCGTTTGTCGAAGCGATCGACAAAAATGCCCGCCGCCGAACCAAACATAATGGCTGGCAGGGTGATGGCAAACATCAGCGCTGAACGGGCCGAATTTGCCAGACCCGGTGCTGGCTGATAGTTGACCAGTAACGCAATCAAAAAAACAAAAAAGATCTTATCGGCCACCTGCGATAAGACTTGCGCCGTCCACAGCGCCAAAAAAGGTCGATTCTTGAGGAGTGTACCAAACCCGCCATCAGAAGGATTGGTTGGAAGCATAGCGTTTTGTCTAGAAAAGCGTTTGGGAACCAGGTGGATGTCCTCCCTTGATGTGCAATGGGATGGTGTGGCGATTGGAATGCGATCGCGACCAATCTCCAAAGCAGCAAGCTGAGCTATTTTAGTGTTCCCACATCAAAGCAGAGCAGAAAATAAACAACCTTATCTTTCACGTTACTCCTCACAATTCATCGTAACGGCGTAACAGGGCAGTTAGAAAATTGGCCGCTGACAGAGCTATCGGGGGTCTGGCTGCATCAGGTGTCAGCCACCAGCCATCTGCCGTTTGGGGCGATCGCCAAAGCTCAAGGTGCGCCACACCAGGGTCAGCATAGAAACTGTCCTCACCAGCACCCAGCGGAGCCGAACTCCAATGGGTAAAGCAATCATGGCTGAAGCGGTGCACCGGAAAGCCACCGACAAGCGGCACACCCCAACCATCGATCGCCAGCACCGCTTTAACGGTTCCCCTCCACCCCTGCCAGACCAGAGCCGCACTCATGGCACCCACAACGCCCGCACTAAACCCAATTAACACTAACGGAGGACTCACCCTCAGATCCGGATGATTGTGACTGTTTCGCTCATGGAGAAACCGCAGCACGTGCCATCCTGAATAGGCAGGATATCGCTCTGTGGGAAACACCAGCAGTGATTTAGACGGCAAGGCCAGGCCGTTGGAGGCTTCCCGCACACCCTGAATAAACTGCTGAGTCAACCCTCGATCGTGCACCCCAGGACAAAGCACAACTGTCATTCTTTAGCCCCCAGCGGTCAGCTTCCAGCGATCAGCCTTTAGCCTTCAGCCCTCATCCTACTTTTAGCCTCTAGCCCTCAGCCTACCCTTTGGGAAGCAAGCTACAGCCTTTAGCTTTCTACCCCCTCGTGCATCTTAAACATTTTCAAACACATTGCTTGTCCTGTCCCCCCGGATGGGATGTTACGCTAGACGATGATGGGTAACGTTTCTAAGCCCTATCCTCTTGTCTCAAAGATGACTGGGATAGCAGCTTCAGGCGATCGTTCCCCAGCTTAGTCCATTCATGTTGAGGCAGTATCAGTGGTCGCTACTCCTGAAAAACTCCAGCCCCTAGTCAATGAATCCAGCGCTCACGATCGGGTTGCCGTTCTCTTGATGGGTTATGGCGAAGTGGAAAGCTACGAAGACTTTGCCAACTATAACGAGCAAGCGCTAAATCTATTGACCGCAAAGTTTGCCCCAGTGCCAACCTGGATCTATCCGCCGCTAGCAAAGCTGCTAGCCGCGTTTGACCTGCATGAGTGGAGTCATCAGCACGATCATTTCATTTCGCCCCATAACGCCATTTTTGAGCGCCAACGTGCGGGTGTAGAACAATACCTGCAAGACCGCTGGGGCGATCGCGTCAAGGTCTTCAAAGCATTCAACTTCTGTGCACCTTTTCTACCAGAGCAGGTGTTGGCAGAGGTCAAAGCGGAAGGATTTGACAAAATCCTCATTTATCCGCTGCTGGTGGTCGATTCCATCTTTACCAGCGGCATTGCAGTCGAGCAGGTTAACAAAGCGCTGGCGAAGCTTGCAGATGGCACTGAGCATTGGGTCAAAGGCACGCGCTACATTCCATCGTTCTACAACGAGCCAGAGTATATCGATCTGCTTGCCAACCTGGTAGAAGACAGGATCAAAACCGATCTGGCAGTGGCTCACCTTCCTTCACAAACGGGCATTGTGCTGATGAATCACGGCTGCCCTCATAAGGCCAAAGGCTTTACGTCTGGGATTGATGAAAGTCAGGCGTTGTACGATCGCGTGCGTGAAAAGCTGATCTACCGCTATCCTCTGACCTCGGTTGGCTGGCTGAATCACCAGACTCCGCTGATTGAATGGACGCAACCCAACGCTGAACTCGCTGCCAGTAACTTGATCGATCTGGGTGCCACAGCACTCGTTTTCATGCCGATCGGCTTTGCGACTGAGAACCACGAAACGCTGTTGGATGTAGACCACATCATTCATACCCTGCGCCGCAAGCATCCTGAAGTAACCTATGTGCAGATGGAATGCGTCAACGATCGTTCTGACTTTCTCAAGATGGTCGCTGAGTGGGCGCATCCACAAATTGAGGCTCTCTTAGCAGAGCAAGCGTTAGCAGTAAATCCCAGCCTTGCCCACAGCCGCGAGCATCACGATCACGGGCATGGTCATTCCCACGATCATGGGCACTCGCATGGACACGGGCACCATCACCATTAAGTAAGCCTTAAAAACCACCTCACGAAGCTAGTCACACCGTTGTGTTGCTGGGTGCGATCGCGCCCAGCAATACAACGTTTTTGCATTCCGTTCAGTACCATAGAAATACCTGCTGCAAGCCACCCTGCTGGTGAAACCTCTATTGGTGAAACGCGATGTCCCTACTTGAACTTCCACCCACCCAAGCGGAACTTCCCTACGATGATGGTGTCCCGATGGAAAGTGCGCGACACAAAACCCAGATGGACTTGCTGATCGACGTGCTCACCCCCTGGTTAGCTCAGCGAGAAGATGGCTTTGTCGGGGGCAATATGTTTGTCTACTACAGTCTGGCGCAGGTACGAAACCAGGACTTTAAAGGACCAGACTTTTTTGCCGTGTTGGGAGTGCCCAAAGGGGAACGCAAAAGTTGGGTTGTGTGGGAAGAAGAAAGAGCACCCGATGTCGTGATTGAGTTGCTGTCAGACAGTACTGCTGCCGTTGACAAAACGAAGAAAAAGCTAATCTATCAAGATCAAATGCGAGTGCCAGAATACTTCTGGTATGACCCCTTTAATCCGAGTGACTGGGCTGGTTTTGCAATGCAGCAAAATAGGTATCAACCCCTTGTTCCCAACGATCGTGAGCAATTGCTGAGTGAATCGTTAGGGTTAGCCTTGCAGCGTTGGCAGGGCACTTACAAAGGAATTGATGCAACCTGGCTGCGCTGGGCAACGATAGAAGGAGACCTGTTGCCAACGCCTGAAGAACAGGAACATCAACGCGCAGAACAGGAATGGCAACGCGCAGAGCAAGAACGTCAACGCGCAGAACAAGAACGCCAACGAGCGGACAGTGCAGAGGGGCAGCTCTTACAAACCGCACGCAACTTGCTGGCAGAGGGGATGACGGTAGAACAGGTTGCCAGACTCACAGGGCTAAGTGCAGAGGCGATCGCACCCTTGCTTTTGTCATCGGAGCCGTAAGCGATCGAAGCCGCGACGCGATCGCGCCTAGCAATAGGACGATCGTGGTTAGTCACACGATGACATTTCTAACAATCATGACGATGTTTGTTAGAAACACGCCGATCGCGCTTAGTCACGTAGCGACGTTTGTTAGACACACACCGATGGTTCTAGCAACGGTTGGTGCGATTGGTAGACACGTGACGACGTTTGTTAGCAAGGTTGCAATGTGATGAACCAACACACCGATCGCAGGATGTAACGCGACAATAGCGATTGCAGCACCCCACACCCTATACCCCAATCACCGCCCGAAACCGCTCATCGTCTCGAATGCCATCAAAATCCGAGTCTGTTTTTGCCATCTCCCAATACTCGGAATCCAGGATAATGGACTGCTGTAAGTTTTCAATGGCTAAATCAACGTTTTTCTGCAATCCATAACAGCAGGCTTTGTTGTAATATGCAGGTGCAAAGTCAGGCTGAGTCTGAAGGGCTTCATCATAGCTGACAAGTGCTTCTTCATAGCGACTCAAATAAACTAGCGCAGTTCCTCGCTTGCTCCAAGTATCAGGCTGGTGCGGCTTAATTGCTAGGGATTTATCATAGCTGGCGACTGCCTCACTGTAGCATTCTAGCCTTCTAAGAGCATTACCTAAGTTATACCAAGCTTCATAGTCATCCGGCCTATATTTGAGTGCTGCATCGAAATCACAGATTGTCTGACGCTTGAACCATCGCTTGAGTAATGCTGTTAAGCTTGAAGCAAATCGTATCAATCGTAGATTTTTCAATAAAACATTGGCTCCTATTCTGAGCCAAATCTTGTACGAATTAAGCCTAGCTTTCCGAAGAGTTTTATAAATTACAACAATAGTTTGATAAAAACTTTCAATTGCCTGACTATATCTACCTAACTTCCAGAAGGCAAATCCAAGACCCTTTAAAGCATAGTAGCGGTCAAAGAAATTGCTATCTAGTTGAAAAGCTAGAGCTTTATCAAAACTAATAATTGCTTCTTGATACCGCTTTAAACCGTTGAGTACATAACCTCTGAACTTCCAAGTATAATAAAGATCAGCATAATCATTGCTGAGCGGTTTGATTTCTAAAGCCTTGTCAAGGCTGGTGAGTGCATCTTCATAAGCTTTTAGCCTACAAAGTTCAATACCTCGTGACCTCCAAAGATAGTAGTTATTAGAATCACTCTCTAGGGCTTGATTAAAGTTTTTAACTGCTTCTTCTGTTTGTTTCAAACGTCTCAGAACACTGCCGCGATCATTCCAAGCATATATATAACTTGAATCAATCTCCAATGCTTTTTCAAAACTGTAAATTGCCTCTTGATATTGATTTAGATCTGCCAGCAACCGACCTCGCCGCCGCCAAGCATACTTGTCAGGCTCAATCTTCAAAGCATTGTTGTAGCTAGCGAGTGCATCATCATATTGTTTTATGGTGTGTAATACATCACCCCGGAGAAGCCAAGCATAATTGTCATCAGGTTTAATTCTCAGAGCTTTGTTAAAGTTAGAGACTGCTTCTTCATAATTTTTTAGTGCGCTGAGCGCTTGTCCCCGATTACGCCAAACATAGCCCAAATTTGACTTTAGCTTAAGTGCTCGATCATAGTTAATAACGGCTTCCTCATAACGTCCTAAATCATGTAGCGTAATTCCACGTGCGTTCCAGGCTTCGTAGTAGTCCGGTTCGATCTCAATCGCTTTATCGTAGCTAGCAATTGCCTCCTCATAGCGCTTTAAGTCAGACAGCACATGACCTCGGTAGAGCCAGGCTTTATCATCGTCTGGTTTGACCTCAATCGCTTTGTCATAGCTGGCGATCGCCACTTCATAGTTTTCATCAGCAAAGAGAATATTACCTTTTTCAAACCACAAACTGGCTTGCTGCGCTGGAGTCTGTTGATCTTCTTCCAGGATGCCTTGAATCTCGCGGATGCGATCCATGCGTTGCGAATGGCTCCAGGTTAGATACTCCTGATAGTCTCCCTGGAGTTCCTGCGTCAATTTGCCAACGGTTTCGGAATCGGGGACAAACTCAAAGATGCCCGATCGCCAGTCAAAGAAATCGGGTGCCCGACGCGCAATGTATTTAATGCCAAAGGCAGACAGAAAGAACACCAAACAGAACGGAAAATCATCCCGAAAGCGCTCTCGCTGCAAATTCAAATGCCCCAACACGCGGGGCACCGTGTCAAGTTTGTAGTAGTCACCCTGACCGCCATAGCCCGACTTAACGTAAGGGTCTAAGGACTTTTCTAACCCAGAAATAAATAGCACGTTGATTTCAGCCATATCGGGCAGCGTCGCTACCCGCTGGTACAGGTTGCCATCGACCAGTTCTTCGTTCAGCACTAACCGCTGCATGTGTAACGTGGGCAAATCTGCTTGGAGGCGCTGCACCAAATCCGCCTGATCGCCCGGTACACAGCGGACAAAGAATAAGCCGAACCCTTCCGTGCGCTGGAGCGATCGCTCCAGCGATTCATAGGACTCTGCCGGGTCAGCAACCACATCCTCATCCCAGTTGATTTCCCCAGTCGCTACCATTTCACTCGCTCCTTTGGCTCCCGTGCTCATGCCGCTCTAACGCCCGCTTAAACCCATCCAACCCACGTACCAGCGGATGCACATCATGCCAAACCTGCACCTCGCCCTCGCCATCAATGTAGCGATATTCTAAGATGCAGCGGCGAAACAGCAAACTGCGAAATTGATCGTCATTCTCGGTGATGAGCTTCTCTTGAGACACCCGCACCAACGCTTCCCATTCGTGTCCGTCAATCACTTTCCGGTAGGTATCTCGCAGTTCCGAAATTGCCCGCTGCACCGATCGGGTTGAAATCGGTAACTCCCGCGTGTTCTGCAACGCCGCCTTCATCAAATTCATCAAGTTGCGAACGTGCCCACCACTCATTTCACACAGCTTATCTAATGCCTCCGCCGACTCAAATGCCGCTTCCAGTTCCACCCCCGATTGGGCAAACCGAAACCGCTGGCGAATCAATTCCTTCAGCTTTAGCATTCCAGTTTCACTGATCTCCCCCTCTGGTGTTTTGAGCATAATCATCGGCAGCACTTCTACTGGCTTATAGCGCTCCTCCATTGCCGTCAAATGCACCGAATAGGCAAGGGAAATCGGCACGGTATAAATCACATGGCAGTTGAGCGCCCGCAATTGATCGCTATGGTTGACAAAAATTTGCTCGTAATTGCTTGGCTGATTGTCACTGTCGCGCCGTTCGATAATGCGATCGAGATTATCCACCATCAGCACTAGCTCTTGAGGCTTGCGATCACCTAACGCTTTGCCAATAAAGTCATTCAAAATATCAATCAGTGATTCTGCCTGTTGTTCCACCTGACGGCGAATCACCTGTTGCTTGCTGACATTGGTTTTAATCGTGGTAGAGACTTTCCCCAGCGGTGTTTCGGGTGTCTCATAACTCAACTCATCCAGCGATAGCTCCGTCACCCCCAAATCTCGCAGATCTCGCAGCAGGCGATTCACCCACTCTCGAAATTTGTCATCCTGTCCAGGCTGCGATCGCAGTTTGCTAATCAGTTGCCGCGCACAGGCCAGCAAAATATCGCTGTATTCGGTATTTTCGGGTTCTAAATCACCATCATCGGCAGCAAAATAGACCACCCGAAAGCCCTGGCGTTGTAAGTCATCCTGAAGCCGCAGCAATTCGGTAGATTTGCCCGCGCCCCGATGACCCGCATAGAGTTGGCAGGTCACTTTCTCCGATCGGGCAATCTCTAGCCCCAGCCCTTGCAGAATATCCTCCTCGCCTCGCACCGATGCACAATCCACCCAGGCCGGATCATTCGCGGGCAATGGTCGAAACGGATCAAAGGCAGTGTAAAGCTTTTTCCAAAAATCCGGGCTGGCGGTCATGCAGCGAACCTAAAGCGGCACTTCGCCTCCATTGTACCGATTGGTGCTAAAAGCTCGGCAAAATGCTTCGTTCGTCCTTTGCCGCATTGGATGGTAGTCATCTCCATTAGCTCCTCGCTTCTAGATAGCTGGAAAAATTCAGTCGCTTTCTGCTGCTGCATTAGCTTATTTTTTGCGCTTGATCGCCCAGAAGCGTCGTGTGCTGATTCTCAAGCAATAGCTCAAATCTACTGGCCGCTCACTCGCTACGAGATAGGCGTCTTTTTCACTGAAACCGCTTCTCCAAGCAGAGCCGCTTTTTACCTGTGCAGATTCACACTTTCAATCGCCGACCATTGCAGGAACCCAATTCCTGTTTGCTGTCACGGCTTCATACCTTCAACACCAACAATTCTGTACGTCAATGAATCCGATCGCGCTGTTGGTGCGTATAGCTCTTAGTGCCACGTGAAAACAACGCACTAGACTAAGCCTCATCGGGCGGATTGAAGCAACTGGCTGACCTTAAAAGCCTGTTAGCAATCCGCCCGTCTTTCTTTTGCAGACCAGCCGCTCTTTCTTTTGCAGGCCAGCCGCCTGACGCTGAAATCTGCAACATCAGACCTTTGAGCCAGTGCGCAAAATCAGCTTTAAGGAAGGTTTCACCAGCGCCTTGAGAAGCATATACTCCCTGCAAACGTATGGAACGATGGGGCAGGGATTCTATGGATGTTGGGGCATTCTTTTTGGGTCACGATCGCTGCCGCTTTACCGTGTGGGCACCGTTGCATCAGCAGGTTGCCGTTAATATCATCTCTCCAAATGGTCGTTCGCTTCCCATGCAATCTGTGGGTTCCGGCTACTGGCAAGTGATAGCAGACGGGGTTACCTCTGGAACGCAATATTTTTACCAGTTGGATGAAGACCTTGAGCGGCCCGATCCGGCTTCCCAGTTTCAACCGGATGGCGTGCATGGCCCTTCGCAAGTCATTGATCACTCGACCTTTCAATGGTCAGATGCTCAGTGGTCAAACATTCCGCTAGAAGAGTTCATTATTTATGAACTGCACACAGGCACTTTTACACCAGAGGGCACCTTTGAGGCCATTATTCCCCGCTTGCCTGAGTTAAAGTCGCTGGGTGTGAACGCGATCGAGCTGATGCCGGTTGCTCAATTTCCGGGTAATCGCAACTGGGGCTATGACGGGGTGTATCCCTACGCCGTGCAGAATTCTTACGGTGGCCCTGAGGGCTTAAAGCAGTTGGTCGATGCATGCCATCAGCAGGGAGTGGCGATCGTCCTGGATGTGGTTTACAACCACTTTGGGCCAGAGGGCAGCTATTTCAGCGATTATGGCCCCTACTTCACCAACAAATATAACGGTATCTGGGGCAGTGCGCTGAACTTTGATGGCGCACAAAGCTACCCAATACGCCAGTACTTTCTACAAAACGCGCTGTATTGGTTTGAGACGTACCACATCGACATGCTGCGGCTAGACGCCACTGATCACATCATTGATTTGACCGCCAAGCATTTCCTCCAGGAATTAGCCGAACATGTTGCCGAGCTTTCTCAAAAGCAGCGCAAATTCTATCTGGTTGCCGAAAATGATGTCAATGATGTCCGTCTGCTTCGCCCCATTGAAGCCGGTGGCTATGGTCTGGACGCTCAGTGGAATGATGGCTTTCATCACTGTGCTCATACGCTGCTGACGGGTGAGCAGATTGGCTACTACCAGGATTACGGCACCTGCGCTCAGATGGCAAAGGCCATAAAGGAAGGGTTTGTTTTCTCCTGGGACTATTCACCGTTCCGCGAACGCTGGCACGGCAGTGATTCCAGCGCGTTACCGGGTCAACAGCTTGTGGTGTGTATTCAAAACCACGACCAAATTGGCAACCGCATGTTGGGCGATCGACTCACTCATTTAGTGTCTTTCGACGCGCTCAAACTTGGAGCCGCCGTTCTGCTGTTGTCGCCCAACGTCCCGCTCTTGTTTATGGGTGAAGAATACGGTGAAGATGCGCCCTTTCTTTATTTTGTTAGCCATACTGATCCCAATCTGGTAGAAGCGGTAAGGGCGGGCAGAAAACGAGAATTTGCCCACTTTCATTTGGAAGGAGAATACGTTGATCCTCAAAGTGAGGAAACGTTTCACCGATCGCAGTTGCGCTGGGAAACTCGTCATGAAGGTAAGCACAAAGTTCTGCGCGATCTCTATCAGCAGTTAATCGAGCTGCGTCGCACCCTTCCTGCGCTCAAAAAACTGGATAAGCACAACTTAGAAGCGATTGCTCTAGAGGATGAGAAACTGCTTCTACTGCATCGGTGGTCTGCTGAAAGTCAAATCTTTTGCTTGCTCAACTTCAGCCAAAATGATGTTAGCTTCACGCCCAAAATTCCCAAGGGTGATTGGCAAAAAAGGCTCGATTCTGCTGATGAAGCGTGGCTAGGTTCAGGCGCTCATCTACCAAATGAATTAGTCTTTGGTCAGGCAATAACCATTCCGGCCGTCAGCTTTGCTCTTTACCAGGCTGAGAGAATGTCTTAGAAGGTATAGCTCATAGCCAAGAGCTGTCAGGATGCGGGCAACAATGTTTCGAGGACTAAGGGGCTGGTTTGCCGTAGGCCACACTCCCACGAAGGCGATCGCAACGTCTCAGACATCCTTTCAGGTACGATCAATTAATGTTGGACAAGTTATTGATTAAAGGTGTTTACTAAAGAGCAAAATGTATGAGAATTCCAGTGTCAACGTACCGTATTCAGTTTCGTAAAGAGTATGACTTTGCAGCGGCGGCGGCGATCGTGCCTTACTTGGCGGCGTTAGGGATTTCTGATCTCTATGCTTCTCCCATTTTCAAAGCAAGGGCAGATAGCAGTCATGGCTATGATGTCGTTGATCCCACACAGTTGAATCCAGAATTAGGGACGCAAGCAGATTTTGACGCGTTGGTGAGTGCTCTCAAACAGCAAAAAATGGGCTGGTTACAAGACATTGTGCCCAACCATATGGCTTATGACAGCCAAAATTTGTGGCTCATGGATGTGCTGGAAAATGGAGCAGATTCCGATAGCTTTGATTATTTTGATATTGATTGGAATCATCTATATGAAGACATTCGAGAGCGGGTTTTAGCACCACTGTTAGGTGATTTTTATGGAAACTGTTTAGAGCGAGGCGAAATTCAGCTTGCTTATGACGAAGCTGGTTTAAGCGTCAACTATTACAGGTTACGGTTACCTGTTCGGATTGAATCCTATGCACGGTTTATTACCCATAATTTGGGGCATTTAACAAAGTCACTGGGTCGGCGGCATCCAGATTTTGTCAAACTTTTAGGCATTCTCTATCTAATTAAAAATCTTCCAGCTGAAGCCAGGGGACGAGAGCGCTACGATCAGATTATCTTTGTGAAAGGGTTGCTTTGGGAGTTGTATGAGCAAAATGAGGCTGTAAAAGAATTTTTTGCTGCCAATGTAGAGTCGTTTAACGGTGAACCTGGTAAACCAGAAAGCTTTAACCTTTTAGACAACTTGCTTGGTGAACAGTTTTACCGTCTCTCCTTTTGGAAAGTGGGAGCTGAAGAAATTAATTATCGCCGTTTCTTTACGGTCAATGAATTGATTTCAGTCAAGGTTGAAGAAGTTAAGGTCTTTCACAAAACGCACTCCTTAATTGCTCAACTGGTTGAGCAGGAGACGTTTACAGGGTTACGCATTGATCATATCGATGGGCTGTATCATCCAGCCGAATACCTGGAGCGGCTCCGTGAGAAAGTCGGTGACGTTTACATCACAGTTGAAAAGATTTTAGAGGCAACAGAAGCATTACCTGATGATTGGCCGATAGAAGGAACTAGTGGTTACGAGTTTCTAAACTATGTGAATGGGCTGTTTTGTGATACCGCTAATGAAGGCGCGTTTGATCAGTTCTACACGACTTTTACAGGTGTAACAGCGACTTACGATCGCTTAGCTGTTGAAAAAAAAGGACTCATTGTTGAGAAAAATTTAGCTGGTGACGTAGAGAACCTTGCCCAGCGTTTGAAGCGAATTGCAGGGCAAACGCGCTATGGTGGAGACTTTACGGCCTACGGTTTGAAACGAGCCTTGAGCGAAATTTTAGCGCTCTTTCCGGTATACCGAACGTATATTGCCTCTGATAGTGTAAGTGAGACGGATCAGCATGTCATTCAAGAGGCGATCGCGGCTGCAAAACCACAACTTCCCCTACTCTTAAGAGAACTTGAATATATTGAGTCTATTCTGTTGCGTAAGGATGAGGATTACTTAACGGACGAGCAGAAAGTTGAACGATTACACTTCGTGATGCGAATGCAGCAGTTGACTGGGCCGTTGATGGCGAAAGGGATTGAAGATACGCTACTTTACGTATACAATCGCCTGCTATCACTAAATGAAGTGGGCGGCAACCCTAGTAAATTTGGCCTTAGCCCAGTAGAATTTCATCAGTTTAACCAACATAAAGTAGCGCACTGGCTACATTCAATGAACACAACTTCTACGCACGATACAAAGCGAGGAGAGGATGTGAGAGCACGCTTGAATGTGCTGTCAGAGATACCAGATGAATGGGCCAATCAAGTGAAACAATGGGCAGAGTTAAACTTTAGCAAAAAGGTGCGATCGGGTGGTAGAACGATTCCCGATCGCAATGATGAATACTTTCTTTATCAAACGTTAGTAGGATCATTTCCATTCGACGAGGCAGAGTTTACTGAGTTTGTCGATCGCACAAAAGATTACGTCATTAAAGCAGTGCGAGAAGCCAAAGTGCATACAGCCTGGTTACGGCCTGATAGTGATTACGAAAATGGTTTTAGTGCATTTGTTGAAGCGCTGCTTACATCCTCCGAAAGCGCTGATTTTCTCGGTCAGTTCAAACCCTTTCAGCAACAGATTGCCGAATACGGCATTTTGAACTCGTTGTCTCAAGTGTTAATCAAAAATACGGCTCCTGGTGTTCCTGACTTGTACCAGGGGGATGAGTTTTGGAACCTGAGTTTTGTGGATCCAGATAATCGTCGTCCTGTGATCTATGAGCAACGAATCAAAGCACTGGATCAGATTAAAGATCAGCTAGCAGGTGATCCGTTAGCTCTAATTGATGAGCTTTTGACCACGAAAGCAAACGGTGATATCAAGCTCTTTTTGACCTATCAGTTGCTACAAACCAGAAAAACGTTTGCAAACTTGTTCTACAGCGGGGACTATAAGCCGTTGGACATCACTGGCGCATTGCAAGACCACATTATTGCGTTTGCAAGAGTCTTTGAAGGGCAGGTTGCGATCGCGATCGCACCTCGTTTTTTCACCCGTCTGGTGCAGCCGGGAGAGCGTCCGTTTGGTAATGCGCTCTGGCAAGATACTCACATTTCGCTGCCAAGCGATTTTCCGTCTACATGGACAAATATCATTACAACCCAGGTCATGGAGGGCAAAGGCGCGATCGCGGTTGGTGAAGCGCTGCAACATTTTCCAGTAGCCTTGCTTGTGAATCACTAGGGAAATGTGTTCTCTGAGAGGTATAGGTATATATACCCGTAAAGCAGAATGACCAGTTGACTAGACGTGCCATTTTGCTCAAGGTTGTCTTGGTTGGTAGTGTTTTTGGGTTATGGTATCGTTCAACTCCGCAAGCGCAATCACCCTCAACAGGTTGATATTAGAGACAGGCGATCGCAGGACCATGACTTGGCATAGCTCTTGCGACTCTGGCGCTTACCTAGTGCAGCGACACAATGTGCTGTTTGGCTTCACAAACGACAATTTATGGTTCAAATGTACTAAATAATCTGGTATATTGATGACTATTGATTGCGGTCTGGGTCAACAACCCGTATCATTTGCCTACACTGCCTGCACGTCTGAGGGAGAACCCAATGAGCGTTGAGCAAACAACCCAGTTGATACAGCTAATTCTAAACTCGGTGTTAATGGCGTTCGCTTGTACGCTGCTGCTAAATCGCATCAATCTGCGCCAAACGGCTCTTGAGGAACAGTTGCATGCGGCCAATCGACAGTGTGTTGAGCTGCTGAGCATTAGCAACGAGGGTCGGAGCGATACTTCGAGAGGCGATCGCTCAACGAGTCGGCTTTTGCAAGCGAAGAAGTTTCTGCGCCAGCTTCAGTATCGCTATCAAGTCATTCGCTATGGTGTGCTAGCGAATGCTTATGCGCTACTGTGTGCGATCGCCAGTACCTTGGCGCTTGCCGTGAGGGCGTTAGTCAACTTGGAATGGCTCGTGCCCCTCTCGCTGGGATTATTTGTGCTAGGGGTTACGCTGCTCTTGCTGGGAGTAGGCTTGATGCTAGTTGACTTGCATACAGCCGATCGCTCGCTGTGGGAAGAAATCACCAGTCTACTTAGCCCAGGACGGTTTGATAATCCACTTAAATCAGATTGGCAACAGCGCTCTAAAATTGCCGATCGCTTTCTGCGCGAGCAAGTTTTGCGGGGACAAGCTTCGCGGATGAAACCGTCTTCACGGGCTAGAGTCTCGTAGTCTGTAGATGTGTTCTCTCTAGTGACGCTTAGCCAAACTGTGTGAAGCCGTTACCTCTTAGCTTGCAACTCTAAAGCACTGAGTACCGTTTTAGCTCATGCTGGACGTCAGCCATAAATGGGAAACCAACAGGGTGCGTTAGTGACTTGGCCTCGCTCAGTCAACTGCTGTAGATGGTGAGCTAGATGATTACCATTCATCGGGGTAATCAGGTAATCCTCAAGGCTCAAGAATCCATCCATCCAGGTTTGTCCACAGCCCGCTTTAGCACTGAGTGCAATGATGGGTGTATGTCGAAGCTGAGTGTAGCGACGCAGGGTTTGCACCCAACTTTGAGCCTGCGATTCTGAGAGGTCTTCAAGCAGTAGGATTAACTCTACTGCCTCTGGTAGAAAATCTAACGTCATTTCATCAGGATGGGCTACAAACGAGACTTCAAACCCATTGAGCTTAAACCATTGCTGAAGCTCTTCTACGTGAGGGGGTAATTGTCCGACCACGATGATATACGTCAATGGGGGCTGAACGCTGGCCTCGATCGCGATCGCGCCTAGCGGGGCAATCAGCTCATTGAGCAACGGGTCGTCGCAACGGGTACAACTGGGTGTTGTGTAGGCTTTTCCGGCTGGATTTGGGATGGGTAAGCAGCAGCGAGCACACTTACTGACGGTATAGTTACCGTCTAGAAACTGATGAAAGGAAAAGGCATCTTTTTCAAGATAAAGATAACCAAAATCTCTGCGTTGCTGAAGTTGTTGCCAAAAGCTTAAAAAGTCTTGATGGTAACCCCAGTAGTTGTACACAAGGCCAGTAAAGGTTAACGCTCCATAGGTAGGGCTGATGATGGTTTTGCCACGGCTGAGGTAGTAAGCCACGTAACCCATCAAGCGATCGTGCTCAGCCACCTCACGTACGCATTGGGTCTGGGATAACTCCACAACAAAGCAAACCTGATGATTGGTGCTGCTGACCCGAATGGAACCACCTAAATGAGTCATCAACCCTTTAATGAGGGCTAGTCCCAATCCTGTGCCTTGATGCTGCCAGGAGTCGTTTATGGGCACCCGATAAAACTTGTCAAACACATGCTCAAGCTCGGTTGCAGGAATTTCAAGACCTGAGTTAACGACGCTAATTTGGATGGTACCCAAGACCACTTGCGCCGATACTGTAATTTTGCCATCGGCTGGAGTAAATTTGCACGCATTTGTTAATAGCCCTCGCAGCACACGATCGAGGAGAATCAGATCACAAACGAGCCGTGGCAGATCATCACTAAAATGAAGCTCTAAGTGCTGACGCTGCTCTAGAGCTTTGGACTCAAAGCTTTGGACGATTTCGCTCAACCAATCTTGTACCAGGATGGCATTCGGTAAAAGTGGATAAATGCCAGCTTCAAGCTGCTGGAGCAAAAGGAGATCATTAACGAGATGAATTTCTTGTTCACAAGCATCTTGCACAAGTTTGAGATAATAAGCTGCACTTGCGGGTTGCCCATGCAGCTGCTGATCATCGCCGTTGAGTGCAATCTCCAACATGGCTAGCCCTAATTTCATGTTAGCTAAGGGGGTTCGCAGTTCGTGAGAGACCGTATTGAGAAAGCTATCTCTCAGTTGGTTGAGTTTTTCAACTTGGTCAACTTGGGTTTGAACTGCTTGCAATAGGTGCTGTTGTTGCAGAGCGATCGTATATTGCGTTGTTACTTGCTCTACTAAGTGCATTTCGGTGCTACTAAAGCCTGTCTCACAATTCGCTAATTTGCTTAACCAAAGGATACCGACGATTGCCTGACCAGTAGTATTCAGAGCGCTATCCATCACGATCGATGAAACAAGGATTTCTAGCGGTTGATAGGAAGATGGATTAGATGAATGCGTACTATGGCCGAGTGGGCACAAAAGGAAGAGACGCTGTAAGTGAATAAGGCTCTTTGCTTCCAAATACTCATGGATGGATTGAGTAAAGCGTTGTTCTGAAGCTGATGGCGCTGCGTAAGTATAGCGGGCGTTCCATCGTTTTTGGTTAGAATCATATAAGATGACCCCACAATTCATGATGGTTGGCATTGTGCTTAACTCCCTGACAATCACTTGCAGGATTTGATCATCGTCTAAGCGATCGCGAATCTGATCAGTAATTAGCTTCAAGCGTTGCCAACTTGCCTCGTTTGTTTGAGATTCTTGAGGTGTTGGACGCTCTTGAGACGTAGGAGGTGTTTGCATTCGGGTTGTATGAGCAGGTTCATCAATGCCGTAAGGAAACGCTTGGTGGCAGTGCATGCAGAACCAGCCCAACTTCCCAGCTTGCACTTGGCAGAGTAGTGAGTAGGAGCAACAGGGACATACAAACTTTGCTTTCATTGTCTTGCATCCTAAAACTATCTCAACCCTTAACCTGTTGGGTTACAAAGCGGTTAGGTTCTATTTCTAGAGTTCACAGGATGATGGGATCTATAACTGAAACGTATAAAAACACTGGTTTTCTTAATACAGCTTGCGTGCGGGTTAAACAGAACGGAGGTTCCTACTAGCGTCTACGCAAGGACTTCAGATTGCAGTCTTTACGGAGATCGGCACTAGTCTGCTAAAAGATAAACCAAAGGCTGCGTTGAGATGCCGCAATAAACTGCCCAGCTTGCCACAGATCAAAACGTTGTGAATCATCGTGATTAAGCAAACGGCTGAGAGCACCGGGGGGTTTGAGTGGGCTGTGTTGAGACAAGGGATGCCTGAGCTTTGAGAAACAATCCCAACAATGCTGGCAGACTATCGCGCTAGTAGAGTGATTGCGCTAGTAGACTGTCGACAGCAAAGCAAGCAGGCTGTAGACTGGGGCCTAGACGTGCACCAGAATAGTTTCTACTGTCCTTGGAGTTTTTGCTACTTCATGCCCTTTTCTCCTATCGATTGGCTCTGAAGGGAAGTAATTCGGCTGTACTGGTGAAAGATATCAGATTAAGTAAAGTTTTGAGTGATGCGGGCTGCGTTTTGAGCAGAGCAACTTAAGTTAGAACTCAGACTCTAGATTCTCCTTGAGACAGCATTCCATGACAGCAGGGCTATCTGAAACCCAACTACGCGATTTGCGAGAAGGCAGCCAACTAAAATACCACGGTGTCCAGTGGGTAGTGCAGGACTACAGCACCTATACCGATGCCAACAGCTATGAAACCGAAGAGTGGCTGTTGAAATCCAGTACCAGCAAAGCATACTATCTACTGCGTGAAGTCGATCCGCAAAATCCAGAAACTCTCGTTCATTGGTATCTCGCCGAAGAACTGCGGTATCCTACACTCCTTGATCCCAAAACGTCCCGCGATCGCCTGACGACTGTGGGGAATGATATGCGATCGCACGCGACTCCGTACCCAGAACTGCAACTCTTCAATCGCGTTTATGCGTTTGAATCTCAAACCGAGGGCGACTACGAATCAGACGGCACGCTCGGCCACCGCATTACCTGGGACTACTGGGATAGTGCCCATCTCTGGAACCTGGCCCTAGAAGCCTGGAGCGACGGTACTCTAGCCGTTTACTCCACCCGTGTGGTGCAACCCACTGACTTTACCGAGATTCAGTCTGGCGATCGTCAGGCCTTTCTCAGTGGACAAAACGCCGAAAGAAGTGTTGATCTGGCTGCCTATGCAGCCTTCAAAAAGCGTGACGCTCGAAGTCGCGAAATCTTGATTGCCTGGATTGTGACGATCGTCGGCTTCTTTTTAATGCTTTCCGGCATCTAAATGGAGTGAGCAGTCAGGAGCGAGGCGTGACGGCAAGGTTCAAATAAAACAACCATGGCCCTTCTCAGCTATCAACAGTCAGCTTTTGGTGAATAACGCCTACTCACCAAAAACCCGCTTTCACCCACTGAACTCACTGTAAAAACTGATGTTCTAACTCAAAACTTAAAACTCAAAACTTCTCCCTCAATGACCTCTCTCTTCATCGAACATCACTCCAACGGTCTTGCCTTTTATATCAATGGTGATTTGCAGTTTGACACGGCAGATGAAGCGATTTATCACGAATACTTAGTGGTGCCTGCGATCGCCCTTGCTGTCCAGCGTTTCCCAAATACGCTTTTGCGTGTCCTCCTGTGTGGTGGTGGCGATGGTTTGGCTGCCCGTGATATCCTTCGGTTTCATGAAGTGAGCGATGTAACTCTGGTGGACTACGACGCGGACGTACTAGAACTCGGTCGAACCGTCTTTCAACCCTACAATCAAGGCAGTTTGCTCAGCCCATCGGAAACAGCTTCAGGCGGGAATCGTCTCACCGTTTTGACCCAAGAAGCGTTTGAGTTTGTGGCAAACGTGCCCGATGCTTGCTATCACGTGGTCATTTGCGATTTCACCTTTCCGAGCCGATCAGAGGATACCAAAATCTACAGCTACGAGTGGTTTCAGCAAGTGCAGCGTACCCTCCACCCTGGTGGCATCATGAGTACGAACGCTGTATCGCCCGAACAGCGCACGTTGGGTTTTTGGTGTCTCTACCAAACCTTATTAGCGGCTGGACTATGGGCAAAACCTCTACAAGTTGCCATTCCATCGTTTCGAGAACACGGCTATGGTGATTGGGGATTCTTTCTGGCCTCGGCACGATCCATCACGCGATCGGAAGTCGAAACCATTGACCTACCCGAAAAGCTAAAGGCCCTGCATTCCCATAACTGGCAACACGCCTTGCAAATTCCTGCTGCGATCGCCCAGCTTCGCCACGTTCCAAAGATACATACGCTCGATTGTCCGCAACTTTTTTACTACTTGTTGAATCCTCGATCGCAATTAGCGGCAACGACGATCGATGATCCAAAGCCGCAACCTATCGATTTTTTAGATCTAGAAGAACCTGGCACTGGTGCGATCGGCACTGATGATTTACTGCAATTAGATGCCATTGCAACCATGTGGCTAGGCCACTTGCATCAAGCAAAGAATCATCAAGCAAAGAATCTCCTTCAGCCTGCCCAAAACGTTGAACTCATGCCAGTTCAGCATCGTTATCACAGTCCGCAGATGACGACAGAATGGCTCAGTTATCTCAGAGCGTTGTTAGAAGAAGTAAACCTCAATCAGCTTTTAGCCAGTTTGCTGGAACGCGCGCAAGAATTACCCCCTCAACTTGTGCGTGAACTCAAACAACTTGCAGAGAAAATGCGCACAGGACAACCCGTGACTTACATTTCAGAACACACAGCCGAACTGATCACCCTCCTTTCTGTCACAATTTTGATGGCAAATATTGCAACACCGGATATTGTCTTTGCTAAAGGGTATTCTGGCTCTTCAGGAAGCTATTCTAGCTATGATGGCGATTCGGGCGAGGAGAACTTTGGCTGGCTTGGCTTTTGGACAATGATGATTGGGGGCATTTGGCTCTGGAATCTCTACAAGCGTTCCGATGATTAAAGCGATGTTAACTGAATCTTTAGCGCCAGCCCAATGAACCGTGCTTTTTGAACGTTCAACCACACTAGAGATCCGCCTACTGACGTTGAACGATCGCGCTCAGTGGGATGCCTTTATGCAAGCGTCACCAGTGGGATGTTTTATGCAAGCATGGGCATGGGCAGACTTTAAGCAATTAGAAGGCTATCAAAGCTTTCGCTATGGTCTTTTTGCTGAAAATAACTTAGTTGGAGGCTGCTGTTTTTATTACTATCCCTGTGAACATAATGCCAATATGTTAGTCGCTCCAGGTGCTCCTTGCTTTTTACCAGGGTTTGAGCAAGCAGGAATGCAACTGCTTGTAGAACAGGCAAGAGTGTTGGCAAAAAAAGTAGGCGCGATCGCGCTCCGTTTTGAGCCGTTGTGGTTAGAAAAATTGATGGATCTTGATGGCTTTGTACGCGCCCCAGTTGAACTCTTACCATCAGAAACACTCTTAATTGATCTATGTCCCGCGATAGCTAAAATTCTGGCAGCCATGAAGCCTAAAGGTCGATACAACATTCGGCTGAGCCAACGGCATGGAGTTACCACACACTTTACAACTGATGCCCAAGCCATTCCTGTGTTCTATAATCTGTTCTGGGAAACGGCACAGCGACAACAGTTTTTTGGTGAGCCTTATAGCTTCTTTATTAATCTTTGTCAGACGCTTTTTGCCGCAAATATGGCAGAAATTGGTTGGGCCACTTGGCAAAACGAAGTACTGGTAACCGTCCTGATTGTGTATTGGGGAAAGCGTGCCACATACCTGTACGGTGGACGTACTGATCGTCATGCTCACGTCATGGCAAGCTATGGTCTTCACTGGGCAGCGATGCAACGCGCTAAAACAAAAGGCTGTAGCCTTTACGATTTCTACGGCTACACCCGTAACCCAAAGCATAACTACGCCAAATTCTCACAGTTCAAACGACAGTTTGGAGGCGCACCCGTCACCACGATCGGCGCTTATGATTACTTCTTTTATAACCAGCTAGCAGATACCCTGATTGGGCTATACAAGCGATTGGGAAAAGAAAGTTAAAGCATGACGCTTTAAGGTTTGCACTAACCCTGACACCGACTGCTGACAACCAACAACCAACAACTAAAAATTCTATGACCTCTGTACTGCTTAACAGCATCCCTAGCATTGGATTAGTAATCACTGAGCTAGTGATTGGGTTTGGTGTCTTTTGGCTAGGGCAGTTAGCCTACCAAAAAATATTCCGACGTCTGGATCTGAACCTTGAGCTGTTTGTGCGGGACAATTCAGCAGTCGCGATCGCGTTGGTGGGCTACAACTTTGGCATCATCCTGGCGTTGGCGGGTGTGCTAGATAAAGAGCGCGTTATGTGGCTTGATCATTTAATCTACCTGGCAAGCTATGGTGCGAGCGTAATTCTGCTGATGCTAGTCGGTGCCTGGGTGGGCGATCGGTTGATTCTCCGACGCTGTGACTGTGCCCGTGAAGTGGTTGAGGAACAGAATGTAGGGGCGGCCTCTGCTGAGGCTGGTGTACATATCGCCAATGGCTTAATTTTGAGTGCGGCCCTCGGTGGTCAAAGTGGCACCTGGATTGTCGGGTTGGTGTGCTGGTGCATGGGCCTGGGTGTGTTGGTGCTGGTGAGTGCCCTTTATCCTCGCGTGACCCAATACAGCGTGTTTCGGGAGATCTGCAAACGCAACAATCCGGCAGCCGGTGTGGCGCTGGCTGGATTGCTAATTGCCACAGGCAATATTGTGCGGGTTGCGTTTACGCCAGACTTTCAAAACTGGGCTGAGAGTTTTACCCAATATCTTGTGGTGTTGGGCTTTTGCCTGCTTGCCCTGGCGTTGATCCGCTGGCTTGCAGATGTCGTGCTGGTGCCAGGGGTAAAAATCTCAGACGAAATTGTTAATCAAGCGACCCCTAATCTCGGAGCCGGTCTGGTCGAGGCATTTGCCTATATAGCCGGGTCGTTTCTGCTTGCCTGGAGCGTTTGAATAGGCTTGCGTGAACCCTCTTGCTGAATCGGTACTGTGGTGACAAACTCTGTGCCCTGGTTGAGGATGGAGCTGATGTCGATCGCGCCCTGGTGTTTGTCTACGATGATTTAGCGGGCGATTGCTAATGCTAGGCCAGTATTCTGTCTAAACCGTTCTCGTAAGTGGTTGGATTGGTGGAGCGTCTTTGCTATCGATCGTAGGGGATGCGGTAATCTAAGAAATGTCCGAACCTGCGTTGATTCAGCAGAAAAGGAGCCTGGACAAAATGGATAAAGGTCGGTTAGAAGCGTTTAGCGATGGTGTCATTGCCATTCTCATCACCATCATGGTGCTGGAGCTAAAAGTGCCCCATGAAACTAATTTGGCTGCGCTAAAGCCGCTAGTGCCGATCTTTCTGAGCTATGTTCTGAGTTTTATTTATTTAGGTATCTATTGGAATAATCACCATCACCTGTTTCAGGCGGTACAGCAAGTGAAGGGCAAGGTTTTGTGGGCCAACTTGCATTTGCTCTTTTGGTTATCACTGATTCCCTTTGTGACTGGGTGGACTGGCGAGAACCACTTTGCTGCTTTGCCAGTAGCTCTTTATGGCATAGTGCTGCTCTTCTCAGCGATCGCATACTTTATTCTTAGCCGTATGCTCATTGCCACTCATGGTAAAGATTCCACGTTAGCAACTGCCATTGGGCAAGATTTTAAGGGTAAGGTGTCTGTGGTTATTTATGCCCTAGCCATTCTGCTTTCGTTTTTGAATCCGTGGGCTGCTTGCTTGTTGTATGTTTTGGTTGCAGTGATGTGGTTAATTCCTGACCGTCGCCTTGAGAACGCATTGACCTAGTGGTAGCAAGGGCGCAATCTAGTTTCGATAAGGACTAGACGGAATTGTTTAAAGGTTTTGTTAAAAAAGCACCTACCTCATTGACTAGTGAACGTCTGTGATCCAGAAACGGTTTCAACTGATTACGGGACTCCTGGGAGTAGGGCTGTGCTTCGATTTGCTCTCCCGTTTTGGGGCGGAAATACTCTGGTTCCAGGAAGTTAATTATCTTTCAGTGTTCCTGCTTAAGTGCCAGGTGCGAGCGATCGTGCTGGTCGTTGTGTCGGTTTGTACAGCAGTGTATTGGCTGGGAAATCTGGCTCTCGCTCAACGGTTGAAATATACTCATGTTTCTGATGCGGCGACCCAGGAGCAACCCCTTAATCATAATTCGCCAGCTTTTTTGCCGCCTTACAGCGTGAGGTTACAGCGTTCATTTGCCTTGCCCCTTCAAACTACCGTTGCTTTAAGTCTGCCGTTGCTGCTTTCCTTAGTCATTGCGCTGGGTCTGGTTGTGGGCATACTATTGCTGCACTACGGACAGCTTGCCTTAAGCTACTGGCAGTCAGGGCCGACACTCTCCACCACTGTTGCCTCTCACGTCAACCTAAGATTATTGGCCTCGATTGGCACGCAGTTGAGCGGTCATGTTTGGTGGCTTGGTGGGGTATTGGGTGTGACGATCGCCCTGCTTCTTAATCCTCGCGTTTGGTTAAGGGCGATCGCTCTGACGCTGAGCCTTTTGCTGGGTTGGTTGTTCTCTAAGCAATGGGCCGTCGTTTTGCAGTGGTTACATCCCACCACGTTCAACAAGGTCGATCCGTTATTTGGGCGGGATATTGCCTTTTACCTCTTTGCCTTACCCTTCTGGGAATTGCTGGAGCAATGGTTGTTTGGACTGTTCCTTTTTGGGTTTATTGCGATCGCGCTGACCTATTTGCTATCGGGTAATAGCCTCAGCCAGGGAAGTTTTCCGGGTTTTTCATCTGCTCAGCAACGGCATCTCTGTGGCACGGGTAGCGGACTCATGGCAGCGATTGCGTTGAGCTATTGGCTAGGGCGCTATGAACTACTCTACTCTCCGCGTGGCGTCTCCTTTGGGGCTAGCTATACCGATGTGGCGGTACAACTACCTTTCTACGTTGGGTTGAGCCTCTCGGCTTTAGCTATCGCAGGCTACCTTTTGTGGCAAACCGTGTTTTGGCAGCCGAAAGCACCACATCAGCAGTGGAGCCAACTAAGCTTAGGGCTGTTTGGTGTGCTGATCGTTGCCAGTCTAATCATGCCCGAAGTCGTACAGCATTTGGTTGTGCAACCCAACGAATTGGCGCGGGAACGACCCTTCATTGCACGCACGATTGCGTACACCCGACAGGCGTTTGATCTAGATGTGGTTGAGGCCAGCAACTTTAATCCCCAGGGGCAACTCACAGAAAAAGATATGGCGGCAAACGCGCTAACCATCCGCAACATTCGTTTGTGGGATCAGCGACCGTTGCTAGAAACCAATCGCCAATTGCAGCAGATTCGCCCCTACTACCGCTTTCCAAACGCTGACCTCGATCGCTACACCCTCCAAACCAATGTGCTACCGCGATCGCCTGCCACCCCTGCTGTGCCTACAGAGCAACGACAAGTGCTTATTGCAGCACGGGAGTTGGATTACAGTGCCGTACCTCAAGAAGCTCAAACCTGGGTAAACCGCCATTTGATTTACACCCACGGCTATGGGTTCACGCTCAGTCCCGTCAACACCGTTGCAGCAGGCGGCTTACCAGAATACTTTATCAAAGATATTACGGAAGGAGAGACAGGCGCACTCACGACTGCCAGCCCTGCTATTCGTGCCAGCATACCCATTGGGCAACCCCGTCTCTACTATGGCGAGATTGCTAACACCTATGTCATGACACGCACCTTAACGCGGGAGTTGGACTACCCCAATGGAAGTGATAATGCTTACCACGTTTACGAGGGGCAGGGTGGCATCAATATTGGCTCCTGGTGGCGGCGGGATTTGTTTGCCATCTACTTGCGAGATTGGCGAATCTTGTTCGCACGGGACTTTTTGCCAGAAACAAAGGTATTGTTTCGCCGCAATATTAACGATCGCATTCGAGCCATTGCACCGTTCCTTCATTACGACAGCGATCCATATCTGATAGCAGCCAAGGTACAGAACCCTGTAGAGAAAGATCAAAACTATCTTTATTGGATGGTGGATGCCTACACCACGAGCGATCGCTATCCCTACTCAGATTCGGGCATTGAAGGCATCAATTACATTCGTAATTCAGTCAAAGTGGTGATTGATGCCTATCACGGTTCGGTGGCGTTTTACGTCGCTGATCTCAGTGATCCCATGATTGCTACCTGGTCAAAGGTCTTTCCCAACCTCTTTCAACCGCTCACGGCAATGCCTGCTGGTTTACGAAGTCACCTTCGCTATCCGGTAGATTTCTTCAAACTGCAATCGGAGCGGTTGCTCGTTTATCACATGACCGATCCTCAGGTGTTTTACAACCGGGAAGACCAGTGGCAGATTCCGAATGAAGTGTATGGCGATGAGGCGCGTCCAGTTGAACCGTATTATTTGATCACTAACTTGCCTGCCGTACCGTTTGAAGAGTTTATTCTGCTGTTGCCCTACACCCCTCGGCAACGCACAAATCTTATTGCCTGGTTAGCGGCTCGATCGGACGGTGAGCACTACGGCAAATTGTTGCTTTATACCTTTCCCAAAGAGCGGTTGATTTACGGCCCAGAACAAATCGAAGCGCGCATCAACCAAGATCCTGTAATTTCTCAGCAAATTTCGCTCTGGAATCGTCAAGGTTCGCGCGCTGTTCAGGGTAACTTGCTCATTATTCCGATCGAACAATCGCTGCTCTACGTGGAACCCCTTTATTTAGAAGCGACTCAAAACAGCTTACCAACCCTGGTGCGAGTGATTGTCGCCTATGAGAATCGCATCGTGATGGCACCTACTTTAGAAGAAGCCCTTCAAGCCATCTTTAAACCCCAAGTTACTCCTGATGCCACCATTATTCGCCCAGTTGAAGCACCAACGTCTGGGCAGTAAAGCTACTGTCAACCACTTTAATCTGGAACAGAATCACTTTAAATTGGACAACTTGCTTTAATGAACGATGGACAACGAAAAATGATCAAAAAATTGCCTGACCCTAATAAGCCCCCAGGGTCAGGCAGTCTGCCTGTAAGGACGCGTTCCTAAACGCAAAAGCCAAATGAGCATAGTTGCCCCCTATAGCTCTTTAGCTTTTCCGACTGCGTTCCTCAGATCTATATCGATTCTGCTTCCTTCCCTTGCTAAAACCATCCGATAGAGTACTCAAGTTAAGATGAACATTCACCTGTCCTCTCCCACTTCGTATCCGTAGATCCACGCTTTTGGTGGATAAAAATCTTGCCGCCAGCCGTAGTTGCGGGGTTACAGTCATACTGCATGACGGGCATTGGTGAACATCACCTGCCATACTGAACGACTACCCAACAGTGGGTGGAATTTATGCGTCTAATGCTAGGCTCGTAGCAGTTCGTTTGCGATCGCGGCTCTTGGTCAAACTATGCTCATTCCACTTACCCGCAAGACCTTTGAAAATTTGGTGCCTGCGGTGGCTACGGGGCCGCAGTATGTTTACTGCTGGGGAAAATTTCCGGCGCTACTGCTGCGGCTCCTGGTTTCCATTGTAGGCGTGACGGTCATTTGGCTACTGGGTGGTTTTTTAGGTGATGGGTTTGGGTTTATTCGCTTCTTGTTGGGTATCATCACCGGGCTGTATTGGCTCTGGGGGCCTGTGTTCTGGGCAAGCCTCAAAAATATTGAATGCCGCAAGTTTCCCTATAGTGGGTTTTGGCAAGGTGAGGTTGTCGATGTGTACGTGACAGAAGAACTCATCGGCAAAGAGGAAACCGTGAACGAACACGGGGAACTGGTGATTGTAGAAAACCGTGAGCGACGGTTGAACCTGGTTGTGGGCGATGAATCGGGTTTCACCAGTCGGCTGCAAGTGCCCCTGAAGCGCAATTACCAGGCGATCGCGATTGGAGATGTGGCCGAAATGGTTGTCATGTCCAATCGAGGCGATCTGGGTCGCATTAGCAAAACGTCAGATGTATACATTCCCAACCACAATCTTTGGGTAAGCGACTATCCTTTGCTGTTGCATGAGGCGTTTGTGGATGTGAGCCGGAGGCTCAATGCACGCCATCACAACGATCGCGTTGAGCCAGAGCGGGGTAGACCCTCAAGAGACCGCTATGAAGCACCGGAACGAGGTGGCGCGATCGAACTCAGCCGTCGCCCTCGTCGATCGTCCCGTCGCCCTTCCGCTGATTGGTGATGCCGCGCTGCTAGTTTGTCATGGTTGTCAGCGGTTGCTCTTACATCACACCACCCTGTTCGCGTCCATATGCCTGCCATGCCAAATCCACCAGACCGTTGACGATCGCGGCAGCAACCACCGCACTCCCTTTCCGTCCTGCGATGCGAATATGGGGAATGACCGAATCGGCTAACCGCTCCTTGGCACTCTCAACGTCAACAAAACCTGAAGGCGTTGCCACAATCAGCGCAGGACGGATTTCTTCTGCTTCAATTAAATCCACCAAGGCAGTGAGTGCTGTTTGCGCCTGACCCACCACAAAAATGCCTTCGGGATAGCGTCGAGCGAGTGTTTCAATGCCCCAGGCGGCGCGGGTTTTCTCCTTCTGAGGACGGGTAAGCGCCTCCATACTGCAATACACAGGATTGGCAAAGGTATTCTGAATATTGGTGGTAATGCCAACTTGTACCATCGGCACATCCACCACGATCGTACTCCGGGCCGCTAGCGCCGCAGCACCAGACTGAAGTGCGGCATCGGAGAAGCGAATCAAAGACTTGTACTCAAAATCTGCCGTAGCATAGACGACGCGACGCACAATCTCATATTCAGCGGGTGAGAAGATGTGTTCACCGATCTCACGATCGATAATCGCCAGACTTTGAGCATCCGTTGCGTGCCATTCCATTGCGACCCTTTCCGAAAAATAGTTGCCCGTGGTAAACAGCCTACACGCGCTAGCCAGAAATGGCGATTATTTGCTTGCGATCGTGGCGGTTGCTGCCTCAAAGCCATGTTTAAGAGGCATCGACTAGACGCTACATTTAGATTACGCTTCAGAGGACGGGGTTCGGGTAAGCAGAGGCACCAGATAAGCTGCGACGGCACCCCCCGCAAAGCCCGCAAAGTTGCGGAAAAGCGGCAACCAGTCAGTCGTGCGGGTGATCACAGGCCCAATGCCAAAGGCGATGAAGAGAATACCCCATAGTGGCGAAAAGATCAGCGCCCATTGCCACGCTACAACTTGACCTTCTCTCCGAGGTTTGGCCGCAAAACCGCAGACCACACCACCAACCACAGACGTAATCAACGTCAGAACCCATTGCTCTGGCGGCAAACCAGGCACAACCTGACAGCCACCTTGACGCAAGCATGTTTTAATCGAGGACAGCGCTTCTAAAATTGACTGGTCTTCGCCGTGTTCCCGCACAAAAAACTGATTGCCAAAACGGGTTTGTAGCTCAATCCAAAAGGTGCGGGGCATCAGCGGGTAGAAATCATCGCCGACGCTGAAGTTGAGCAGGTTGCCACCGCGTGGATCGGCGACTAGCAGAACGCTGTGGTCATCCAGGCTCCAATAGTCTTTTACAGCAATACCTGGTGTGCGCTCAAACTGAGTTAACACGCGTAGCTTCCAACCAGTTTCTTGCTCAAAGTCTTCTAAATCTTTTGCGAGGGTAACTTCCTGCTTCTCTGTGAGCGCTTTCGCCAAATCGATGATGGGCGTTTGCACGTCTGGCAGGAGGTCTGGGTTGTTATAGGCATAGGCGACCGATCGCCCCAGGCCATTTGGCGGACTTAGCCAAAGGGTTAGAACGAAGAGAAATCCGACTGCGTAACGCACAAACGCTTTAAATGGAAGCTGTTGTGATCGCCCTGTAACAAAAGCATGAGGAGTGAGCATAGGAAATCTTGGCTTAGCCATAAAACGATAGCGATACACGGGCGTAATCTTTCTTTACACTCTTTAATCTTATTCTAATCTTAAGAAGCGGGGGGATCGCCGTCAATCACTTTGTGTATAAACGGAGGCTGCTGTTGAGGAGCGCGCGCGATCAGCGGCAGGCAAGCATAAGCATGAAAGAAATCAGAGCGTAAATCACCGCAGAGGCGTAGAGGACGCAGACGGTGATCTGTATTGCCTCTGGGTGTCGGTGGTTGATCGAGAGCCGTCCACTTATGCGATTCTCAGATGCAGCAGCAGGTGACCAACAATGCCTGACCGCTAAACTAGGAAGAATCGGTGTCTTTGCGAAACGCTTTCTATGGTACAACGTCCTATTTATCTGGATTGTCAGGCGACGACTCCTGTTGATGAGCGGGTGCTAACGGCAATGCTCCCTTACTTTACGGAGCACTTTGGTAATGCGGCGAGTGCTAGTCACCTGTATGGTTGGGAAGCAGCCGCCGCCGTGCAGCAGGCGAGGGAAACGTTAGCCGAGGCGATCGGTGCAGCGCCTGAAGAAATGATCTTTACCAGTGGTGCCACAGAGGCAAATAATCTGGCGATCAAAGGTGTTGCAGAGGCAAATCTTCACAAAGGTCGGCACATCGTCGCCGTTATCACTGAACATAGCGCCGTGCTTGACCCTTGCCGCTATTTGCAAACGCTTGGCTTTGATGTGACCATCTTGCCCGTAAAGCCGGATGGACTGCTGGCATTGGATACGCTGACACAAGCACTGCGACCAGACACGCTCTTGGTTTCGGTCATGGCTGCCAACAACGAAATTGGTGTGTTGCAACCGCTGGCGGCGATCGGTGCCTTGTGCCATGAGCGTCAGATTCTCTTTCACACGGATGCAGCGCAGGCGATCGGCAAAATTCCCCTGGATGTAGCCGCGATGCAGATTGATCTGATGTCGCTTACGGCTCACAAAGTGTATGGGCCTAAAGGGGTTGGCGCACTATACGTGCGGCGGCGAAATCCGAGGGCGCAACTGGCACCACAGCTACATGGTGGTGGGCATGAACGTGGGCTGCGATCGGGTACGTTGTATGTCCCGCAAATTGTTGGTATGGCGAAAGCGGTAGAGTTGGCGATCGCCGAAATGCCACAAGAAACCGAGCGGCTCACTCATCTGCGCGATCAACTCTGGCAGCAACTTAGTCAGGTAAGCGATATTTATCTCAACGGTCATGCCACCCAACGACTAGCTGGGAACTTGAATATTAGCGTTGCGGGTATCAATGGACAGGCACTCTTGCTGGGTCTTCAGCCTGTGGTAGCGGTTTCTTCTGGATCTGCCTGCTCATCAACGCACACGGCACCTTCTCACGTGCTGAAAGCGTTGGGGCATACGAACGAACTGGCTTATGCCTCCATTCGCTTTGGTTTGGGGCGCTTTAATACTAAACAGGAGATTGACCAGGTGGCAGAGTGTGCGATCGCAACGATTCGATCGCTACGGCAGGTGGCTAAAGTTTAAGGCAAAAGGCAGAAGGTAAAAGAAGTGGTTGGTTTTTAGTTGTTAGTTTTTAGAAGCAATCGGGGCAGTGGAGCGTCAAAAGCTGTAGCTTGCTTCCGTTTTGCGGTTGGCTGACCGTTGACCACTAATGGCTCAAAGAAAGGCAGAGGGCAGAACTGAAGGGCTTCGTACTGAAGAACGGCTACAAAAATGGGCATCATCTAAAGCGGTGATGCCCATTCTTAGAACTAATAAGGTTGCAAAAGCTGAAAAGACTGATATTGCTGCTTTAGCTCATGCCAACCGTGCGAGATTGATTGCGAACAGCATCGTCCGATACGCCAACTTCAGCGGCTATGCGGCTGAGGACGGACTGTTCACGATTTTTGATGGTGTGCTGGTGGCGATTGACGATCGCCCGTGCTTGATCTTGAGTAGACATGGTATTTCTCCTGCATGCATTATTTATTGTTCTTGACATCCAATATAACAGAAATTTCTGTATCTAAAGTTACAAAAATTGCTCTTAATCAAAATTTACTTTTTGGAGTGCGATCGCTTTTCACATGAGCACGCTCCAAAACCAACCAAACTAGCTCTACATCTTGTTCCAAAGCGCTTGTCACCATCATCATGCAATCATCTTCTGCTTGCTCTGTGATCCCATCAAACGGTAAGCTCAGGCAACCGAACGTGATGTAGAAAACATTGTGGCTACAGGTGACAACTGGATTGAGGTTGGCGACTTAACGTGGTTCTACCGTGAGGCAGTGCCGCTGGGCAAGACGACGCGATCGCCCGTGCTACTGCTGCATGGCCTTCCGTCCCAAAGCTATGGTTGGCGGGAACTTTTGCCCGTCCTGGCGAAGCAAGGCTTTCGTGCGATCGCCCCTGACTGGATTGGTTCTGGTTTTTCGGCGCAGCCTGATCGACGTGACTTTGCTTACACGCCAGCAGCCTACCTACAAGCGCTAGAAGCGTTTCTCAAAGCAATGGCACTGGAGCGCTTTTCCCTCGTCGTCCAGGGTTTTTTGGGGTCTGTTGGCTTGCAGTATGCACTTCGCCACCCAGACCAGATCGATCGTCTAGCCATTCTAAATACGCCACTGACGACTGCTGCCAGACTACCCTGGAAAATGCGGCAATTGGGGCTACCGTTGATTGGCGATATGATGACTCAAGATCCCTTGCTGGTAGATCGGACGCTTGAGGGGGGTGGCGGCTACCGTGTTGAGGATGATGATCTGGATGTTTACCGTCGTCCCTTTCTCAGAAGCTCTGATGCAGGACGTGCGCTGCTGGCAACCATTCAAAACCTTCAGCTAAGTCAGGTCACGGCAGAACTGGAAACTGGGTTCCAGCAATGGCAACATCCCACACTCATTGCCTGGGGAAGCCGTGATCCGTGGTTGTCCCTAGAGGTTGCTAAACAAGTGGCAGAGTCACTTCCCAATGCTGAATGGGTTGAACTGGAGGAAGTGGGACACTACCCTCAAGAAGACTGGCACGAGAAAGTCAGTGATGCGTTATTGCCGTTTCTCCGTCGCCAGTTGGTTTAACGGGCTACTGGTTGAACAGATTACTTTGATGCAAGACTGATACCCTATTGATGTTCCGCATTGTCCAGAGTTATAACCGAACCTGTAGGCATTGGTGGCAAACGATGGCTGGGCAAATATTGGGCGATCGCTACGAAGTAGAGCGTCAGATTGGTAAGCAAACTGGGCGCTGGACACTGCTAGCTCGTGACCTGGTGACTCAAGACCGCGTGGTCATCAAGATGCTTTTTCTCGATGAAACGGTGGAATGGGATGACCTGAAGCTGTTTGAGCGTGAGGTCGAAATCCTCAAGTCCCTCTCCCATCCAGCGATTCCACGCTATCTAGGCTTTTTTGAACACCAACTGCCCAACGACAAAGCCCTGGCCCTTATTCAAACCTACGTAGAAGGCAAGTCTCTGGAGCAATGCTTACAGGAACAGCGGCTGTTTTCGGAGGCAGAAACTAAACAGCTTGCCAAAGCCTTGCTGCATATTTTGGTCTACTTGCATGGGCAGCATCCGCCGATCGTGCATCGAGATATCAAACCCAGCAACATCTTGCTGGCAAACCGACAGGCCTATCTGGTCGATTTTGGATCAGTCAAGGCACTGACCAATAGTGGCGATACCGCCGCTTTCACGGTAGTTGGCACCTATGGCTATATGCCACCAGAACAATTTAGCGGACGGGCTACTCCGGCTTCTGACCTCTATAGTCTGGGCGCAACCCTCACAGCCATGCTTGCAGGTACTCACCCTTCTAGCCTGCCGCACAGAGGCATGAAAATCGATTTTGCCGCGATCGCCAATCTCAGCCTCGCCTACGTGGAATGGCTGGAGTGGTTAACCGATCCGAACCTGGAGCGTCGGGCAAAATCAGCCCAGGATGCACTGACCGCTTTAGACCAGGGCATTCTAAAAACAGAGGCGATCGCACCAGTAGCGAAACCTGCCGACACCAAGATTGCTTTGATGAAAGAGCCAACTAGCCTGGAAATTTTGCTGCCGTCTCTTCTGGGTCAAACCCATCTCCATATCGATCCGCAGCAGATTTCCTTTACCAGCAAACGCTTGGGTTTTCAGTCTGGCCGCCCTCAAACGGCACCCCGTAACCAAATAAATCGGCTAGAGTATCGTAAAGCTGGCAGTGAACATGGTGATGGTGATCCGCACCTTGCTGTCTGGGCAGGCACGCAAAAGTACGAACTGCGAGGAAATCCACCCCTGACTGTGCCAGAGCTAGACTGGCTAGCTTATGAGCTTTCGACGTGGTTAAAACTGCCGATTAGTTGAAAAATAGCGTCGTAATCGGCTATCAGCGGTCAGCTTTGAAACATGTCAATGGATTTATACCACTTCCCTTTCATTGAGCTGGTGCGGTCACTCAAAACTCAAAACTGGTATTAGAGGTTGGTTGTACAAAGCTGCCTTAAACTAACAGCTCAACCTCTAAACGTAGCGATCACCTCGTTGAACAAACTGCTTTAAAATTTCTCTAGGAGACCGATCCCAGGTATCGACGTGGGTGATGATTAGCCCATCCTGATTGAGGGTGTAGATGGAGTAGCCGTGAAAGAGGAGCTTTGCGTTCCAGGGCACTCGTAACGTGCCACGCACTGTCCAATCGGCACGAATCGTCTCCAGGTTTGCTTGCTGAACGCTGTGTAGATCGAAGTGCAGTTCTGTGAAAAAGAGCTGCCCATGAAACCGCAATGTCCAGAAGATAATGCGGTAGTTAAACTTGCCTTTAAAGTGATTGACGGGATCTCGAAAAGCAATCTCTCGACTGTAAATGTCGTAAGAAAGATCGCGTTCAAAGAGTGTGGGCAGATCGTGCTGGAGGGTTGCGATCGCCGTTTCAACCCGTTCCTGGTAATCACGCTCAGCCACGCTACGTTCTGTCACAGTCGTCATGCTCACCCAAAAACAGCTTATCTACGGTTGCGTTCTAGGGCGCGTCATCAATTAAAGCTCATAAACCTCGCGTATCAGCCTTATCCCGCCCGTCCTAACAAACAAGGCTAGGGGCTGAACTGCAAATCATGTGTATGAGCTATTGATGACAGCCCCTAGCTATCACCCTGCGTTTTGGGCTTGATGGCATCCGCACGGTTCAGTTGCTTTAATTCTTCGATTTGTACCGTGATGTCGCCTTTAGCACCCACATTGACCGCGCCCAACTTGTTATCCAGGCCAAATTCATCGCCAGGTTTTGCTTGAGCAAAATCGAAGGATTTAATTAATTGAGCCATCGCGTATTCTAACTGAGCGCCAGGGTCCATAGCGATCCAGCCTTCTGAGGTAAGCTGCCGAAACTCAAAGTGGAGGTGAGGGCCAGTTGACAGCCCGGTGCTACCGACACGACCAATCACCATTCCTTGCTTCACCATCTCACCAGGCTTCACAAAGATTTCAGAGAGGTGCCCGTAAAGGGTTTGCTGGGTGCCCTGGTTGTGGTCGATCGCGACCGCTAGCCCGTAGCCACCCAAAAAGTCCGCCAGCGCCACCTTTCCAGCATACGCTGCCAGTACAGGGGTTCCCATCGGTGCGCCTAAATCAGTCCCAGAGTGAAAGCGTTGCCCACCTTCGATCGGATGGGTACGCCAGCCAAAGAGAGAGGTAATAGGAGCTGGGATGGATAAGGGGAAAATGAGACGAATGTTGCCATTCCCCAGCAGGGCAGGTGGGCGTAAGGTGCGGTAGTAGAAATCCTTGACGGATGGCGTTGCACGACCAATCGTGACGCTATAGTCGCCGCCTGTAGACACTCCGCCAACGCTAAGGGGGGTAGATACAGAAGGCAAGGCAGGACGCTTTGCAACGTCACTACTGCGCTCAGTTGCCCCAATGCTGTAGCTAGTTGAGTCAATGTAGCGATCGTCCCCACTACTGCTAGAAGCTGAGGGAGCAAACTTGGGATTAGTATCCAACGGTGCTTGTACGGTTGGAAAAGATTCTGGTGCCGTTGGCGCGATCGGGGGGGCGACACTAGGAGACGCGTTCAGAGCGGGGTTGGGAGTATCTAGTCCTGGTGGTACGGTGCTTTCAGGCATTGCATCTAGTGCCTGGTCAGCAGCTTGTGCCCATACGGTGCCACCACTGAGAATTGTCACGGCGCTGACAACGCTGAAGCCTCGGCTAAGGAGCGATCGTCGGGACGCGTCAAAGAGAGAACGGGCAACAGGAACGGGCAAAATCATGGTGCGATCCTTAATATCTGACGAACCGAACGGGTAGGGTAGAGTGGCGCTTAAGCATCATCACGGTAGAAGCACTAAGGAGTTTGTGCAGGGGGCGTTTGTGCGGGAGACGTTGGGGTCGCGGGGGCAGGAGTTGTAGAAGCGGGTGGTGTAGACGGTGTCTCTGAAGGCGTTGGCGTGGTTGTACTGGGCGTGGTTGTACTGGGCGTGGTTGTACTGGGCACTGAAGGCGTTGCGGGCGCACTGCCTCCGGGAGCTACCAGACTCGGAAGGGTTGACCCCGTGGGAATGGGGAGATGGGTAACGGCACGCTGTAAGGTCGCCAGCGATCGATTGTAGCCAATAATCGCATTGACTCGATTTCCTTCTGCGGTGGTTAAAGCATTTTCTGCGTTGATGGTATCGGTTGATGTACCAACTCCAGCTCTAAAGCGCAACTGCGCCAAGCGAAGTGCTTCTCTGGCCTGGTCAAGCGCTTGCGTTGTGGTGCCAATGTTTTCAAAGTTGGACAGCAGATTGGCGTAGCCTTGCTCAACCGAAAACCGTACCTGATTACTCTGATCGGCAAAATTCTGTTCTGCGATCGCAATGTTGGCTTCTGCTTGCCGCGCGCGCGAAATGGATGCACCGCCATCAAAGACGTTCCATGTTGCACCTAACTGGAAGGCGTAGCCATCTCCAACGGGATTGTTATCGTCCAAAATATCAGACAATTGGTACTGTGCTTGCGCCGTGACCGTTGGACCTAGCCCTGCTAAAGCGGCTCGTCGTTGCTGCTGAGCTTGCTCACGCAATACAAGCTGCTGCTCTAGTTCTGCTCGGTTTTTGAGCGCCAGCACAATGCTTTCTTCCAACGATAGATTCCATTCCCCTGCAACCGCGACTGGATCAGCAGCGGCCAAGTCGATCGCAGGCGAAGCACTGAGGCGCTGAGCCAGTTGCCGACGATTGATCTGTCGTTGCGCAATAGCATTGGTCAAGTTTTGGCGTGAATTAGCGAGTTGCACCTGAGACTGCAAGACATCAAAGCGAGTTCCTAACCCTGCACGCTCTAAAGCGAGAGTATCGCGCAAACTTGCTTCATTATTACGGACTGTGGCTTGCTGAATCCGAACCGATTCATCGGCCTGCTGCAAGTTGTAATAATCGCCAGCAACATCGAGTCGTAGCTGCTCCTGATTGATTTCAACCTGAAGTTCATCGGAGCGCAATTGTCGCTCGGCTGCCCGAATATTTGCCGGACGTTGACCAGAGGTAAAGATGTCGTAACTCAACGTTGCAGAGGCGCTGAAGGCATTGCTGATCGCGCTTTCGCTACTACTGCTATTTCCCAGTAGCGAAGACAGTGCGTTGTTTTGGCTGCGGTTGCTGCTTGCAGACAATGAACGACTGAGGTTACTTTGAACCGTCAAGGTTGGATAGCTAGCGGCCTGCGCCTCACGTAGAGACGCTCTGCTGCGTTCTAATTGAAGACGTGAAACTTGAAGACTCCGGCTATTCCGCTGGGCAAGCTCGATCGCCTGCTGTAAGGTGATTGGCTGAATACCACGAAGCCTCACTTCGTCTGGCTTCGTTGGAAAGCTTAGTGGATTTGGGTCAGGGTTGAGGTAGTCTGGGGCTGCACCTGGTTTGGCTGGCCCTAAAGGGCGTGAAGGCCCTGGGTCAGGCGTTGATAAAGGTGGAGCGGCTGGACTAGTAGGATCGGGCGCTAGACTTGGCGTTGTGGTTGGCGTCGCTTGTCCAACGTTGATCTTAGGCGCATTAGTAGGTTTTTGATCAGCCGCTTTGATTGCACTGCGATCGAGTGGGGTTGCTTCTGCAAGGGGCTGCATCTCTTTAAGCCAGCTCTTTACTTTGCTGCGGTTGGTTTCACTCGTTGTGAGCGTAAGCGGCTCAGTTGGCACGATCTTAGACAGCACCGTTTTGGGCGTTGGCGTGCTGAGCGCTTTAAGATGAGCTGCTCCTAGCGATGTAACAGCCTCTTGCAGTGATGAGGGATGTGATTCATCTGGTCTAGCAGTGGATGAGGGTGGACTGGGAATTGTCTCCGATACGCCAGATGGCATATTACCGAAGGCAACTAAAACTCCTACACCGACAACAATGAAATGATGAGAAGGTTGCATACGTTTCTTGCTTGCAGTCGAGAAAACTTTTTTGATGGCACCCATCGAGGAGCAACCTTATGCAGAATAGCCGCTTACTCATGTGTTTGGCAAAGCCAATTCACTTTAGAAGTATATACTAAGGACGCTAACTAAATTTACAATAGGCAATTCAAACAACTACGTTCCTGTGCAACAACGCCTTTAAACAGCAGGATGTTTCCATTTATTCCACTTAAATAAGAATAAGCATTTGCACAGAATCGTCTCCAGCCTAAAGGAACACGTCTTGAAAACACTTCATCCGGTGGCATTACCTGACCGGGTGAAACGAGTATTGATAAGAAATTTTTATCTGCAATCCGTCCTCGTTCGTGATTGCAGGTTGTACACCATCCAATCTGCGGTTGAGCCAAATACACGTTGTGCGAGGTACAGCCATCAATCTGGCACATTCGTTTTACAGCTCTAAGGATTCGCTGGGAAATAACATCCCACTGTTCATCCATCCATTCACCCCCTTCAAGCTGGAATTTTATGACCATTTCTCTTATGTCTTTGCAATTGAGGTTTTAGCTTTATTGACATCTGGGTGATTAAGATTCAGGTCCAGAGGCCCAGATGTCTCGCCATTTTACGGTGCCTTCACTCGCAATAACCCAACGCCGAGCGACTAAATTTTCTCGTAACGGTGCCTGTCCTTCACGCCACATCACGTATTTATAAGTAATCATTTTGCCCACGCTTTCTTCAAAGGGAATTTCGCCGAACCAGGTGTTTGTGTTGATATATTCCAGTGGGTATGCCTTCGAGATATCCCAATTACCCAGTTCGGGGCAATCGCCAGTGATGACGATCGTCTCTCCTGGTTTGGTTTGCACGCCGTTGAGTTGCGCTCGCACAATGGTTTGACCTTTGATGCGATCGCCCACATGACTAATGACAATTACCCCACGAGACGGCAGTTCCAGGTCGTAAATCTTGCCATCGCTCACGTCAAACTTCTTACGGGTTAACACACAGGTATGTTCTCCATCCGGTAGCTCAGTATCAACAGATTTGACTGTGGTGGCTTCGCCTCGGTTCAATGCCACAAAACAAATGGAGTCGCGGTAGCGTCGGGCGTAGCAGTAAACATCGGCTTCCAGGTGCTTTTGCCAGTGTCCACCCATCGAAACGGCTGGATTGAGGCGACGTAGGCCAGAGAGTAGGCGGATGGAGCGGTAAATTTCAGTATCCGTATCCCACTGCGTCATCATGGGACGGTTGTAAGGATCATTGCCACCATCGGTATCGTCGTGGAGATACTGTTCCGTACCGTAGTAAATGCAGGGAATGCCGCGACTGGTCATAACAAGTGCAATGGCGGCCTTCAACATCTCTGGATCAGGGTTCAAGCTCTGAAAGCGGGGCATGTCATGATTATCAATAAAGGTCACCAATTCGTTTGCCCCAAAGTAGCGGTGATCCAGATCAAAAATTTCTTGAATCAGATGAAAGCCACCTTCGGCTCCCTGTGCTAGGGCAGCTCGAATCGCGGTGCAAAGGCCGAAGTCGAGTAAGGTCATCCCAGAGTGGTTGGCAAATTCGACGGAGCGATCGTCCGAAGGATGGCTATAAATCCACTCGCCAAAGGTGAACACATCGGGCCGATGTCCTTGAATATCGGCGTTAAACTCTTGCCAAAACCAGATCGGCATGTGTTTGACAGTATCAACGCGTAGAGCATCGACTCCACGATCGAGCCACTGCTTAATCGCCGCTTTAATGTAGCTACGGTAATCACTATTGTTTTCGTTAAAGGTGGCTAACCCTGCCAACTCTCGGTTTTGCACCTGCCATTCGTCTTCCCAATCTGTAATCTCGCCGTAGTGGTGATACCAGTTATTTTTGTCGTGATTAAAATCAGCAATTTTGACACCATCGTCATAAAGTTCGCCCTTTTTGCCGCTGAAATCGGGATTGCTGTGATTGCAAACAATATCGAGGACAAACTTCATATTGCGCTTGTGCAGTTCATGAATAAGGCGATCGAATGTGGTGTTTTTCTGCTCCTGGGTATTGTTTAAAGACGGATCTTCGCCTTTACCGATGTAACGAGGATTCAAGCGCTTAAAGTCCCGTGTCCAATAACCATGAATCGCGGCATTGTCTACAAATAGCGCTTCCACTTGTTCAAATAAGGGCGTTAACCAGAGAGCGGTGATACCCATATTTTTTAAGTAATTCAGTTTATCAATAACGCCTTGGAGGTCACCACCCCAATATTTACCCCAGTCTTCTCGATCGGGATCAAAAAGTTCTGGATTGGGTCCTTCACTATTATCAGGATCACCGTCATAGAACCGATCGACCACTGCAAAATAAATCGTTTCTTGGCGGAATTCGATCGCTCTTGTGTACAGAAACTCTAAATCAATTTCGCTATCTTGCCGGGGTTCTGTGACCAATGCTTCGACTTGTGCTTTGTGGTCATCAGTTTCGTATTGTGTACGAGATCTTTGAGCTGGAGAGCTTTCTACCATAGGAGGTTTGATAAGAAGAATGGGGTGAAATTAGCGTTTTGAACAGAGGCAGATGGTCAACTAATCATTAGAATAAAGGCTAATAGGACGTATGCGGTCGGCCCCTTCTCTTACATGCCTAAAGGGCTTTGAACCCCCAGAATTGGGGGCTGGAGGCTAGTTTTACGAGAATTGACGTAAGTCCTAGTTAAAAAACTTTATTGAGGGCATACCGTAATTAATGAAGAATGGCGAACGGCTATAGGTAGACTCCTATTAATCTTACTGTGTAGAATTTACGCGTTGTTTCCCCGTTTGGGTATCCCACTTTGGATAGTAGTTTGCAATTTTTCGTCAGTCTAAAGGTATAAAACCTGTCATGTTGCCAACTGACCTGCTCATGCATCGCTATAGCGGCGAGGAAATTGTGCCTAAACGAGTGGCGATTGCAGGTAAGCCACTGGCGATCGCAAACGACTTAATCAACCTTTTTCAAGCAGCTCAAAATAATCCCCGCAGTCTTCTCAATCAGCAACTGCAAGCGTTAGAGGGCGAAGGTATCGACTATCGCATGCAGCGTGGTTTAGCTCATTTGCTGACAAGTGACACCTTTAGTCGCTTTGAAACCATTAGCCCACTTGAGCCGTTGGCCTTACGTCAGCGCGTGTTTGCCCTGTCGGCGCAAAAAGCAGGCAGTATCCTGGCAACGCAGGCCACGCTGCATCAACTGGCAGAAAGCCTGAGTCAAGAGTTAGCGCGTGAGGTGTTGCCGTCACACATTCAAGCTGGGCTGTATGCCGATCTGAGTGAAAACCAAATTCTGACCCATTTTGCAGCGCCTACGGCAGAAGCCTTACTGCATCGCTACAATTTGGCACAAGTTCAGGGTGTGTTTTACCGTGCCAGTCACGTCACGCTCACAGCTCATCGTAATGATCCGGGTGAATACAAGCTCCTGTTCCGCTATCTCAAGCTGTTTCGCTTGATGACGTATATCGAAGGTGACGCGGAGCATGGGTTTACATTGACGATCGATGGCCCTACCAGCTTGTTCAAACCCAATACACGCTATGGCTTGCAACTGGCGATGCTGCTTCCGGCGTTGCTGCACGTGACCAAATGGAACTTAACTGCCATGCTGCAACAACGAGATGCCTATTCTGGTGAGCCGCGATCGGGGCGCTTTAGCCTGAACTCAGACTGTGGGTTGGTGACGCACTACCCACCCGGTAAGACGTATGACAGCATGTTGGAGGCTGGGTTTGTTGATCGCTGGTCAAAGGCTAAAACCGAATGGAGACTAGAACGCGAAGTCGATCTTATCCCCATTCCGGGTAGCGTGATGATTCCCGACTTTCGCCTAGTGCATCCCGATGGACGCACCTTTTTGCTGGAAATTGTTGGCTATTGGCGACCTGAATACTTGCGCAAAAAATTCTCCCAGGTGCGCCAATCAGGACGCGATGATCTCATTCTGGCAATCTCAGAACGGCTCAACCTGGAGAAAGCAGGTGTAAAGATGAGCGATATTCCTGCTCAGGTTGTTTGGTTTAAAGATCAACTCATGCCTAAAGGGGTTTTAGAACTGTTGGCTAACAGTTAGGCTGAGCTCATTAGACCCACCAGAAGGCTAGCTTGCTCAACTTGGCTAGACCTAAGTTCCCTCTTGTAGTGCGTATCAGCAAGTTCCATTTCATTAAAAAAAGCCTGACACGACCCGATTCGTTTGTGAAAGGGAAGAGCAGGCTTTGTAAAAGACAAGATGATTTAGCGATCGCTCGTACCACATGAACGCGTGATCGCCAAGGATCGATTAATTGAACGTGAGGTAGTCACGCGCGACCCAGCCGCCACTACCAAGTTGTACCCAGGTGCGTCCACCAGCGTACTGCTCTGCACCCGTCAGGCTAACGCGCTGACCATAGCCTCGGCTACCAACAACATAGCCAGCCGGAGCATTCCGCACCAGCAGTCCGCTTCCAGCATTGACATAGACCCCACCAGCTACAGGAAACGAGCCACCGTTGCCGCCACCACTGCCACCACCGCTGTAGCTTAGATATGAACTGGCAACCCAACCGCCACTGGAAAGCTGTGACCAATTGCGGCCAGCAGCATACTGTTGAGCACCTGTCAGACCCACTCTCGTACCATACCCACGACTACCAATGGCATAGCCAGCAGGCGCGTTGCGAACAATGAGTCCACTCGAAGCCGTGACATACGCACCACCAGAGACAGGAACCGATCCACCGTTACCTGTACCAGGCCCGTAAGGACCAAGATTTGCGACTAATCCAAGCGCTGGGAGAGTTGCTGGTCCTGCAACACCGTCAACTGCTAAGTTGTTGTTTGCTTGAAATGTCCTCAAAGCTGATAGAGTTTGGGGGCCAAAAATACCATCACGGCTCACGCCAAGCGCAGATTGCAGTGCGGCAACACCAGAGCCTCTTTGCCCATAGTAAATTGCGGCTTCGGCCTTATCCGTATGAGATAGTGTTGTCGCTATAACCCCTGCTGCAACGAGACCCATCGCTACAGATCCTGTCACTTTAAGGTCAACGTTTTCAAATGCAACAACCTCAGGGTCAGGAGTGGGATCTTCGTGGGCAACGGCGGCATGAATGAAGGCTAATGTTTCCATATGGCACCTGTGAGACAGTGTGTAGTGGACTAAATGAATGAAAACACATATAAGCGATCGGCAGAAGATTCTGCATTGCTTAAACATGTTTTAAGGAAGCTTCTGTAACTATTAGAAACGATCACAGTGCTGTAAGCAATGCTTCAAAACAAGTGCTTGTTACAGCGCTGAAACTTTCAAAACTGAATAAAAACAACCAAAAACGCACGATCGCTAACCGCACACATTGGTTGGTTCAATTCCATTAACCTAATCTGGGACAGAAGATATCCATAGAGATGTTTCTATTGAGATAATATCAGAGGACTCGGCGATAGTAAAGTCTAGAAAGCATAAGAAGAAAGATGATTAGAACAGGCTTAGGAGCGAAGCAAAGATTTGTTGATCGCCCTTGTTTTCTGACAGCATGAAGCGAGATGATATACAGTCAGATGCGCCAGCTATGTGCTTTTGAATCAATTGCTTGAGGTGCATTCTGTCGACTTTATAGCGGCACGATCGAGCAATCTTTAGCGCATTAATCATCACAAAGGGTGAGGAACGTAGCCTCCTCGTCCGCTAGAACAGGCAAGATTGTGCGGATCTGGGTGGACGCTCAGAACCCAACCCGAAGGTCTTGCTGCTGTTGGTTGCGGCTAATGGTAAACACAGCGCTAGTGGGACGGCGCTTCAAGAATGCCTGTAAGTCTTCAAAGCGATTGAGCTGCTGTCCATTCACCGCTAGGAGTCGATCGCCTGCGCTCAGCCCTGCATTCTCGGCTGGGGACTGTGGTTCAACCAGTTGAATCACCAGTGACTCGCTATTTACGATTGCCCCTAACCGCGCACCGTCAAGCAGTACAGGTGGCTGATGGACCTCCGCTGGAAGCTCGGATGGCGTTTTTAAGTCTGCTGGTTGCTGAGGCACCTCCTCAAGGGGCGATGTTAAGGATCGCCCAGCAATGGCGTCAGCTTTCGCTTGATTCTGCTCAAGGAAGCGTTGAGCGATCGTGGCGGTCGTAGCAAACCCGATGCCCACATTCTCGCCAGACTCGGATAGCCAGATGGCCTTATTCACACCAATCATGTCGCCCTGAGTATTGAGCAACGGGCCGCCTGAATTTCCAGGATGCAGCAGGATTGAAGACTCCAGATCACCATTCTCGCGGGTGCCTGTGAGTGTGCCCAGGGTGATGATGCCTGTACGCCCAAAGGGACTGCCGATCGCGCAGACTTTTTGCCCTTCCTGAACGGTATTGGACGTTGCCAGGTGGATAACAGGCAGCGTCTCCTTTGTGTAAAGCTGCACCAGTGCCAAATCGTGGACTGGATCGCTGACGACAACTTGCCCTGTGTACAAACTTCCATTCCAACCCCTTGCTCTGACCTGTCCGCTGCTAGAGGCTTCGATGACGTGATGGTTGGTTAGCACCAAGCCGTTAGACTTGATGATGCTACCAGACCCAAACTCGCTGCCAGCGTAAAGCGTGATTACGGACGATCGCGCTGCTTGACAAGCACTGGCACTGGTTCGTTCAAAATGTCCTGGTTTTACTTGGGGCGTGCCTGGTAGAGATAGGGGAAGGGTTTGAAGCGATGGAATGAACGATGCAAGGGTATGCGCTGACAACAGTAGAATCCCTGCCCACAACCAGCGGTTGAGTCTCATGGAATGATGGTCACAATAGCCGAATTCAAGAGCTTGAGCAGCGTTGTCTACTTGCTGTAGAAGACATCAGCTATCCCAATTCTAATTGGCTGAGACGGATCTGTATGCTACCTCGAAAAACTGTATGGCTCAGTCAAATAGTCGTTATGTACGGAACGATCGCCACAATCTCCACAGACGACTCAGCAATGTGGCTAAAAATTCACCTGAATGTTGGTAACCTGCTGGTGACGATCGAGGGTCAAAACAGCTGTGCTTGGCTGCTGGCTGAGGAACGCTTCTAGCTGCTGCTGTCCGCTCACACGGTTACCATTAATCGCAATCAGGCGATCGCCCTGTTGCAGACCACCTAACGCCGCCGGAGAGTTGGGCTCAACTTGCTGCACGGTCATACCTTGATCGCCAAAGCTGGCTCCTAGCCTGCTAGCAAGGGCGACCTGTGCTTGTATAGGCTGCTGTGGCGATAAAGCTTGAGGTGAGAAGACTACTGACGCTTGGAGTGATGCTGGCATAGGGGCTTTGATGGGTTGTACGCCTATCGAGCTGGTAGTGGTGCGGCGATTTTGATTGATAAACGCTTGGGCGACCTGAGCGCTTGTGGCATAGCTAATACCTGTATTTTGTCCACTACTGGACAACCAAATCGCTTTATTCACGCCCACTAATACTCCCTGAGCATTCAGCAAAGGTCCGCCTGAATTGCCATAGGTAAGACGTACTGCCGACTGTAAATCACCATTTGCCAGCATGTTTTGGAAAGTGCCCTGGCTCAAAACGCCTGTACGTCCAGCAGGGCTCCCGATCGCGCAGACTTTCTGCCCAGTTTGAAGGCTAGCATCACTGGCTAATGCGACTGTTTGCAACGTTTCGTTGACTGGAATTTGGACAAGGGCGAGATCGTTCCGTGCGTCGCTGGCGATCGCCCGTCCAATGTAGCGATTGCCATTGGCTAGCTTGACGTAAATCTTGACTTTGTTGGGGCTGCGGATAGCTTCTTTGACAACATGCTGCGCCGTTAAAATTGTGCCATCAGTATTCAGAATACTGCCAGTGCCAATTTCAGTTCCTGAATAGAGCGTGACGACAGCATTGGCTGCTTGTTGACAATTGCGATATGCATCAGAGGCTTTTGGTAAGTTGCTCGTAGGTGCCTGAGCCACTGTTTTAGCGATGGGCACAATGGCAATTGCCTGATTACCCAACAGCACACAAGATGCAGAAAAAAGCAGCAAAGACTTGAATTTCATGATGAGTGAGTCACGAATGGAGAGACGCAGACTATACGGTTACCGTAGCGTTCCAACCTGAATGGTCGATCGCTCAAACGGCAAGATTACTTAACTGGAAAAACTTAACTAAAGAACCTGCTGTGGTAGATACGGTTTTAGCGGCGATCGCTTGCAGCCATTTTCAGTTGCATTCACCACACCCGACACCCTAAACCCTCATACCCGCCCTCAAAAGGCTGTGGCTTAGCAAAGCACTAACCGACCGCTGACACATTGACCACACCCTGACATCTCAATGGTCAGTTTATTTCGCCTGGAACTGACAATTTACACAGTTTGTGATTCAGAAATTCAAGTTATACCGATTTAAAGAATGATGGCTACAGATCAATCGGTGGGTAGGGGCAAGGCATTGCCTTGCCCCTACAGGATGTGTCGCATTTTCAATTCAAATTGGTATTAAATGCTGAGTCATAGCAGGCAAGACGCACCGTTTCTAACGGAGGTTCCAACTAAAAACGAACTTGCACACTGGTGCGTTGCCGGCCACGCGCGATCGTAAACAGCGCAGTATCCGGTTGGCGATTGAGAAATGACTGTAAGGCTGTGAAGCCCGTGATGCGGTTGCCATTCACTGCAAGCAAGCGATCGCCTGCACGAAAGCCACCAGTAGCTGCCACAGAACCCGCTTGCACTTGTTGCACCACTAGATTTCGGATGTCGATCGTCATGCCCAACCGTCTACCAGCTTCTGTCCGCAGCGTTTGCGGTGTAGTGGTTACACGTCCAGGTGAGGGGGTGGGGGGCGAAACTGGAGCGCTGGGAGCTACCCATGTCCATTCCGGCTCAGACGGAGTGGCGATCGAGGGTTGAACGTCTGGTACTACAGGGGACGCTTCCATTGGCGCTGTTTCTATCGGAACACTGTTGGGAGCATTCGCCACCGTGGGAGTATTGGTTACGAATGAAGAACCCAGCAGCTTTCTTACCGCCTGCACGCTAGTCGCAAAGCTAATGCCCGTATTTTTGCCGGATGGCGACTCCAAAATAGCTTTATTGACACCAATCAGCTCACCCTGAGGATTGAGCAGCGGGCCGCCTGAGTTGCCGGGATAGAGGCGGATATTGGCCTGCAAGTCGCCGTTCTCCCGTAGCATGCTAAGCGTGCCTTCGCTCAACACACCAGGGCGACCATAGGGGCTACCGATCGCGCAGACGGGTTGTCCAATTTGAATCGCACTTGCCAATGGCACAGCAGGAAAGGTCGTTTGGGTCTCTAGTTGCAGCAATGCCAGATCATTGCGGGTATCAATCTTGATAACGCGTCCCTGGTACTGCTGACCATTTGCTGTTGCAGCTACGATCGGCTGATTTCCCCGCTCTCGAATGACGTGATTGCTTGTAATCACCAGCCCATCTGGGCTAACGATGCTACCAGAACCCGTTTCGTTACCCGCATAAACGGTGACGACGGCAGCACTTTGAGTTTGACAAGCTTGATAGTTGGTTTGAGATGCATCGGCATCAATGAGGCGGGTTGCCGTGGTCAAGCGATCGAGCGCTCGAAGCGGGGCCGCCAGCGATGTGGTGATGCCGACCAGCCAGACAGAGAACGCGAGTAGAAGCAGGTACTTAAATTTCATAGCTTGAAGGGGATGAAGTCTCAAGGAGAGTACATTTCGGCACGCGAATCGGTGCCTTGGCTGTTGCAAGACAACTAGAGCGATACGCCCTTTACGTCAAAAAATCACATCAAAATTTAGAAATTAGAGATACTGACAGGCACCGACTCTCGGAACGTTAAAGGTGCATCCGTGGGGATAGCATCAGGTTTCACCGGGGTTAAATTAGTTTCCGGACTATTTCAAAATCTGCTTACGTGATCGATTGCAAAATTCGCTTTCGCGATCGTGTAACGCCTCCTTGTGCCAAATGACCTGTTCGCTCAGTGCTACAGGCTTTTCTGGCTCTGCTTTCTACCATTCCCAAAACTGTGGCTACAGATGCAACAAACCCAACGGCAAGCCGCTGAAGCCTCTGTATGTAGCACACCTCAAAGCGGAAGCCGGCTTACAGCGTTGACTAAAGCCAAAGAGCTATTTTGTAGAACTAGTAGTAAGAGTGAGATCTCAAGAGCGAGGTTAGGAAGCAACCTGAAGTTACAGCTATCGTAGAAAGTTTTGTCTTCGATCGCCTTGAGATAAATGTCTGTATTGAATCAGGACAAACGTAGTAGTAGCAGGTAGTACTAAAGTCACTGCTTGAAGGGTACAGTCTGCTGCATAGAATGAGAAAAGCGATCGTCCGGAGTCTGTGTGAGCGGAGCCATCAAAGACCAAGCACGAACTCAATATTCCATCCACCCACCCAGCCAGTTTGTTTGCAACCAACGGAATAAACTACTGCCTGATTGGTTGTTTCCGGTACGATCAATGCTCATTGTGCTCCAACCGTGCGAGTGTGATTTGCACGAGCGATCGCTATTGGCAGAAAGGCAGAAACGGAAACTGCGGCGGCAATTTCTGAAGTTTGGCTATGCGATCGTCGCTCAAATCAAGCACAGGGGATATGCTGCTGCGCTGTTCGATCCACGGACTGGTTTACCACTGCTAACGCGTCCTGGAGCCTTGCGGCTAGATGACGTCGCAGTTGTGCAAGCGGCGCTGGGCTATCAAGTCGCCAATAGCCACGGCTGTTCGATGATTCTTCACCCCATCTGGGGCAGAGCTGTCTATCCCTCAACATTGGTTTCATCCGCAGAACCAGCCGTCGTGGAACAGATTTTGCGCACGATGAAGGACTGATCGCAAGCAGCTAACAGTGGTCGATCGTGAGGTTTCGCTAAACTGACCACTCACATGTAGCCAACCCTAACGCTTGACGCTATGGTTAGGTTGCCAATTCGTGCCGTGCGCAACATTCATCTGAACTTGGGCACCCTAACACTAAACATCGTGTTTCATGACGGTGTGAAATGGCTTAGAGCGCTGTTCAGGATCGATCGCCATCTCTATAATCAGGGAGTGCCAACACTCCAATGCTTCACGCCTGCGTCACTCGCCCAGCATCCCGGTTTTTTGATCCTTGGTTTTTGGAGCCAGCACTATGAATCAGCGTCAGCAAAACCTGCGTTATGCAGCAGCTAGAGCCTTTATAGAGTCGCTCGATCAGTTGCAAGAGACACTTCAACCATCTGAAGCTCAACCCTTAGCGCCTATCGCTCCTGAGAAAGACAACTACAAAAGTGCAAAGATATCTCCCTCCGACCCCTTTGACTTAAGTAGCTTTGAGCAAGCAGTGGCGGATATTGAGGAATTTATTCAAAAGCGACAGCAGGGCGGAGAGGTCGGGAAGTAGGAGGTAGAAGGCAAGGGGCAGAAGGTAGAGGGCAAAGAAAAGGTAAAGGGCAAAAGGTATGAGCTGACCGCTGATCGCTAACCTAAAACATTTACTTATCCCCGCTGCCGTTTGGCTTCGTAGAGCATCAGCGCTGCTGCGATCGCCACGTTCAAAGATTCAACACCCGGATTTAAGGGAATGGTGACCTGCTGATCGGCGATCGCGGCAAGTTCGGAGGACAACCCAGCACCTTCGTTGCCCATGAGAACTAACGTTGGTTGCCGCAAATCAACCTGCCAATAGGTCAGCGTTGCGGCGGGACGTGTGGCAATAATCTGCATGCCCTGGCTTTGATAGCGGCTCAGGTCTGCTTTGAGGTCAGAGCTTGCTGCCATAGGGAGCTGAAACCATTGACCTGCGGAGGCTCGCAACACTTTTGGATGATCAAAATCTACACTATCGCCACTCAGCAGGATACCTTCGGCTCCTGCTGCTGCTGCTGTACGAATCATTGCTCCTAAATTACCAGGATCTTGTATCGTCTCCAGCACTAAACCAAGACTGATAAACGAGGGTGCTGGTGTTGCTGTGCGTTCAATCGTTGCTACGACCCCGTCTGGTTCTACCGTAGTAGCAACGGCTCTTAAGACATCGACACTGACCAACTCGATGCGCTGTGCTACCTGTTGTGCTTGCTCATACAACTGGGGATACTTTGATTGCCAGGCAATGGTGTAGCAGAGGGTGACGATCGGACGATCGGCTTTCAGTGCTGCCTCTAAGAGGTGAGTTCCCTCGACCAAAAAAAGCTGTTGTTGTCGTCGCTCTTTGGTCTGGTGCAGTTTCCGCATCTGTTTGACCAAAGGGTTCTGAAGACTAGTAAGCACAGAAGAAAAATTAATTAAAATTTTGTTACAAATCGCACGGAACGTATAAGTAGATCTGAGGGATGCACAAAGCGAATGTGATACCTCGGTTCCTCGAATCGTTTACGTTCAATGAATCTTCTTGAATGCGGAACCCGGGACTTGAACCCGGAAGTCCTTGCGAACACTAGAACCTGAATCTAGCGCGTCTACCAATTCCGCCAGTTCCGCATGTGTGCAGCTACAGCCGCGATTCATAATCATCGAGTAATTAGTGTCATCTGTCAACCACTTTTGGTTAGAAATAGAAGACACGTCTGAGGTGCGCTGTCGCTGTCGCCTTCGATCGCCTGTGACGAAAAACTGTACATTCTGCATCTTTCCGGTAAAATTTCGGTGTTCGTTTTTTCGACCTTCAGATATTGTGGCTTGAAAAACGACGTAGTTGATGCACTTGATTAACCCAGTATTTATTGGAGGACAGACCAATTACTCTCTCGCCTAGCCTCTCCAACACTCACTCTTCATCGGAAGAAGATAAAGCCGTCCTGCAAATCTTGGGTGGTTCCTCTTTGCACGGTCATGTTGACATTAGCGGTGCTAAAAATTCGGCGCTTGTCATCATGGCCGGAGCGCTACTTTGCTCACAAGATTGTCGCATTCGCAATGTTCCCGCCTTAGCGGATGTCACCCGCATGGGCGAAATTCTCTCCGCATTGGGAGTGAAACTAGAACGGCAGGGAGACAGCTTATTGGTGAATGCGTCTCACATTGCTCAATCGAAAGCGCCTTATGAGTTGGTCAGTCAACTTCGCGCCAGCTTTTTTGTGATTGGTCCGTTGCTAGCTCGTTTAGGCGTTGCTCGTATTCCGTTACCCGGTGGCTGCGCGATCGGTGCGCGTCCTGTAGATCTCCATGTGCGCGGGTTGCAAGCGATGGGTGCCGATGTGCAAATCGATCATGGCATTGTAAATGCTCATCTGCGCGGCAGAAACAAACGCCTTCAAGGTGCCAAAATTTACCTCGACTACCCCAGCGTGGGCGCGACCGAAACGCTAATGATGGCAGCGACGCTGGCAGATGGCGAAACGACCATTGAAAACGCGGCTCAAGAACCAGAAGTGGCTGACCTGGCAAACTTTTGTCGGGCGATGGGTGCCAAAATTCGGGGGGCTGGCACAAACACGATTACGATCGTGGGTGTTCCCAGGTTACACACAACTGACTACGCCATTGTTCCTGACCGCGTCGAGGCAGGCACCTTCCTGATGGCGGGTGCCATTACTCGGTCTGAAATTAGTCTGTCTCCAGTGATTCCAGACCATTTGACGGCGGTGATTGCCAAACTCCACGCGATCGGCGCTCAAATTATCGAAGATGCACCTAATCGCCTTCGCATCGTGCCAGGTCAGCGTCACGTGGCAACCGATATTGAGACACTGCCCTATCCTGGATTCCCCACTGATATGCAGGCACCGTTTATGGCGCTGCTCACCTTGAGTGATGGTGATAGCGTCATTACCGAAACGGTGTTTGAAAATCGGTTTGGTCATGTTGCTGAGCTAACCCGTATGGGGGCAGATATCCGCGTCAAGGGCACGCATGCGATCGTTCGAGGCGTGTCCATGCTTTCGGGTGCTCCAGTCGTAGCAACCGATTTACGTGCATCTGCGGCTCTGGTGCTGGCAGGGTTGGCGGCACAGGGCAAAACGACCATTCAGGGCTTGCAGCACCTCGATCGTGGCTACGAAAAGCTAGACATCAAACTCCAAAAGCTAGGTGCCAATCTACAACGGTTACAGGCTAGTGATGCGGTTGACGGTCTCTTGGTGACTCCTGATACCGCGATCGCTGCACCAGCGGCAGATTTGGGCTAGTAGAGTGCCGCCTTTGAGCTAGGAGTCGATGGGTGAGTGGATGATCACCACCGATGCATCCACCCATCTACTCTTCACTGCATTCTTGACAGACTACTAGGAGACGACTAAAGGGCACGCGATCGACCTGGCGTTTGGCGGTATCAAAGCGTGCCAGACTTCAGGTTATTCGGCAGTCTTGAGCTTTAAGGCGTTGTGATTCGCAAGCGGTTAGCGCTTCTCGTTATACTAGCGGTAAGTTGCTGGCGTCGGTGCTCTGCTTTCAGCCATCTACTGACGACTGCTTACAGCTATTTGCATTTGCATTCACTGCACCCGATACCCTACACCCCGCACCCGAAAGCACAAAACTGTAGCTTATCCAAGCAATAACTGCTGTAAGTGCCGAAGCTAGACAATGACTGCCAGCTTCAAAATACGGACAACAGAAAAGTACGGACAACAGAACCGCTGCTGACCTCTAGACTCCAGCGTTTGCCTTCTATCGGTCTCACACCATGTCTTTCCTCAAAACGCCACTCATTGGCTTACGAGCCGACCACTTTCGTCATCCTCTAGACTTTGAGGCAACAACGAACCTGAAACAATTGCCAGGGTTAGATGTCGTGATTCGGAACTTGCTGGGGCCGATCGCGGAACAGTTTTTCTATCTCGAAAATATTGCGTCTAGCGTTTTGGTCGGCGAACAGCAATTGCCTGAGCTACATACGCTGCTGCTGGAAGCCTGCAAAGTGCTGGATTTAGAGCCGCCCAATCTTTATGTGCGGCAGCATCCTGTACCGAATGCCTACACGTTTGCGATGCGCGGTAAGCAGCCCTTCATTGTCGTCCATACCTCGCTGCTTGAGCTGTTGACCCAAGAAGAGATCCAGGCTGTCATCGCCCACGAGCTAGGGCATTTGAAGTGTGAACATGGTGTTTATTTAACATTGGCAAATATCTTGGTGTTGGCAGCAGGGCAGTTACCGACGCTGGGCGGCGCGATCGCGCAATCACTCCAAGCGCAAATTTTAGAATGGGTACGCTGTGCCGAATTTACCTGCGATCGAGCGGCGCTTTTGGCGATTCAAAACCCCAAAGTCGTGAGTTCTGTTCTCATGAAGCTGGCAGGTGGTTCGCCGACCCTTGCGGGAAAGCTGAATCTCGATGCGTTTCTCGCTCAGGCACGGGCCTATGACGACATCAGTAACGACCAGCTTGGTGACCTGCTCAAGCAGGCGATGACGGCTCAACTGACCCATCCCGTCCCTGTGCTGCGGGCGCGCGAAATTGATCGTTGGGCCAGCAGCCAGGAGTATCAGTCACTGCTCCAACGTCGTCCTATCCAGGCTCAAGCGGACGCAAAACCTTCAGGTGGTTGGCGAAATTGGTAGACTCGCTGGACTCTAATGTCCAAGCGAAACTCAAATCGTCGGAAATACCGATCAGGGACGATCGTGCTCTCCAGAATCCCCTAACTGCCTGTCGTCAATCGTTACTTTGACATTCTGGCCCAAGGGCGCGTCCTCAATTAAGCTCAGAAACTTGCGTACCAATCTTACTGCGCCCGCTCTAACAAGCAAGGCTAGGGACTGGAACCCCTGCTGCAAGTCATGTGTATGAGTCATTGATGACAGCCTCTAGTAAATTATTTCGCGTCCGCTATAATCAGAGTGCCTTTACAGAACGACATATATGAGCAGCGCTGTGGTTTCGACTGAGCAGTTACTTCAACAGTTACAGTGGCGTTACGCAACTAAGAAGTTCGATGCGACGAAGAAGATTGGGGAAGACCTTTGGCAGACTTTAGTAGAAAGCCTGGTACTGGCTCCGTCGTCGTTTGGGCTACAGCCGTGGAAGTTTTTTGTGATTACCGACCCGGCTGTTCGGCAGCAGTTAGTTGAGCATACCTGGGGTCAAACTCAGGTGGTGGATGCCTCTCACCTGTTGGTACTGGCCTTTAAGAAGGATCTGAGTACGGCTGATGTTGATCGCTACATGCAGAACATTTCTACCGTGCGCCATGTGCCCGTTGAGAACCTGCAAGGGTTTGCGAAGGTCATCAATGGCTTCTTGGAAAAGCCACCTTATCCGCTTGACATTGATGAATGGTCAAAACGGCAAGTTTACATTGCACTAGGCCAGTTTATGACCAGTGCGGCACTCCTGGGCATTGATACGTGTCCGATCGAGGGCTTTAATCCCCCTAAGTACGACGAAGTGCTGGGGTTAAGTGACTTGGGCTATGCTTCTGTGGTGGTCTGTGCGACTGGCTATCGAGCAGACGATGACAAAAACGCTGCCTTACCGAAAGTCCGTTACCCAGTAGAGGAAGTCGTGCAGTATATTTCCTGATGCTGCATGGACGTTAAGCAACTCTGCAACCCTGCCGCGCTCATCATTGGTGCAGGGCAGGGCATTGGGCTAGAGTTCGTGCGGCAATTGTTGCAACGCAGCAAGATCGATCGCCTGTACGCTACCTATCGCAAGCCGCAGACAGCACTGCTGGCGATCGCAGATGCACGCCTTGTTTGCCTGCCAATGGATATTACGGACGAAGCGCAAATTGCGGCAGTTGTCCAAACCATTCAAGCGGAAACAAAAGCGCTGCATGCAGTCATCAATTGTGCTGGAGTCTTGCACGACGGCCCTATGCAGCCCGAAAAGAGTTTGCGTCAACTCAATGCTGAGCAGCTACTCCGTTATTTTCACGTCAACAGCATCGGTGCTGTGCTAGTGGCAAAGCATGTACAGCCGTTGCTGAAACATGGCGATCGTGCCGTTCTAGCCACCATCTCCGCCAAAATTGGCAGCATCGGCGATAATCAGCTAGGCGGATGGTACGGTTACCGTGCTTCTAAAGCCGCGCTGAATATGTTCATGCGTACCACTGCGATCGAATACAAGCGCACCTGTCCACGCGCGATCGTCGTGACTCTCCATCCCGGTACTACCGATACCCAACTCTCTCAACCATTTCAGCGCAATGTACCACCTGAAAAACTCTTTTCGGTCGATCGTACCGTGAAGCAACTTTTAGCCGTGCTGGATCAACTTCAGGAACACGACAGCGGCGAGTTCTTTTCTTGGGATGGCACTCGATTGCCTTGGTGAGAAGTGAGGGAATGGGGTGTAGGGTATCGGGTCTAGTAAAACGAATGGAAATGCTGTAAATATCACTCTCTCGTTATTGGTTCCGCAGTTTGAGTGCGTGAAAGAGACTCAACACGTCATGCTGCCATTGGGGCAAGATGATGGTCATGGCAATCTCTTCTAAACTGTTCAAAGCGCAGAAACCAATAGCAAGCCAGAGTGTGGTTGCGTAGCCAAACCCAAATAAGCCAACGGTCGCAATTAATAACGTGATGCCCCAGGCTTTGGCAGTGTAGGTATGAAAGCTGGGAAACTTGCCAAACTTGACCAGACTGATTGTGAATAAGACAAGTTGTGCTCCGATCGCGATCGACAAGGGTAAACCAAAGTCAACAATGACTTGGGGATACACTAACCAGGCGCTTATGGCAATGCAAACATAGAGACAAATATCTGCCCAACTATCTGCCTGCCGTAGCTGAACGGTACTCACACCCAGGCGGCGAGCAATGATGCCATCAAAGATATCTGAGAGGACAGCCGCAACATAACCAACCATAAACCCGATGCCTGTTGTCCGATCAAGGGCATCCCAGAGCAGCAGCAGCGCGATCGCAAATCGGAGCCCTACCAAGAGACCTGGAACGCGATTGAGTGGCATCATTTTCCCTAACGCAACAACAGTGAGGCTGACTGAAGCAAGCCGATGAGGAAGCCGAGAATGCCACCCAGATTGACGATCGCCTGAAGCTCACTTTTCACAATGCCGTTGATGGCATTCTCAAGATTCTCTGGTGAGGTGGCTTTGACGCGATCAATAATCACCTGATCAATGTTGAGAATGGGAATGGCTTGCTCGACGAGTACCTCTAAATCGCGTTCTAGATAGCGCTCCAGAATCAGTGCCAAATCCAAACTCACAATTTCTAGCGAAGCATTGACCACTTCAGAGGTGCGTAACCGATTGAGAATCAAGGTTGCTACATTCTCCCACTCAACCGATTTTCCCAATTCTTGCAGTACGTCAGAGCCTTTCTCTTGAATGTAGAGACGCACGCTATCCCGCAGGGTTTTACGTAGCTGCCGCACGGTTGAAATCGGCAAATTTTGGAGCGACAGATTTTGCAGCCATTCTTGCAAGCGTCGTCGCAAATTAAGGGTTGAAACTAACTCAGCAATGCGCGTGTTACTGTTTTCTTTTTCATCTAAACAAAAGGTACGTAACCGCACTAAAGAATTGCGGACTCCAAACAAATTTGCAACGACCCAGGAAGTTCCACTGGTGCGTTCTCGAAAGCCTTCATCAATGACCTGAATGTTGCGATCGGTTAGAAAGTCAATCAGCACCAAACGAATGGTGTCAGGTGGCAACACAACCTGTAGCAACCAATCTGCCAGCTTAATAGACTGCTCATCATTCAGTTGAAACTCTAGCAATACCTGGTCAAAAATTTGATTTAATTGTGCTTCTAGAAAATCTTCACGACGCGCCCATACTTTTAGCAGACGCGGCAACGATTCACCCAACAAATCGCGCAAAATATTTGCCAATACCTTTGCTGTTTTCTGTTCTTTATCGATTTCAATTTGCTCTAAGCCCAACTTCAATAACCAGAGGATTGCGCCCTGAACACGTTCGGTTTCCAAAAGCCGTTTCGCCAACTTTTGCAGTTCTTCTGGCGTGAGCAGCGAGCCCATAATGGTGTCAGAAATGCGTTTGGCTAACCGTTCCTGGTTGCGGGGGATAAGTCCTGGCGTGAAAGGCACTTGCCGCCCACCAATGTAGCGCGGTTGGTAAGGACGAAAGAGCATTTTGATGGCGATGTCATTGGTGAAATAGCCAATGATGCCGCCAACAACCGGAGGAGCGAGAAACAGCCAGAGTGCGGAGAAGTCCAGCGCAGAGAAGTCCAAAACAGAAGGCATCAGTTCTTAGTTTTTAGTGGTTAGTTGTTAGTTGCTAGCTGCCACTAGCAACTAACAACTAACCACTAACTACTTAATCACAACCAGCACTCCCATCGTACCGCTTGCAATGGGGTAATGTGTGGCTCTGGTAAAGCCTGCCCGGTGCGCTAAAGCAACTTGCTCTGCTCTCGTAGGGAAGCGATCGAGGCTGGGCGCAATGTAGGCGTACTCTTCGGTGAGGCCAAACTGTTTTGCCGCGGGCACGACGATCGCATCCAGATACCATTGCTGAAGGGTACGCATCTGAGCATTCGATGGGCGATGAAAATCAAGAATAGCCGCTTTGGCGTGTGGCTTTAAGACACGATAAAGTTCCTTCAGACTGCGGGGAATATCTGTAACGTTCCGCAAACCGTATCCCATCGTGGCGGCATCAAACTCATTGTCAGAAAAAGGGAGAGCCAGCGCATCGCCTTCTAGCCAGGTAATAGAAGGAGTGGGATAGCGTTGTTGCGATCGCTGCTGGGCGATCGCGAGTTGTTCTGCGGCAAAATCGATGCCAATGACCTGACCATTTGCACCTACTTGTTGTGCCAGTAATAATGCCAGATCACCGCTGCCACAGCACACATCCAAACAGGTATCGCCCGCCGTTGCCCCGCTCCACTTAACCGCCATCTGCTTCCAAATGCGGTGTTGTCCCAGACTCAGCCATGTATTGAGCTGGTCATAAACAGGGGCAATACGGTTAAAGAGTGTGCGAACGCGATCGGAGGTCATGAGCTTGAAGATTGGAGCTTGCAGGTTCCATGAATAGCTCACATTCAGTGAACAAACAAGCCCTCATCGCAAATCTACAAGACTAGACAACTGGACGGTAGTAGCGAGTGCAGGTCAGTGCCAAGGCGACTTGCTGTGCCGAGAGTTGTATCAGCATCAGTTCATCGTCCCGTAAGGTGGCTGGCTGCTTCCATTGCAACGACAGTACCGCGAGCACTTCTTTCCGATAAGTCACGGGAATCAACAAGTGTGACTGAATGCCAGAGGTCGAGTAATGTTCGACACCAGCGAGTGTTGGGTCTGCTGCAACGTTGATGACAACCTGAGTTTTATGGGTTGCGATCGCCTCTTTAACCAGAGGATCATGCTCCAACCAGTTATCCAGTTTGCCGTTGGTGCTGTATTCTCCCTGCGGCGGTACCAGGCGATCGCCTTCAACTAGTTGCAGAATGCTGCCGTCTGCCTGAAAGTTTTTGCCAAAGACGGACGCGATCGGCTTCAGGCTCTCTTCTAAACTGGCTGCTTCTTGCGCCGTGTGGACAATCGTAGATAAAAGTGCCATTTGCGCTTGCGATCGACGAAGCTCCTCGGTGCGCTGCTTGAGTAGCTCATACGTTTCGGCAGCACGTTGCACAACCGCTTTCAGTTCATTTGGGTCCCACGGTTTGGTGATGTATTTGTATACCTGTCCAGAGTTAATCGCCTCAACCAGATCTTCGACATCCGTAAAGCCTGTGAGGATAATCCGCATGGTGTCTGGAAACTGAGGCACCGTGCGGCTGAGAAACTCAGTGCCTTTCATCTCCGGCATCCGCTGATCTGAAATGATAACCGCGACCTCGCCTTCCGATGCCAGAAGTTCGAGAGCGCGAACCCCACTTTCTGCTTTTAGTACCTGAAAGTCGCGCCGAAAAGTGCGGTACAGCAAGTCAAGATTATCCGGTTCGTCATCGACGACCAGCATTTTTGCCTTCTTTGATCGATCGAGGCTCATCGGTTGGCGACTAGTGGCATCAAGATCAATGGTTGCGTAGTCCATAGGTTAAGTTAGGCTCCTTAGGTGCCGCTGGGAGGGAAGCACCCCCAGGAAAGTGCGTTGAGAAAACGTGCATTGAGCAAGACAGAATGAGCGGTACAAGCAAAGGAGCAGCGTAAACAGTAATGGCGAAGCTTCGCTTTTGTGCTGGCTGGGACGTTGCCCAAAGTATATCGGATCGCTAAAGACGTCTTCGCTTTAGACGATCGAAGCACCATTAGACAACGAGACACTGCCCTTGCATGGACGTAACCTAGTCTTGCCAAACTTACGACATTTCTAACTTTAAGCAGTAAAAAAGGTTAAATGCCAAACGAATGCTACTGGCGTGTGTTGAATGGCTCTGGCTGTTGAGCTTGCCATACGCTTGAATCAATGGCTGAGACATGCGCCGGGTAGCTTGCTTCTTCAATTTCCACCACCCAAGCCGCAACATCCTCAGCGGACAGCCGCGATGAGGTAATTGGCGTTAAGCCTGCCACGTAGCCAATATAATTTCCCATCAGAAAATAGACGACAACCATGGCTGCGGCTGAAAAGGCAACCAGTGTGCCCGCCAACATCAACGAGAACTCACCGCGATCGACGGCCTGCTGCATTAAGTGCAGTGACCACGCAACCAGGAGAACAACAATGGCAAGAATGAATATCAACATACCTAAAGTATTGTAACAGATACTCAGATTCCGTCATCCCCAGTTTGTTATTTTCTGCCGTAGTAGAAACTGATTGAGTCAGTCTGCGCTGGGTTGGTCTACTCATTACTGCGGACGAAAGCCCATCTGTACCAAAAGTAACGGCTGGACGATTAGGTTCCCCTCTCTGTCAAGCGAACAGGGACGTGTTGTGCAGCTAAGTGTGCTTTAATTTCGGCGACCGTCAAGTGGCCGTAATGGAGCAGAGACGCAAGCAAGGCAGCCTCTGCCCTGCCTTCTGTAAGTGCAGCATGAATATGTTCACAGGTGCCAGCACCCCCTGATGCAATGACTGGGATCTCCACTTGCTCAGCGATCGTGCGCGTTAGCTCCAGGTCATAGCCTGTTTGTGTACCATCTGCATCCATGCTTGTCACTAACAATTCTCCAGCACCGCGTTGCTCGACATTCTTTGCCCAGGCGATCGCGTCTAACTCTGTATTTTCCCGTCCGCCACGCACGTATACATCCCAGCCAGGATTGTCATTGTCTAGCCGCCGCCGTGCGTCGATCGCCACGACGATACACTGGTTGCCGAAGCGATCGCTGGCGCGATCGATAAGGCCAGGATCACGTACTGCCGCTGAGTTAATGCTGACCTTATCGGCTCCGGCTCTTAACAATTGTTTAATAGTTTCTAAGTTTTGAATGCCGCCGCCAACCGTGAGCGGAATGAACACCTGCTCGGCTGTGCGATAGACCACATCAAAAATGATGCCTCGATCTTCGTGCGTTGCCGTGATGTCGAGAAACACTAGCTCGTCTGCCCCTGCCTGGTTATAGACCTGTGCCAACTCGACCGGATCACCCGCATCTCGCAGATCAACAAAATTAACGCCTTTAACTACCCGCCCTGCCTTTACATCCAAACAGGGCAAAATTCGCTTCGCCAGCATGGTTTTTCGTCACGTTGAACGTTTGCATTCTAAAGCTTTTGGAGGCAGAGGGCAGAGGGGATGGGGATGAAGAATGAGGGCTAAAGGATTTAGCTTGCTTCCCGTTGGCGAAGCCTGCCGAAGGCATAGGGTAGGCTAAAGGCTAAAAAGCTGAAAGCTGGTGGCTGACCGCTGACCGCTGAAAGCTGATCGCTCATCAACTCAAAACTCAAAGATTTCCCCGCATCCTCTACGCCAAAATCTCTTCTGTGTGACACTATCTGACGCTCGACGCTGATACACTGAGTTTTGGTTTTATAGTCTCGGAGCGGCGATGGAAGTTGGTCAGAAGGTTCGTATCTATCGGTTGCGCGATCGTGTGTCGCCAGTGATTGCTAAGAAACTGGGTGAGTACGGTGTGATTCAGGATTACAAGATGACGGACGGTAGCGGCGTTGGGTATCTGGTGAAGTTTTCAGATAATTCAGCGACCTGGTTCTTTGAGGATGAAGTGCAGGTTGTCTCTGACTGATGGTTGTCTGGCTAATAGTTGAGGCCAGTGTAAGCGTGCGATCGCCGTGCAAGATTACCTCGCCGGGATGGGTGCAGCGTTTAAGCAATCGTTACCATAAGAGGGACTGCTGGCAGAATCTTCGGCTGGCACACGTAGTGCATTGGGTTGAGAAGCGAACACATGGCTCTAATTTTGACGTTTTTGGGTAAGGGTGGTGTTGGTCGGACGACGATCGCGATCGCAGCCGCTAAGCGCTTTGCGGCTCAGGGGAAACGGGTGCTGCTGACATTTCAAGAGCCAGAACCCGCGATCGCGATTCTTTTAGGTACGGTTCCCAGTCCTGACCCGCAGGAACTTTCGCCAAACCTTTCTACAGTGCAATTTCAAGCCTCCGCTCTGCTAGAACGCAGTTGGGAAGAGGTGAAAAAGCTGGAAGCGCAATATTTGAGAACGCCATTCTTTAAGGAAGTCTTTGGACAGGAACTCAGCGTGTTGCCGGGGATAGACAATGCTTTGATGCTGAATGCGCTGCGCGAGTATGATGCGAGTGGTAAGTACGATGTCATTGTGTTTGATGGAACTGGCGATCAGTCAACGCTGCGGCTGTTTGGGATGCCTGAAAGCACAAGCTGGTATGCTCGTCGCTTCCGTAAGGTCTTTGCCGATTCAGATTTGGGCAAGACGCTCTCACCATTCTTGCAGCCGATCGCCAGCGCAGTGCTAAACGTCAGTTGGACGGACGACATTTTCAATCAGCCCGCCGCACAGCAGGCAACGAATCTGTTGGAGCAAGGCAGGCAAGCATTGGCTGATCCCAATCGAGTTGCGGCTTATTTGGTGACGACGCAGGATGCAGCCGCGATCGCCACGGCAACCTATCTCTGGGGAGCCGCGCAGCAGGTGGGGCTGACAGTGGGTGGGGTGCTGGTCAATCAAACACACGACAGCGCTGGGCTTGGGGAAACGTTTGCTCCCTTGCCTGTGACCCCAATTCCCCCACAGTCGGTTAACGACTGGCAATCTCTAATGGAGTCGCTACCCGATTTAGAGCAGGCGGCTCAGGCACCTCGACCGATCGCCATCAATGTGGCAGAGCGCAAAGTGAGCCTGTTTCTACCTGGTTTTGATAAGAAGCAGGTGAAGCTCACCCAGTCTGGGCCTGAAATTACGATCGAGGCAGGCGACCAACGACGCAACATTCTCCTACCACCAGAACTAAGCGGTAAGCCCGTTGCTGGAGCCAAATTTCAGGATAGTTTTCTGATTATTTCGTTCTAGCGTTCACTGAAGCCACCACTGTCTGCGCTTATTACTGTCTGCGTTACCTGAGAGCCAATGACCTTACCTCCTGACTCCTGGCTCCTAACCAAACTCTCCACCCCTGCGAGTATCTCAACCGTATGACTGAATCGAATCCTGCCCCACTATCAGATGATGCTGTGACTGCCGCTGTGTCACCGGAGGAAGCGGCTTCGGTTTTGCCTGCGGGCGATCGCACGGCTCAAGCCCGCCAGCTTTTGGGCATGAAAGGCGCGCAGCAGGGCGAAACGTCGATCTGGAAAATCCGCCTCCAGTTGATGAAGCCGATTACCTGGATTCCACTCATTTGGGGCGTGGTGTGTGGCGCAGCTTCTTCGGGCAACTACCGCTGGACGTTGGAGAATGTTTTGATTTCGGCGGCCTGTATGTTGATGTCGGGGCCACTGCTGACGGGTTACACCCAAACGCTGAACGATTTTTACGATCGTGACCTTGATGCAATTAACGAACCCTATCGCCCCATTCCATCGGGAGCAATTTCAATTCCCCAGGTGACGGTGCAAATTTTGGTGCTGCTGGCTGGCGGCATTGGCGTGGCCTATGCGCTAGATCAATGGGCAGGACATACGTTTCCGACCATTACCGTGATGGCGATCGCGGGGTCTTTTGTGTCTTACATCTATTCCGCGCCCCCCTTAAAGCTAAAGCAAAATGGCTGGCTGGGCAATTATGCACTGGGTGCCAGCTATATCGCGCTCCCGTGGTGGGCGGGACATGCGCTGTTTGGCGACTTGAACCCGACGATCATGGTTCTGACCCTGTTTTACAGCCTGGCAGGCTTAGGCATTGCGGTTGTGAATGACTTTAAAAGTGTGGAGGGCGATCGGCAGCTCGGTTTGCAATCGTTGCCCGTGATGTTTGGGGTCACAACAGCCGCCTGGATTTGCGTTGGCATGATTGATATTTTTCAGGCTGGTATTGCGGCGTATCTCATCAGCATTCACGAAAACCTGTACGCAACCATTTTGCTGTTGCTAGTCATTCCCCAAATCACCTTTCAAGATATGTATTTTCTGCGTGACCCGCTGAAAAACGATGTGAAATATCAGGCAAGCGCACAGCCCTTTCTGGTGTTAGGTATGTTTGTAGCTGGGTTGGCACTGGGGCATGCTGGAGTTTAGTGGCTGCATTTGGTTAAGCTGAACACAAATTCATGACGCACTCGCCTGTCATAGTAAGCAGGATTAACGGCGAAAGGGGCATGAGTATCCGCCTTTGTGAACGTAGTATTTTGCTTGAAACTTCGACTCGATGGTCATTTTCAGCGATCGCCGCCTTGATCTCTAGCGAGATTCTGTCAAGATATATCAGACCCTCATTTTGATCGATGATCGAGGAGTGCGCTGGATGTTGAAGTTGTTAGGGTTTACTTATGCCCTGAGACGCTTTTTGATCCCAACCCCTTACAATGAGGACGACGATCGTGTGGTGGTGATGAGGCTGTAGTGTGGAAAATTTTCTTTCAAAACTCAAAAACTTATCGATCCGCTCAAATGGTTCTCAGCCGTTAACGTCTGATTTACGACGAGACCGTGAGGGCAACCCACCATCCGCGTTGCCCATGAAAGCGCCGCCCAACGCGACCGATCGGGCTGAACCTGTAACGCTACGGGGTAAGCGCGTTCGAATTGGTAAGCCGCTCCACCGCCGCTATGCTTTCTGGCTGGCACTGGTGGCACTAGGGGGAGGTGCTGCCCTTGCCTGGGGCGCATGGAAAATTGAACAGAGCCTGCCTGACGTTTCAGATATTTCCAATTTCTCTCAAAATGGCACGCTAACCATCAAAGCGGCTGATGGCACTGTGTTACAGCAGCTTGGTTCCGCAACCCGACAAAAGCTGACGATCAAGCAAGTTCCTGATCGCGTGATTAAAGCGTTTATCGCCGCTGAGGATCGTCGGTTTTATCAGCACAACGGGGTTGACTATCAATCGATCGTGCGAGCATTTGCGTCTAACCTGCTGGCCCGTGAACTCGTTGAAGGGGGCAGTACGATCACTCAACAGGTCGCGCGGATTGTCTACTTGACTCAAGATCGCACGGTTGGGCGCAAGCTTCAAGAAGCCTTCCTGGCACAAAAGATTGAGCGTACCCTGAGCAAGGATCAGGTACTGGAAAAGTACCTTAACTTAGTCTACTTAGGTTCGGGAGCCTATGGCGTGGCAGATGCTGCGTGGGTGTATTTCAGCAAGCCGATTGACCGTCTGACCTTATCAGAAACCGCTATGATTGCGGGCATGCCGCCTGCACCCAGTGACTACTCGCCGTTGGTGAACTTGCAAGTGGCTCGCCAACGGCGCGATATTGTGCTTGAGCGGATGCAGGAGGCTGGCTTCATCACAGAAGCCGAAGTCGAGCAGGCACGTGCCCAGACGCTGACGCTAAAGCCTAGCTCGCCGAAAAAGCTCTATAGCGATACGCCTTATTTCACCTCATATGTACAGCAACAGTTGCCCAAGCTGATTACAAAAGAGCAACTGGAGGCGGGTGGGTTAACCGTTGAAACGAGCTTGAACTCTACCTGGCAAAAAGCCGCCGAGAAAGCCGTCAAGGATGCCGTCAAAAATATTGGGCCCGCTGAAGGCTTTAAACAGGCGGCGCTGGTAGCCCTTGATCCCCGCAATGGTGAAATTCGCGCGATGGTGGGTGGTACTGACTTCATCACGAGCCAGTTTAATCGAGTGACGCAGGCTCAACGACAGCCAGGGTCATCGTTCAAGCCGATCCTGTACACGACTGCGATCGCGACCGGCATTTCACCCTATGCCTCTTACCTGGATGCACCATTAACCGTAGACGGCTACCAACCCCAAAACTACAGCCGTAAATACAGCGGTTGGCTAACGCTGCGTGATGCCATCACGAACTCAGTCAATCTAGTTTCTGTGCGTCTCCTCATTGATGTGGGCTTTGACCCGGTGATCAAACTGGGGCACGATCTGGGCATTCAGTCTGAGCTTCTGCCCACGTACTCGCTAGCATTAGGCACCTCTGAGGTAAACCTGCTGGAATTGACCAGTGCCTATGCAACGTTAGCGGCAAAAGGCAGCCACACAGAAACACATGGTATTCGTCGTGTGCTTAACCGCAAAGGTGAGGTGATTTATACGGCGAAACCAAAACCGAAGCAGGTTGTGGATAAAGACTCCGTTGCGATCGTCACCTGGATGATGCAAAATGTTGTCAACAGTGGCACCGGGCAGGCGGCTCAAATTGGTAGACCTGTAGCGGGTAAAACAGGCACTTCTGAAAACGCGCGCGATCTCTGGTTTATTGGTTTTGTACCCCAGATGGCTGCTGGCGTTTGGCTGGGTAATGATGACAATACCCCCACCTGGAGCTACAGCAGCACAGCCGCAGAGGTGTGGCATAACTTTATGACGACCGTTGTGAAAGGCATGACGGTTGAGAAGTTTGCCGAACTACCCAAGCTGGACGATCGCAAAGGCACGATTAAAGCCAAACCAGTGAGACCTAACCAGATGTATGACGGCGAAGCACCCCGATCTGAGGCTGGATCGTCTGGATGGTCGCGTAATGATGCTCCATCTGGTGGCACGGCCAAAGCGGCACCGGATGCGTCCACTGGTGCGCCTGCTCCTTCAGAAGCGCCTGCTCAACCCTCAGAAGCAGCACCCGCCCCTGAGACGGCCCCTCCCCCTGAGAACACTGCACCTGAGTTGCCTCCAGCCGAGCCAGCTCCACCCCCCACTACGTCTGGGCCACCTCAGCCAGCGCCTAGCAACTGAGTTTCAGCGCACGAGCATGAGATTCTAGGTTTCAGATTGCAACGCTGAAACAGTCGCACACAACTTAACTATGTTTTCTAAAGTTCTGATTGCTAATCGGGGTGAAATCGCTTGCCGGATTATGCGGACGCTTGATCGCCTGGGGATTGCTTCGGTTGCCGTCTATTCTGAAGCCGATGCCCATGCGGCACACGTAGCTGCTGCGGGTGAAGCGGTGTGCGTTGGCGCTGCCCCTGCCTCTCAAAGCTATTTACGGGTAGAGGCGATTCTAGCAGCCGCGAAAGCAATGGGTGCTGATGCCATCCATCCCGGCTACGGCTTTTTAAGTGAGAATGTGGCCTTTGCTGAAGCGTGCGCTCAAGCGGGGATCGTGTTCATTGGCCCCACTCCCGACCAGATTCGGCAGTTTGGGTTGAAGCATGAAGCACGGGCGATCGCGCAACAGGCCGGACTTCCCCTTGTGCCCGGTACTCCACTGCTGGACAGCCTGGATCAAGTGAAAGCAGGGGCAACAGCGATCGGCTATCCCGTGATGATCAAAAGCACAGCGGGTGGTGGTGGCATTGGAATGCAGTTTTGCCGGGAGGAGGCCACGCTGGCGGAACTCTTTGCTTCAGTGCAGCGGTTAAGCCGCAACAATTTCAGCGAAAGCGGGGTCTTTCTGGAAAAGTATGTGGAACGGGCACGCCACATTGAAGTCCAGATTTTTGGCGATGGGCAGGGGACGGTCGTAGCATTGGGTGAGCGGGACTGTTCCATCCAACGACGCAATCAAAAAGTCATCGAAGAAGCGCCTGCCCCTAATATCAGTGATGCACTCCGACAGCGCCTGTATGAGTCAGCCGTGCAGCTGGGGCAGGTTGTGCATTATCAATCGGCGGGCACCGTTGAATTCATCTACGACGTAGACACCGAGCAGTTCTATTTTCTGGAAGTCAACACCCGCTTACAGGTCGAACATGGTGTTACAGAATTGATTACCGGAGTTGACCTGGTGGAGTGGATGGTGCGTCAGTCAGCGGGTGAATCGCTATTGCTGGATACTTACCGCTATCAGCCCAATGGTCACTCCATCCAAGTACGGGTCTATGCCGAAGATCCCAACAAGAATTTTCAGCCGAGTTCAGGGACACTGACTAATGTGCAGTTTCCCGATCGCATTCGTTGTGACACCTGGATTGCGACGGGCACAGAGGTCTCACCCTTTTATGATCCGCTTTTGGCAAAAGTGATTGTGCATGGGGCATCGAGAGCAGGGGCGATCGCGGCCCTCCAAACGGCTCTGGCTAGCTCCCGGCTTGACGGCATCGAAACCAACCTGGAGTATTTGCGCCAAATCATTGCGGCTTCTGCATTTGCCGATGCGGCAATGACCACCAAATTTCTCAATAGCTTTGTCTACCACGCCCGGACGATCGAGGTTCTTGTGGCAGGCACCATGACCACCGTGCAGGATTATCCAGGGCGTGTGGGCTACTGGGATGTAGGGGTGCCGCCGTCTGGCCCAATGGATTCGCTTGCCTTTCGCCTCGGCAACCAGACTGTGGGCAACTCAGAAGCGGCAGCAGGCTTGGAATGTACGCTGTCAGGCCCCACGCTGCGCTTTAATACCGATACTGTTATTTGTCTGACAGGTGCAGCGATGAAGGCCACGCTGGATAAGGAACCGATCGCCTTTTGGACTGCTGTTCCCGTGAAAGCAGGCAGTGTGTTGCGTCTGGGTGCCATTCAGGGCAATGGTTTTCGGACATACCTGTCTGTTCATGGTGGCTTTGATGTACCAGATTACCTGGGCAGTAAGGCGACGTTCACACTGGGTGGGTTTGGTGGTCACGGGGGCAGAGCGCTGCAAGTCGGCGATGTCCTGAAATTGCAACCAGCGTCCCCTCAAGCATCACAAACGTTACCTCCTGACCTCATTCCAACCTATCTTGAACATTGGGAAATTGGGGTGCTGTACGGCCCTCACGGTGCACCAGATTTCTTTACAGATGCAGACATTGAGACGTTCTTCAACACCCACTGGGAAGTTCACTACAATTCAGCGCGAACGGGCATTCGGTTGATTGGCCCTAAACCTCAGTGGGCGCGGCAAGATGGCGGTGAAGCAGGGCTACATCCCTCTAACATTCACGACAATGCCTATGCGGTCGGTACGATCGACTTCACAGGTGACATGCCCATCATTTTGGGATTAGATGGCCCCAGTTTGGGCGGCTTCGTGTGCCCTGCCACGATCGCTGAAGCCGAATTGTGGAAGATTGGACAGCTTAAACCGGGCAACACGATTCAATTCCATCGCCTAACGTTCAATCAAGCGTTGCAGCAAGAATTGGTGCTCGATCGCCAGGTCCAAACGCTGCAAGTTGGGCAACCGATCACCGTTGCCGACGATGATTCCAGTGATCGCGCCGTTCTTGCCACGCTCCCTGGCTCTGAAACCCGGATTGCGGTAACGTACCGACAGGCAAGCGACAAGTATTTGCTGATTGAATACGGGCCACTGGTGTTGGATTTCAATTTGCGCTTTCGCGTGCATGAATTGATGACCTATCTGCAAGCCAATCCGATTACGGGCATTCTGGAACTGACACCGGGAATACGATCACTCCAGGTGCATTACGATAGCCGCGTCCTATCTCAACAGGATTTGCTAGCAGCGTTGCAGGCGATCGAGGTACATTTGCCCACGATCGCCGACCTGAAAACCTTACCAACCCGCATTGTCCATCTCCCCCTCTCCTGGGACGATGCCTCAACGCAATTGGCGATTCAAAAATACATACAGTCGGTTCGCAACGATGCGCCCTGGTGCCCCAGCAATATTGAATTTATTAGACGTATCAACGGTCTGGACAGCATTGATGAGGTTAAAGAAATTGTCTTCAATGCCAGCTATCTTGTCGTGGGTTTAGGCGATGTCTACCTCGGTGCCCCAGTCGCCGTGCCGCTTGATCCCCGCCATCGCCTCGTCACAACTAAATACAACCCCGCGCGCACCTGGACACCCGAAAACGCAGTGGGCATTGGCGGTGCGTACCTTTGCATCTACGGCATGGAAGGTCCCGGTGGCTACCAGTTTGTAGGACGCACAGTGCCTGTGTGGAACCGTTACAAGCAAACGGCAGATTTCAAGGATGGAAAGCCTTGGCTATTGCGATTTTTCGATCAAATTCGGTTTTATCCTGTGTCCCATGCGGAACTGATGCAACTCCGCGAAGACTTTATCGAAGGCACGTTCAAACTGACGATCGAAGAAACGACCTTCAACTTACAGGACTACCAGCAGTTTTTATACGGCATCGCCGAGGAAGCATCTGCCTTCAAAACCCGTCAGCAAACGGCCTTTCGGGAAGAGCGCGATCGCTGGGCACTCAACGCCCAGGATGAAAGCGCGATCGTGGAGGAACCCGATCTTCCGCCTGCTCCAGCGATCAAAATTCCTGATGATTGCTATGCCATTACAGCGGCTACTACAGCAAATGTATGGCAAATTTTGGTGCGACCGGGCGATCGTGTCACCGAAGAGACAGGCGTGATCATTCTGGAAGCCATGAAGCAAGAAATGACGCTCTTACCAGAAGAACCAGGCGTTGTCACTGATATTCTATGTAACCCTGGGCAACTCGTCACTGCTGGACAAATCCTGGCAATTATTCGCATCGACGACGCAGCCTCTTTGTAAAGAAATTCCTTGTAAGCGCTTGTTAGCCCGCTGTTCGTTGAATTGCCAGACTTAAACCTTATCTCAGATTCAACAGGGTCTCTCTAACGCTCGCTCTTATCTTCCTGGTTTGGTAGAAATTTCAATGGAGTTTTCAGCGATACCCAATCAAGGTAGAGGATCAATATCTTACGCCTTCGCTCAGTTTCAGAGTTGGGAAAGAGCAGGCAGCTGTGTCAGGCCTGCTTCACAAAACCAAATTTTCTTAGGATGCAGTTACCTAACCCTCGTGCAGAAGCGTTTGCACAAACTGGTAGAGGTCAGTCTCCGATCGCCCCTGCACCTGCTGATCTTTGAGGTCAATTAATCCTTGAGCCAACGTTGGTGCTTGTTTTTTGTAGGAGTTGTGTGCCGCCAGTAAATCTAAAAACACCTCGCGCTCAACCTGGAGGCGATCGGCTTCGTCTGCAAGATGAGAGGCATACTCAACCGTATCCACGTTGTAGCGCAGCAGAAAAATGAGTGCACCTGTAAGCTGCTGAAGTTGCTGCTGGAGTTTGCGCGTATCCAGTTCCAGCCGATCGAACCCGACTTGACCGTCGATCCGCAGTTCCACAATTGGCGCTGCTGCTGGACGAATTTTTCCTGATTGAATCGCCTGCTGCATCGTTGCGATCGCTGCTGCTTCCAGCTCTTCTTGACTTTCTTGTCCGCGTGCTGTCATTTGCAAGCGCACGATCGACCGCTGCTTGTAACCGCGCTTAAGATCGGCTCGAATGCCATCTCCATCCATCTCGACGAAATAAACGCCGCGCTCGAACTGACTTTCCTCAATGTTATTCGCTTCTACAGAGCCAGGGTTAAAGATCCAGCCCTCCATCGTGTAGTTTTTGTGAATGTGCCCCAGTGCCAGGTAGTCCACGCCTGCCTCTTTTAGGGGCAACAGATCGTTGTACCGGAGTGCTCCCTGGTAGCGGGCAATTTGCCCTTCTAACCCGTGGTGAAACAGCATGACCGTATGGGCAGGCGGTGGCGGCAAGATTTTGATGGCATCTGCAAGACTGGCGATCGCGCTGGATGCCGATGCGCCATACCAGCAAGCCCCCAAGACCCGCACGCCACAGTCCAGATCGATGTAGCCACCCTGCTTAGCCTCTTCATCCCACGCCTCATAGAGTGCGTTGCCTGCATTAGGGCTACTTGGCTCTAGCAGTTTGAGCAAACCCCAGCCAGCCAGATACCTTAGCCAGCTTGTCTTTGTCCCATAAGGTGTACTGTCATGGTTGCCCTCGATCGCCAGCACCGGAATCCCTGCTTCCTGTAGATCCTGTAAGCAAAGCTGTGCCTGATTCAAAACATTGGGCTGAATGTGGCGATGCTCAAACAGGTCGCCCGCAATGACGACAAAATCGACCTGCGGCACGATCGCATACTGGTGCAACGCATCTCGAAAGGCGTGATAAAAGTCCAGGGTGCGCTCTTTACTGTCATAGCGATCAAACCCCAAGTGAATATCAGATACGTGAAGAAACCGAGGCATAACAATAACTACCAGAGACGCAATAGGTGCTGAGATGCAGAATCAGTCCATGAAACCAGATGAGCCGTATCAGCCGCGACACGTATCAGCATTATAGTCAGTGCCCTGGCTAGCCGCAGAAAGCCACTCTTTAAGGAACGAGAATTAATTAAAGTGTGATCTTGAAGTACGGGCGCACGGCCGTGCGCCTCCTACAGAACATCTCACTTGTCGAAGTTATTTAAGCCGCGATCCTAAGCGATCGTGTAGCGCTTCAAACTGAGAAATTGCATCGGCTGAAGAAAAGAATGGAGTCATATTGCACCTGTTAAGTCCATGTGTCAAGCTGTGATTCGCGACTCATTGTTCTCTGGGGCTGGCAGAGATAAACAACTGCCTGCTGGGCATCTTACGCCTCTAATCCAGTTCAGGGAGCAGGAATGGTAATATTTGCATTAAGTCTAAGATGCGCACGGTGTCGTTCGGTAATAATAGAGAGGATAAACTGAATGCGGGTGCCTGGTGATTAGTCGCCAGTACAGCCTGACGTATTGACACTGTTCTAGCTTGGATATCTGCCTGATCTTTGTCAGAAGTCTTTCCTCGCCGCTTGTGCAACCTCAAAAAGCTCAAAAAATCGATTTAGCTCAAAGCTATCCCTGCCCCTGCCGCCGTCGTGGACAGTTGACTCAGATTGCCTTAACGGAAGCGTTTGGGTGTAACCGTTGCCAGCAGATTTTTGTGGTCGAAGAGGGCGGCTATGTGCTGGAAGAACTCTCTACAAGCTATCGTTACAAGCGCACTTGGCGATGGAATGGGCATCAATGGAACGGCGTTTCGTCTGGGCTGAATGATAGCTATCTGCCGATCGTCCTGGGGGTGGTTCTGGTACTGTTGATCATTGGCTTGCTGTTAGCACTCACCTCTCCCACCAATTCTGGAGTGGCCTTTTGGGCAGTTGTGCTACTACTGCTAGCCTTGCTTCCAGCACTCATGGTATTGCTAGCTTACAGACGTTAGCTCAATGACAACTGATTCCTTTAGCCCATCCTCCGACCCGATTGCCGCTGTGCATCGTGCCCATCGCGCCTCTGTAGAAATGGCAACAATGAAGGGTGCTATGCGGGGGCAGGCAGTGCAGGCAATGGCTCAAGCACTCAAGCAACGGCAAGACGATATTTTAGATGCCAATACATTGGATCTAGAGGCCAGCCGTGATATGGCCGTCCCTGACTTAATTTTAGAGTGGCTGAAGCTAACGCCAGAACGGCTCCAGGCTGCGATCCAGATTTTGCAGCGGCTGAGTGAACTGCCCGATCCCATTGGACGCGTCATGAACGCTACCTATCAAATTGACCACTGCCAAACGTATTCGCAACTCATGCCTTTGGGGGTCATTGCGCTAATTTACGAGGCGTTTCCAGAACTCGGCGCGATCGCCGCTGGACTGTGTGCCAAAACGGGCAATAGCATCATCCTCAAGGGTGGCAGCGAAGCCAGCAACTCAAATTTGGTGATTGCTCAGGCGCTACATGGGGCGATCGAGCGTGCTGGTTTACCCAATGACTGCTTTCAAGCACTGCCGTCTGACCAGGGTGCCTCCGTGCGTGACCTGATTAGCCAGGATCAATACATTAACCTGGTGATTCCCTACGGGCGGCCAAACCTGGTACAGCAAATCGTGCGCCAATCAACTGCGCCTGTGCTGAAATCAGCGATGGGCAATTGCTACTTGTACTGGTCGCCGTCTGGACATCTGGATGCAGCCCGCTGGATGATTCTGGACAGCCACCAGAGCGAACCTGATCCTGTAAATGCGATCGAAAAAGTGCTGATTCATCGCAACCAGAACTCAGCCTCGCTCACCATGCTGTGGAACAGTCTGCGAGACAAAGGCTTTGAGATTAGAGGCGATGCAGAACTGGTGGACGAATTTCCTGACCTCAAGCTGGTTGAAGACACAGAATGGCGGCAGGCGTATCTCGCCAAGATTGTCGCCTTCAAAGTCGTGGACCATCTTGAGTCTGCAATCTCCTGGATCAACCTCTACAGCAGCGGACATGCTGACTGCCTGGTGACCGAATCCTATCAAGAAAGCCGTCAGTTTGCGCTAAGCGTCAATAGCGCGTCTACCTACATCAATGCGTCGCCCCGCTTCTCGCGCAACCCGAAACGAGGCGACTCGATCTTTTTAGGCATGTCTAACCAAAAAGGGCATCGACGTGGCTTGATTAGTTTAGAAACCCTTACGACCGTCAAACACATCGTGCAAGGCATGGGGCAGTTTTGAGGGAAAGTATAAAGGCTAAAAGAAGGTGGTTTCCTAGCTTCACTTAGCCTTTAGCCTTCATCCTTTAGCCTTTCCCCCTGCTGGCAATCAACATATGTGGGGCATCAGGAAAACTTAGCCTTTAGCCTTCATCCTTTCTCCCTCACCCCTCTTTTTCTGCCAGCTTCACCTTCTTTGCTAACCCTAATGCTTGAAGGAGCTGAATCGTCATCCAGGTAAAGTCAATCTCCCACCACTGCAAGCCATGACGGGCGGAGTGTTGAAACGCGTGGTGATTGTTATGCCAGCCTTCCCCATAGGTTAGTAAGGCAACCCACCAGCAGTTGGTAGAGCGATCGCCCGACTCATAGGTGCGGTAGCCAAACTGATGCGTGGCGCTGTTAACCAGCCAGGTGCAATGGAAGACTGCCACCAGGCGCACAAACACCCCCCACACCACAAACGGCCAACCACCTAGCAGGTAAAGACCGAGCGCTAGCAAGATTTGAATGGGGATAAATTGCTGATTTAAGAAAAGGTAAAACGGATCATCGTGCAGATCTTTGGTGAAGCGATCGACTTGAGAACGAGAGGGAATTTCGCGGAGCATCCAGCCCATATGACTCCACCAAAACCCACGATTAGAGTCATGGGGATCAGCTGTCTGATCAGAATATAAGTGATGCAACCGATGCATTCCCACCCAGTCAATCACCCCACCTTCACACGCCAGCGTGCCACAGAAGGCCAGAAAATACTCCAACCATTTCGGTGCTTGAAAACTACGATGGGTCAGCAGACGATGGAAGCCAAGAGTAATCCCCAGTCCGCCTGTTACCCAATGTAAAAAGACTGCAACACCGATCGCCGCCCAGCTAAAGTTTGCGGGCAAGAGGGCTAAGAGCGCGCCTCCATGCACGATCGCCATGAAAAGAATCACGGGCAAGTCAAAGTTTAATTTTTTAGAAGTTGCAACAGTCATTCATTCATCTCAATGTGGATTATGGTGCCAATCTGTGCGACGGTGGTCAGTTGCTCCCGTTCAAGCGAACGAGTGAGATCACAAGCTAAGACTGCGATGAATCACGGCGATGCTCAGAACACACCTAGCGTATTCTAGAAAAAAATGAGGCATTTAATGAGCAGCTTTAGTTTGTTAAAAGAAACGGAGCAATCACTATCCTTGATTTTTTCTGGAATTGACGCACAGGTCAAGGAAAATTTGCGACGAGTGCTGAGTGCGTTTCGCATTCACCGAGTGGGCACGCATCACTTTAGCAGCGTGTCAGGCTATGGGCATGATGATTTAGGTAGACAAGTGCTCGATCGCGTGTTTGCCGAGATCGTAGGTGCAGAAGCCGCAGCAGTACGGGTGCAGTTCGTGTCTGGTACCCACGCGATCGCCTGCGCGCTGTACGGCATTCTACGACCGGGCGATGAACTGCTAGCCGTAGCAGGTGCGCCCTACGACACGTTAGAAGAAGTGGTTGGGGTGCGTGGACAAGGGCAAGGATCGCTTGCAGAGTTTGGTATCCGCTATCGGGAACTGGCGTTGACCGAGTTGGGCACGATCGACTGGCACGCCTTAGAAACGGCCATCAAACCAGAAACCCGAATGGTCTTGATTCAGCGTTCCTGTGGGTACTCGTGGCGCTCCAGTTTGGCGATCGCTGAAATCGCCAAGATCGTCCAAATTGTCAAGCAGCAAAACCCCAATACGGTTTGCTTCGTGGACAACTGCTACGGCGAATTTGTAGCTGATCAGGAACCAACGGCAGTCGGCGCTGATTTAATGGCAGGCTCGTTGATTAAAAACCCTGGCGGCACGATCGTTACGGCTGGGGGCTACGTGGCAGGGCACGCCGATTTGGTAGAAGCAGCTACCTGCCGTCTCACCGCTCCAGGTATTGGCAGCTCTGGTGGAGCCACCTTTGACCAAAATCGACTGCTGTATCAGGGCTTATTTCTCGCGCCGCAAATGGTGGGTGAAGCGATGAAAGGCAACCACCTGACTGCTGCGGTGTTCGATCGCCTGGGCTATCCCGTCAATCCTCTTGCCCAGGCTCCCCGCCGTGATGTGATCCAGGCAATCCAGCTTGGCACTCCCGAAAAACTGATCGCTTTCTGCCGCGCCATTCAACAACACTCCCCGATCGGCTCTTACCTTGACCCCGTACCCGCTGCCATGCCTGGTTACGATAGCCAACTGGTGATGGCAGGCGGCACCTTCATCGATGGCAGCACTTCTGAATTCTCTGCCGATGGGCCTTTACGCGAACCCTATACCGTTTTCTGCCAAGGCAGCACTCACTGGACGCATGTCGCGATCGCATTAGAAGCAGCGATCGAGGCGATCGGACAGGCTTGAGTAGAGAGAGAATGGTTGAGAAAGGGCGATCGGGCTGAATTCAAATCATCCAGACATTGCAACAATTGTCTATGGCGATCCTACACACAGAATTACATCTTTAGGACTTACGCAAAAGCGGGTATATCTCGCCCCCTAGCCCCCAATGCTGGGGGAACCGAGCCGATTAAAGCACCCAGAATTGGGGGTTTGGGGGCAAATGCGTAAGTCCTAATCTTATTTAATCCACGATCCTAAGTGAGACATGAGAAACAATGTTGCTACTAGCGGTCAGCTATCAGCTTTTCTCTGCCTGCTGACCGCTCAATGATTAAATTTTGCTCACAATTGATTTGGACTGCTAGGTAGTTGAAGCAGCGCGGTCACTAAGCTTGTGAGCTAGGTAGGGTGTTGGATTTTGGTTTGTAGGCAAGCTCAGATGAAACCATGCCTACTCTTTAGTCTGATGGGAAGCGTGTTGCTTAAATTTCTCAGATTGCTCTTGCCGAGGCAATTGCACAATGCCAATCCAAATCAAAAGATGAAGTGCTTTTGACCAAGCTCGTAGCATTTTACCTCCTTCAGGTGAACCCTGGGGAGCAGTGTATCTGAGTGAATCACTTCGATCGGAGTGATCCCTGTCATGAATTAAGTGCTGGAATTTATGACACAGGTCATATTTTTAAGTAAAGCGAAATCTCATACTGTACGAGAATGTTGCTTCTAGCTGTGGCTCATTTGATAAATCCGGCAATAAATTTCTCTCCAGCCTTTCGTCAAACATTGCGTTATGTCGAGTGGCTCCTCGTGGCTGCTTTTTTCTTGGTATATGGATTAGACCTCAGCTCCAACGATTCACTCGGATTTGTAGGAATCGTGATTTACATGATGGGTTTCGTTGGCTTAAGCTGGATTTTGCCAACCCACTGCCCGAATTGGCAACGGCAGCTCTATGTTCTATGTGGAATTCTATTGTCGCTTTCGCTCCAATGGATGGGGCTAGATTGGGATCTTTTTTTGTATTTTTATATTGCCAAAAGTTGTTTCCTGCTTGAGCGCAAACTCCTCAGCGCAACCATCACTGGAATTGTCCTCTTAAATGTTTTAATTCATTACTGGACTTTGCCAAAAGTTTTTCAAAACAACCTGGCTCATATGCAAACGTTTTCGGACGCACAACCCCTGTGGCAATGGACATTGGCATATGCTGCTAGCTTTTGTGCTGCCGCTGCTTTTGTGATGTGTTTTAGCTTGATCTTAATTTCAGAGCAAAAGAACCGACAACGTGCGGAAGTCCTAGCGCAACAGGTCGAAACATTGGCTGCACACCTAGAACGAACTCGCATTGCCCGTGATATTCATGACTCCCTTGGGCATCTTTTAACCGATCTCAATGCTCGGCTAGCTGTTGCTCAAGCACTCCGCGATCGTGACCCTGATGAAGCCTCTCAAGCCGTTGATATGGCAAGAAGCCTTGCCAGTCAAAGCATCGCAGAAGTGAAACGATCTTTGAAAACTATCAGAAGCTCTGACTTTAACTTAAATCAAGCACTGACAAACTTAATGGAACAACTGCGGTACAACCAGAATTTAAGAGTTCATTGGGATGTAAATCTGCCGCCTTTACCGCTATCTACCAGTCATCATCTTTACTGTCTTCTTAAAGAAGGATTGATTAATATTCAGAAGCATTCCTACGCCTCAGAAGTTTACTTGCAGTGTCAATCCACTCCCCAGGAATTGTTTTTGGAGTTGGAAGATAATGGTAAAGGATTTAACCCTGCTGATCTGCATGATGGGTTTGGCTTAAAAGGAATGGAAGAGCGAGTTCAACTTTTGGGCGGTAAGCTAACAATTAACAGTACGCCAGGCTGCGGCACCCAAATTAAGATTACGCTGCCCTTATGATTCGTCTGCTGCTTGTTGATGATCAAACGATCTTTCGCCAAGACCTAGCGAAACTACTCTCTCTTGAAGGCGATCTGGAAGTCACAGGACAAGCCTCTAATGGGCAAGAAGCGCTTGCGCTTGTTCCCACACTTCAACCAGATGTAATACTTATGGATGTAAGAATGCCAGTCTGCAATGGTGTTGAAGCGACTCGTGAAATCTGCCAGCGCTATCGTTGGATACGGGTATTGGTACTGACCATGTTTGATGATGATGAGTACATTCATCAAGCTTTAAGAGCGGGCGCGCTAGGCTACTTACTCAAAGACACTCCTGCCATGCAAATTGCGATCGCGGTTCGCTCTGTTTATCTTGGCTATGCTCAGTTGGGTCCTTCCATTGCTCCAAAAATATTTGCTCAACTCAAAACGAATGAACTGCTTTCAGAAGAAAAGGTAAAATACCTTTTGAGTAAACGAGAATTAGACGTGTTGAGCTTGATTGGGCAAGGTAAAAATAATCAAGAAATCGCTCAAACTCTCTACCTCACTGAAGGCACTGTGAGAAATTACGTGACGCGAATCCTGAGCCAACTGGGGGTACGCGATCGAGTTCAGGCTGCACTGTGGGCAAAACAACATCTGCTTGACTAGGCAACCTGTATTGAAAACGATCACGTCTTGCCTGTAACCTTTCTACAAAATGGATTGAGTATTCAAGGTTCATCTCCTAATAACAGGCAACGGTTATTTGCAACTTAAAAGTGAGTGCCATTTGTGATGTATGAGCAGCTTGAAGATGCAATCCAGCGTTTGATATACCTCAAACCAGAGGAAAAGCTTCTGTTGAGGCAGTTGTTTGTTCCTAAGTATTTAGAGAAAGGAGACTATTTCTTACGTGCAGGTGAGCCGTGTCAGCATGTTGCCTTTATTCAGCAAGGGCTTTTGCGCTACTACTTGCTCGGTGATGGTGAAGAATTTACTTACTCTTTTGCCAAAGAACACAATTTTGTGAGTGATTATGAAAGCCTTTTATCTTCACAGCCTTCTAAGAAAAGCATTCAAGCGTTAGAAAGCTGTTCGCTACTTGTTACGACCTACGAAAATTTTCAACTGATTTATCAACAGTTTGAAGAAGGGGAACGACTGGGTCGATTACTACTTGAGACCGTTTTTGTCAAAATCATTCAGCAGCTAACGTCGCTCTATCAAGATTCTCCGGAAGAACGGTATAAATTTTTTCTTGAGCATTTCTCAGAGATTCAGCAGCGCATTCCTCAATACTATGTTGCGTCCTATGTGGGGGTGAAACCGCAGTCGTTAAGCCGCATTCGTCGTCGGCTTGGCATTTGAGTACAAGATTCTATTAATGAACCTGAGTGAATGACTTCTGCTTTAACCAGCGGTACTTTGGGCTGTAGAGGTTAGCAATTTTGCTTCAGCGCATCCATTTCGGAGGAAACAATGGTTGTTCTTGTACTTAAAACAATCTCAGTTATCGTCGCGGGCTTGATGGTTGGTAATGAACTTGCCGTTAGTGCGTTTGTACATCCGCGCCTTTCGGCTCTAGACGACCAAGCTCATGCGGCTTCTGCTCAAGCGCTGGCTCGTGTTTATGGTGCTGTTATGCCCATCTGGTATGCAGTTGTTTTAATCTTGACAGTAGCGCTTACGCTGGTTGTGCCGTGGTCAATAGCCACTGAGCTTGCCGTCGTCTCCGCTGCTATTTGGCTTGGCTCCATCATTTTTACCCTTGTATTTCCAGTGCCCATTAATAATCAGGTGATTCGTTGGAATTTGGACGCGTTGCCCAACAACTGGAAAGCCTTGCGGAAGCAATGGGATCACTTTCATGCCATTCGCATCGTTATGCTTCTACTTGCGTTAACGTGTCTTACGGTTGCGGGTCTCATTGCTTAGTGATTGCTGTAATCTACCCCGCGTTGAGGGTCTAATGACGAGATGCCACTGGTATTACACTGGTACTAAAGGAGCGGAAGTGATGGCAGTGAATTACGGACTGATTACCACACTTTTTATTTTGGTTACAACCAGCCTGGCTGTTGGCTATGGGTTTGGCGTTAGAGTTCAACGCCTTCCCTTTACGGCCGCCATTGGCTTTAGCGAACAGCAGTGGCAATTCCTGCGGTGGTGGGTCAAGTTAGCCTTAGTAGTTGGGGTTTTGTTGCCGATCGCCTTGTTGATTCACGCTTGGGGACAACCTTCGTCACGAATGTTTTGGAGCAGTTACCTACTGGTTGTCGCGGTGCAACTCATCTCTGAACGTGTGTTGAGTCAGTGGTTAGTTCCCAGCGTTGTCGTACTCATTGGCTTTTTCTACACGCTTTTTCGGCTATGGCAATTACTGGATGGCTTTCTACAGCTATCCCTAACTGGTTTAACACTAATAGGCCTTGTTGCGGTTGTACTCTTCTGGGCAGCAAACTTGCTGATGTTGATGATCATGGCGATACCAGCGGTCTACCAGAGGCAGAGACTTCAAGAGTAGATGTTCCCCTAACGCCTGCATTCCAGTCAGCTTGAGCTACGGCAAATGCCTCGGCTTTGATCTGTTTGGGGATGGCTGGCGAAGTACTCCTGCAACCAATTGCATCCTTGAGTCAGAAGCTCATCTAACTTTGCAAGATGCCAGAGCTGCGTTTTGCCCGTTTCACTAACCGTGACCAACAGTTTACCGTCATGGCTAAACTCAATCCCTCGCAGTTGAGAGGGGCCGGCGTCAAATTGTGCCAGTTGCCGACCTGCCAAATCCCACAGACGAGCCGTGCCATCCTCACCTGCTGTTGCAAGCTGCTGCCCATCGGGGCTAAACCCAACGCTGACAACACTGCCCCAATGACCATTGAGCTGGGCCAGTTGTTTACCCGATCGCTCCCAAACGCGTGCAGTGCCGTCTTCGCTAGAGGTCGCGAGTTTGGTGCCATCGGGGCTAAAGGTGACATGCAAAATCCAACTGGAATGTCCTTGCATTTGCCCGATTTGCTTACCAGTTAAATCCCATAAGCGAATGGTGCCATCTTCGCCTGCGGTGGCGATCGTTTGACCATCGGGGCTGAAGCTGGTGCTGACTAACCAGCGGTGCCGTCCATTCAATTGAGTGACCAATTTGCCAGAACGATCCCATAGTTTGGCTGTACCGGACGACCCATCTACCCCAACCGACATCAACTGCTTACCGTTGGGGCTAAAGTCAAGGCTCAAGATCCGACCTTGAGCGCTTTGCCATTGCGCGATCGACGTCCCAGACAGATCCCAAACCTTTACAGAGCCATCATCGGCAGCGGTGGCAAGCTGCTTGGTACTGGGGCTGAAGCTAATAGCTCTAATAAAGCGCTGTTGGCTCTGGAACTGGGCAAGTCGTTCCCCAGACAGGCTCCAGATTTGAATGGTGCCGTTTTCGCTGGCGATCGCTACCTGCGTTTTATCCGGGCTAAAACCCACACCGCTGATCGACGCTGTATTCCCAGAGGCCAGTTCACCAAACGTTTTGGTCTGGGTTGACTGCTGCCGTGAGACATCCCAAAAGCGCACGGTGCCATCATCACCTGACGTGACCAGCATCGTCCCGTTGGGGCTAAAACTCACATTACCCACAGGGCCTCGATGCCGCTTGAGAACGGTGAGCAACTGCCCGGTAAGCGACCAGAGCCGAATCGTGCCATCAGCTCCTGCTGTAGCAAGGCGCTGTCCATTTGGGCTAAAACTCACGCCCAGCGATCGCCCCTGATGCGTTTTCCATTGGCTTTTGCCCTGCACCCGCTGCGGATCGGACAAGTCCCAGAGTTGTACGACATCATCGGAGCCTGCGGTAGCAAGATACTGTCCATCCTGACTAAAGCTCACGCTCAGGACTCTGCCTTGGTGCCCATTCAACTGCACAAGCTGTTTGCCCTGAAAGTTCCACAGTCGGGTTGTACTATCCATTCCAACGGTTGCTAGAAAAGGCCCTTTAGGGCTAAAACTCATGCCAAAAATCCACCCTTGATGCCCGATTAACTGCGCCAAGAGTTTGCCGTTGAGTGCCCAGAGCAGTACGGTACCGTCCTCACCTGCTGTGGCTAGTAGTTTGCTATCCGGGCTAAACGTGACGCCCAGCACGCGACCCTTATGCCCCCTGAATTGAGCGAGCTGTTTGCCTGCCAGCGTCCACAGCCGTGCGGTGCCATCTTCACCCGCAGTGGCGATCGATTGGCCGTCTGGACTAAATGTGACACTCAAAATGCGACCTGCGTGCCCTCTAAATTGCGCGAGCTGCTTACCACCCAGATCGGTAAGGCGAATGGTGCCATCTTCACCCGCAGCCGCAATTAACGCGCCTGTAGAGCCAAAGGTGACATCGGCAATCCAGCCTTGCCCCAGATTGATTTGATTGCGTTCATGAATGGTGCCCAGAATGGTTTGAAGGGCAAGCAGCGGACTGGTGATAGGGTAGGGAGTAGGGGAATGGTTGCTACTGGCGATCGTAGTCAGTTCCCGTCCGGTTTGCATCGCCGCAATCAGCGCATCAATCTCACTAATTTGGTTGGCTTGAAACTGCTGTAAGGTATCGAGGGCAGTGGCTTCAAGGCTTTTGATCTTTAGGCTAATCGTCGTAGTGCCCAGGCTCGTTTGAGCCTGAAACGCTTGACGCTGCGCCTGCTGCCGAACTTTTTCTGCACTCAACGCTTTGGCTTCAGCGGTTTGAGCGTCATTCTGGGCAAAAGCTACCCGCTTGCGCGCTTCTAGCAAGTGGGTTTGCAGCGTTTCTAAGTCTGCGCGGGTATCAATCATGGTCTGCTGAGTTTGCCGCTGCGATTGCTCAGCAATTTTGGCTTTTGCTTCGGCAAAGCGCATATTGGCAGTGGTCATTTGAAGCCGCTGTTCGGCGCTTTGCAGTTCCGTCTGGGTTGCCAGCATTTTTTGGTTGGCTTTGGAGGCTAGCAAACCCGCCGCGATCGCCAGCGTCAGGGTGCCTGCAAGGATGACAAAGCCCTTATGGATCGTGCGTCTGGCTTGCCGCTGCGCATCAGACAACAGTCGCGTGACTTCTTTTTCTGCTTCCAGAGCAATTTGTTTATCTAACGCCTGACTTGCGACCAAAAATTGGTAATCAGCATCGCTTAAGCTCTTGTCTACGGCCCATCGCTGTGCATTTTGGAGGGCAGAACCCCGCAGCAAGTGAGCCGCATCCTGGCAGTTGGAACCCATCCAGGCATCCAACGCATCGGCATAGGGGCGATGGCTTGCAAGGATGGCATTGACCCACTCCTGATCAAAAATGGAGGCATAGATGCGGTTGCAAATGGCGAGGACGCCTTGCTGCTCAACCACAATTCCAGAGAGCTTGAGTTCCATGCGCTCAGAGCCATCATCGGCTGAAAGCTTCTGCCGCTGTAAGATTTTTTGATAGCAGCCTAGAATGCGATTGGTGCGCTGTGGGTTCCGCAGGAGTCGATCGCGAATGGTTTTTAAGTGGGGTGGCTCGTCCTGGGACTCCCAGTTATCAATGATGTGGGTGTGCACCAATTGCTCAAGCCACGGAGCCTCTTGCCCAATCGGAATGACTACAGGCGAAGCATGGATCAATTTGCACAGCTTTTGGGTCAGAAAGGGCTGTCCACCCGTCCAGGCTAGCACTTCTCGCAGCATCGCTTGAGGATTGCTGGCAGCTGATCGTAACCCTTCTAGCAGAGGCTGTGCTTCGTCCAACTGAAAGCCACTCAAGGGGATAGCTTTGCCGATATTGAACGGAGTCCGACTTTTGTCCTGAATCAAATCAGATGGGGTGGCAACTCCCAACAGCGCAAAGGTGAGCCGCTGGTATTCTGGGCGATCGGCCCGCTTGTTGTAGCAGGTGCGAATCAGCGCGAAAAAGTCATCAATCAAAAAATCCAGGCTGAGGACGCTATCAATTTCATCAATGAAAATGGCGAAGGTTCGCTCACTGTCTGCCAGCAGCACGTCTTCCAAAAACTTGCCCAGGCGCTGCACAGGGGGCAAAAAGGCATGTTCGCGCCACCACAGCCGCAAGTTAATGGGATTAGCTAGATCAAGGCTGCTTTCTAAAGCGTAGGCGACTCCGGCATACCACTGTTCGGGGCTAACGTTGCGGTTGCCGATCCCCGACACGTCGATCGCGGCACAGGTCACGCCTTCCGCCTGGAGTCGCCGCATGGTTTGAATGCGCAAACTCGATTTCCCCAACTGCCGCGAGTTGAGGACGTAGCAAAATTCTCCTGCTTTTAAGCCTTCATACAGATCACGATCGGCCTGCCGCTTGACATAGCTCGGTGCGTGCAGCGGTAAGCTACCACCAACCTGATATTCATAGCTTAACTCTGCTGTTGCCACCATGCCTGTTTCTCGATCGGGATGCCCTCTTTCTACTTCCGAAAAGATGTAATCGTCATCTTACCCTGTTCACCGCCTGCCGTTTTAATTCCTCAACGTTAGCGAGTTTGGCATTACTTCTACCGTACCATCTGGACTTAAGGTGACAATGACGTCAAGCCACTGTGCTGCCTGACGAGCGGTGGCGGTATCTGCTGACGTAAGTTTCAAGTCGGCAAGATAGGCAGCCGCTTCTTGGCCCACGGGGATAATCTGTTGAATCGCGCCTCGCGCATCTAAGCGCAACGTGTATCGCAACTTTGCCGTTAACTGTGGTGTGGCTTTCCATCGCGTTTGCAGATATTTTTTGAGCGCTTTCAAGCGAAGGGCGATCGCCGAGGTTTCATTGAGGTCGTCGATTTCACCCGTTGATCGGGTTTGCTCCAGATTACCTGTCAACAAATCAAGACTGCTGGGCTGCACAAAGTTGCGCTGGACTGTATTCGATGAAGTGGGCTGAACCGAGCTGGTTTGAACCACATTGGGTTGACTCACGGTCGCTTGTGTTGAATATTGAGGCAGTGGTTCAGTTAATGTAACCACGGCGTTCGGTTGGTTACTGGGCTGCTGGAAATTGACCATCGGAGACGTGCTGCTAGTACCGCCGATTGTCTGCGACGGTTGGGTAGATTGTGGCGATGGCATCGTTTGATTTGAGCAAGCAACACCGCAATCTGGAACAGTCGTACTCGGCAGCGTGGCATCGGGTGGGGTAGACTGACGGATCGATGCACCTGGCAAAACCTGATTGGGTGGCGCGACTAAATTAGGTTTGAGCGGCAAGACCTGCTCTGGCGGAGGCGCGACTAAGCGCAAGGCTGGTTTTGTCGTTGGGAAAAAAGCCGCTGCATCAAAAAGAGTGCTCCTTGCATATTGGAAGACGCCATTCAGCCCTGCGGTTGCTTGCTGTACCGCTACATCGCCAGACGCAATGGCAACCCCAGACCCTGTGAGCGTGACTTGCCCATTGGCATCAACGGTTAGCCCGGTTGCGTTGCTACCGCTGCCACCAGTAAGCAATTGCGGTAACGAGAGTATAGGCAGTGTCCAGGCTTCAACGCGATCGTTGGGAGTGGGACGCTGCACCTCCAGACTTAGCACACTTCCTGGCTGACTCAGACGCACAATGCTCTGTCCGGGTACGGCTGCAACAATAATTTGTCCCTGAGGGGCGTCTAGCCCGCCACTACTGACCACCGTGCCGCCTAGCAGCGTCAGTTGTTGCCCCACACCCACGGTTAAATAACCCGCATTGACGATCGCGCCTGGCTGCGTCACCGTAAACGCATAACTGCTGGGATTGCCAACTAATGTCTCGTAATTGTTAGTGCCGGAAGCATTGAACCAATTTGACCCGAAGCCAATGCCGTTCGCGGTGGTTGCGGTAAACGAACCGGGTACATTCAGCGTGGCGCTGGAGCCAAAGATAATGCCAGACGGATTCATCAAAAACAGGTTAGCGTTACTACCGCTTACCTGAATAAGCCCATCCAACCGGGAGGCATCACCGCCTGTCACCCGCACTAAGATGTTGCGAGTGCTGGGGTTAGACAGGAAATTAGCAATCTGAGCCTGAGTCAGACCAAATTGAGACAGACTGTGAAACAGGTTTGCATTGTCGCCCGAAAGCTGACCGCCACCAATATCAAAGCGGTTGCCAACTGGGGTGACGATCGTATTTGTATCGCCTGGATTTGCTACAACTTGCGCCTGTAACGATTCAACTCCGATTACACCACCGACAGCAATCGCTGCCAACAATACCGATATGTCTCTAGCGATTCGTCTCATTGCCCTTCCATCTCATAAACCTTAGAGGCGAAGTCTTATAGAAGCACTGATTACCTCTAAACGACGCAGATGTAGATGCCTAACGTAATCTCTACAGTATCAACGCTCACAAAACGACGGACAGTAACGCACACCAGGTTCATACAAACTTTAACTAGATGAGACTATGTAACGCTATATGAAGCAAAAGCGCTCAAGCCGTTCAGCAAAATTACGGATTGCCTAATTGCTCTGCATTCTTGCCGAACTGTTGAGGAAAGAAAACTAACGGCACGCCTAATGGCTCGCAATTGAACTTGCAGCATCTAACCAGGCGATGAAGCATGAATGAATTGAAGCGGAACGCTGATTACCTTATATGCTGAGCAAGCGATCGCGAAAATACTGACGATACAACTCATAGCGCAGCGTGACATTGTTGCCATTAAGATGCACTAACCCCATGCTATGCAGCTTAAACGCCTGGGATGCTTCCAGCCTCACTGGTTCAGTGGTGGCAACGGTTCTCGCTAACGCGGCGGCAATGTCGGGATACTGCTCCAGGTTCCACAGATGTCGGCGCAGGTGGTCACTGTAGGGGCCTGCTTCGGTCGGGGCGTTCTGGAGCAACTGCTTCAGCGTCATATCTTGTTTGGCAATATGGTAGAGCGCGACCCGCACTAAATAAGGATGACCACCCACAAGTAACATCAACTGGTGGCTTTGAGACTCCCCCCAGTGCAGCCCATGACGAGCGGCCAGATCATGCACTTGCTCTAGATTAAATTCAGGTAGTTCGATCGGTAGCCCGACATTAAACGGCGATTGATTATTATCCAGCGGTACATAAACCTCTGTAGAATGCACTACGACCAGGCGGAGTTTTTGCCAGACGGCGCGGTTCTTCGCTTCCTCATGCCACGCTCGGAGTAAGCCAAAAAAGTCTTCGGCAATCTGGCGATGCTCAAACACGCGATCAACTTCATCCAGTCCCAACACTAACGGAGTATCCATCTCTCGCAACAGATACTGCTCAAAGTAGGCCTTGCAATTGACTTTGCTGCCAAAAATGTCGTCCCAATAATCCTTTAACTTATTGGGTAGCTGTAGCCCTAGCCCTACACTGGCGCAAAACCAGCGCAAAAATTTGTCCAGATCAGAAAAGATAGCGCGATCGGCAAGCTGAAAGCTCAGCGGCAGCGTCACATAGTTTTGCTGCTCACCGTGATACAGAATGCGGGACATGAGCGAGGTTTTACCCATTTGTCGGGGGGCTTTAATACGAATCAAGGCCCCCGGTTTAACGATCGTGTCGTAGCAGCGCGTTTCTAACGGCGATCGCTCTACATAAAAGGCAGAGACGAGATTGACCTGTCCCCACGGAAGTTCGGGTTCTGCTACGGGCAGCGGTGGCGCGTCTGGGTCTTCCAGAGCGGTACCTGAAGTTGGTAGTGCCTGGGTAGTCAACTCTGCCGTTGGGGAGTGTCCCTCTGTCAATAGCGTATGAAAGGCTTGCAGTAGCAGTGGTGTATCGCTGGTTGATCGCCATTCCCACTCTTGAAAGCCGTGCAGATACCCTCGTAAATTATGGTTGAGTTGCAGCGTTCCCACCCGCACAGGCACAATCATCGGTCTGTGGTGAGGGTGAGCATCATAAACCTCTCTGACTCGCCGGACTTCTTCAGTCACCATCTCACTAACCGCCGAGTGAGGAGCCAGGAGGAGCAAGAAGTAATCACATTGCTCCAGCACAGTATTTAAGTGCCTTAGCACCTCGGTGAGCGATCGGTGATTCTCCTCCAAGACCGATACCTGGTGCCCCGCCCCTTTCAACCCATCGTAAAACTGCTGAGCCAAGCCAACGCTGATCGATTGATTCCCGTGGCTAATCACCACACTGGCACGTACAGACACGGCCCCCATGTGTGTGGCGTGCTGAAAAGCCTTGTGTGTGGCAGGCGCAGGCTGTATCCAGGCTGACTTTGAGATCAAGCCAGTCGGCAATCCAGTACCAGAAGATCCTAGCTTGTACCCCGCTTCTTCTAAGGTGTGAATCACAGTTCTAGAGTTAATTTTGCCTTCTGGCAGTTCGCAAAGGGCCTCTAGATAGCGGTACAGGCTACACAGCGCCACACGAACGCCACCCACCCCTTTACACAACTCCTTCGCAATCTCTTTGGGGCCAAGACCCAAAAGCAAACCACGGAGATGTTCTTTTTCGGTTGGGGTAAGCTTTTCTCGCTTTGCAGAGGCTAAATCAGCATAGAGTCTGCTGGTATCCCAGAGTGCTTCAGCGCGTGCAAAGGTTTCTTCTGGCTGACTTAAATCAGGTGCCATGAGGGGTTTTGAAACTTCTAACGTAATGCCTAACGCTCTGACTAATCATTCCTAACGCTTGTTAGTTCAATCTACCGCACCATCTCGACTAACCTTTCTATCTAGAAGAGCAATGACAACGATGCACCCCCCCGACACCTGAACCTTCAGGTTAAGCCGTTCGTCAACGTTACTTTACACACCACAACTTGTGCAACCGTTCTTCGTGGAGAGACTAGGCATGAACTCGATTCATGAAATTGTTCAACAGGTTCTCACAACCGGCTATCTATCTGTTAGCACCGAGGAGCAGCTTCGGCGACTACTCGCAACGAAATACGGCAGAGAAGACTTTTGTGCCTTCATGAGCTTGCAGCAAGCGGCTATGACAGGACGGGTCAAACAAGAATCGCGTGAGTTGAGATGCCTGACTCCCTCTAGAGCGTGACACTCAACTAAGCCAGGGACGATCGACACGCCAAGGTGGTAGCAACTACGATGCGTTTGAGCCAATCTATCATTTGCCTGGAGCTGACATGCTAACCCGTGATTATGAAGTCCCCGATCGCCTCGCTTGTACCTGCCACATCCCCTCCAGCGATAGCCATTACGCGCCACGTCTCGCTACAGTAGCGCTTGAAACTAGCTTCAACGACATCCTCGAACCAATATCTTTGCTGAGTGTGCTGGTAGATGCACTGCCGAAGGGTCTCATCGTGCTCTCCACAGATCACGCTGTTATTTACTGGAACCAAACTGCTAAGCGGCTATGTCAAAACTTGTCTGGCGCACAGCGCTACTGGACGCTACTGCCCAAAGTCATTACTGAACTTTGTGACCAGGTTTTGGCCTCTGAGCATGAGTATGAGCCGATCCTTTTAGAGTATCAAACCCCTGAATGCTCCTCCTTCCGGCTCACGGCATCCTGGCTTGCAACTGCTAGTAGTGACAACCTGCACGCTGCGATCAATCACCAACCGTACATCCTGATTACAGTAGAAGACCGGGATGAGGTCTTGCGCCAAGAGATTCAAATGGAGCAGAAGAAGTTCCAGTTAACCAATCGAGAAGCGGAAGTCTGGCTACTGCTGAAGCAGGAATATAGCTACCAGGCGATCGCCAAGGCGCTTCACATCAGCCTCAACACGGTGAAAACGCACATCCGCAACATCCACGCTAAACGGAACCCCTATCAGTCACTACCTGCTTAGCAAAAAGCCAGCGCGATCGGGCTAATGCCTCCTGCATCCACACTTCTCACATGCTTGCGAGGGAATTGATCTTAGCAAGCTTGTCTGTGCTTAGCCCTTCCAGGTCGGTTGGGTGCAGCCAGCCTTCTTTGACTAAGCCAGCAAAAACAAAGAGCAGACCAGAGTACTGATAGTCGTACTTGCCCTCAACCTGATACCGCTTAGCACTCAAGAAGTCGTGTAATCGCCAGAGATCACTCAACTCTACAATTGTGCTGGCTTCGTCTCGAACTTGCTTTAGCAGCGCTTCAATCTCGCGCGCGTAGGCTTGATCAAAAGCAGTTCGAGCGATGATTTTCTCGGTGTCAGTCCACTCAGCTTCACTCACTTGCATGACTCAATCTAAAATTTGCGCGGTAATTAACGGGTCTGAAATGATTGCGTTTGCTCAATGTGATTGAGCGCTCCTGGTTAGAAGAGACTGGCTCTTGATCGATGAAACGGGAATTGAATTTTTGAATGGGGGCTTGGCATCGCCAAGCCCCTACTAGATGACGATCGCTCAAGTTCTATTGATCGCGATCGATCAGGATGTTTCTTGCCTTTTTACCTAGCGAACCAGGTTTAAAAGCTCTTTGGGAGACGCTAACAAGTCAATGGCAACGAAAAAGATCTTGCCTTCAGGGTTGAGCAAGAACCGCCAAGCCATATTCATACCTACGGCTGCGCCAAACCAGGGAGTTTGAACTTTACCAGTCACTTTCATCTGAGTGTAACCACCGTCCGCTGGTTCAGAGACCCCGCGTTCTGGCAACAGGTTGAGGTTCTGACACTCTTCTCGGAAAAATCGCATGATGGCATCTTTGCCCACGATCGGTCTTTGGAAGGGAGGCTGTAGCGCACCGTCCTCTACGAATAGCTTAATGAGTTGCTCAAAGTCATTCGCATTTAAGTTGTCCATGTAGCTCAACACCGTTGGGTTATCGAGTCCTTGAATAGTCACTTGAGTTCGCTGCGAGGTTGTCTTCGGCACAACCACAGGTTCAGAAATTCTGGTATAGCTGCCTAGTTTATTCGTATCAAAACCCATGTCTACTACAGAGTTTCGCAAGACGGTAATTTGTTGCCCTTGATCCAACGTTTTGAGGGTTTCCAAAACAGCGCTGGCATTGGCTGAAAGCTTATAGCCGATCGGAATCGGTGCGACAATACCTTGCTCCATCCATTCACCAAGCTGGTTCCAAAAACCAAGCTTAATGTTGGGCGACCAGGTAGCATAAGTGCGACAAATGGGTGTATCAGCATGGTTCGCCAGATCGCACATCACCTGAGTTTGCTCTTCAAAGGTCATCTGCTTGATTTGGCTTAGGGTGCCTTCGGCAAACTGCATACTGGCTGCACCGGGGGCTGCAACAGTGACAGTTTTGCCCATTTCTAGGAAAGCAAACCACGTCCATGCCAATTGATCTTCAGCACTAAGCTGGTTAAAGCGCGCAGTCAAAGCGGGTACTGCGTCAGCCGACAAGGTACCGGGAAAAATGCCACGAGCGGAATCAATAGTAATTGCCATAAGAAGGGCTACCTCACTAAGGTGTAACTGGCTAAGGGTGAAGCAATACGTCTCCAGAGATACCGTTTTGCCTTCAGTTAACAAATTATCACGAAATGTTACGAAAAATTAAGTAATGTTTCTGCCCAACTCAAAACTCTAGTTCTCTTATTCGCTTTAATGCTTGCTACAAGAGCGTTGCAGCGAATAATCACTATTTTGAATCAATATTAGACTCTAAGATTTAATACATTTAATTGACAAATTGGAGAAGTAGTGTATGAAGCGATCGCCTCCGCTCACTTCTCCAGTTCAACCGCGCCGAGTGCCTTAAGTGAGGACTTTTGAGCTTCGGTGAGCCCGGTAGCGCCTGTAATGTCTTTTGCTCTCGCTTCGCTGGCGCTGAGGATTTCCATGAGCAAGTCCAGTGTTGTATTACACGGAGCGATCGCCAAGCTTGTAAGTCGCCACTATTAGTAACGAATTGTCAGCGTGACAGTTGCGCTAACTATTTGGGCACCAGTAACTACAGTTGCGAACTGCTGACGGTCAAGCGTAGCAGTTCTTGCGTCTAATGCGTCCACCCTGCCAGTTAATCCGTTGCTAGAATAATTAAAGACTCTACCAATGACGTTGGGGCGAGGCGCAAGGATTTGAACTTCTGCCACTTCCTGTTGAGTAGCTTTCATGGCACTCAGAGCAGCACTAGCTTTTTGTTCAGCATTCTGAAATGCCTCTCGAATAACTTTTTTTTGCGCTGCTTCAATCACATCTTCGGAAGAAAAGAGAGTCAGGCTACTAATTTGGTTCGCTCCAGCTTCAACAACTTCACCCAAAACGCTACCTACTCGCGCACTTGGAACCTGAAACCTAATGGTGTTAGTAGCACGATAGCCAACAATCTGATTCTGAGTTTCTGATCTGTAATCGTTTATCGGCTCCAGTTGAACATCTGTCGTCTCTAAGTTCTGCACCTTTCGTGCTCTCAGCAGAGCGATCACTGCCGATCTTCGACGTGCGACTTCTTCTTGAACTTTGTTAATCTCCTTACCTCGAATATCAATGCCAACGTTAATACCAGTCATCGTGGTTGGAATTTGAACCTGTGCATCTCCAGCGACGGTCAACGTTCTTACCCGTTTTTCTTGTGTTAGAGCTGGAGTGGCGACACTCAAATTTAGTAGTCCGATCGCCAGTGGTAACAGCATCCATCGGTTAAGCCCGTTCATTGTCAAATCCCTTCTGAGCAAAGACCTGATGTAGTATAGGCAAAATAGAGCTTGCAGATGCTATAGAGAAATTACTTAAAGCCGTGAGTTTGAGATTGCTAGGGGCTGTCATCAATGATTCATATACATAGCTAACAGCAAGGGTTCCAGCCCCTAGCTTATTTGTGAGGACGGGCGCGGTAAGGCTTATACGCAAGGTTTCTTAGCTTAATTGACGACGCTTCCTAGGCAAGTCAGCGACAGAATCTTGATGAGCCGCTACTCTTCATAGACATCCCGACGATGACCAACCTTAACCACTCTCACAATCAAGGAAATATCCTCAATGCTGTAGATGATGCGGTAGTCGCCTGAGCGCACACGGTACTGATTTTGTCGCTGCTTGAGCTTCTTGCAGCCTGATGGTCTAGGCTCCTCTGACAAACTTTCAATCAGTGCAATGATGTCTTTCTGAGTCGCCAGCGTGAGTTTTTTAAGTTGCCGTTGTGCAGCAGACTTAATAAAAACTTGATAACTCACTCCAACCCCAAATCTTGCTTCAAGCTAGCTAGAGAGATTTCTCCTGCTTCTTGTAAAGCCGTATCGGCATCAACCCCATCGATCTCGTCTTCTAGTGCCTCAAGCGTTGAATCTAAATCGACGCTGTATTTGAATTGCAAATATTGCAAGAAATGATATAGCTCATCCAAAGCGGCTCGCGGCAACGAGGGTACCTCTAAGGCGACAGGCTCAGTCAGCGGTAGAGTCGTCATAACTTACTTGGAAGCTAGCTTAAAAGGGCGGTACTTCTATCTTAGAGCCATTTAACGACGATCGCCCCCGCTCACTTCTCCAGTTCAACCGCACCGAGTGCCTTGAGTGAGGACTTTTGAGCTTCGGTGAGTCCGGTTGCGCCTGTAATGTCCATGCCTTCGTAGAGGCGATCGAACTTGAGCTGCCGCAGACGGCTACATTTGTGCACATCCCAAAGCTGTACGGAGCCATCTTCGCTGCCACTCACCAGCAATTTACCGTCCTGGTTGAAGGCTACGGCACGGATAGCCGCTGTATGTCCACGCCGAAGGGTGTCTTGGCAGGTGCCACTGCTGACATCCCAGAGTTTCACCGTTGCATCGCCGCTGCCGCTGGCGAGGGTTTTTCCGTCGGGGCTAAAGGCGATCGTAAACACCTGCTGGGTATGGTCTTTAAGCGTTTGAAGGCATTTACCCGTTGCAACGTCCCACAGTTTGACGCTCTGATCTTTGCTGCCGCTGGCGAGGGTTTTGCCGTCAGGGTTAAAGGCGATCGACCACACGAGGTCTTCGTGATCTGACAGCGTTTGCAGGCACTGCCCCGTCGGCACATCCCACAGTTTCACCTTGCCATCCGCATCACCACTGGCGATCGTCTGTCCGTCAGGGCTAAACGCTACCGTTCCAATCCAGTGAGTGTGCCCTTCAAGCACGTTGATGCATTGCCTGCTAGTGACATCCCATAGCCGAACAGTGCGATCTTCGCTGCTGCTAGCAAGAGTTTTGCCATCGGGGCTAAACGTCACCGTCCAGACCCAGTGAGTATGCCCTTCTAACAGCTGGCAGTGCGGGTTTTGGCGATCGCGTAGATCCCACAGTCGAATGGTGTAATCGCTGCCTCCGGTTGCTAGTAGCGGCTCTTGCGGGCTGAACGTCACCGATCGTAGCCGTCCTTTACTTTTGGGGTCTTGCAGGATGTCATGCTGTTCGTGATGCAGATTCCAGAGCCGCACGATATTGTCATCACCACCGCTGGCAACGATTTGCCCATCGGCGCTAAAGGCAACCGAGTAAACGCCTAACGCGTATCCTTGCAAGACGTTGAGCGCTTTGCCACTGGTCGCATCCCAAAGCCGAACCGCCTGATCATCACTGCTGCTCAGGAGTGTGCGTCCATCGGGGCTAAAGGAAATTGACCAGACCTGGCTAATGTGTCCCGTCAGATTTTTCAGGCATTCGCCTGTTTGACTATTCCAGAGCTTAATGATGCGATCTTCGCCGCTACTGGCAAGGGTTCTGCCATCGGGGCTAAAGCGAACGGCATGTACTTTTTTGCTGTGTCCTTTCAACGTTTCCAGGCACTTGCCAGTCTGCACATGCCAAAGTTTGACCATCTGGTCTTCGCTGCTGCTGGCAAGCCGTTGTCCGTCAGGGCTAAAGCGAACCGAATAAACCTGGCTGGAATGCCCCATCAACGTTTTCAGGCATTTGCCCTGACTATCCCATAGTTTGATGGTGCCATCTGCACTACCGCTCACCAAATGCTTTGGCTCGATCGGGTTAAACGAAACCGACCAGACCGAATCATGATGCTCTTTGAGCGTTGTCAAGCATTGTCCACTGCTGGCGTCCCAGAGTTTGATGGTCTGGTCTTCGCTACCGCTGGCGATCGTCTTGCCATCGGGACTGAAGGCAACGCTGTAGACCTTACCTGAGTGCTGGTCGAGCGTGTGAAGGCATTTGCCCATCTGCACGTCCCAAATTTTGATGGTGTGGTCTTCGCTGCCGCTGACCAGTAACTGACTGTCTGGGCTAAAGGCAAGTGCCCAAACCCAGGCTGTGTGACCTTTAGAGCGATGGGTTTGCTTATTGTCAGCCGCCTGCCAGAGCCGAATTTCACCCTCACCCCCTCCGGTGGCAAAGAGGTTGCCATCGGGGCTGTACTGCACGGAAACCAGGCTGGCTAGTCCCAGGATCTCAGCAAACACTGAACCGCCCAGATCGGCATGGGTGAAGCTGGTGTCCTGAAGCTTGACGTTCTTTAAATAGGCACGCCAGATCGTGAGCGCTGAAAAATCGCGTCCACTCAAGTCTGCCTGAGTCACATTGCTTTGCATCTGGCAGAGTAAATTAATGAGATTGCCGATCGCGTATCCCTTTTTGGTAAACGGTTGCCCACGTAGACGATCGAAACTGCGACGAATGCGTGCTTCAAGATCTGCCTCATACAAATCAAGTAGCTTAGTCTTGATCGGCTCTAGAATTTCTTTTTGTTGGGCTTTGCGAATGTGGTCTAAGGCTTCGGCTTTCACTAACGAGTAACTATTTAAGAACCGCAGTTTTCTCCAGCTAAAAATAGCTTCCTCTGGTTGCTCTAACAATTGATTAATTTCAGCCGTTACATATTCCACTAAGTACTCAGTGGTGTATTCCATAATGGCAGGCAGTTGACTGAGCTTGCCTGATTCGGGTGCGCCAACAATGAGCGATCGACGCGAGAGAGATTCCACGGCTTCTAGCAACCGCATCGACGATTCGGGAATGGGGATATCGTCTCGTAAATCTGCCATCGAAACGGGATCACGGTTAATCGCCAACCAAACCATTACTCGTTTTTCTAAGTTAGAAAGGCGTGCAAATTGCTGATCTAAGAGAGCACGAATATCGCCATAAACGGCTGTTTCTTGCTTGATTTGAGTGAGAAAGGCCGCGATCGTATTATTGAATAAGTTATGAATAGTGGTCGCTACAATTTTGAGCGCTAGCGGATTACCAGAGTAGCGCTTAACCAATTCAGCGAGTTCTGCTTCAGTGCCTTCTAAGCCTTTATCTTTTAGAATGAGCTGTGCTTCAGCAGGCGTGAGTCCAGCAAGTTGTAGCACTTTGACCGGCAGATTTTTACCTTCTAACGCAGCGGCATCTTTAGGCTTTTCACGACTGGTTAACAGCAAGCAGCTTTTGTGTGACGTTTCACCCAGCTTTTTGAAGAGATACCCGTACAGGTCGTACCCTTCTTTGTACTCGCCTGCGCGATCGTAGTCTTTGCCTTCACCACTCCGCAGAATCGATTCCACATTGTCGAGAATAATCAGACACCGATGGTCTCGCAAGATCTGAAGTAAGCGCAGCAGACGGCTGTTTTCATCATCCGGTAATTCAGCTTCGGAGCCAGGTAGAAACTTGAGCAGTTCTGCCAGGATGTCGTTAAGGGACGGTGTGTTGCGCAGCGATCGCCAGATGACGTACTCAAATTGATCCTGTACCTGTCTGGCAATCCGAGCCGCCAGAGTTGTTTTACCAATACCGCCAATCCCCAAGACTGCAACCAACCGACAGCGGCCCGCGCGATCGCGCCCTAGCGTGCTTCCAACAATCCAATCTTCTAGCTCTGCGAGTTGGGTTTCACGTCCGCAAAAATCAATCACATCAACGGCTTCGCCCCAATCTTGAGTGCGTTGAATTTGATTGGGTTGGCGTAACTGATATTCAAGGAGGAGTTTTTGTTTCAGGTGCGTGAGCTTTTTGTTGCCGCCCGCGTCAATGTGAAACTTTTTGTAGCTTTCACCCAGCCGCTTACGCACCGCTGCTTCACTAATTTCCAGTGCTTTTGCAATCTCGGCACCGGGGCGATCGTCCAACGCGAGCAAGAGCGCTTCTAGCTCTGTGCGGGTGACCCCATTCCTAGTTGCCATTTCGGTGACGAAGCTATCAGGGATGTTAGACATGAAACCAAACACTCCTTGAACACACGCGCTAGATAAAAAGTATCGATATGTGAGTGAAATCGTTATAGCACGAACGGTAGAGCCGACCGAGAACAGGCAGCAAGGCTTTATCGCCCCCTCAAGGTTGTCAGGACACTCTTTACACTACCGATACATAGAGGATTCAATCACCCATCTTTATAAAGCGCATGATAGGCCGATTCTGCATGGATGCTTACAAAACTAGGCAATGTAACCGTCTGACGCACTAAAAAACATGCCTACCTCACATGAGTGAGGTAATAAATAACTGAAATCACAGCCTTTTGGCTCAATAGCGACAAAATGTAGCATAAGCTACAGGCTTGCCTCTAGGTTTTGTGAGATAAGTTTTACATCAAAGATAGAAAATATTACTAAAGCGCTAGCTCAAGTAAGTCTGCTATCATTCTTTTACCTTTAACTTCCAGGCTTCTATCTTTATATTATAGCTAGCCTACCGTTGTGTGAGAGTGAGACTGTAGCGTTTCTGATTCAGATCAGGTCATTGGTGCTGCTGCTTTAGCCAATTGCCCCAATGGGTTTATCGAAACACTTTATTGAGGAACGTCGCTATGCCCCCATCGATCGCCAAGTTTTGGACAGGTGCAGATGCCATTCAGATGTTTGTTGGGCTTCACAGCCACCCTTCACCGACCTTACCGGGAGATACATTTTTACTGGAAGGTCGATCGAGTGGTCAGCGTGTGAGCCAGACTACATTGATTGCACTTCCTTCTGTTTTCTCTCACACAGCGTTTCGTTTGATCGAGATGTTGTCTATCACCCAGCACGGTGAGTTTATCACCAGCAGTCGGAGAGGCAATTTTCAAACCATTGTGGAAATTGGCGGCCACGTTTGTCAGCGTCAATTGTTGGCTGAAGCAGAGTTGCAGCATATCCAGCAGCTTTACCAACAGATTGACTTGCAGGTGCTGCGCTGGCGATCGTCCACTTAACCCCTGTCAGGATGTCCTTTGGCTTGAGACCGTTCCAGCGATCGCACAGGCTAGAACCCCTGACGCTGGTAACGCAAAATCGCGCTGATGCATCATGCCATCTAATACCCATTGCATCTGACTCTAAGAGGCTCGAAGTCCATAGTCAGCAACGTGAACATCACGTGCTGGCTTTTTTGTTGTCTGCTTTTTGCTGTCTTGTGTTGACCCCTATCCTATGGAGAACCATCGTCATGAGTGATTTCTTTAAACCAAAGCCGCTTCGCCATTTACCGCAACAAGTTGCCGCCAAATTAGAAGCATCCGATACCGGGACTTTGAGAGTAGCGTATGGTGGTACATCCTGGCGGTTTAAGCTACTTGTCTCGATGGGGCAAATCCAAATCATTCAACTGCTGCCCGGTCAGACGGTCACGATCGTTGGAGTTGAGGATACTTCTACGTTGATTATCGAAGTATGAGGGGAAGAAGGCAAAAGGTAAAGGGCAAAAGGTAAAAGGCAGAACTGAAGGGAGCTTTCAATGTAGCGATGCTCACTCGTCTTTGCGACTTCTAACCCATCCCCCGTCCCCATTACCCATGCCTTCTTCGGTTTTTCTGCCTACAGCGTGTGTTCCCTTTGCTTAAAACGATTGGGTTCTATCAGGAGTATTGTCATGAGAGTCAAAGCGTTGATCCCGTCTAGAGTTTAGACTAGACGGTAAAGAAAGGCAGCCAGACCGAACGATCGAATTATCGAGGTCGTGCTGCATCCTGATGGCGCAAAAAGCTTCCTGCTGCTGCTTAAGTGGTGGATGGTGGAGCGGACTCACGGTTGGCTGCACTGGTGTCGTCGGTTCAACGTCGATTATAAGCGACTGCCTACTGCCTCAGAGGCACTCATTCACCTTGCGATGATTCACCTCATGCTGCGTCGGCTTGCTTGAACTCTTTTGACTTCTCCGTATTTCTAAACATCTCTAAAGAGATAGATACCTTTTATGCCGACTTCACTATTCTATTGAATGAATACTTCGCTATTCTGTGGAATGAATGTAGATAGCGATTTCCCATAAACAAGAAACACGAAACCCATCAACTAAAGATTAATTTAAAAAGTAATGTTTCATTTATCGCTTAATCAGCAGGGGCTTCCTTACCCTGATCCGATTCACCCCATCATTGTTCACTTTGTGATTGCAATGGTGTTTTGTTCGTTTGTGTGCGATGTGTTAGGTTACTTTGCTCATAAACCTCGTTTGTTTGAAGTTAGTTTTTGGAACTTAATCGTTGCTGCCATTTCTATTTTTCTTGCAGTTATTTTTGGTCAATTTGAAGCAGGTTTAGCAGAACCTCAAGCAGAGGCCCAATCAACGCTTAGTTTACATACGGTCATGGGATGGTCTTTAGCGGCTTTTTTAGTCATTATTACGGCTTGGCGTTTTGCCATGCGCCATCAAAGTCCTTTAAGAGTTTCTCCGCTCTATTTAGGATTTACAACGCTTCTAAGTTGTCTAATCTTTTTTCAAATGATGCTGGGTAGTCAACTTGTTTGGGTGTATGGGCTGCATGTAGAACCTGTAGTAGAGGCAACTCGACAGGGGCTTTTGAAATGATACTCTTACTCTTGAATCTACCTGGATTAAAGCTGGGAGCAAATGGACTGCCCTACCCTATCCCCATTCATCCTCAACTTGTTCACCTAACATTAGGACTGCTCATCATTGCAGTAATCTTTGACATTGCTGGAACGCTGTTTCCGTTGGGAAGACCCATCTTCAAATTTTTAGCGCTTCCTGCCATTCGTGCAGGGTTTTATGAAGTGGGTTGGTACAACTTGTTAGGGGCAGCGATTATCACCTTTTTTACTGTTGCAGTCGGATTCTTTGAACTGATGTTAGCCACTCCACCCACCGATCGAGTCAGCGGTTGGGGCCTGGATGCCAAGTCAACCATGTTGCTGCATGGATTGGGAGGCATTGCATTGTTAGCAACGATCGCTGGAATGGCTTTATGGCGAGGAGCACAGCGCTATCGCTGGCGAAAAGATCGTCTTAGAGAAGTGCAGTGGAGTTACTTGCTGGTAGGTGTTGTTTTACTAGGAGCACTCTATTTGCATGGAACCTTAGGGGCACAATTGGGCGATGAGTTTGGGATTCACAATACGGCAGTGCATCAGTTAAGACAAGGAGGAAATTCAACTCATGAACTGCCGTCTGGACAAGAGTACGGACTGTTCAACAAGTGATATCAACGTTATTAAGGTCACATTGAAATGATCAACTTTAGCGCTCTACTCGCGGATGCTCCTTTACCTGATCCAACCGCGTTACGGTCTCCTTCTGGTCTTCAAAATGATCCCACTATCGATCATGGTGGGCAATTTGCTATTTACGTTGGACTGTTGCTAATGGTTGCATGTATCGCCGCGATCGTTGGGTTCTTTAGTCGTCGGGTTGAACACGCTTTGATCACTGCATTGGTTCTCAGCTTATGTGTGATAGTGTCTTTTGCTTTTATCCGGTAACGACACTCAGTTGTGAAGCTCTTTCAACGTATCGTGATTGACATCGGGTAGGGCCTCGCTGGGAAATAACATCCCAATGCTCATCCACACATGCACTCATTCACCCCCTTCAACCTGGGATTTTATTGGTCACCAGTTCCCTTAGCGATGACGAACAGGTTCATCTACGTCAGTGTGCTGTTTCAAGGATGCGAGCGCTGTTGCTTGCTTGAGCTACAGCATCTTGGCTGGCAGGCGTGAGTATCAAACCAAAGCCAACTCCACCACACAGGTCGAAGATAGCATGACTTCGGTTATGAAGTTCTTCACAGCATTGAAAGCGTTTCTCAGGCAAATAAGGTGCACAGGGCCTTGATCTGCCAGCAGTTTTAGATGCATCAACATGCCTCAGTAGATTAGGAAATACATTAAGAGGCTATTCAGTTTCTTTGGAGCATCTAATACTCCTTCGTTGGCTAGATGGAGCCTCTGTGGGTTTATTGTAATATCTATCCGAATCTTGACGTGATTACACGATGAGACAGTGCACGCTTGGGATGCAATGTTAAAGTTCCTCGAATACTTTTTACTGACTATTTTGATTGCTGGAGCAATGCTCATCAGTCATTGGATGGGGCAACAAGCTTATACCTGGATGCCACCCCAAGCAACCGCAGAAGCACAGCGGGTAGACACCTTATTTAGCTTTTTGGTGTCAGTCGGTATGTTTATTTTCCTGGGGCTGGTGGGAATGATGCTCTACTCTGCCCTGTTTTTTCGAGCAAAACCGGATGACTACAGTGAAGGACATCCCTCTAGAGGCAGCGTCAAACTAGAAATTCTCTGGACAGCCGCTCCAACGCTGCTCGTCTTGTGGATCGCTTTTCAAAATACTAATATTTACAGCCAACTCAATATTTTGGGACTTAAACAAATCGTTCAGCTTCCCCTAGAAGCCCCAGCCCACGCTGCCTCAGTAGAGTCTCCGAATGCTGCTTCAGATACCCCCAAACCCGCTGACGAGCGAATTCAGGTGATAGCGACGCAATGGAAGTGGACATTTCGCTACCCCAATCAAGCCGTTAGTCATGAACTACATTTGCCTGTGAATGAACGTACTCGACTAGATTTACAGGCAGAAGCGGTGATTCATGGCTTTTATGTGCCTGCTTTTCGCCTCAAGCAAGACATGATTCCTAAACGTGATATTGATTTGGTGGTGACGCCTAATCGTATCGGTAAATATCGCTTGCAAGACTCACAGTATAGCGGCACCTACTTTGCACTCATGGAAGCAGATGTTTATGTGGAGTCGAGAGAAGCTTACAATCAGTGGCTTGTTGCGATCGCTCAACAGCCCATTGATGAGATTAATTCAGTGATTGCGGAACAACTGCATCCACCCAAGACACTCTTTAAAGCGAGATGGAGTTCCAAAGCGGTTGAAGCCGTTGCAAAATCTACTGAAGTTCAGGAGGGTGATTCATGACGAATCCTGCGATCTCGCCTGATGATTCAGGTGGGATTGAATTAAATCAACCCATCGATCGCCATTGGCGGGACTATTTTCGCTTCAGCACTGACCACAAAGTGATTGGGGTGCAATACATCCTCACTACCTTTATCTTTTTTCTGATCGGTGGATTGATGGCGATGCTCGTGCGGGCAGAACTGATCACCCCTGAGTTAAACCTGGTCGATCGTCCTCTCTACAACGCTCTCTTTACGCTGCATGGAACGGTGATGATTTTTTTATGGATCATTCCTTTCAATGCAGGGTTGTCAAACTATCTGGTGCCCTTAATGATTGGGGCGAGAGATATGGCGTTTCCGCTGCTGAATGCCATTTCGTTCTGGCTGATTCCCCCCGCTGGCATTTTGCTAATTGCCAGCTTTTTACTGCCCAATGGTCCAGCGCAGGCGGGGTGGTGGTCGTATCCACCTGTGAGCCTACAAAACCCCTCTGGTCAACTCGTTTGGATTATCAGTCTGATTTTGCTTGGCATTTCTTCCATCATGGGTGCCGTGAACTTTGTGACGACGATCGTCTGGCTCCGTGCACCGGGAATGACCTTTTTTCGGCTACCTATCTTTGTCTGGTCGGTTCTCAGTGCTCAACTGCTGCAACTGATCAACCTACCCTCCCTAACAGGCGCATTAATCCTGCTGACATTTGACCTTGCTTTCGGTACAAATATCTTCAACCCGACTCAACAAGGCGATCCCGTTCTCTACCAGCATTTGTTCTGGTTCTACTCCCATCCTGCGGTTTACATTATGGCACTGCCTGCCTTTGGCATTTTTGCTGAAGTGTTGCCTGCCTTTGCCCGCAATCCTTTGTTTGGCTACCGTTCATTAGCGATCGCCTCTTTAGGCATTGCGGCTGTCAGTATCTTTGTCTGGGTTCATCATATGTTTGCCAGCGCGACTCCTGATTGGATGCGAATCACCTTTGCGATTACGTCAATGCTGGTAGCTGTGCCGACCGGAGTTAAAGCTTTAGGGTGGACTGCCACGATTTGGCGGGGTAAATTGCATCTAGATACGCCCATGCTATTTGCAATGGCAGGAGCCGCCATGTTTATTTTGGGTGGCATTACAGGGGTAATGCTGGCGGCTAACTCCTTTGATTTACATGTCAATAACACCTACTTTGTAGTGGGGCACTTTCACTACATTGTGTTCAATACCATCACAATGGCAATCTTTGCCGCCATCTATTTCTGGTTCCCTAAAATCACTGGACGAATGTATGCCGAAGGCTGGGGCAAACTACATTTCTGGCTAACGTTTATTGGAGCAAATCTGACGTTTTTCCCAATGCACCCACTGGGTTTACAGGGCATGGTACGGCGGGTTGCCTCTTATCCGCCCGAATACCAGGGGTGGAATGTCATCGCCAGTTTAGGAGCCTTTTTATTAGGCGTTTCAACTCTACCGTTTATCGCTAATATGGTCGGTTCTGTACTGGCGGGCAGTAGAGCCGTTGATAACCCCTGGCAAGCTACCGGATTAGAGTGGACAACCTCCTCGCCACCTCCCAGAGAAAATTTTATTGAGATTCCTCAGGTGATCTTTCCACCCTATAACTATGGCAATCCCAAAGCCTACGGTGAAGCTTCTGCAACACAATCAGGAGAAGACGTTTCTAATGAGTAGCTCACCGCAGCCCAAACCGATTCACGTTGATGAAAGCCCGATCGACCTGGAACGGTTACGGCAAAAGTTTCCCCCCTGGTTGCGGCGTTTTCTGCCCAGTGGAGGCGGGAGCCACGAAGACCATCATGGCAAAGGAATGTTTGGGGTGGTGGTTTTTCTGTTATCCGAAAGCATTATTTTTCTCAGTTTTTTCTTTACCTACATTGTTCTGCGACTAACAGCTTCTGAATGGTTACCCCCTGGAATAACGGGGCCAGAACGATCTACATTTGTCATCCTCAATACGATCATTCTGCTCTCTAGCAGTGTTGTGATTCAACTGGCAGAGCGATCGCTCAGTCGCCATCATCTGGTTAAATTTCGCTGGCTATGGTTGATGACGATCTTGATGGGTTCTTATTTTTTGATCGGTCAAGGAATTGAATGGAGTCAGCTTGATTTTGGCTTGCGAACCGGATTGATAGGTGCAACATTCTACATATTGACAGGCTTTCATGGGTTGCACGTTCTGAGCGGTGTCATTTTGCAAGTGATTATACTGGGACGATCGTTTATCCGAGGTAACTACAACAGCGGTCACTTTGGGGTTAGTGCGACCACTTTGTTCTGGCACTTTGTCGATGGTATCTGGGTTATTTTGTTTTCCCTGCTTTATATCTGGTAAATCAGGCAGAGATTTCAACTTGGCATTTGTACCTAAACTGGAAACCCGTTTACAGCTTTTCATCCCATACTTCAACGGGCAGCTTACAGTCAGGGCAAGCGTAAATCATATGGTCACGACTTACTCAGTTCACTAAGTTTCGCCCCCCTGAACCCCCAAATTTGGGGGGGATTGGATTGGAAGTCCTCCAGATTTGGGGTATTTAGGGGGCAAGTGCGTAAGTCGTGATGGTATTGATAATCACTTCTTAGCTTTATTACGTTCCAGTCGGCCATAGAGATGACGTTCTCTAACTTCTTGAATTTGCGCACAGGTGACAGCGTCCAAGTTCCGCTTGCCACCAGAGGAACCTTCAGCCGTACTCCAGCCGTGGAAAAATTGAGCGTGAATTTGATCTCGTTCGGCCTGGAGTTCAACAGAAACGGAATGGTGAGAGCCAAACGCCATTGATGAGTCGTACCTAGCAGGAAAAGGCTAAATGAATAGAGAACCAAGGAGAGAACTGGCAACCAGCGCTTACCAAGTAGCAGCAAGGGCTTGAATGGTTGTCCTGGCAGCAGCAAGCTCCTGGTCGCGCAGTTCAGTATTCAGTCGATTGGCGTTGATGACCTCAATATCAGTGATGCCGATAAAACCAAAAACAGTTTTTAGGTAAGGTTCTTGGAAGTTCATGGAAGCATAAGCTGAACCATAACGAAAATCACTGCCTCTTGCTTGAACAAGGATCATTTTTTTATGCGTTATTAGTCCTTTGAAACCATTCTCGGTTACGGCAAAAGTACGTTTGGGACGCACAATATAATCGATGTAAGATTTGAGAACAGCCGGAATGCCAAAGTTATACATGGGGGCCGATAACACATAGCAATCGGCTGCCAGGAATTCATCAACTAACTCGTCAGAAAGGGCGATCGCAGCAGCCGCTGTAAACTTTGCTGTAATCCAGGTAGCATCTAAATAGGGCACCGGGTCGCGTACCAGGTCGCGGTGGGTAATGATTGCACCCGGATGATAAGGTTTCCATTGTTCCAAAAAAGCACTTGCAAGTGCTCGCGAGTGCGATCGTTCCAGACGAGGACTGGAATCTATTTGTAGAATGTGAGTCATGAGATATTTCCCTTAGGTAATAGCAGGCTGCACAAACTGAACTTGCTCCTGCTTCACATAGATTTTGTTGACAATCTTCCATCCACTGTCAAGTTTCAGTAACTGGAAGAAATCGATAAATTTGACTTCTGGTAGGACAAACTCCACCTTGACCGCAGCACCCGTTTCAAATTGATCAACGGTCAAATTTTCAATTGCTAGAGGCAGCGGGCCTTGCTTTTTCATGAACTCAATGTAGTCGTTGATTCCAGTTTCTGCATAACTTCCGGCTTCTACAAACTTTAATGCAGCTTCGCTATGAAACGCCTCTCTCATCAACTCTGAATTTCCAGATAAGACCGCATCAACAAATGTCTGAATGGGCTTCAAAACATCATTGTTGCTAATCTCTAAAGATGGGTGCATGATGGCTTCTCCTGAGCACTATTTTGGGCTGTATTAAGATTAATCAGGGTCAAAAGTATAGATTGCAAGTATCTCTGGAAATTAAGCTATGTTGAGAAACAATAGTCTAGATAAGTAGGAATTCCGTTGGGTGAAAAACGTTCGTAGCTGTTGCGGGTAATCTTCACTGACTGCCTGCTGAATAGAAGGACGCGATCGCAGCGCTTGCCGCCAGTTCCGTACATGGGGAGTGATGGCAAAAACTTGGAAATCAGCAATGGTGTCAAGCACATCAAAGTAACGAAAAATAGGTCCATAAACTGCATCAACAAGTGAAAATTCATCTCCTGCAAAATATAGCTCTCCCTGCCAGTGATGCTCGATCCAGGTAAATTTATCAACCAAGTCAAGACGTTTTTGCTCAAAAGCATCTGCGGTGGTAGCGTTGTAAAACCCTGCGATCGTATTAAGAATGCTGGAGCCAAACTCAATCCATGCGCGATGCTTGGCTTTCATTAATGAATCTGCTGGATGAAGTGAACCTGGCGTAATTTCGTCCAAATATTCACAAATAACAGCCGATTCAAACAACACCTCATGGTCTACTTTCAGCAGAGGCACTTTGCCCAGTGGAGAGACTTGGCGAAACCAATCGGGCTTATTCGACAAATCAATATACGTGCGTTGGTGAGGAATGTCCTTTTCCAACAGCGTAATCACAGCCCGTTGTACATAAGGACACAGATGATGGCTCACCAGTTCTAACTCTGAATTGAACATGATTGAACTCCTTACAATTGGGTTTAGGTGTTGCAGCAGGGTCAGCATTTGCTCTGGTTACGGGCGTTGAACCTGAACAGACTCAGCCTCTTTGAGTTGCAGAACCGTAACGGCACTCATGATGAGAACGCCCCCAATGATTTGCAGTAACGTCAAGGTTTGTCCAAACCAGAGCCACGCCAAAATGGCAGCAACCAGGGGTTCTAAAGTTGCCACGATCGCGGCTCGTTCAGCATTCACGCGTTGAATGCTCCACAAAAACATTAGATACGGCAGTAGATTTCCAACGATTCCAACCACTAACACTTTTGAGAAGTGGTTAGGAGAAAGCAAATTAAGCGGCAATCCTTGTGTCAACTGGTAAGCCAACCAAAATAGGCTGGCAACCGCATAGGTTTTTAGCAAGATGCCAACAGGTTCCCCTGTCTCTACCAATTGCTCACTCAGAATAACGTAGGCAGCAAAGCATCCTGCTGTGATCAGACCAATTCCAATCCCAAACCAGTTGACTTGCTCCAGTCTGCTTTCCAGCAGTTTCGAGACTAGAACGACCCCCAAAATCGACAGTGCCAGGGCCATTAGCACTGAGCGAGAGGGAATCCGGTGAGCGGCGAGTGCTGTCCACAAAACCACCAGAATTGGTGAGGTAAAAAGAAGCACGATCGCGATCGCAACAGGTAACTGTTGAATGGCAACATAGTCGGCTGCCACCAGAAGCACGAGAATGCCCCCCAAAACAAATTGTTTCAGGTTCATTGGCTGAGCTTGTCCACAACTCCAGAAACAATGCACGATTGCCAACCCAAACGTTGTAATCATGGCACTGGCTCCTGCTAACTCTAGTGGATTGATGCCAGTCGTAAACAAATCAAAGGCAACATTTGCCGCAAACGCCCAGCACAGAACTGTCAGGAGAATAGCCACAAGCCCAAGAGTCTGGGAGGAAGACGATCGAGGCGGAGTGTTAGCCATTGAAACACCTCCAGAAGGAGCATGAGAGAGTCATTGAAGAAAAGGGAACGGAAAGATACCGCTCCTAGCCCTCAGCCCGATCCCGGTTTATCAACTGTACAAAGCCTGGTTGCCTGACAAAGCTTTCAGCGATCGCTGGCCCTGCCCTGCTGAAAATGCTGGCTTACACCATGCAGTCCTCTGTAGGCGTTGCCTTCCCGAAGGGTAGAGAACTGCACACATCTTTCAACCCGTTGAAACGGGTTTCGCACCGTTAGCCCAGATTTTAGTTACAGGTGAGTGAGCTGGAGCAGATGGTCGCGATTGAAATAATTACATTTGTAACTACTCAAGGTATACCACTGTTTAGTTGCAGATGCAATAATTACAGTAGAAATTAATTAGATCGGTGAAATGGCTCAGCTTGGAACGGCTCGCAACACTCTATGGAAGCTCTTTCTGACAGTGCATACTCACCTGGTTGAGCAGGTAGAGCAAGATTTTAGGCAGGCTGAACTGCCACCTTTTGAGTGGTATGACGTGCTGATTGCTCTAAAGCAAGCTCCTGAGCAACGACTGCGTTTGAGCGAGTTGGCAGAAACGCTGCTCGTAAACCGCACCGATGTAACCCGACTGGTCGATCGTCTGGAAAAAGCAGGGCTGATCTACCGAGAAGCCTGTAAAGACGATCGCCGAGGTGCGTTCGCCGTCCTAGCGCCTGCGGGATTAGAGATGCAGCAGAAAATGTGGGCGGTGTATGCTCAAAGTATTGCTCAACATTTTGGTCGCCACTTAACGGAGCAAGATATTAGTGTTTTGACGAACGTGTTGTCTGCCATGCTGAGAGACCAGTAGAAATCAGCGAGGAAGAGGAGTTATCAGTGCTGTTCAGAATGTCCTAATGCTTGTGGCGACCGCTATAATACCTTGATCGCCACCTTAATTTCTTCTCCAACTAACATGGCTGGAGCATCAATACTGTTGTTGTGCCATAAGTCTCGATGCAATCCGACTTGTTGTCGTTCACTCACATCCTCGTCCTTTAACAATCAAGGTACGTCATCGACTAGAAATCTCTTATTCTTCCTCTGACTAACTACTAGAATCAACCCATGCATCCCGGAGAATACGATGTCGTCCTTGGTGGTTCTGCCCCTGCACCGTTTGGGTCGATGGTGTTGGGCGGCTCGGAGGGCGTAAGACAGCGCTTCAACAGCCCGATCGCGGCTCAACGTCTTGCAGCCCTGGTGGAAGCTCGTCAGTATGGTGCGCTAGAACTAGAGTTGCTGACGCAGGCCTTGCAGGACAAAGCAATAGAAGTGCAAAAGGCGGCTTATCTAAGGTTGCAGACACGCACCGAGGCAGCCGCAGAACGAGCCTTAGCCGCCTATGATCCTTACGTGCTATTTGAATGTCTGGCAACGCTGGCGGGGCATTGGGCAGGAGTGACAGCCGTGGCGATTAGTCCTGATGGCCGATCGCTAGTCAGCGGTAGCCGCGACAAAACCATTATCGTTTGGGACTGGTGGGCACAAGAAGCCATTTTCACGCTCAAGGCACACTCGTTCATCTATGCCATTACGGTCAGTGACGATGGCGAAACCTTTGCCATGCGTGGGCGCGATCACATCGTTAAAGCATGGCATTTAAGAACAGGGAAGCAGATCCACCCCGAAAAAGGAGCGTTACGAACGATCGCCTCCGTCACGTTGACCGACGATCGACACCTCATTAGTAGCAGCCAGAACGCAATCAAAATTTGGAACCTCAAGTCAGGGCGTGAACTCTGCACCTTACAAGGACACACCAGTCTGGTAACTGCCGTTGCTGTTAGTGCCGATAAACAATTGATCATCAGTGGTAGCGAAGATCGAACGGTAAGGGTTTGGGGTGTAGCGTGAGTAGTGGGCGCGGGGAGTAGAGTGAGTTAAAAGTTTTGGTGCCGATTCTCTGCATCAGGGTTGGGCATGGGCGTAGTCAGTCCAGGTGCGATACTCATACCATTCCTGGCACGCTTATCCTTTCTGCTTTTGTGCAATGAAACTAACGACCCGTGGACATTACAGCGTTAAAGCAATGCTTGATCTAACCTTGCAACCAGGCTACGGGCCAGCTTCTGTCAAGGCGATCGCGCAGCGTCAAGATCTGCCCGCCCCCTACCTCGAAAAACTCCTCATTGAAATGCGCCGTGCAGGTTTGGTGCAGTCTGTTCGCGGCGTTCAGGGCGGCTATCAGCTAGCGCGATCGCCTGCCAGCATTTCATTGGGACAAATTTTGGAAGCCGTTGGCGAAAGCGTTGACCCGCTTCCTCGTCATGCGCCTGATGGGTCACAGGCAGAAGATTGGGTTACGTTCACCGTGTGGAATCGGCTCCACCAAAAGCTGAAAGAAGCCCTCTACAGCATTTCGCTAGAAGACTTATACTTCGATGCTCGCAGTTGGCAAGCTGCGCAGGGGGAGGAGACGAGCTTTGTGGTTTAGAGGGGAAGCGGGGGGAGCTACATCCGATCGCCAATCCCCCACTGTCCCTCACCTGCAACCGCTTGTCCGTTGCTGGCAATCGGTTGCCCATTGCTGACAACGGCTGGTTCTGTCCCGGTGGCACTGCTGTCTTCGGTACTAGGCTTGTTATACGAGCACTTGACGGTAATTTTGAGATTGCTTTGTGCCTTGCCGCTGGCGATGTAAGGAATACCCGCATCGGCACTGAGATTGATACCAAACTCTAGCGTCACTTCATCGACGTTGGCAGCCGCACAGTTTTTGAACGCATCTAAACAATAGGTGGTGTAGGTGCGAATCGTGCTTTGTACCATTTGCATGGATTGGGTTGGCGTGGGGCGAAACGGCAACCTCGGATCGCCAATGCCTTTTGCACCGCCACGCCGTTGTTCTACTGTTTCGTCAAGCGGGGAGGGAGGAGCGATCGACGGTGCTTCCGTTTCGTCTTGCGCTTCAACGTAGAGGACGGTGCCGTTGTCTAATTGGACGGGGACAATCTTAGTCAAGTGTTTTCCTGCCAGTGAGGGGGGATGCGATTTCGATTCTGGCTAAGAACGATCGCTTTCCTTTAATGGGTGACACCCCTCAAGGGGAAAGAATGAGGCATGATAGGCAAAAAGTAGAGGGTAGAAGGGGAAGGGCACTAGTTTGATCGCCCGACTTTAACTCGTTATGGCCCTCGCGTTAGCTGTTCGATCGACAGGGATCATTAACCATTGGCGCGACGGAGCCGATCGCGCACCTGCCCAATGACCACCTGACTACTGATGGGTTGACGAGGTTGAGGCAACTCCGTGTTCGGCCACCCAGGCAGATCAATACAAGGGCACTCTAGCGTGGCAACGCCTTGCACCTTTACGGGTACGGGCATTTCACAACGACTGCATGGATTCACTTCCCAAGCTGGGCTTAGCAGTTCGGCGATCGTCTGGTCAGTTCCTTCTAAATAACAATCGCCTGCTTCACCAGAACGAATCTGCTGCCAGCATGACTCAAAGGACTGACTGTAGCGATCGCCTTGAATTACCGGGCGAGGCTGCAAAAACTCCTCCCCACCTCGAATCGCAAGGCGCTTTCCTAGCTGAAACCAGTAGGCAAGGTATTGTCTAACGTGCTGTTCAGATGCCATAGCGTTGAAACAAAGAGCAAAAATGCTCTGCAATAGTTGAGTGGTCTTTACTCTCTTTATGGCGCTTCTGTAGCTAACAGGCTTCCAGCCAAAGGTTGAACTTGAACGCAAAACTTTCTAGTAGCCCTATGCTAGTCCCTGCAAGCCAGTCTACAAGCAAGGCAAATCTGTAGCTAAGCTTAAGTTCTTAGGGCAAGGGGCAGAAGGCTGGAGAAGTTGTTGGTTGTTAGGAGATTGCAGGCCACAGATCGCTAATCGCTCTTTGACTCAAAACTTCTACGCTGTCCCCTTGCCCCTTAATCTGTTTTTAGCGGTGTTCCCAGGGTACTCAGGTTCAGGACGTGCCCCCCGGTGACAAGATAGACCGGATGGGCGATCGCACCAATGTGGCGAGCGAGTGTGCCAAGCCGATCGCGAAAGACTCGTCCGATGGGGTAGGCAGGCACAATACCCCAACCTGTTTCTTCAGCGACCACAATGACATCACTGGTGGCATGATGCAAACTGCTTAGCAACTCGCGTACAGTTTTGCTCCAGGTGGCTTCGTCTTGCTCTAAAAGGTTAGCAAGCCAGGTGCCCAGGGAATCGATTAACAGACAACTGTTGGGTGGTGCAGATTGAATCGCTTCGGCCAAAGCGATCGGGATAGCCAGCGTCTGCCACGTGGATGGGCGGCGCTGACGATGCTGCTCAATGCGTGTTTGCCACTCATGGTCGGTGAGATCAGTTTGAGCCGTTGCTACGTAGATGACTGTCTTACCAGAGCAATTTGCGAGGGTTTCTGCCCATTCGCTTTTGCCCGATCGCGCAGGGCCTGTCACCAAAATGAGTTGATGGTCAGTCATTGCCGTCACGCCTCCGTTAACTGGGTTCTCATACCAATTAAACAGTCATGGTGACAGAGCCGCCGCAATGTAAAGCTCTCTAACAGCACTGCATGGCAATGCATTCCTTCTTACAGGCGATCACAAAGCAATGCAGAGCGATCGCAAAGCAATGGATTGTGATCGGGAAGCAATGAATCGCGATCGAGAAGGAATGCAGGTCAATCAAGAAGGAATGGATCACGATCGCAAAGCAATGCAGGGTGATCAAGAAGGATTTGCAGGCGATCGATTCCTTCAAGAATGCGAACAGGAAGCCGTGTTACACCATTTCTCTTTCATTGAGCTACATCTTTCATTGAGCTACAAATGATGCACTCAAGCCAGCGATGCTATGCAGGTTCGACCACTCAAAACTCTAGCGGTCAGCGGTCAGCCGCCAGCCATCAGCTTAATTCAAAACTCAAAACTCGTATAGGTTCGATCACTCAAAACTCTCTGGCTTGTCGCAACTCAAAACTCAAAACTCAAAACTTTCATCGGTGTCTTTAGCCTATGCGTGCCATCAATACCACAGACGATCGCGCCTCGACGGGATATTTTTTGCGCCTGACTTGTGGTGCAGCATCCGGCTCCGCAATATCTCTGGGGGATGGTAGTGCTGTGTCGATGATGCGGTACCACCGTTCGCCCTTACCGAGTGGGGGCAATTCAAACGTCAGGGTTTCCCAATAGGCGTTGAGCATCACGTGAAAATGTTCCGTTGCTTCGGGGTGGCGCAACGTAAACGCAAGGCAATGAGAATGTTCACCCCAGTCTGGTTGACCTAGCTCGGTGCCATGCCAGACAATGTGCGGTTTCTGGCTACCAAAGGTGACTTCTAGCAGCCGTTCTTGTCGAAAAATTTCGAGCGATTGGGTGAAGTGAATGAGCGTCTGCACAAAGCGCAGCAGCGCACTTTCCTGGTTAACGCCGCTCCAATCAAACCAGCTCAGTTCATTATCTTGACAGTAGGCGTTGTTATTGCCCCGCTGCGATCGCCGCACCTCGTCGCCCATCAGCAGCATAGGGGTTCCCTGGGCAAAAAAGAGAATGGTCAGGCAGTTTTTAATCTGCTGTAGCCGCAGGGCGGCTATTGGGGGATCAGCAGTCTCACCTTCGACCCCACAGTTCCAGCTATGGTTATCGTTGGAACCATCACGGCTGTCTTCCCGGTTCATTTCGTTATGCTTTTCGTTGTATGAAACCAGGTCATTCAAGGTAAAGCCGTCGTGGCAGGTCACAAAATTGATGCTACGGCTAGGTTCTCGATCGGGATGAGGATAGATATCAGGGCTGCCAAGCAGTCGGTTTGCCAGCGTTGCTACCGTGTTGGTATCGCCTTTCACAAAGCGGCGGACATCATCGCGGAAGGGTCCATTCCATTCGGCAAAGCGATCGCCAATAAACGAGCCAACCTGATACAACCCCGCAGCATCCCAGGCTTCGGCAATAATCTTGGTACCCGCCAGAATGGGGTGTGACTCGATCGTCCAGAGAATCGGGGGATCTTCGAGTGGCTGACCCGATCGACTGCGCGACAGCACAGAGGCCAGATCAAACCGAAACCCATCCACATGCATATCGGCAACCCAATAAAGCAAGCTTTCCAGGATCATGCGCCCCACAATATCGTGGTTGGCCTTTAGCGTATTGCCACAACCGCTGTAGTTGCTGTAATGCTCCTGGTCTGGCTCCAGAATGTAGTACGCCGAATTTTCCAGCCCTTTGAACGATAAGGTGGGGCCAATCTCATTACCTTCTGCCGTATGGTTAAACACCACATCCAGAATGACCTCAATGCCAGCCCGGTGGAGCGCTTTCACCATGTCACGAAACTCGTCTACAGGCCCCATCGGGTCACGCCGAGAGCTATAGCCTGTATGCGGTGCAAAAAACGCGATCGTGCTGTAGCCCCAATAGTTCGTTAGTCCTGGCTGCACATCCTGTTCGTCAAACTGATGAACAGGCAGCAACTCTACCGCCGTCACACCCAACTGCTTGAGGTAAGGAATTTTCTCAATCAGCCCAGCATAGGTGCCTCGTTTGTGTGGCGCAACGCCTGCATTAGGGTTGCGAGTAAAGCCGCCCACATGCATCTCATAAATCACGCTGTCAGCATGGGGAATATTGAGCGGTGCATCCCCTTCCCAGTCATACGCGCTGGAATCAACCACCACTCCTCGCAACGCCTGAGCACAGTTATCGCCTGGATGCATCGCCGCTTCGCGACTGTAATGCTCCCAGCCCACCACCGCTTTAGCATATGGGTCAAGCAAAACTTTGTCAGCATCAAACCGATGCCCCTGCTCAGGCGCAAACGGGCCATTCACCCGGTAAGCATAAATCTGCCCGGCACCAATCCCTGCAACAAACACATGCCAGTAATAGAACGTTTTGTTCTGCTTGGGATGGAGCGTAATCACCCGTGAAGGTTTAGGATCACTCGCCTGATCGAATAAGAGCAACTCAATGGCTTTGCCGTTCTTGGAAAAGATCGAAAAGTTAACGCCATCCGGGTAAACCGTTGCACCCAAAGGAAAACTGCGACCGGGTAAAACTTCAGACTGCATGGGGGAAGGGGTAGAGGCGGGGGATTGGGGGATGGGGCGTAGAGGGGGCAGGGGAGGCAGAAGGCAGGAGGAGGCAAGGGGAGGCAGAGGAGGCAGCGGTCAAACATCAACTCAAAACTCAAAACTCAAAACTTAAAACTCAAAACTCTCCTCCTGCTTCCTCCGCTTCCTCCTCTCTCCTGCACCTCATCCCCCACCTGCCCACTAGTTGTCCTGATTCAGTTCTCTTGCAGGCAAGGGTTCTGGTTTTACGGTGAGAGTTTGCTTTTGCCCGTTGCGGTTGACGACAATTTGCAGTGGGCTGCCGATCGCCCCTGCCTCGACCTGTTGCTGCACTTGCTGGGCCGTTTGAATCGCGGTGCCATTGATGCTGACAACCACATCGCCCTGACGCAACCCCCCACGCGCGGCTGGAGAATTGGGCTGTACACCCACAATGAGAACGCCCTGATCCTGATTCACCGTAAAGCCAGCATCGCTTTGATTAATTTCGTTCCGAATCTCAGGCGTTAGCTCTGCCATCTGAACGCCCAGATAAGGATGCTGTGCCTTCCCGGTGGTGACGATCTGTTCAGCGACCCTCGAGGCTGTGGCGATCGGAATGGCAAACCCCAGCCCAGCCGCACCTTGAATAATGGCAGAGTTGATGCCGATCACTTCCCCCTCAGCATCGATTAATGGGCCTCCAGAGTTACCGGGATTGATCGCCGCATCGGTCTGGATAAAGTCTACTCGCTCGGCTGGAACACCCACATCCGCTGCTGATCGCCCCGTAGCGCTGATAATGCCCTGCGTCACGGTGAAGCTCAGCCCTAGAGGATTCCCAATGGCGATCGCGGCTTGCCCTGGCAACAGGTTATCTGAATTGCCCAATTTCACGGTAGGCAAATTTTGGGCGTTGATTTTGACCACTGCCACATCGGTCGTTGAGTCGGCTCCTACCACCGTGCCTTTAAACCGTCGCCCATCTTTCAGCACTACGGTTACACTATCGGCACCCTGCACCACATGGGCATTGGTCAACACTCGTCCATCCGCTGTCGTGATAAAGCCTGAACCGGTACCGCGCTGTACCCGTTGCGATCGGGGCACTTGCCCTCCAAAAAAGCGCTCAAAGCCAGAATCTCCAAAGGATTGCGCGACTGTCCGAGTAGAGTCAATCCGCACCACGGCTGGCCCTACACGCTGCACAATCTGAGCCACGTAATCCAGGCTCGTTAGCTTGGGTGGCGGTGCGAGAGGCGACGTTGAAGGGCTGGGTTGCAGGGCAGTCGGTGATTCCTGCGGAGTCGGAGCCGTGCCAAGCTCGCTACGAAGCACCCCACAGCCAGAAATACTGCTTAAGAGCAACAGTACGAGGGAGAGGAATGGCTGCTTTAGACGATGGCGGTGTAGCAATAATAGTTTCATATCACCGATTTTACCTCTTCGACGGCTCTACTCTTGAGTGAGCTATCAGCTATCAGTTCTTCACTCTTCAATAAAAGGCTAACCGCTGACGGCTGACCGCTGCTCACCGATCATCCTTGAACTAGACCCGCAATAATGTTGATAGTCATCGCCACGATCGTCGTGTTGAAGAAGAACGATAAAACTCCATGCATCAGCGCCAGCCGTCGCATAGAGCGTGATTCAATCTGCACGTCAGACACCTGACTGGTCATACCAATGACAAACGAAAAGTAGAGAAAATCCCAGTAATCTGGCTCAATGTCATCGGGAAAATCCAGCCCTTCTGCCTTGTCCGCTTCCAGCGATTTACGATCGTCCTGGTAGTAGCCATGAGCATAGTGCAGCGCAAAAATGGTGTGTACTAGCAGCCAGGAGCCAAGAATGGTGACAACCGACAGCACAATGTGGAGCAGCACGATCGCACTCGATCCGCTTTTGGCATCTTTGAGCAGAAACCCGATCGCAAAAATGCTGACACATGCCGCCGCTGTCACCAGGCTCAAAATCACCAAACGCCCTTCATCCTGACGTTTTGCATTGAGCCGCATCGTTTCTGGCGTTGCCCGCAGCATGACCCACCAACTCAATCCCAAAAAGCTGAGCATCCCTGCGTCCCAAACACACAGCACGCGAGACGGCAGATGCAGCCAGGAGGGAAGTAGAACAGTCACCACCCCAGCCACTATCAGAGAAGCAAACAGGTGGGTTCTTGCATAGTATTTTTTTCGAGGCATTGAAGTGGATGTCAAAGCGGGTTCAGGCAACTTTCCTGAGTGGCAGTATATCTTTGAACGAGTGTGCCTCGAAAAGACCTTTGAGTCACTTCATCGAGTTGCAAACCGCTGTATCTAATTAAACGCGCAACCTTGATCAATTTCACGGTCGATCAATCAGTACTGCTTTAACGTTTCTCATAAACATGCAAACGTTTCTAATGAGTGGAGCAACGTTGGTGACAAATGCCGCGATGCTGATGATAAACGTCCCGACGTTACGGTCAAAGCTGTAGTGTTCATCATAAACGCTAGGGCAAACGCACACGTTTCTTCATTTTTTAGTAACTGGATTAGATTGAGACAACACCTTCATCAGATAGTGGTCATCCCAACCTGCCTTGAGGCGCTTAGCACGGGTGCCGCCCTTCGCTGATT
>JAHHIE010000098.1 GCA_019358945.1 Stenomitos rutilans HA7619-LM2 | reverse complement strand
TCTTACACGAGACGCAATGGGGCTAATGGTATTTGCACCCCTGACTAATTGAGCAACAGAGCAGTTTTTGAGGAGAAGCTTCCCCTTTTCTTAACTCTGCTAACGGTAGAGACAGGGCAAGAATAAGTGCTAACGGTCGCGCTGACCGGACGCAGATCACCTTTGCAACACAGCCGACCATGTTGAGACGTTCCGGTGCAGCGCGATTGTTAGGTGTCTGAATAATCTTCAGTATTATTCCTAAGCTTCTTCATCATAAACTTACGATGAAAATTGTGAGAATGCAGCCAGCGATAGCGATTGATGTATGAAGCGCCACCCAAAGCTGATTAGGATAAATTTTTGTCATAAATGGGTGACGCTTTTCATGAAACTCTTTTGCTTGAATCCTCAGTTCTTCAATTTGTGCATCAGGATATAACTTGTCCAACTTATCACGATAGAGTTTTATGATCGACAAGCTGTAATGAATGCGCTCTCGGTATTTGCGAGCACCGATCGCTCCATAAACTCCCAGAAAAATAAGCAGCAGAGATAGCGGGAGATTGTTCCTATCAAGTCCTTTCTGAGTAAAGATTCCTACTATAGCTGAAGCAATAAGAAGAATAATGTTACTTAGAGCTGATCTCTGATCCTCTGCTTGCTTCACCTCGGCCCATCTCTGCTCACAAAGTTTCAATAAGACATCTGTTGAATCTGCCATCTCATTCTGCCTTTTCAGGAAAAGTCATACTCTTCATTCACTTTAGATCCTAGTTCTTTTTGGAAGATCCTTTTAGAAACGTTGTTGGCATCTCTTCGACTTTCCTACAGTAAAGATCTCACAGAGATAAATAACCTATTCAGCGCATTCTCCTCGCAAAAAGACACCTAACGTTCCCAATCAGCGGCGGTAGATAACCCTAAACTCACCGCCAGCGACTTTCAACCGTCCGCTGCATTGGGGTTGTTAGACCGTTATAACGATTGCTTTCTCAACAAGGAACGTCTTGTAATACTAAAACTCAAATAATCCACCAATTGCTCCCTCGATAGCACCACCAATAGCTTCTCCAACGCCCTCAGCTATGCCTCCTATAACTCCCTCAGCCAACACATCTACAACAGATGAAAAAACCTCAACTGGTATGAAGTCAAAATCTCCAAAGTCAATATCTAAAGATCCCTTACCGAAGAAATCTTCAAACCACTGCAATGATTCATTGTTTGTAGAAGAGGAAGGACTACCACCGCCACCACCGCCGCCACCGCCGCCACCGCCGCCACGACTGGATGCTAATAGACCTTGTGATAGTTCTTCATTACGGCTACTGCTTCTTGTAGTAGACGCTTTTTCCTGCTTTGGTTCAAGATTAGGTTCAACAGGAATTGCTGATGTTGCTTTTAACAAGCTAGATTGCATCAGCATAAGTTGTCTAGCCAGTTCCTCATTAGAATTAGAACGATTCCCAGATGAACTTTCACTATCGTTGGAACTTGATTCCCTAAAATCTTGTGGATTGGGATCACTACTTGGTTTGACATCTGGCTTATACTCTTCGTCAGATTTTAGGTCGTCAATAATTTTCCTGTAGTAAGCTGACGTGATACCAATACCAATTGCAATGCCAGTGCCCGCAACTACAGCAATACCAATACCAACAACCCTTCCATCTAACTGACCACCTACAATTAACCAGCCAAAGCGTTTTCTTAATTTCCTATATTCTTCGCTAGAGGAAAGGAGAGATTCAAACTCTTGAATACTCATTTCACCTAGCTTGGCTAAAATAGCAGATCGCAGCTCTTCTGTAACGGATAAGTATTCACTCTCCAAAGATAGCCTAATCACCTGAATTGCAAGCCTTCTCCTAACTTCAGGGTTTGCATCAGGGGCAATCTTGGTAACAGCTTTCTCCAAGAGCGATTCAATGCGCTCATTATTAATTACATAATTACATTCAACGAAAGTTTGCTCAACAATTTGGCTTAACTCTTCGATAATAATGCTATTAGCCGTCACGTTTTTGAAAACTACTTGTTCGGCTGACAGCGATACATCATCTTTGCCTAAAAGAGCTTCCTCAATACTAAAATAGTTTTCTTGAATCGCTGTTTGAGTGACTTTTTGAGATAAACGATTGATATACAAGTTCTCAATACTACTATCATCTAAAACAACTTGTAAGACTTGAACGTTACAACGTTTCAATTCATCTCTAACTTGATTGATGTAGTTTCTGTCTCCTACAGAATACAAAATTTGATAAGCTCTTTGTAAACACTCTAATGCTTCATTCCTACGAGATGAGTCTAACCTAGTCAAGATTTTTCCTTTTAAGAAAAATCCATAATAGGCAGCCAAAAAAGGATTGCTCATTTGCCCGTATAGCTTAAGACATTTGTCAGTAATATCTAAAGCCTGAGTATATCGACCTTGATCAATCAAAATAGAAGCTAGGAAACCCAGACAAATTGCGGCTCCGTTTGGATCCTTCAACTCCTGCATTTTCACATAGGCTTGTCGAAGTAACTGACCTGATTTCTTATACTGCCCTGTTTTTGCAGTAGCATTACCTAAATCAGCTAAAACATATGCCTCACCTGAAAAATCTTTATTTTTTCTGAATACTTCTAAAGCTTTCTCATATAGCTCTACTGCTTTTAGATAGTTTTTGAGTTGCTGATATCCATTACCAATAGACTGTAAGCAATAAGCGTTTGAGTGGGAATCACCCAAATCTTCATAGATTTCTGCTGCTTCCTCATACTTTTTAATTGAATCTTGGAATCGGCTCAACGAGAGGTAGACACTTCCTAAACCTCGTAATGCAGAACTTTCACCGAATCGGCTTTCTATCTCTTGGTATAACTTTAAAGCCTCATTATAAAAGTTAGAAGATTCATTGAATTGACTTAGCTTTTGATAGCTAAATGCCAAACCTTGATATAAACTTGCTTCTTGAGATCGATCTCTTAACTCTTTAACAATAGGCAGGCATAGTTCACCATACTGAATAGCCTGTCTGTATTGATATATGCACTGATAAGCCGAAGAAATATCCTTTAATGCGTAACCTTTTTCAGATAAGTTACCTATTTCTTGAGCAATATCAAGTTGAAGAGTACGATATTCTATAGCTCTATAGTAGTCCTTTAAACTATGGAAGCAAGCTCCCAGCCAACCTAACGCATTAGACTCTCGTTCTTGATTCCTAATCCGTCTTGCAAGTTGAAGAACTTGGCCAAAAGTTTCTACAGCTTGTTTATATTCCTGAGAGTAAAAGTACGCCATTCCTATTTCGCCTAAGGCGAAACACTGAGTTATAGAGTCGCCATTTTTCTCGGCTAGTGATAAACGCTGCTGACTACAAGTTATTGATTGCTTATATTGACCTAGTAATCTATAGCTACTAGCTAGCCATCCCATTGCATTGAGTTCTTGCGCTAGATCTTCGGTCTGTCTGCAAAGGTTTAACCAAGCTTCAAAGCTCTCTATTGACTTTTGGTAATCTTTCAAAGTCTGATAGCTTCGACCTAGCCACTCTAAAATATTTTTTTCAGCACTTTGTCCTTGTGTTTCACTCTTAATAGGCAAGGCTTGTTTGTAAAATTCGATAGCTTCTTTGTACTGAAGTAATCCAAAGTAGCTATCAGCAATACTTTGTAAAGCACTACCTTCATCTACTCGGTTACCAGTATCTCTAGTAATTATCAACCACATCTGAAAAATCTTAACGGCTTGATCATATTCTCCTAATAATTTTTTACAATTTCCAAGCCATGCCAAAGTGTAACCTTCATTAACCCTATCGTTTAACTCTTTGGCTATTGGTAGTCTTTGTTCATAAAAATCAGCCGATTTTTGATACTGCTGAAGAGCGACATAGCAATCTCCTAATAAACCAAGAGCATTTGATTCTAAAATCCTGTTGTTAATTTCACGACTAATTGATAAAAATTGCTCAAAATAACTGATCGATTGTTGGTAATCCCCTAATCCTTTATAAGAAAACCCAATGTTACCTAATGCTCCTGCTTCTAAAGTTCGATCATTAAGCTCTCGCACAATGATTAGTTGTTGCTCGAAATTGTCGATGGCTTGTCGATACTCAGTCAGAGCATTATAAACCTCTCCCAACTGGCTTAATGCACTACTTTCCCAAGCTCGGTTGTTGATTTCACGGCTGATTGCTAACCATTGCTTGAAGTACTCAATAGCGCGTTGACGATCTCCTAATCCTTTATAGGAGAAACCAATATTACCTAATGCTCCTGCTTCTGAAGTTCGATCATTAAGCTCTCGCACAATGATTAATTGCTGCTCAAAACTTTCGATCGCTTGTCGGTACTCAGCTAAACCATTTTCAAGTGTACCAATTTGACTAAGGGTACTAGCTTCTTCTTTTCTATCAGAGTTTGCATGAACCAATGCCAACTTTTGTCTATAAAATTCAATAGATCTTGAATAATTCTGCCTATTGAGAAAATAAGTAGCTAGATTAGTTAATGCAGTAGATGTTTCTGAATATCCGTCTATTTTTTTGGATACTTCTAGTTGCTTCTCATAGGCTTCTAAAGAAGACTGGTAATTTTGAAGATTAAGGTAAATAGAGCCGAACATCCAGTAACTATTAAACTCACCAATCAGATCACATATACTCTGACTGATTGAAAGTGCCTTATGGCAGTGATGTAGGGCTTGCTCAAAGCTTTGTCTCTCAAAATCACAAATTGCTATTTGTAAAGTGTTTCTACCTTCCGCTCGTGGTTCACTTACACTCTGAGCAATAGCTATTGCTTGATTAAAGTAATTTAAAGCTCTTTCATGGTCTTTTAGTGCCTTATATACCGATCCTAACAATGAAATAGAATGTCCTTCTTCAGAAGCATCTCCTAACTCCCTGGCTAGCTGAAGAGACTGTTCAGCTAAAGATAACGCTTCCTCAAAACCTTGTTTAGAAGCATAAATATAAGAAATTGCTTGTAAAGCTTGGCATTGCTGCTTTTTGTCGTCTATAAATTGACTAACCCGTAGAGCTTCTTGAAGTAGGGATAATGCAGTTTCATAATCATTTAGAGAGTAATGGTAATTACCTAGCCCAATAAGTGCAACGACCGCTCCCAATCTATGGTCTAAATCTCTTGCAAACTTTAAGGCTCTCTCAAAGCATTCTTTAGATTGTCTCCTTTTTGTCAGAAAAGAATAGCTCTGTCCCAAACCATTTAGAGCATCAATCTCAGCATAATGATTCTTTGTTGATCGAGATTTCCCCAATAACTGATTGAATAATTCAATTGCTTGTTGATATTGACCAGCTAAATTGCATTGTTGACCAAGTTCATTGAGGGTTTGATAGTCATCTGACTGATTAGCTGTCATTTCGAGACTCCATTGAAACATCGCCAATTTTTACATTCTGAACTTGCCAGTTGCGACCCCCAATTTGCTCAGATTTATCTTTACCTTCACTAACTTGGCTTAATTTATCTAATTCAAGGGTTTTGGCTCGTAGTCCATCAAGAAAAATTTGAAACGAAGAAGACTGTCTAGATGCTTGGTCTACTAGGGCTTCTAATTGCGCTGCAAATTGTGGATCATCTTCCACTTGACCAATGATTTCAGCCTCTAAAACTCTAATATTGTGTTCTGTCGGCTTCTCTTCTGCTCTTGTCAAGAGACCTACACTATTTGACTTTTCTAGCTTGTTGTGTACTGCTTGACGTGCTGCTTGAACTAAAGCAGCACTCTTTTCAAGAGTCACATCGCCCAGTTTTTCGCCAAACTTCTCCGCTGCCTTGGGCAAGATTAGAGAAGTAATAGCCCCAACGATAACTGATACAGGGTCAACCATTATTCACCCCTTTCGGCTCAAGCCGCGTGAACGTACCTAAGTAGTATTCCCCTGACTGGTTGCGGTTTAACAATTAATAGACGGAAACTTTCTGCCTAAGATCCCATATTGGGTGGATAGGCAGAACGATTCCGCCTAAGATCCCAAATCACCACTTATGCCGATTATTTCCGCATAATACGCCGTTTAAGCTGAATAGCAAGAATCTTTCCGCATATTTTCGGATTCCTTTCGTAGGCGAACAAAGGAGGTGGGTAAAGCTGAAATCGAAGTATTTCTCACCCATCTAGCCATCGATCGGCAGGTCTTCGCTCCGACCCAAAATCAAGTTCTGCATTCAGCCTCGCCTCAGAGTCATTTGAGTTCATCAATCGTCCCCAGAGTGTTTTGGTAGGCTGATAGGTTATGCTGCTGCTGGTAAAGCGTGGCGGCTTGCTGATAATTGATCAGTGCGGCAGAACGATCGCGCAGATCCCGGTAGACACTGGCTCGCACAAAATACGCGATCGCTAAATTTGGCTTCAGGATAGTTGCCTGAGTTAACGAAGCAATGGCTTCCTGACGATGGCCTTGCAGTGCCAGAGCGAACCCTTTGCCAAGATAACTGGTGGCATCTTGGGGATTGAGTTGGATGGCTTGATTGTAGTCAGCGACGGCTTCTTTAAGATGGTGAGGTGATTGAATATGAACTAACCCGCGATTCTTGTAAGCAGCCACAAAGTCAGGTTTCAGCCGAATCGCAGTCGTGTAGTCGGCAATGGCGGCCTCGTATTTGTGCAGCAGCGACAGGGCAACGCCTCGATTGTAGTAAGTGAGCGGGTTAGGGTCATGGGCGATCGCTTGCGTGTAGGCTTGAATCGCTGCAAAGTAATGTCCTGTTTTGCTGTGCTGAATGCCTTTATTTAAGCTGGCTTGAGCCGAACTCACTTGTACCAGAGGAACGCCATCAATATTGCTACGGGATGGCAGCGCAGCCACCCGCGCCACCCGTGCCGCTGGTTTGAGTGTTTCTTCTAATTGAAAGACCGTGTAAAAACTTGCGGTTGGTCGGCCATAAACGGTTGGCGTAAAGCCTAGCGCCTGCCTTACTTCGCGATGTTGAATGGAATGCAACGATCGCCGTTCCGTGATGGCTTTGGCAACGGCGATTGCCAACCCTTCGCCGACCGAAACATTAAATTCAACAATGCGTCCGGCTGCTTCGCCCAGTCCCCCATAGCCAGCCGCTGGACCTAAAACGGCTAGATTCTCCCGGTCTTTGGGCAACGTGTGGCGAAAACCATAGTTAAACGTTGGCATATATTGAAAATTAATACTTTTGATGCCAGCGGTTGCGGCTCGCGCACCCAGTCCTTTGATGCCGCCGCGCACATCTAGATGGTAAGAAAACGTGCCCAATGCCTCCGCAGCCGGAACGCCGCCTTTAGTCATCTGAGTCGCGGAGAGTTCTTCAACGGGATTGGCAATTTGATCCGTGCTGCGAATATACACCTCGCTCATCACGTCAACGCGACTCGCCCCTAACCCCCGAAAAAACGACTGTACCTGCGTCGCAAAGTCCAGCATATAAGCTTCCGGTTTGGCTCCCCCATCACTCAAGGCGATCGCCTGCTTCGCATCCACATAAAACAGCACGGCGTTGAAACTAAGCCGATCCTTCAAGACTGCGATATTGGCTCGATCCAGCGTTGCTTTAGCATTCAAAATTTCGGTGTTGGTACTGCCATGAAAAGCGGTCGAGAGTGCCAGCGATCGCCCATCTGCCGAATCAGCCGTTGATTGATAGAGTGTGAGCGGCTCTCCAGCCGCATTGGTCAAGCTTGCCAAAATTGTCTGTCGGTGTTCCGGGTCGTCGCCACTCGCAACCTTTAACCATTGCTGCGCCACCTGATCGGCTGGATTCTGCAAGCGCCGGATCAAGGTTGCTTCAATTTGCTGGAGTTGGGAGATTGATAAACCATAGGTTTCAAACACCAAGCCCACGCTGAGGCTGCTATCGGGTAAGCCTAATGCTGCAAAGCCTGGTAGTAGCTGAACTCCCGCTAGTTTGGCAAACTTGCCGCCCTGAGTGGCATCAATGAACTGCTGCGCTGCAAAGGTGCCGTTGTTGGCGGTGGTGAGCGAGCAAACCGTTTTGGGTGTGGTTGTCACCGCTTGCAGGGTGACGTTGCCAATCACCTCCACCTTTTCCTGCGCCAGGATGCGCTTGAAAGCAGCATTAGCGGTCAGACGATCGAGGGCGATCGTTTGGGTGCCCGTGATCGTCAAAAACTCCTGGTAGAGTGAACTTGCCGCCGCAAATGCCCCCATCTGCGATCGCAGATCGCGGGGAACCTGATTACGATCGAGATACGCCAAACCGCCGCGCACCAGATGCCCGCCAATGCCTGTGCTGACATTGCCTTCAGTAATCAACGCGACTCGCGCCGCCTGGTTGCGCTTTTTCAGTTCGCGCTTGACCTGAAGCGCTGTCATCACTCCCGGAACCTGATCGCCAAACACAATCACGTCATAGGTTTTCACACCGTCAGAACGCGAAACATTTGGACAGGTAGAGACCCTCGTTGGAGCCGCGATCGCCGCAAGGGGGGATTGAGTCAGAATGCTTCCAGACACGACAAGGGTTGAAAGGACAACAGCGTTCTTCAAAGGCTGGATGGCTTTGTTCACGATGACCCACACTATTTTCATGTTTGTTACCGATCGTCCTGTCTGCATCTCTATGCCCTCCGTCGAAACAGGACTGCTAACCCGGTAAATAACCCGCAGGCGATCGCCGCAAAAATAGGCAGACCCTGCTGAGATAATTCCATTGCCAACCCTGCCCCACTTGGACCCACCAGCGCACCCACGCCCCAGGCAACTGACAGCACTGCATAAACCGAGACCAGATCGCCCCCCTGAAACTTGCTGCCCACAACCGCCATCATGATGGTGTAAATGCCAACGAAGAGTCCACCCCAGATAAAGAGAATCGCATAGGCGAGGAATTGGTTATGGAACGCGTAGGGCCAAAATAGTGCTCCTGCCACAGAAGCCAATCCCAGACCAATAACTAACTTGCGCCAGTTCAGCCGATCGCCCCACCAGCCGATCGGTAGTTGCAGCAGAATTGCCCCCAATAACAAAACAGAGAGCAGTAACGTTGCCGATTGTTCACTCCAACCTGCACGCATCGCATAGAGCGGTAGGAACGACATTCCCGCTGTCTCTAATGCCGCATTCACCAAAGCTGCCCCGATCGCCACAGGCACCAAGGCAACATAACGCCAGGGATTTGGATAGGAGGGACGCTCAAATGGAGGAGCCTGTACCCAGGGCATTGCCACCGCCAGCAGTGCCACCAGCGAGATGCTACCTCCCAACACATAGGGCAACCAGCCCTGTGTGCTAACCAGCGTCAGAATGATCGGACCCAGCGCAAAGCCCAAAGAGACGCAGGCACTATAGATTGCCATTGTGCGGGCACGAGCATTTTCGGGACTGAGTTGGCTGAGCCAGGTTTCAGACATCACAAACAAGGTTTCAGAGGCCGCACCCAGCGCGATCCGCAAGGGAAACCAGAGCCAGACGAATGGCAGAAACGGAAATGATGCAAGTGCCACAGCCGCCAACAGCAGTGCCACCGTAATCGGCAGTTTGGGACCCGTTCGCCAGGTTAGATTCGGTAAAAAGGGCGCAATCACTAACACCCCGATCGCTTGCATTGCCGCATTTGCACCGATAAAGCTTTCGCCATATCCCATCTGAGTCAGGCTTAATGCCAGCAGCGGGGCGCTTAATCCATAAGTTAATCCAAAGATAGTGGCAGTCACTACAATCGAGGCGATCGCAGGAATGGACGATCGAGTTGTATGACCCTCTCTAATTTGCGATCGACGGCGTGATAAGAAGTCCTGCCAGGTTTTCCAAAGGCGAACAAACCAGCGCTCCTGATAGCCCTCCAATACTTGCTGCAAGGTCTGCGTGTAGTCCAGCACCAATCCAGGTGTCCAGGTCATTGACTCGGCTGCGGTTCGCCACAACGTGAGTAGCCACATTGCTGGATCGCTCAGCAGACGCAGTATGGTTTTCCAGGGGGAAGCGGTGCCTAGCACTCCTTCGAGCGCCGCATCTAGCGACAAAGCGACGGTCGTGGAGCAGTTACGGCGGGTCAAATTGTAGGTGTGATCTTGATGGTAAATCTCGAAGAACGAACGCAATGCCGCACTATTGTAGTGGTGAAAGTGGATATTCCGGTCTGGCGGTTTCCATTCGGCTGATTCGACTGCCAGTGAGGGTTGAAACTTGCCCGGTGTGTCGTTTTCTGCCCCCGATCGTAGCAAGTGGGTAAATTCTGTCGGTGAATGATCCACATCATCCTCCGCAACCAGGCTGATGTAAAGGTCGGGCGGCAATGACATCGCGGCGTGTCCGGTTGAAACCACGCCATTTTTGTCGATCGCGGCAATATAACGGTCAACAATCGGTCGCGGCTGGGCAGCGGTCGCTGAAATGATAGGAGTCCAGATATGAACGGTCAGTGGATCGTCATGGTTCTCCATGACAGCATCTGCCTGGGAGGGATACAGGAGTCCCCGTGAATGCCAGTTAGGGCCTGCAAATAAGGGTAGGTCTGTAATTGAGGCACCGGGCGAGAGTTGGCGTAACTGCAATCCAAGTTGGCACAGATTCCAGGCTGCGAACAGAAGTGCTACCCCGATGCAAAACGGTACGGTGTTGCGGTGAGGGATGGGGTAGGTTGCCCAGATCAGCCCTGTCAAAATGAGTTCTAGAACGGCGATCGCTGCCGAGTGTTGCCAATAGGCTGACCGCACAAAAAATGCCGAGGCAAGCCGGAAAATTCCATCTAGCAGCAATACTGCCCCAATCACGATCGTAGCGACAATGTTGTCATCCCAGGGGATGTTGATTGCCATGAACCCCAGGACAAAGAAGCCGAGCGCTTTGATCACCGGCAGGGTCGCATTGGGAAACCCGATCGCAGCAAGGCGAAGCAACCGCGCCACTCCTTCAACAACCAAGGCAACGCCAATCAGGTCAGTGGCAATCGTGATCTCAGCATCAAATTGATCCGTGATGAAGATGAGACCGACAACCAGGCTGGCGATCGCAGCCACCACAAAGACCTTCCAATACCTGCGAAGTGGCTTTGCCCCTAGCAGCAACAGTATCAACTGGATCATGAATGCCCTCTGTTACTAAGGTCATAAGAATGCCACAAATCTCGTCACAATTGGTACCTTTTCGTTGAGCGATCGCAGGTGGATTCGCCCAACCATCATTAGACCTTAGAAGTTCGGAAACAGTCACACTGAAACAACTCGTGAAAGCCATCTAAAGGACGTTTCACACTGAAACAGTTGCCTCTATTTTCTCAATGTAGAATTTGGTAGTGTTAAAAAGGTACTGAGCATTTCAATTAACTATCGCGCACCAAGTTCACGTAGGTCTTGGCGGTATGGTTTTCTAATGCTTGATCGATCGCGTTGCGATAGGTATCAACGACATGATTCGGCAAAACATCCCCATTTTGAGAAAGGAACGACCATTCCTGCCCAATATGCACATACGTATCTCTTAACTTCGTCGGTGGGACGAGGGGAATCACATCGGCTAGATTCACGACTCGATAATGATTGGGAATCAGTTGACTATGAAATTCAGCAAACGTTGGATCGCCGACTCGCGGACCAGCGTAGGTATAAAGCTGAAGGGACGATCGCAGTTGCGGAACATGCAAGGCAATCTCGATCGCGGCTAACGTGGCGAGGGCTGCGCCTAGACTGTGCCCACAAATGTAACAGGGACGCGATCGATTCAACTGCTGGGCGACGGTTGTCGGTAGAGGGTTCAGAATCTCTTGATAGACACTCATAAACCCTTCGTGAATCCTGCCATGAGACTTGCCATCAGCACCTTGATACTCCTGTTGCAGCGCCGTTAAATCGTCAATCCACTCCGTATTGCGTTGGGTTCCTCGAAACACCATCAGGCTGTCGGTATCCGAGCTTAAGACAAACCCGAAAAAAACTGGAATCTTACGCTTGAGCTTCACCGCTTCTCGAACCGTTTGTTGCAGGCTTGCTTCTGTTTGCTCCGCCTGCTGTTGTACGGGATCTCCGCCAACAGGCACATCCACATCCACGGTCTCCTCAATTTCCTCTTCGACTCCCTTAAAGACAGTCACCAATCTGTAGCGATCAAGATTAGACCGATAAGCCGGAAGCGAGGTCAACGTGCCATCGTAAGCAGGGTCAATTTTGCCCTTCAAGTATTGCTGGGTGGCTAGTTTGCTGCATTGAATGAGCAATTTGGAATGCTCACGATTATAAGGAATCTTTGGCGGTGTCAGACGCAACGTAGCGGTAATTTGACGAAGTTCTTTAGCGCTTGTGGCATCTTGTTGAAACGCCTGTTTGAGCAAACTATCTGAGTCGTGTTGTGCGGCTGCCAGAGATTCCAACCGGGCCTGATGCTGGCGATCGCGCTGGTTTTGCCAATAGTCTGTGCCCACGGATGCCACGGCTCCAGTTGTGACTGCACCCAATAGAACTTGTCGGCGCTTAAACTTAGCCATGATCGGATCTCCGCTGAGGGTGAGGAGGCTGGCTCGATCGTTGGTAAGCGAGTTGATCCAGCCGTTTACTCCCAAAGTAGAACTGACTGGTTACCTGTCCTTCGGCCCAGGTCAGCGTCGCGAAGGCTGCCCCATGCGCCAAACTGTCTACATACGGCACATAGACTCCAATCACCAATACCGTTAACCAGGCCATCAAGGCGATCGCCAAAGATCCCAAACTGCCGAACCAACTGCCAACAAACGCTAAAAGATCATGCCCTTTGGGAAAGCCCCAGAGCGATCGGATGTGTCGTCTCATCTTGACAATCAAAATGAGCACCGCGAGAAGCTGAAGTAGGAGCAACCTTTGAGTGGGAATAAGCCCAATTACAGCGGCTCCCAAGGCATAGTCGAAAATGACATCACGCACCCTGCGGTTGTGCTGAGTGACCCATTGAATCCCCGCCCTAAATGAGCCATCGGAGGGATCATCTGCATCTGCATCGAATAAGGCTTCCTGTCTCCTCTCTGTCATCGTCTCACTCTATCGATCACCGCATTGATTCCTTTGACTGCAAGAATACATCATCGGTTGTTCAGGACGATCGTTCAGGTGCCAAACGAACCTACCTGCACAAAAGGCGCATCCGGCATGACGAAAAGGTCGAAGCCAATTCGCTGGTCATCAAGTTGGCGAGAGGATTTGGCGCATCTGCGAGGGTAGATCGAGATGTGGATCAAAAACCTCACCTGCCAACATCGTGCAAGCTTCATTGATACAGCAGTCGGTGAAAAGACAGAAAGCGAAGCCTTACCGAGTGCGAAAATAGCGATATGCCAGGATGGTGGCGATGCCCCAAACGGTCGTGACCACTAGACTGTTCTCTGGACCAAAGCTGCCGCCGTTGAGCCACTCTGGGGACGTTTCCACAGGTCTGAAGTGGAAGATGCCAGTCGCGTAGGGGTTGTCACTCACCGGCACGTTGAAGACATTACCCTGGAACCAGTTCCAGCCTGTGTGAATGCCGCAGACCATCCATAGCGAGCCCTGCCGCAGCGCCACAAAGCTCGCCAAGGTCGCATACAGGATGATGTTTACGAAGGCGACCGGCAAAAGCCCTTCAAGCAAGTGAACCCCCGAAAAGATGAGGCCACCGATTAGGATGGCGAGCCACCCAGGTAACTGCAGCGCGCTGGTCTGGAGCAGATAGCCACGCATCAAGATTTCCTCGGTCGAGCTTTGCATCGTCCACACAATAGACCTCCTGCGCGAATACTTAAAAGCCCCCTCCCGTCCCCCAAGTTTGGGGGAAGCTAAAACTGATGCCCCCCAAATTTGGGGGGCTGGGGGGCAAAATCTGATTCATGCAGGAAGTCTAATCACTAGCGCGAGCACGGGCAAGAGTGCCGCTGTACCGCTGAGGGTGTTCGGTGGTGCAGGCACGATCTGGTATTGACCCGTGACGCTCAGAATCAGCATGGTCAGGATGATCATCCCGGTGCCGATGACCAGACCAATGCCAAACTTCGGCAGTGCCCCACCGCCACGAAAGCCGACCGACGCGAACGATCGCTGCTCCCTGAAGCGCAGCCAGAGCCACAGTGCTAGCAGCGCCGCACCGTTGGTAAAAAACTCCATCCCCTGAGCGGCGAACGAGCCGGGCTTGTTTGGAATGAGCATTCCGTACAGCTTTCCGACCACAGAGCCAACGCCGATAACACCCACGACGAAGATCAGGATCGCTGCCAGCCACCAATAGGTGTGCCGTCTGGCTTCGGTGGCACTCTGTACGAGCGGTGATTCGCGTAGATTCTTCACTTTCATACGTTACCTGTTCTCCTTGAACCTTGTCCGAAGCGCCGACAACAATCGAGCGCTAAGGACGTAAGCGTCGCAGTCCAGCGGCGACCTATTCAGTGTTCCGCCGCTCTTGGCGCATTGTGCTCTGAGTCCGTCAGGCTTCACGGCTGAATCCGATAATGTCATCGTTTCACTCTATTGATCATCGCATTCATTTCTCTGACTGTAAGAATACATCATCGGTTATTAAGGACGATCGTTCAGGCACCAAACGAACTCACTATTCACAAAAGGCGCATCAGTTGGCGAGAGGATCTGGCACGTCTGCAAGGGCGGATAGAGAGTAGAATGCAGCGGTAGCAAGTCTTCAGCTCACTACAATATCCAAATCAATCGGCTCTAATTCATGAAAACCCTGCGAATTCTAGCTCCTGTCATACTGAGTTTGTCCGCGCTCACTGGGGCGAGGTCTGTGAATGCTCAAGCTGCCATTGAGCCAATGAACAATGGCAATTTGAGCGTGACGAGGTTGTCTTCAGGTAGTGGCTGCACTGTGCTTTTTAACCCGCAAGGAACACTGCTGCAAAATGGTCGCTCTTGTAGTGCGAGAGACATCCGTGAAGCTCGGACCGCAATCGATCGCTATCTGCGGGAACAGGCTACATCTGACGGTGAAGACCGCACCTCATCCAGTCAGAATCTGACGTTGATTTGCTACGGCGAAGGTCGCAAACCAAGTCTCGAAAGCCAAGATAGCTACGAATGGAGTGATCGCCGCCAGCGATACGTCCAGCGCAGCCGCCTAGAAGCATCAACCGACGATTTTGATTCCGATGTTCAAGTCGATATCCGCGGTGCCCAGGGTAAAATTCATCTCACCGGAAAGCTCATTGCACCGATCAATTCGCGTGGGTCTAACGGATGGTGGAACCTCAGCGACCTCAACATCACACCTGATCAGATTACAGGCAAATATCGGATGAATGCGTTAAATTCTCCGCGTGTCACCATTGATCGGCGTAGCGGTCGGATTGTGATCAATGGGGTCGAAAAGTTTCGAGGTTCCTGCGACGCGGGCAACTGGAGCGATCGCAGGAACCGATTCTAGCTTTTGAGTCAAGTGGGGTTACGTTACAGCTTGCTTCGTAGTTCACTTCAGTCAGTGTTTTTCGTCTGAGCGACCTATGCGTAGACTGTCAATGCATCGTCTGAGCAGGACAATGATCCGCTTTGCCTTAATCAGCCTCTGCACCATTTGTTGGGCGCTGGGTTGGAGTGCGATCGTCCAGAGTCAACTGCCTTCGCTGCCCTCTGGTGCGGCGAATAGCGCCTTCAGTCCTCCAGCGGAGGTTAGCCGTCAGGGAGAATATGAAACTGCTGCTATCAAATCGCCGCTGGACGGTAAAGAGTTGTTTGAAGTGACTTCTCCGACAATTTTGAATCGAGATAAAATCCCGGATGGCTTGCTGCCGGTGGAAGTGCGGGCAGAGGAAGTGAATGAGCGGCTGTGGCGGGTTCTCGGTCGCACTATCTATGCCAAACAAACACCCGTCGTGACGATCGCCACCCTTCAAAAGCAACCGATTATTCAAATTAGCGACGATCAATCTTCTCGCCCGATTCGACTTGTAACGGTCACAGAACCCGATGCTGACTTTAATGGTAAAGCCCCGGACGAATTAGCCCAGGCATGGCAAACGATTCTTCAAAATGAAGTCACTCGACTCGCGCAGTTAGCAACACCGGCAGCCATTGCTCAGCGAATCAAACAAGCGTTGCAAATCTTGCTGGGATTGCTGCTTGCCAGTGCTGTCATTTGGCTTCTGCGACGGCTTTTGACCCGTAGGCAACAAATTCTGGAGAGCCAGTATCAAGCACAATTAACGGCGGCTACTCATCCTGTGCCCTCGGCAACCGTAGCAGCGAAAGAAGCGCCTCAATCAGAACTCAGTGTTCCATCAGAGACAGTTCCATCAGAGGCGACTGCATCAGAGGCGATTGCAGGTGAAGAAACCGAAGCGAGAGAGATTGCCGATCGCCGATCGCAATTTCTAGCCGTCCTGCACCATCAATTCAGCGTGAAGCGTCGCTTAGATATTGACAAATTTCTCAAGTGGGCGCTGCTCTGGATTTTCATCTTGATGTGGTATATCGGCATTGCCCGCATTATTTCCATCATTCCCTTGCTGATGCGATGGAGTAATTACATTTGGGCAACACCTTTAGCATTAATTGTGATTTGGTTTGGCATTAGTTTAGCCATCCGCATTAGCAGAAGTTTAATCGATCGCCTGCTGCATTCCTGGAAGGTCAATCCACTCACCCCACTGGCAGAAGCCCAACGTGTTGCCCTCAGAAGCACCACCATTGCAGAAGCCCTCAAAGGGCTTGCCACCTTTGGTTTGGTTGTTATTGGCATTATTTGGACACTCGATCTATTTGATGTGCCGACCAGTTCGATCGTGGCAGGTGGGGCCATTATTGGTTTAGCCATTTCGTTTGGTTCGCAAAGCTTGATCAAAGATCTGGTCAACGGCTGCTTGATTTTGCTCGAAGATCAGTTTGCTGTGGGCGATGTGATCAAAATTGGAGAGAACAGCGGGCTGGTCGAGAATCTGAACCTGCGTGTGACTCAGTTGCGCAATGGTGAAGGTCAACTCATCACCATTCCCAACAGCAATATCATGAACGTCAGCAATCTGACCCGTCTCTGGTCACGTGTAGATTTTTCTATCGTGGTGGATTACGACAATGACCCCAAACACGTGCTCGAGGTGTTGCGTCAAGTCTCGCAGCAGATGTATCAGGAACCTGACTGGCGCGATCGTCTACTCGAAGCACCCGAAGTCTTGGGCATTGATGATTTATCCCACACAGGCATGTTAGTGCGCGTTTGGCTTAAAACCGCGCCTATGCAACAGTGGAGCGTTGGACGCGAGTTCCGGTTACGCGTGCGGCAAGCCTTTGCAGCCAACAACATTGCGATCGGCAAACCGCAGTCGATTACTTACAACACGAATTTGGCAGAGCCTCCTCTTCAAAATTAGCCGTTGCTTAAACAGGAGTTGCTAAACATCGTCTTTGTGTAGGAACGAGGAAGAAAGGTATGGATGCCGTCGGGTAAGACATCGCTGCCCTACCCTCTACTCCAAAACCGTGCCTGCCAGTTTTCTAACACACGGCTCCTTGACCATCAGGTGCCTGTTTCAATACCACTAGTGGTCGGTCAATTATTAATTGACGGGTAAAGCCGATGCAATTTTACCCTGGCGTCTGCCGTTGTAAAGCGCCAATCAATCCAGGTCTTCTCTTGATTGCGGTGTTCCATCCAAGCTTCGACCTCAGTGGTGAGCGTTTCAAAATCAGGAATCCGACGCTCTAAACATTGTCGGCTCAAAACGCTCAACTCAAGCTCTGCCATATTCAACCAACTTCCATGTTTGGGGGTGTGACAAAACTCTAAATGATTCAAAATGCGTTGGGCTTCCGCAGGCTCAAACGCTTTGTATAACGAAGCAGGCGAATGGGTATTAAGATTGTCCTGAATCACCGTGATTTTGACGGCTTCAGGATAGTCTTCGTCTACCAGGGTTTTCAGTAAATGAGCATAGTCAACGGCGGTTCGTTGCGGGGTGACTTCGACCCGTCGCCACCCAACCATCGGTTCACAAACCATAAACAGATTGGCAGTGCCATTGCGCTCATACTCATAATCAATGCGTTCGGCTTGTCCACTTTGGGCTGGAATTGACTTGGTCGTTTCTTTAACCAGTTGTTTGCTCGCCTCATCAAGGCAAATGACGGGAAAGGCTGAGTTGTAGGGGCTTTGATACACCTCTAAAACCGCCTCCATCCGCCAGACAAATTCAGCATTTTGTTCCGGTGGAATTACCCAGCATTGTTGCTTCCAAGGTTGGAGTTCATTTTTTTAGGGTCTTTCGCACACTCTCATGGCTCAAATGCTCTACATAGTCCAATTCAACCATTCGTTGAGCTAACAAACGCAAGGTCCATCGTCCGTTGCCCTTGGGAACTTCACTACAGCGCAAGGCAATTAAATGGGCTTCCACCTCTCCGGTTAATTCTGGTTTGCGTCCGGCTCCTGGTTTCTGTTTCAGCGCTCCTTGGAGTCCTACTTCCACAAATCTTTGGCGAACTCGTTCAATGGTTCTGATACTTACGTCTAAGGCTGATTTGATCGCTTCATCACCCCAACTGCCATCAGGTTGGTTGCGATCAGCTTGCAATAAAATTCGAGCATGATTGATTTGATAGGCAGCATGGTTTCCGGTCGTTGTGAATTGCTCAAGAAATTGGCGTTCCTCTTCCGTCAAGCTCACGATATATTTCTTAACCATGCATTTGACCTGGAATACAACCTTCTAATTCTACTCAATCTACCCGTCAAAAATTAGTTGACTGACCACTAGTGACGGGGTCGGCTCCGGCGAGACGAAAGGTGTAGCGGTGGGACTGGCGGCGGTTGTGGCTGGGATCTGCTGTTGCGAGAAACCGAAGCCGAACATGAGCAGCGGAATCGCCAGCAAGCCCAACGCGATCGGCAAGCCCCAACTTTGAGAGGCTGGCAGCTGGGGCGGTGGCACCGGGTTAAGGGTGAAGTACTGCCCGTCACCGGGCACAGGTTTTGTCATAATCGGAATCACTCCTGATGGGAAGGTTGGGAGTCCAGAGCCAGCGGTTTACTTTGGACGGTGAACGCTGGCTTCTGTTGTGGATGGGATGGGGGCACGTTGGTGTGTCGGCTCTCAAGAGCGCCCACGCGAGCCCCAGGAGGATGATTGATAGCAGCAAACGCGTCAGGCGTCCGCCGGGGGCTTTCCCAGGTTTTGCAGTGTGGTGAGAGACTGCTGCAAGCTTTGCGTTTCCTGGCTTTGTACTGTCGCCAGCATCGCGGTGCGTTCGCGGTAGAGACGTGCTTCTAGCTTGAATTCAGTGGCTTTCTCGGCGATCGCAGCTTTCGCCTGCTGGGTCTGTTGCAGTTTCTGTTCGCGCACTCGGATATCGCGCTGCATCTCTGCGGTTAGCACGTCGGCAGTTTGCAAGAATTGGGCGGCGATCGACAAAGGGTCATCAAACACCACGACTTCACTCTGCCGGAGCGACTCCAGGCTGTAATTCTGAGGCATCACCGGCTGAGACAAGACAACCTGGTGGTTGCCAATCTCAACGGTGACAGTAGGAGCAGCAGGATCGGCTTCACCAACTCTGGGCTTTTCGCCCATGTAAGCCAAGAGCTGAGAGGCTGTTTGAGAAGGGGTAGGGGTGTAACAAATTACGCCAACCGCCTAACCATGAGCCGAATCATGGCGAGGTAAATCATCGTTTCCGCGGTTTCCGGCAGTGCCTCATAATCACCATTGAGCC
>JAHHIE010000097.1 GCA_019358945.1 Stenomitos rutilans HA7619-LM2 | reverse complement strand
AAGCGACAGATGTACGGCAGGGCTAGCTTAGAGCTACTCGCTAAGCGCTTCATTATGGCTGCATAATGGCAAGCTCAACGTAGTGCAGCAGTCGTTCTCTCGGCTTCACCAAAAGCTCGGAAGAGCCCTACATGTTCAAGAAACGACAACTACTTGACGGTTCATAGGATCGCAAGAAACGTCCTTGCTCACTCAAAAGGTGATTGCGGTTCGATTGTTGTGGGGTCGTGCCTGTAATACTGCCCCGCGACGCAACAGCGCCATCCGCCCGGTTCTAGTAAAACCATCTGCTACCACTAATCCTTTGGCAAGGATTTCAGAAGAAATGGCACTTCTACCATATACAGTGCCATCTCCCGACCATTATGAAAGCAGTCAAAAACGTTAGGTAGTTAGGAGAAAGAAAGGGTTCCACTCCACATTCCATCGTTGGCTACTGCGAACGACTTACAGACTTGTGTACACTGCACCAGCGTTGTTACCAGCGCTGACGCCACACTCAGTATCTAGTGCCTTGCCAAGGCTTCCAGCACTGGGACTTTCACCCAGTAGACAAAGCCGAGCTTTGCTCGGCGCACTAGCAACGGACAAAAATACTCCGCTCACCTAAATCAAACTTCTGATAATCTCATTCATCCGCGTTACAGCGGGTGCAATACGACTCATGTTGTCTTTGTACACATACTTGCCCTGATGCACCTCCGGCGAGTGGTGGAGGACATAAGCGAAACTTTGCTCCTCTTTTCCAGCTACCCCTAATTTATCCAGATACGTGGATAGCATATGCCGGAAACTATGGGGCGTGACCGGCACCGCTTTTCCCGACTCTTGCGTGAAGCGGACAAACAGAGCGCGAATCATGGAGCAAAACGCCACGTCATCAAAGGGTGTTTTAGCCACGGGCATCGAGAACATTTTGTCATGCTGAGGCTTGAGTGCCGCTCTCCAACCACACCGCTTTCCTGCTTGATCCATTACTCCCTGCCAGTGCTTGTGTTCCCCTTGGTGGTACGTCGGAAACACCCCTTTCTCGTCCTCAAAGCCCCACAAAAAGCCGACGATGTATTGATAAAACGTAGTGCCATCCACAAACTGAACGTTGGGCACGGGATACCAAAACTCGCCATAGGTCTCAGCCGTTTTGAAGTTCTCTAAATTAATCCAGAACTGCGCCTGATTTGGGTCGGTCGGGATGCCCTGATCCACAAACTCCTCGCAGTCCTCATCCAAGAAAGAGCCATTCCGCAGCGTTTTTCCGGTTTCTAAATCCCGATACGTCTGCTGGCGGTCGGTCGGAATCAGCGTCATCAGCCCACACACAACCGTCTTCTGAAAATCGATTGCGATCGAGGTTACCGCTCGCTGACGAACGACCTTTCCGGCTTTGCCATGCCGATCTCTGGAGGCGATGTGATATTCCAGTGTCTGAAGCCTTTGTTGTTCAAACACCTTCATCGCTTGCTCCCAAGGAACACTGCGCTTCCGAATCTGTTTTTGAGTTTTCTGAGTATCCAACACCTCCTGATTGATTCGGAGTCGTAAGCGCCGAATCACCGAAACATCCTCAAAATTGTCGGTCTCTTCCGGATCGGTTTCCTCCCGAAATTGAGCTTTACTCGCCAAAATGACGGCTCCTAGCACCTCTCGTTTGGAGGCTGGAGACAAGCCATCCGGCTGCCCACACTGTGCCAGTTCGCTCTGTCGCCAGTCAAAAAAGGCCTCGACAATTTTGATGGTCACGTCAGCCTTTTTCTTCGCTTGGCGTTGAGCCATGGATTCTGTCATGGCTAACGTCTGCTCGGCTTTTATGGGGTCGAGCAATAGCCCTCTAGCATTGACTGCAAAGGCTTCTGTGCCCGCAAAATCCTCTTTCGAAAACCGCAACTGCACGCATGGAATCAACAGGTTTAAGCACAGCCTTTCCAGTGCCACGTGCTCAACTCGATGCAGATACCCCAAAATCGTCTTCAGGTGGGTAATTTGCTGCTTAACCTGCTTCGGCTTCCGAAATTTAGACCCAAACTCCTTCACCTCTTGAAGTTCTCGCTCTAGGCATGGGTTTGCCAGTACTTTCTGCCCCTCCAGCCAAACGTAGTCCTCCTCTTGCGTCCCAAGCGCATAAGCTTTGGGGTGCTTCAGACTGGTGGTGCGTAAATCGTTAGCGTAGATCCGACGTTGACCTTTCGGCCTGTTGAAGCGATTAAACTGTGGCTCACAATGGTCAGGGTTGTGAACGCGTAACCACCGCTTTTGTTGTACCCATTCAAGAAACTGCTTGAGATAAAAGCGATTTCGACGACGACACGCTTTACTAGCCTGAATTCGCTCAAAATAGTGCTCCTGCCGTCTCGGTGCTTCTAGGAGTTTCTCTAGAGGCACCGTTTTCAAAAACGCAATGGCGGCATAAGACACTTGTTCGCCCGTCTTGGCTTCAGGTCCACCCCATTCTGGAACCACATATCGCAGCAGCGAGGTTTGAATCAAGCTGATCTGCTGCAACTCCCCTTGAGCAATTTCTAAGGCTTCAAAAACACTTTGAGGCGCATTGCTCACAATTCTATTGGCTTCCATCTTTTCCTTGTCTCCTCATCAACTAATGCGTGTAAGCTAAAGAATTAGCAGATTTGAATTCTATGAGTTGTCAAATTTTTCAACTTTAGAACGATTTTGCTTTTGTTATTATATTCAACCGCGAAAAATACTATATCAAAGAACATTTTTGAAAAGCTTTAATCGATTAATGAGTAAAGGTTTTGAGTGTTTAATTCTAAGTTCATTCTATTGAGATTGTTCTATTGGATAGAATGGTCATTGCTCGGGTGGGTACCCGCTTAAGCTAAAGCTATACAGTTGTAGAAGCGCCTAAAAATGCTTGTGCCTGGATTGAAAAGAACGAAGGCGATCGGAGAATTTTAGAGGTTAAGCCTATAAGCTAAATTTAACTTGAGTCACGGTTTGAAGACGTGGAAATGGTTTGTTGAATCGCTGATTCTTTTGCTTGCAAGGGAAGCAAGTTTCGTTGCGCTAACAGTGTTAATAAATCAATTTCACCTCGAATTGCCTTCTCAAGCACTTGAGATCTCGACTCGCCGATGAAGAGCGCAAGCTCTTCTAGAATGGTGATCGCCTGAGGCGTTAACGTGGCATTGAATTGTTGCTTTCTCTCGCTATAAAGCTCTGGGACTCCACGGAGCGTTTTCGCTCCCTCTTTGCCCTGCTTTCGCTGACAGAGGGGTCTTGGCGATTTCACTTGCTTGCGAGTGGACATGATGAGTAGAGGCTGACGTAGCAGCCTAAAAAGAACAGTAAAAAAATCCCTGCGCCTAATTTGGCACAGGGATGTTCTCACAATGAAGTTTCAGATTAAAAGCTGTAACCCTTAGCTAGAAAGGGTTTCAAGAACCAGAATTTAAGGCGCGCGCAGCAGCGTGATGGTTCCTCTGCCTTGTCCACACCGCTGCACCAGTTTGTTGCCTGTGACAAATGTTTCTTGGCAGGAGCGACTGGCAGTGCATTGAGTCCACTGGCTACAGGCGCGTAGAAATGGCTTCCAATAGCGATCGTTGAACGCGTCTTGGTGCTCTAGCGTGAGGGCGACTTCCATCAGTCGATGAAAGTGAGGGGATGTGCGCGGGTTGGCAGGATTGGTGAGCGCTTTCAACGCTTTGATGATGTCGTAGCGTTCTTCAACGCTGGACGATTTTCCTGTAGGCTCGTTGGCGACGATCGCTCTCATGCTGATGTGCTTGGCTTCTTGCATAACGCGTTCATACCAAAAGGCATCAGAGGAATACAAAGTATGGCTGGACGGGGACAATCTGTGGCATTCAATGCAGAGTTCTAAGCCTCGATAGAGGAGTTCACCCCACGGCTGATACAAATTAGCGGCTGCTTGTTTGAGAGGAATTTTGAGCTTGGGATTCCACTTTTTCTTGACGACCCAGTAGAGCGCGATCCGCCAGTCGGCTTCTTCCATATCGAGTCGCTGCTGAATTAAAGCTGGGGCAGCAATTTGAGTAGTCCTGGGTTCCAGGGGAGGCGATGGGTAGACGAGTAGCAATCCGGGTGTAGGACAATCCAGTCGCTGAAGTGAAGTGTTCCAGGGTTCTGGAATGCCTTGCGTATCTAGAGAAGGAACCAAATGCAGTCTTTGGGTGCTTTTTGCCATGGTGGGTTCGCTCCAACTCGTCCAGCGTTTGGTCGCTCAACTGGTACTCAGAATCGAGACCACTTCTTCCAGCTACGCGTTAGGCAGCTTGTCTCTGAGTTCACGCCGAATTTGAACGATGACTGGATGGGATCGGTTAAAGATAGTGTAAGCAAAAACCGCTTAAAAAGTGCCGTAACCAGTGCCGTTTGGACGGCCGTAAACGTGCTGTCTAAGGTGCCGTCAAACTGCCGTACGGCACACGGCAGTTGACGTAACCACCACTCCATCTAGGTTTCCAGCCAGCGCACCCACTCCGCGCGGGAAGTGCCGTCTGAGAACGTTTCAATCAGGTTGAGGTTGACTAATTCCAGTAACAGTTCAGACACCTGCTCACCATTCAAGCCGTTGTTTTTACCCCAGCTTTTCTTCACGTCTCTCACAGCTATGGCACCTTTCTTACGTAGGTAGATCCCTAAGTTTTTGAGGTCGCTTGTGGGCAGAGCATCAAGACGACTGCGGGCAGAAGTGGTCTCGTTTGGCGGCGCGTCGGCTTGCCAACAGTCTTGCAAGAATTCCACCAATTGCGTGCGTAAATCAGGTGTCTGGTTTGGCGGTGCTGGTGGTGTTGATGGGACGGGTGGAGCGGACATGGGTGGCTGTGTCCACAGCGTGAAGTCGGTGATTTTGCGCTCAATTTGCGGTAGTTCGACCGCCAACCATTCCGCGTGTCCCGGTAGTTTGAGCTTGCCTTTACCACTGGAGACCGGCTTCCGCGTCGTCGGGTGAATGGTGGGAATGAGCTCTAATTCCAGCAGTGCCGCGTCACGTAAGCGGGCGATGCCTTTCGCATCCCCTAGTGCTGACAACGTCCGATCGTGCGCGACAAACAGGGGTGGCATGAGCACTTTGCGGCTATCGCTCATCGCGGACTTGAAGAACTTACTGCCGATATCACCCGGCAGGCGGTCCGCCCAGTTCGTCATTTCTTCCGACACCACGCTGGTAATCCGCTGCTGCTGCCGTAACGACTGCTGCCAGTCTTCCTCGGTCAACCCAGAGCGGTTGAATTCCTGGTAGCGACGCTCGATTTCGTCCAGGTACCACCTCAAGAATTCCGCGATCGCGCGGTAATCCATCCCGGCACCGATATGCCGGATGCCCTGCCATTCGTGGTTGGCCGCGTGTGGGTCGAGCAAGATCACCTGATGACCCGCTCGCACTTTCTGCATCACCAGGTACCGCGCCGTCCAGCTCTTCCCGGCACCCATGCCACCAAACAACAGTCCTGGATATTCGAGGAAGTTTTGCAGATACGCGGTGGTGTCAGCGGGCATTTCAGACGAGGGTGTGACAGGCACGCTTGCTTGCCCAGGTGCAGCAGTTGCTGCCACGGGCGACGGGGGTGCCTGCGGCGGGGGTGGCGCTGTCACGTCTTGATAGTCGGCCTCTTGAACCTCTGACAGATACGGTGCCATCTGGGGGTAAAGCCGTTCGGCTGCCTGTAACTGAGCCACCTGTTGATAGCCTTCCAGTTCGGCATGATGGGCGATCGCCTGCAGCTGACCTTGTTGCAGCCGCGTTTGGCGCTCCCACTCTTCGTACTGGCGACGGTAGTCGCGTCGGGTCTGGGTGAGTAGCCAGGCAGACACGCAAAGCCCAGTCCCCATTAAGGACAGCGGAATTTTACGATAGGCCGCCTGGTAGGTGAGCTGCGTACCCAGAAAGCGAAACGTTTCCGGTTGATGCAGGTAGCCACTGACTGCGAGTGCTGTGCTGGTCATACCAGCCGCCAGCAGCCCCAGAATCTGAGGCAGATAGGGGTCTTTCACTTCAAAACCTCCTGTACCTGCTGCTGCACGTGCTGTTGCACCTGTTGGCTGGTGTGAGCAAGCTGGTCAAACCAGCCCGTAAAGATGGCGACGACCAGGGCGATCGCGATGGCTAACAGTCGGGCACTACGAGCCAGGTAAGCCGGGAGAATCAGGGAGAGGAGACAGGCGATCGCCCCCAGCCAATAGAACGGCAGCAGTGCTGTCACCCACCGAGCGATCAAGGTGATGGTAATACCCAGGGCAAACAGTCCCATGAAGCGGCTGATGCCTTCCAGCACGTAATCGATGCGATCCGGTTCGGGGGTGTCCTCTGGCTCGTAGTAGCCATCGGACGGTGGCAGCATCAGGGGTGAATCGTATTGGTCAAACATGGTTTACCTCACACCCGAAAGAAGTCTTTGACACCATGCCAGAAACCTTTCCCAGGCTTGCCAGCGGTGCCATACGTCAGCAGTTCTTTGCGAGTCTCGGCTTGTCGCCGCAACGCTTCCTGCACGTGCAGGAAGCGTTGCGCCTGGGGGACTTTCTCACCGATCGCTTTGGCGCGGTGCTGATGCCGCAGGTGAATGAGTTTGATGGCGCTCTGGAAGTCCAGGCGATTCAGGTCATACTCGGAGCGATATTCGGCTTCGAGCTTCTGCATCCCGTGTCCGGCTTTCTGGTTCAGCAGTTGCAGGTGCTTGTCGTAGCCTTTGCTCAGGAGCCATGCATCTAAAAGGCTCTTGTCGATTTGCTTGGAGCCTTTTTCGACTTGCTTTAAGACGCGCTGGACAAACTGCTCGTACTCAACCTGACCTTCAATCAGCGTGGTGAAGTGTTTTTCGAGGATCGGCAGAATCTCCTTCAGGCGGGTCATGGCAGTGGCGCGATCCGCAAACAAAGCGAGTTCATGGTCGCTCATTTGCGGTAGTCGTGCCAGGTCGATGCCGAAGTAGCGGGTCGCGCGTTCGGTCAGTGCGCCCGCATGGGGCAGGAGATGGGACTGGATGCCTTTGGGGCTGCTGCTGTAGCCTTTGGCTCTTGGGGCTGACATTAGTGGCACTCCTTGGTTTCAGAGGACCAGAACAGGAAACTGCTGCGATGGGTGTCGCAGAGGGGCGAACGGGGGACGAGGACGACGCGCTGACCAGCCGCACCGGCGAGAAAACCCAGCCAATAACCGCACAAGACAAACCCCAGCACGACAGCAATGCCGAGCAACAGGGTGTTGAGCGGTTCACGATACGTGGTCACGCGCTCAGGGGTGGGTGGTGCTGCTTGCGCCAGTGCCGTTTCGAGTGGGGTAAAGGTGGTGCTGCCGTCGGCTTGTTGTTGCACCAGATAGGGCGTGCCGGACTGGTCTGCCCAGACGGCCAGCTTGGCAGGTGCAGCGGGTGGTAAGGCTTTAGGGTCGGGCATGGGTGGAGTCTCCAAGGAAGTTGCTCGCCAGCCAGCCGGTCTGCCCCCGCCACCGCACGGGCACCCACACCACACCGTCTTGCTGGACGCGGCGGTCGGGCGACAGTTCCACCAGATCACCGTGCATCAGCATGCCGATGACCTGACTGTGCAGACTGGGGGCACTGCGGAAGTTTGCTGCCATGCCAGGGCTCTGAATGTGGGCGATCGGGAAGGTGGCAAGGTCATTCGGGGTTGCTAGCGGGGCGTTGGTGACAGACGCTGTGGGCGGCGCTGCAGCGTTTTCTGGCGGTGGTGTGGTAGCATCTGGCGATGCTGGTGACGGGGTCGGCAGCGGCGAGACAGACGGTGTAGCGGTGGGACTGGGGGCGGTGGTGGCTGGTTGCTGCTGCTGCGAGAAACCGAAACCGAACATGAGCAGTGGAATGGCCAGCAGTCCCAGCGCCAGAGGTAAGCCCCAATGAGTCGTGGCTTTGGGCTCGGGTGGTGGCACTGGCTGCAGGGTGAAGAATTGTCCCTCGGTCGGGTTTGGGGGCTGTGGCATGGCTTTAGCACCGTGAAGGGGGTCTAGACTGACTGGGCACAGGGGTTTACAGCGGCAATGCACCGGCTGCCGTGTAGGGGGCGATCATCAGAAAACTGCTGGTCAGGTCAGGCACCTCTAGCGCCTCGTCTAGCAGCACCGCAAAGTCGGCGCACTGGTGAGGGTGTCTGCTTAGTTCTGCGACCAGGTATTGCTGAATGCGGAGTTGGGACTGCCGCAGGCGCTCGGCCATCACTTTGGCGGTGCTGCGCTCAAACTGGGTCAGTTTGGCATCGAAAGCAAACACTTGAGCATTAATGGTGTTCACGCCCGTCTGAGCTAGTGCCGAAATAGCATGAGCGCTCTGATGATCCAGTTCAGACAGTCGTTGCTGTTGCTGCTCAGGGTTGGGGTTGGGGCGCTTGGCTTTGGGCTTGTGCCCGTTGACAGAGTCTTTGAGGGCATCGGTGTTAAGGGGCATGGGTTTCGATCTCCTGAAGCAAGAGGGTTTTGAATTTGGCGACAGACCGACAGCGTTTGAGAAACAAGACAAGACTGATGAGCACGGCTAAATCACTGTCGTCATAAAGTCCGTAAGCATTTGGCTCGATGTGAAGTTGTTCGATCCACCAGCGCAAGGTGCGGTCAGGGACTTTCCGACCTCTCACTCTTGAGAGTCGCCACGCTAACTCTTTAAGGGAGTGACCCGACGGTTGTAAAACATGCACGGTCATGGTTTTGCCTCTTCCATTGCCGCGTTATCCGAAAGGATCCCGTTGCAATGAAATAGCAACGAATCTCGTAAAGGATGGTAGCATAAATTGCATCAATTACTTCAATCAATGCGTTTGATTAGTTTGATGCGAAAAGGAGATCATCCAGAGAGGGAGGATATGATTTATGCATTCCAAGCGGGAAGCAGACGATATGCGGCGCACAACCGTATCTTTCGAGGATGATCAGTTTGAAATTCTCGAAAAATGGGCAGATAAAGAGATTCGGACAGTGCCGAACCTCATTCAAGCGATCGTGGTCAGTGTTCTAAGAGGAGAACCGCCAAACGTTCCAGACCTTCCAGGGTTGGAGAAGTTGAAAGGCAAGTAGGGGGTAATCGCATGATTGCAGCGATTGAAAAACCGATGAGTTTTGAGGAGTTCGTCACTTGGCTACCTCAGGACGGGCGTTACGAGTTGATTGATGGAATTGTTTTCGAGATGCAACCAACAGGTGGACATGAAGATGTCACTGATTTACTGTCCACAACGCTCACTCTAGAGGCAAATCGGCTGCAATACCCTTACAAGTTCCCTAGGCGAGCACTGATCAAGGCTCCTAGCTGGAACACAGGCTATCTGCCTGATGTACTGGTAGCTGATCGCCAAACCTTGGCAAAGGAACCCCTTTGGCAGCAGGAAGCCACCATTACTAAAGGCAGCACGATCAAGCTCGTTGTCGAGGTGGTCAGTACCAACTGGGAAACTGACTACGCCCGCAAATTTGAAGACTACGAAACGATGGGAATTCAAGAGTATTGGCTAGCCGATTACTTAGGATTAGGCGGCACTCGCTATATTGGCAAACCAAAGCAACCCACTTTTTCAGTCTATGTACTCAGAGATGGAGAGTATCAGGTGAAGCAATTTAGAGGTAGAGAGCGGATTGAGTCTCTGACTTTTCCAGAGTTAGCACTAACGGCTGAGCAAGTCTTCAGGGCTGGGCATTAACCCTAGCCGCTGCCGTTAAAAATCACAGCAGGGTGTCCGGATCTGGGAGCAGATCAAATATACTCTCTAAAGTCGAATTGCTGAGCTGAGAAACACAGCTGATGCGTCACCAAGTTTGTTCTTTTGAAAGTGCAAGGAGCGTGGTTATGTTCTAGGGATATCTAGAAGCCAAAAACCCCCACTGCGGTAAACAGAAGGGGTTAGAAGGCTTGTTATTCGATTTTAAGGATAGGGGCGGGGACTCTAACTCACAGCTTTGGCGAGCACAAATGTTAGGTCACCCAGCTTTGCTATGCCAATTTTAGTGGCAATTTGTCAAAAGGTGCAACCTTTTTGCTGAATTGCTCTAGTTTTTGCATGGCTTCCTATCCGCTGTTGTTCCAGCCATAGGAGTAAGTTTGTGCATCAAAGAATACAAGGCAGGGAGAACCTTGCCCTACAAAATATTGTCGTAGACAGGGAGGGTAATTGATGAACCTCCCCGACCCTCAATTTCAAGCAATTCAAGAGCCAGACGCGTTTCTGCATCTCTTTCCACATCGGTTCGATTTCATCTATGCCGAACATCCAGACCTCGGTGATCGCCCTGATTGGAAAACCGAAGACAGACATCCCTTAAGCGATCGCCTCATTCAAGAAGGCGCTTACTTGTATGGCGTCCGGTTCGGTAAACAAACCGACTACCTGATGCTCGACATCGACAGGGGTAGCCTCTACCACCCCCACAGTGATCGCTTCGCTATCCCCCGTCTATTGGCAGCACTAGAACCGTTAGGCTTGGTCGAAACCGTTGCCGTCACCAGCAGCTATAGCGGTGGTATCCACCTGTACCTGCCCTTCCAAAAAGCGCAAGAAACGTGGGCGATCGCCCAGATCGTCTCCACCTTGCTCGCTAATGCCGGGTTCAAACTCAAAGCGGGACAGCTTGAACTGTTCCCCAACCCCAAACCCTATAGCGAAGCGCCTAGCCTCTACACTGCCCATCGACTCCCCCTGCAAGTCGGTTCCTACCTACTGAATAGCGACTTTCAACCCATCTACGGCGAACAAACCACCTTCGTTCAGCGCTGGCAGTTTGCCCAGCAGCGTAATGCCATCGATCAGCGCACCCTGAAGCGGGTCTTGCAACAGACCAAACGCAAGCGGTACAAACTCTCAGGCAAAGCCGAGAAGTTTCTCCATGACCTGAACATCGAGGTTTTAATCGGGTGGTCTGACTCCGGGCAAACCAACTACCTGTTGGGCCGGATTGCCATGCGCGAATACATCTTCGGTCACATCCAACGTGATGTTGAACCCCTCACGGGTGAAGACTTAGCCGCCGCCATCTGTGAAGTGGCGCGATCGCTCCCTGGCTTTGAGACCTATTGCCGCCATCAAGGCAACCTGGAACAACGCGCGATGTTCTATGCCCGTTCCATCCAGTCCAGCCATTACTACCCCTTTGGTTCCAAGCATCAGGCAAAGACTTCACTCTTACCAGAACCGACTGCACCACCTAAACCGAACTGGAACCAGTCACAGTCACACGCCGCTCGCGATCGCATTCATCAAGCAGTCACTAACCTGCTCAATAAAAACGCCTTACCGAAGCAGGTAACTGCCCGTAAGAATGCAATCAAAACCTATGGCATTGGCAGCCAAACCTTGGAGAAACACAAAGAGTTATGGCATCCAAACTACCTCAAACCCAAGCAGGAAGCGGAAAGCCACCCTGTCCAAGAAGAAATGACCACTACACAAGGGCTGAAACCCAAGCAGGAAGCGAAAAGCCACCCTATGAATACCAACAAGCTTGTGCCCAATCCCGCTGTCCTTTTTGGGCAAGCGGTTGGGTTTCCAGAAGTTGGGGGGTCTGGGGGGTTTTCCACAGGCGTCCCTGTGGTCGTGAACGCTCAGACTTCTGAGCGGGCAGAGCAGCAGCTTGCTAAGATGCAGGTATGGTTGGAGAGTGATGACCGGATTCTGGTAGCGGAAGCGCAGCGGTTCTTTTCTGCTCACGCTCAGAAGGAGTCGGTCTGTTTCGGCAGTACAGCTTTAGTGACATCAGAGCAAACTTCAAGTGGCTCGAGCGAGGAGGCAGTGATGCCAGGTGGCTTTGGACGATCACAACCGCAACGCCGAGGGGGTAAGACTGCCTTGCAAGAAATCCAGCAACTGAGTGTTGTGTCTCAACCACCAGTGCTAGAAACACCTGTGGCTTTGGCGATGCAGGCGGAAGTGGCAGCGTTCTTTGCTCAATATCAGCAAGAGCATCCCGAAGAGACGGCGCTGGCGTGGTTTGCTGGTGTTTATAATCCACTGGCAAAGGTGGATTTGCTGGCTGTGGGTGCTCGCTACCTGGAGCCAGCGGAGGAAGACTGGTTGGCCTTGGCACGTATGGTGGGCTGGCTGGCTGTTGAGGATGAACTGGATGCCATCTACTTCACCGCACCACCACCCGCTTTTGCCTTGGAGCAAGCCGACTGGTATGTGCGACCGGACTTGACCACGTTTTTAGAGACCCCAATGCTGCTACGGGCGGTGGTGCAGCAGCAACCCATTGACTTGGAGTCAATTCAAGCGGCGATCGCTCAGCGCGTGCAGCAATTAGGCTGGACATGGGAGCAGCGCACCCGCTTTATGCTGGAAGTCTGTGAGCAACCAGAAGCGGAGCTGACCCCAGCTGCTTGGGAGCTGTTGTTGTTTGAGCTGCAAAGTCGGTTGCAAAATCTGGGCTAGCGCAAGCGGTGCTGCTTGGGTTAAAAGTCCTACTTCTGTAGCCTTTGCTAAGAATACTGGGTTAATTGCCCCGCGCAGCAGAAGGGCAGCGTCAGAGTGAAGGTTCAGCCTCTGAAGACGGCTTAGGAGAGCCCTTGGTGGCTTGCCAGCTCCTGGAGATACTGCTGTAATGATCGCGGCTCTCGTCCGAGAATGGCTCGCAGCACGAGCGCGTTCCCACCGGGGAAGCCGTACTGGTCATAATCAGCGTACATCCGTCTCAAGCCCTCGCGGGTAGGACCGTCAGGTATCTGTGCCGCCTCCGCCCACTGATCGAAGGGGGCTTCACACGCCTCAACGGTGTGCCCGACCGCCTCGCTCATCATCGCCGCCAGTGCCACACGGTTGACCATGCCAGGAGCACAGAGTTCAAAGGTGCCGTAGCCTAATTTGTCTCCCGTCAGCGCTAGCGCTGCTACCGCTGCTACATCGCGGTAGTCCACGTAGCACGCCTGCACTTGTTTGGAGTAGGGCAGAGAGAAGCGACCCTGTTCTAGAACGGCATGCCAGCCGTTGTCGAGGGTTTGCATGAACATGGTGGGCTGTAAGACAGTGAACGCCATGCCTGACTCATACAACGCCGCCTCGACCGGAAGTTTGGCGGCATGGTTATTCATCTTGGTGATCGACGGATGAATGACACCAGAGAACACAAACTTCTGCACACCGACTGCTTTGGCAGCCTCGACCATCGCCACGCCCAGCTCCGCCTCATTGGGTGCAAAGGCGGGATTGATGTGAAAAACACCCTCTACACCGCTGGCAGCCGCTTGGAGACTCTCCAAGTTACCGAGGTCGCCGATCGCCGTCTCGTCTACGCCTTGCTGTCGAGCCACGTCGATTTTACTCTCGTCCCGCACTAGCGCACGTACCGTCACGCCACGCTGCTTCAGTTCGGGCACGACAAGGTTAGCGTATTTGCCCGTTGCTCCCACTACCAGTACTTTCATTGGCTTTCCTCCTTGTCTTCATGTGTGTTAGCAACAAGGCTGCTTAAACGACCAGCTAGCTGCTCAGGTGGCTAGTCGTTTAAGCTTCCTCTAAACCTTCTGACTTAGGCTCAGAGGTGCGTTTAGCTGATTTTACCCAACCCTGGTCGCGTAGATAAGCTTCAAAGTCGGTCGGTGCAGAAAAATCGCGTTTCAATTCGGCGAAGTTCGCGATGTAGCCAACCTGCTCAAACCAGCGATACATGGTAGTCACTTCCGCTCCGGCTTGTTGCTCGAACGCTTCAAACGGAATTTGTTGGTAGGCAATGGGTTTTTCCAAAACGTGGCTGAATGTGGCAGCGATTTCTGGCATAGTCATCTCCACACTGGCGACTTCGATTTCGCGGTTTATGAACTCTGTAGGGCGCTCAAAGACTGCCGCGACCATTGCCCCGTAATCTTCTTTGGACAGCTGCTGCAATTTTGTTTCAGGACTGAGCGGCTGGGAGAACGTTCCCTGCTCAACCATTGGACGCATCGAGTTGTAATTGTAGAAGAAAAACACCGGACGCATGATCGTATAGGGCAGACCGCTTGAGCGGATGTATTCCTCGACTTGAAATTTGCTGTCAAAATGCGGAATGCCCGTGTTGCGCTCGGCACTGCCCACTGAGCTATAGACGAAATATTCGATGCCCACCGCTTTCGCTGCGTCAGCAATTGCCTGACCATGACGAATCTCTACTTCTGCGCCTTCTCTGAAGTCCTGCATCGAAAAAACACCATAAGCACCTTGTACAGCGCGATCAAGGGAAGCGCGATCGTTAAAATCTCCTTGTACGAGTGCTGCACCTGCTTGTCTGAGTGCTTGGGCAGCAGGCTTCTTTTCATCGCGAACCATTGCGCGAACCTTAAATTTGCCGCGCTGGAGAAGATGACGTGCCACTGCACCGCCCTGGTTGCCTGTGGCTCCAGTGACTAAGATGAGTTGTTCTGCAGTTGATTGCTCTGTCATGTCGGTTTTCTCAAGTCTGTTTGTGTCTTTGAACGTTGCTGTTGTCTAAACGTTAGCTTGTACAGAAACAGAGAAAAAGTAGTTAAACTTCAAAACAGTTGTGCAGAAAATGCAAAGATGCGTTTGTGGTTATGGACAAGCTGAAAAGCCTGATGATTTTCTTGCGCTCCGCTCAGGCTGGAAGCTTTTCGGAGGCAGCACGGCAGTTAGGCATAGCTCCATCCGCCGTGAGCCGGGCGGTATTACGCTTAGAAGATGAGTTAGGGGTGCGCTTGCTCCAGCGGACGACTCGCAGCTTAACGCTGACCGAAGATGGCAGCCGCTTTTATGAACGCTGTCAGCAAATCCTCAACGACTTAGAAGAAGCTGAACTTGAAGTCAAACAATCTCAATCCACACCGATCGGACCCTTGCGGCTGGATCTGAGCTTCACGTTTGGTAAACTGCATATCGCTCCGGCGCTACTGCAATTTGCGGCCCAATATCCTCAGCTCAAGCTGAATGTTTCGTTTAACGATCGCTTGATCGATCTTATTGAAGAAGGTATTGATGCAACGGTACGAATTGGACTAAGCAGCGATAGCAGTTTAAGCATGCATCATCTGGCAACGGCACGCTACATCACCTGTGCCTCGCCGCAGTATCTGGCTCAGTATGGTACGCCCACCGTACCTACAGAACTCTTGCAACATCGCTGTGTCAACTTCATCTTTCCACAGACGCGACAAGAACCAATCTGGAAGTTTGAGCAAGATGGAAAAGCAATCGACCTAGCCGTTGACAGCTATCTGAGATTCGATAATTCAGAAGTCATTTTAGAGGCGGTTATGCAAGGAGCAGGTGTGGTGCAGTTACCCAAGTTTATTGCAGCAAAAGCGATCGCGCGAGGCGACCTGCAAGCGGTTCTCCAAGCCTACGCACCTCAAATTGGCTTACCAATCGCGGTGTTGTATCCGCAAAGACGCTATCTCTCGGCTAGAGTTCGCGTCTTTGTTGAATTTATGAGAGCGTTGACGACTGCCTTAAAGCAAGTAGATGTGGTCGATTGAACGCCTCCGTTTTGCTAGAGCGCATCCGTGCCGAGCGAGAGCAGCAGGCGCAGGGGAAGGCAAAGAAACCGGGGAAGAAAGGGCAGCGTACAATAAAGGCAGAATGATCGGCTAGGGCACCACGAATATCTCCCTATGACTCAAGCCAAACAGCGATTTCTGAGCTTTGACGAGTACCTGTCCTACGACGATGGCACAGAGAATTTGTATGAGTTATTCAATGGAGAACTGATCGAGGTGCCACCAGAGTCGGGAAAGAATACTGCGATTGCCGTCTTTCTGTTGTTACAGTTCGCCGCGATCGTTGGTCATCTCAGAGTGCGTCCGCATGGACTGGAACTAGAGGTAAGAGGGGAACCTAAAAATCGTTATCCCGATTTAACCATCCTGCAACCAGAACACGTCCAGCAGTTGGATCAGCGCAACACCCTGCGACTCAGTATGGCTCCACCATTACTCGTGGTTGAAGTCGTTAGCCCTGGCGATTTGCAGCGCGACCGCGACTATATCGCTAAACGGATGCAATATCAGGATCGGGAGATCCCAGAATACTGGATTATCGATCCGCAATTGGAAACTGTCTTAGTACTGGTACTGACAGGCGATCGCTATACGGAATCTGGCACCTTTCGGAGAAGTGATGCGATTCAGTCATCTCAATTTGGCACGCTTAACTTCACGCCTGCCCAACTTTTTGCAGCAGCAGGGTAAGCGATACTCCGCGTTTATTCAGTCGGTCTGGTGAGTTTGTCCAATTCATCCAGTAGCTTGGTGATCCGATCGCGATTCTTGCGATCGCCCCAGGCTTCACTCTTCCGCAACCGCTTGCCAATCTCACCCAGGCGCTCAACCAGCATTTTCTCAGGTGCCGGCTCTGCTTCTGGCGTAAGTTCTTTAATCGCTACCTTAATCTCGTTCAGCGATAGATTCTTAGCAACTGCCTGCTTCAACAACTTAGCCCGTTGCCCCTTATCTTTTACACGGGTGATCGCCTGCGCCTTGGTATATTCCAGCTTCCCCTGACGGAGAACAGTCAACACATCTTCCGGCAAATTCAGTAGCGGCAGGCGGCTAGAACGAAAGCTATCAACACTAAACCGACCGACCCCTGCCATCACATTTTGTACAGTTTCTAATTGGGACAAAACGTTTTGTCCCAATTCCTGACCGCGATGTTTTGCCCGATGCGCCTGATAAAACAACGAAGTCACATCTTCCCTTGTGGTATCTAAAGAGATCGCCAGCAAATCCAACACCGCATCTGTTTCTTCCACTGGGTTCAGGTCTTCCCGCTGCAAGTTCTCGATCAACGCAACTTGGATCGCCTGTCGATCGTCCAACTCGCGCACCACGATTGGAACTACTTCTAGCCCCACTTCACGAGCCGCCCGCAACCGACGTTCTCCCGCGACCAGCTCGTACTCCCCATCCTTGAGAGGACGAACGAGAAGCGGCTCTAGAATGCCATGCTCCTTGACCGATGCAATCAGTTGAGCCAACTTATCGGCATCGAAGAAGCGACGGGGCTGCTTTGTGGGCAAATGGATTTTATCAAGTGCGGCAGATTGAGACGACTGCTCAACGTGTTCAGCCTCGGCAGGCGTCTCGCGGTTAAGAATCGCGGCAACATTACGAAGCTGCGGTTTGAGTGCAGTTTTACGGGGTGGCACTATAAGGACTCCAGGCTTTGGGTAACAGCAGTCAGGACTGCGAGGGCAGGATGTTTGGGGTCATATAGCCCCAACGGTAGGTGTTGCATAGAAGCATCAGCAAAGGCAACAGCCCGTGGAATGGGCGGGAAGACAGGCGCGACGCCGCTAAACTGCTCTGTCACAGCCTGTAAAATCTCCTTCCCCTGTGCCGTGCGATCGTGCAGATTAGGGATGACTCCAGCAAATTTCAGGTCTGATGCGACCCCTTCCTGTTGCAGCTCATTGATTGTCCCCAGCAGCAGATCCAGACCCACAAAGCTCTTATACTGCGTCTGCATCGGGATCAGGATATGTGTCGATGCCACCAGTGAGAGAATGCTTAGCACCCCCAGTGTCGGTGGGCAGTCGATCAACACAAAGTCATAGTTCTGCTCAACAGGGGCAAGTGCTTTCTTAAGACGGGTCTCTTTCGCGATCGCGGTCGCCAACCTGACATCGGCAGCACTCAACGTCAGGTTGCTAGGCACCAAGTCCATCTGATGAATGCCATGCAGAATGGGGAGAGCTGCCCGGTCTAAAATGCTGTGAGCGATCGTGTCCTCTAGCTCATGCGGCTGTAAGCCCATGAATACGGTTAGAGAAGACTGCGGGTCCATATCTACGAGTAGAACTCGCTGCCCTCGCTGCGCCAAAGAGTACCCTAAGTTCATGGCAAGAGTCGTCTTGCCAGTGCCCCCAGCTTGGTTAAAGAGCGAGATGACGTTGGTCACAGGCTGAGTTGATCGCGTACAGAGTTAGTGTACAGCGAGTTTGTCTGGACGAATGATGGTAATTTGCCAATTGGCAGAGCGTCTTACAGGTGAGCTTTAACACGCACTAATCAAATGGAACTCGACTGAATCGGGAATCACTTGAAATTCTAACTTTCCTGGCGATCGCAATTCTGGTAGCGAATAGCTACAGGTCACAATCATTAGCTTGATCTTGCCGCTGACTTGAACAACTTCCAACGGGCTGACAGAGAAAAACTCCTCTCCATCAACCGAGCTGTTGCTGAAAAAGTCTTTTACGACAACTGAAAGATCAAAGTGTGTCTGTAGTACCTGGCATAGTTCCCGATGCTTCTCCAAGCTGCTTTGCTTATAAGGCGCAAGGAGGTCATCACTGGAAACACAGATCAACGAGTAGCTCTGACGTGCCTGATCAATCAAAAGCTTTGCTTCCGTTGGACTTAACTCTTGATGAACAAACTGTCCCACTGGTAGGTTTTCCAGAGACAACTTCCAAAACGAAAGAAACAACTTGTCTGGCATCATCGTTGCAACTCTAATCTTGCTCATTCTCTAACTCAGAGACCGCTGCCTCCAACTCCATCTCTAATTGCTCCATGGTTGGTAAGCATTCTTGTAGCGTAGATGGCAGCCCATCCCGTAACTTATAAGTAGAGACGCTGATCGGGTTATGCACGGTATCCAGGGCGAATTCCACCACTGTCTTCTTCTTCGAGCGGCAAAGAATAATCCCGAGCGTGGGATTTTCTACCTCAGTCCGCAGAAGGTTATTGACCGCTGAAATATAGAAGTTCATTTTGCCGGAATACTCCGGCTTGAACTCGGTCACCTTCAAATCAATCACAATGTAGCAGTGCAACTTCAGGTGATAAAAGAGCAAATCGATAAAGTATTCGTCTCCTTCCACTTCCAGGCGATACTGACTGCCAACAAACGCAAAACCAATGCCCAGCTCTAACAGAAATTCACGAATACGCACCACGAGTGCTTTCTCTAACTCCCGTTCTTTTGCCTCCTCAGTAATAGTGAGAAAATCAAAGTTATAGGGATCCTTGATGAGCTGGTGGGCCAGATCAGAGTCTAGCCCTGGAAGGGTCCGCTCAAAATTAGTGATGGCCCCACCTTGGCGAGTATAAAGATTGGATTCAATCTGCATCACCAGGATGTCCCGACTCCAGCCGTTCTCAAACGATTTCTGAGCATACCAAAGCCGTTGCTCAGGAGTTTTCAGTTTGTCCAAGAGCACCTGGTTATGCCGCCAGGGGATTTGTGCAGCGCTACGCTGCACAAATTGCTCATCAGGATACGCTTCGGCAAACGCCCGCATATATTTGAGGTTGCGCGGGGAAAAGCCGCTCATGTCGGGAAATTCTCGCTTCAGGTCTTGCGCCAATCGTTCAATGACCTTCGATCCCCATCCTTCCTGCTGCTGTCGGCTTAAGATCTCTCGCCCCATCTGCCAGTAGAGTACGATTAACTCGTTGTTGACAGCCAGCGCTGCTCTGATTTGCGCTTGCCGAATCCGTTCTTTCAGCGATCGCAAAAAGTTCGTGTAGTTATCATCAGTCGGAAACAGAGAACCGGATTTGGGCACGCGTAGAACCGCTCTAAACAATAGACAGATGATGGTGAAGTCTTCCAGACAACATCATTCAGTAGTTGCTATCTAACGTTATCAGAATCCCTCTCTTCGCAATAGTACATCAGCAGTACAGAATATGGATGTGCCAGTTGGGAGTGTCTCACAAACGGTGGCAAAAGAGAGATTGAGAAGGGCGATCGCGCCTTGACGGCAGCATCGGCTTCCTGCTGTCTCGCAACCCATCTCAGAATCAAACTCTCACAATAGT
>JAHHIE010000096.1 GCA_019358945.1 Stenomitos rutilans HA7619-LM2 | reverse complement strand
ACGGCAACGCATCTCACGCTTGGTTCGCAAAACCCTTTCGTTTTCTAAGAAGCTGGAGAATCACATTGGAGCGATCTGGTTTTTCATTCACCACTACAATGCATCCTTACCTCTTTAGCACTACCCGGAATTGTTTCAGCAAATCATCATTCCTGAAGCCGTCTACAACGAACTGCATGATGCATTTGCTCCTGCCCCCGTCCAAAACTGGATTGCCACTCCGCCTGATTGGCTCAAAATTCAGTCTGTTAAGCAACCATCAGATGCGATCGTCGCTACGCTCGACCCTGGAGAACGGGAAGCCATTCTGTTAGCCCAAGCACTCAAGGCAAATTTGCTCTTGCTGGATGACATGAAAGCCCGTCGCGCTGCTCTCGAAAAAGGACTTGTCATCACGGGCATTCTTGGCATTCTAGATCAAGCTGCAACGATGAAACGGATCGATCTGCCTACCGCTATTCAAAGCCTTCAAAACACATCCTTCTGGGCATCTGACAGCCTACTCCAGCAATTGTTGGATAAACACACCGAGAACCCAGGTTAGAACGGGTGCTTCATTCGCCCAGACGACTCAATTTCTGTAGCAACGCCAGCGAAATACCTGCTCGGTTTGCAGCAACTTGCATGGAATCTCCGCCCCTGACATCTTTGAGAAACTGCCTTACCCGATCAAAGAGTGGATCATCCGCTTTAGCGAGTCCACGAGCGATCGTCACCTGTATTCCTGCCTCTACCCGCTCCAACAATGCTGGAGTGGAAAGCGTTGGTGCGATCGAATTCGTTTTCGCAGCAGTTCTCGACACCTGCACATTACTATATTCTGGTGAACCATGTGCAGCCACCACATTGAAGCTGTGTAGCTGTTGTCTACCCTGAGAATCGATCGTTTTGATCAGCAGGTTGGTCAAAGTTGCCGTCGTTGCACCCGGAAACCTAAGCGGCTGAATCTGTTTGAGAAAAAGTGTAGAGGCTTGACCTGATTCAAGCGGTGCATCGGCAGTGTAGACCAGGCGTGAGGGATCACCCAGCACCACACTGGTTGATGCGTTGGTGAACCGCACTAAAGTCGATCGCGGTTGCCCGTCCAGCCCAGACCTTCACTGTCATTGTCTGTTGCTGATTCGTAGGTGCCGTTGGAGAAACACGCATCATCTCCTGTGCTATAACCCCAATGGGTTGAAGCAGCACAACACTCAGCGCTAGCAGCAAGGGTGGAGTTTGCTTGATCATGCGCTACCTCTGAATTTCAAAGAAGGTGTTGAATATCACCGATACCTCCTCGCCTTGCTTGACGACCAGGACTTTCGGTTGCGAGAGCAACGCCTCAGTTGCCTTATCCGAGCGCTGGCGGAGTCGATCGGCGGCAACACCAAACGCGCCTTCCAAAGCTGCCGCCAGCAAATTCGGCTCACGGGTGGTGCGTCGGGATACTTGAGAACTGCTTAAGCCATCCAGAATGATCGTGTTATCTTCTTGGGGACGATTCACCACTTCACCAATTTTGCCCAGCCCACTTAAGAGAGAAACCAGAAGATCCTGTCCGGCAATTGCACCACCCGGATCGCTGTTAGAGGTGGCAATCAGCGGTTCACCTCCTCGCCCTCTCACTAGCAAACTCTCTGCTGGAATTTGTTGCTGTTGAGTTGTGCCCAGTCGATCCTTGTAGACGATCGCGACAGCACTCTGATTCACCAGATGGGTCTGTTTTTCAAAGTTGGTAATCTCAGTGATGAGCAGAGTTCCTTTAGGTAAGGCAACGCTGCGATCCATCGCCGGAACATCCTGAGTCAGTTCCACCACAAAGCGTCCCAGTCCTTTACTATCCTGACTGGCAATCATCGGTACCACAACTCTGGCTGACACCGTTGTTCCGATCGCAACACGCCCTGGTTGAGCCGCTGGTGCTATATCGATGTCAGCCTGTAAGATCCGTTCTTCTGTCGTCAACGCATCACCGAAACCCAACCCTCCGAATGGTTTAGTAGAAGCGACAACAGTTTGAGTATTGGTGGGAAACTGAAACATAGGTGGTTGAAGCAATCCCGGCAACGCATGAGGCTCAGTAATGTCTGGCTCCTCTGATGATTCTGCCGCTGCGGACTGCATGCCTACCTGCACGGTTGGAATCAGTCGATCGTTCATGCCTGCATTACCCGTCGGTTGATTGCTGGCAGCAACCGCTTCTGAAGTGGTTTCGGAGGTTCCTTGCTTTTCTGCGCCCTGCTGTCCTAGTTTCGCCAACGCAGTCCATCGAGCAAACGGATCGACTAACTCTGGTTTGGGAGGAGTCGCAGCGGGTGTAGCCGATCGTGCCGTTACAGATGTGGGATAACGGCGAGCAGGAGGCGTGCTGCGGATTGTCTCTGGTTCAGACACCGATGCGACCCGACGAGACCGGGTAGATTGCCGTTCTGTTTCCTTCGCATCTTTGCTCCTCTTGTTTGGCTTTGCTTCTGTTTTTTCCACGAGTGCCTGCTGATCCTGGAAAGCAAGTTGGCTTTTCAGCGTACCTTCGTTGTCCGTGGCAAGGGTCGGTGTGGGTGTGGGTGACGCAATGACTTCGGGTTGCTTATCACCTTTGGGAGCCATGAACAGAAACCAGATGCCGAAGGCACCGCCGCCAATTACACCTATAGGTAGCGCCACCGTTGCCAGCCGCACCAAAGGGTTTTCATGTTTGGGTCGAGTATCACCGCCCTCTTGCGCCTGCACCAACTTGTAGGCTGACTCGACCAGCTGCTCTGTTTCTGCCGGGTTATAGCCAGCGAGTCGCGCCGCTTCCGTGGGGTCAATACTCTGACTCGCCTGACTGGATGTAGCCGAAGGGGCTGGCGCTTCGTCTGGAAGCCCCTGCATCGGGTTTGTTGGATCACTCATGGTTGATTGGGACTAAACGGTTTAATCTCGGTAATTTCAAGTCCGGCTTCTCGAACGTTGTAGACTGCTCGTTCAACATCCGTGGCATCCTTGCCCAACGGTGATTGGGGGATATCCACAGCATCCAGAACAAACGTGCGATTGAAAGGAATTTCTTCAATTCGCCCCGACTGATCAATCACATTACGGGTAGCCACCATATCCACTTCATAGCGACCCGGTGCCACGGTTCGCGGCTCCGAAATATAGCTAATGAGGATGGTGGAACGGGTACTGCCGCTGAATACACCGGCTGGTGTTAATTGAGCGATCGCGTTGCGTGACTCGGCTCGAAAGCTGGAGCCATTGGGTTTGGTCTTCCCTTGCAAGAGAAAGGATGCCAGATAAGCGGTTGTCGTCAGGCGGTCATTGCCAACCTTCTGCCCCGCATCTGGCTTGCTCGTGCCGGGAAGTTTGCTATCCCAAGTCCAGGTTAGAATCGTCCACTGCCGCGCGACATTTTTCACCAGGTCAGGTGTACGGTAGGTGTCTGCTGCTTCACGGATGGCAACCGCTCGACCATCAACCAACTGCAAAAAGGTCGTCTTGCGTGTTGCCAAATCATTCACCTTGACGCTCAGAAAGAGTACCAGCAGATCACTCAGGCGATCGACCACAATGAGCACTCGTTTCTGCACCTACACCATCCATACAGAGGGTCAGCAGCGATGGAGAAATGAGATTTTTGGGCACACTGAAGGCTGTAAATTTAGCCGGGGAGATCTACTCATGGCAACCAACCAAATCAGTGCAACGTTGACGCAAGCAGACCGAGATACGGTGTTAGCCGCTATTGCCACGCTCAAAGAGAAGCTACCGTTTTTGCTGGATTTGACGGCAGAGGAACGTCGATCGCTACCGAAGATGGGCGATAAGAGTCGGGCGTTTGTGAGTAAGGCGCTGGAAGTGGCACGGCAGAACCCGGACTTTTTGCCGCGATCGTTTGACCTGGATGAGATGAAGCGGGACGTAGAATTATTTGAATCGCTGTATCCGATTTTTCTGGCGCTGACGCAGTTGCAGGAGTTGGTGGACGATACGGTGGTGGCGGTGGGCAGTGATGCCTATGCAGCGGCACTGTTGGTCTACAATTTTGCGAAGGCAAGCGGCAAAGGATCGGGGCTAGATGCGGTGGCGGATGAGATGAGCAAGCGGTTTACGCGGAAGTCTCGGAAGGTGGAGCCGCAAGGGGCAACAGTTTAGAAAATCGCTCGGCGGTTTGACCGCTGAAGTGCAAAGTTCAAGCTCAGAACTCGGATGTTGCAGCAAAAAGCTCAACGTTTCAGGTTCTGAGCTTTTCTTTTGGAGCAAAAAGGTGTGGGTTTCAAGGTTAAAGGGCGAAAGCTCCAGTATTGTAGGCAACGTTTCGTGAACAGATGCTGAGAATCCAGGAGGATATAGAGATTTGATGAATATTCAGAGAAAATTTGCCAGAATCAAACTGTTCGTTATTGCGCTTGTATCGGCATGAACTCATCCAAGAAACCCAAAAGTTTTCAGGAGATTCTTAGACAACGGCAGCAGTCGAGCTTTGTGGGACGAGAGGATCAGGTGGCATTGTTCCGGCAGAATCTGGAGCTTAGACCAGAGGATGAGCGCCGCCGTTTCTTGTTCAACATTTGGGGGCAGGGAGGGGTTGGTAAAACGACACTCTTAGGGCAATTTCGAGCGATCGCAGAAAAGAGCAAAGGCATTACCGCTTACATCGACGAAGGAGAACGAGATGTTCCCGGAGTAATGGGACGATTGGCAGAAGACCTGGAGAAGCAGGGACATAAGTTAACCCAGTTTAGCGAACGGTATCGAGTCTATCGGCAGAAACGGGCTGAGTTGGAAGCAGACCCGGAGGCACCACAAGGCTTCTCGGCGTTTTTAGGACGCACCATTGCAAAGTCAGCCGTTAAGTTGGGACGGCAGGTTCCCGGTGCTGGCATTGCTTTGGATTTTGTGGATGAAGAGGCATTCGCCACCCAGACGGGAGAATGGACTGCCTATCTTGCCAAAAAGCTGACGAACAAAGATGAAGTGCGCTTGTTAAAAGAGCCGATGGAGGTATTGACTCCTCTGTTTTTGGAGGATTGGGGCAAGGTAGCAGAGAAAACAGAAGTAACCTTGATGTTCGACACCTATGAGCAGACGGGGGAATTTCTGGATAGTTGGCTACGAGATGTGTTGCAAGGTCAGTATGGTAACGTACCGCCAAATGTTTTACTGGTCGTTGCGGGGCGCGACGAATTAAACCGTAACCGTTGGGCAGAGTATGAAGGGGTTATCGTCCGGCTACCGCTGGAACCGTTTTCCGAAGAGGATGCCAGACAGTATTTGGTTCGTAAGGGAGTGACAGACGATCGGACGGTTGAGGTGATTCTGAACCTCTCCGGTCGTTTCCCTCTGCTGGTAGCGATGCTGGCAGATGGCAGCCCCAACGATCCAAATCAGGTCGGTGATCCCAGTGGAAAAGCAGTGGAGCGATTTTTGAAATGGGAGACAGACCCCAAACGGCGACAAGTTGCTTTGGATGCAGCGTTGCCTCGCTGCTTAAATCGGGATGTGATCGCGCAGTTGCGGACTGAGGACGGAGCCGATGACCTGTTTGCATGGCTGAAGCAGAAGCCCTTTGTGCGGGAACGCACGGATGGATGGGCGTATCATGAAGTGGTGAAAACCCAAATGCTTCGTCATAAGCGGTTGACCTCTCCGCAAAGTTGGGCTGACCTGCATGGCAAATTGGCAGACTACTACGATACTCAGCGCAATGCACTGCAATTAGACGCGGAAAAATGTCAACGCGATCCAACCTGGCAAACCCATACGCTGAATGTGCTATATCACCGCCTCTGTCAGGCTCCCCAAAAGCATTTACCCATTGCCCTGAATGAGTTTCTAGCAGCGCTGAAAAATCAGCGCAAGTTTGCCGAGCAATGGGCAGGAATTATGGCGCAGGCAGGCGGAGATACGGGGGCAGCAGAACTTCAGCGGTGGGGCGAACAACTGGTTGAGGGACTAAAAGCCTACAACGAGGATCGCTACGAAGTCACGATCGCCATGTTTAAAGCGCTTGTAGATCATCCTGACATTGATCGGCAATGGCAACCCATTGCTCGTGGTTGGCGAGGGGAAACTTGCCGCTTGGCAAAACGCTATGAGGACGCATTGCAGGATTTTGATCAAGCTATTGAGCTTGACCCCAAATATTCCTGGGCAATTGCCAGTCGTGGACAAACCTATCAATCATTGAAACGCTATGAGGAGGCACTGCAAGACTTTAATCTTGCCATTGAGTTAGACCCTAAATCTGCCTGGAAAATTGCTAATCGTGGCGAGACGTATCAGTTAATGAAACGCTATGAGGACGCATTGCAGGATTTTGATCGAGCCATTGAGCTTGACCCCAAGTATTCATGGGCAATTACCAATCGTGGGTGGACGTTCCATTTAATGGAGCGTTACGAGGAAGCATTGCAAGATCTCAATTGGGCAATTGATGTTGATCCTGAATATGTCTGGGCAATTACTGTACGTGGATGGACGTATCGACAGAAAAAATGCTACGAGGAGGCTTTGCAGGACTTTAACAGAGCAATGGAACTTGACTCTAAAGCCGTCTGGATAAGCGTTCTTCGTGGTGAGACTTATCGAGCAATGAAACGCTATGAGGAAGCACTGCAAGACTTTAATCTTGCCATTGAGCTAGACTCCAAATATACCTGGGCAATTACCAATCGTGGTCTGACTTATCGAGCAATGAAACGCTATGAGGAAGCACTGCAAGACTTTAATCTTGCCACTGAACTAGACCCCAAAGCTGCCTGGGCAATTACCAATCGTGGTGAGACGTATCGGTTAATGGAACGCTATGAGGAGGCGCTGCAAGACTTTAATTGCGCGATTCAGCTAGATGCGAATTATGATTGGGCAGTTTGTGAGCGTGGTGAAACCTACTTACTCACTGGACAATATCAAGAAGCCTTAATTGATTTCAATCGTATTGTTGAGCTAGATGCTGAGAATGATTGGAGACTGTACGATCGCGCCGTTGCGTACCAGGCGTTGGGACAGGTAGAACTTGCCAAAACCGATCTCGCTCAGGCGATACACCTTGCACGAGCAGACTATGAGAAAGATCCAGCGCATTGGAACAACACCTTCAATCTAGCGTTGTACCACCTGGCAGCAGGGGAAGACGAACAAGCCAAACACTTCTACCGAGATGCTCTCCGTCGAGGCGTACCTGCACCGCGTATTGATGTAGCACTTCAGGATTTGGAGGACTTTCTGACGGTCTTCCCAAATCACAGGCTGGCTCTTACAGCACACCAGGTACTACAGAAGGAGTTGCAGAAACAGTCAGCGTTGCCTTAAATTGCTTTGAAATATTACTTTCCATGCAAGTAGTTTCTAGCCCCAATCTCTAGGGCATCACCTTGTTGCTTGAAACTTCGACCTTTAAGCCTCACACTCCAACCTTAGAATCTGGAATTTGCCGATCAGAACTGGCGACATTGACCTTTTGGCTCAAAATTCCGACTATCAAACTCAGCGTTTCGACCTTTGAACCCGATAGGTCAGCCTCAGTGATCAAAGCTTGCACATCCAAACCTGAAGTTTCGAGATTAGACCTGCAAAGACAGCGATCGCCCGGTCAGCTTTGCCTGGGCAGATGGCGACGGCAATCCCAAGTACGAGTTTGAAGTCACGGAACCGCAAGCAGATGGGTTTCGTTTGCTCACAGGCTATGAGGTCGGCAACAGCCATCAGGTGCTGGCTGCAACGCTGACAGCCAATAAACCACCTCAAATTCAACAATGTGATATTTCCCATGATGAAATGGAATCGTTGCTTCAGGATCTGACACCGACATCAGAACAGACGGCTCAGGCTGAACAACGGGACGAACCAACTCAGCGGTCTCAAAAGCAGCGGCAGCTAAAGCGTCCGCGTCTGCCAGAGCTATGAGGTGGAGATGGAAACGACTCGGTTAGAAAGCAGCGGGCTTTCGATTCCCACCTGCTATGTCACACCAGAGGGCGATCGGAAATGGTTGGAGCCGCAGGTGGTTCGTCATACCCTACTGGAACAGCTTTTTGCAGTGGACGAGCTGAAGTCTTTGCTGCTGGTCAAACTTGATCGGGATTCGCTGGATGCAAAGCATTTGAAAGCTAGCCGCTTTGAGGATGGCATCACCCGCAAGCTGGTGTTCAGCTCTGACAAGAATTTCTATTTTGCTGATCAAGCGCTGGCAGAGAAACTGACTCAATTCTTCGCCACCGAGCGCGATACTGCCTGCCGCTATGGGTCGCTGCTGGTAAGCGATTGCTACAAGGGCATCACGTCACTCAATGACCTCAACCTCAAGCTGGTAGACTACGCCAACCCCGACCATTCAAGCTTCAAAACCCATGACTGTCACGGCAAAATCTCACCTCAGTTGTTTGAATCGCTGGGGTTTGAGGGCGCTTCCCGCGTTCACGCAGTGTCTCCAACGGAGAATCGCCCCTTTCAGTTTCGGATGGCCTACGATGCGAGTCAGGCTGGTCAAGAAGCAGCGCCTACCATCAGTTTTCTGGCGAAAGGAACGCTCCTGGTCGATCCCACGTTACCACCCGATGTCGATCTGGTGATGGATCGGTCTTCAATTAAGGGCATTCGTAAAGATCAGTTGGATGACTGCTTACCCTGTGGCGACTACCAACTCCCCTCAGTTGCTTTTGGCAATCGTGCTAATGCCGAAGTGTCTCGCTACAGCAATTCCTGGCAGTTTTCTATGTGGTACACCAAAGACGCAATCTTGGCAGACTTCCTGGAACCTACCTTGAAGCAAGCCCACGAGCTGGCAGACAGGCAGCGTAATCCGCTTCAGCTGGCTCAATACCTGGTTAACCAGCACGACAAGCAACAGCAGTTTCGGCAGCAAAATGATGCTGAGGACGGAGCAGCCGATGGCGAACGTCAGGAGTCTCGCATGATTTCGATTCTGCGCCATGACCGCCACGGACTGCTGCTTTACGCGCCCAAAGTTATAGACTTTATGGAATCCCAGGTAGCGAACCGCTGGCGGGAGCTGGTTGTCAATACAGGCTTTCAACACAGTTCGGGGATGGCACAGCCTGGACAGGATCTACCCCGTGGCACGATTTGTGCGCCTCACCTGCCCAAAGGCGATGTCGTTGTCACTCGTTACCCAATCGTTTCATCAGACAACATTCGCCTTTATCGCAATACCCACGACCCCAAGCTGTGTGCGATGAAAGGGGCAGTATGGATCAATCCCAGGGATGCGGCAGAGTATCACCAGTGCGACTTTGATGGTGACCAACTGATTGCTACGCCTGCGAAGTGGCTACCCCATCTTGCGAAAGAAACACTCCGGGCTGGAGAACCGAGGCACTTTCCACCCGTCGTCAAACGGCAAAAGATCCCCTACACCGAAGTACAGGATGAGAACGGCAACTGCGCTTACAATACGCTGCCCAAAGTTGCGGCGGCGGTCTGCCAAAACAGTATTGGTCGGGTTGCGACGCTGATTGGTCGGGTACATACCTCGTTACCCACACCAGAAGAAGCGGCTTCACCGATCGGGCAGCAGCAGTTTGCCCGTGAGCAACAGACACTCCTGACGCGCCTCATGTCAGCTCTGCAAGTAGAGGTGGATGCACCCAAAAGTGCCGAGCGATTAGAGACGATCGATCCATCGCTGCTGGACGACACCAAGCAATGGCGCAAGGATCATCCCTCTCCCTTCTTCGACTTCCAGAAAAATCCGCGTCTGTATCGGCAGTTTGGGCTACCAACTCAGGCACCAGAACAGAGTGAGGTTTCGGTGCTGTGTGCGATCGCAGAGCAGATTAACCCGCTCTGGGAAGCTACCCAACTGCGAATTTCCTACGGAAACGCTCCGCGAACGCTGCCCCGTGAGCACTTCCGTTATCTGTTTGAGCGCGAAGATCTGGATGTAGAGGCACTCGACTGGGCAGAGGCACTGAAGGAACGGGCAAAGCAGGCAACGGCTCAAATCCGAGCGATGACAGGAGAGGATGCGGAGGCATTTCGGGAAGCATTGGGCAATCTGTACGAATCCTATCGGGCAGAAATCAATGAAGCCTTTCCCACTGATGATGAGAAGCGTCAAGTTGCCGCTGCCATCTGGCACACCCAGCATACTCGTCCTGAGTTAGACCGACCGCGTAAACAGTCGCTTGCGGTAGCAAAGACGCTGCCGATTACCTTTAACGAGGGCACGTTCACACTGCCCAGCAGTCCCTATGAGGTGGAGGCATACGAGTTGAGCGTACCGTTCGATCGCGCTCAGAGCTGGATGAACACGCTGGAGGCTCGTCACGTCCGCTACGAAGCAGTGGTCAACGCGGCTTTACCAGTGGTGGATTTCTACCTGCCGAACCTATCAGAGCGTAACGCCGCCGCCTTGCAGCAGGCGTTTGGCAACCAGATGATTGACATCGACCAGCTTCCCGATGATCTGCGGGTAGTGCCTCCAGCAGATTTAACATGGGCGCAATGGGAAGGGGATACGGGCAAGGCAGCGCTGGCATCTATCGCTTTGGTCAGAAAGCTTAGGACAGAGCAAATGGCTGAAACGTTTACCTTGGAAGGCTTTCTGACTCGCCTCTGCCACACTCCGTATGGCGACGGCTATGCTGAGGACGGAGCAGGTAATCGAGCAGCTTCAGGAGTTTGAAATCGAGACGATTAAAGTCATTGGCATTGCTCACAACGACTATGCAACCGAGGACTTCTCGCGCTGGCGCAATCGGCTTCAGCTTGAGGTGGTGCCCTATGATCTAGACCCCACTCATCCCAAGTACCATGCGATGCATGGGGTGCCCGTACTCAAAGTGGTGGATGGAGGCATCCTGGGAACTTTTGCCCCAGAGACACCTAAACTACCGATCGGAGCCACTTTTGAGGCAGCGTTCGTGCAACGTCTCCAGCGGAGAATCGCAGAATCGACTCGTTCAATGGTGCAGTTTCAGGTCAAGCCGCAGTCGATACAGGTAGATCTGCAACCGGAGGAAACACCCCAAAGTCTGTCGCCATTACCGGGTCGGCAGTCCCTGCAAGTGGTTGAAGCAGCGGAGCAAAAGGAAAGGAATGGGGAGCGATCGACGCAAGCATTGTTGGCACAGGCGATCGCTCAAACCTATCACCGCTTGCCCTCACCCACAGAAACGGTTCAATTGCCGATTGGTTCACGCTGGCAAGCGACCGTGATGGCAGGTGGCGACTACGCGGTGCGGGATGAGCAGGATCGGTTGGTGTGTCAGGGCAATTTTGAAACGGGTGAAGTGGGTGAGCCGATGAATTTTGCCAAGGCAGAGGAGTTTCAGCGGATGGTGCAGGGGCGATCGCTTCGTGTCTCTGTTAACGAAGCCGCCCCAAAGGGGCAAGGAGAAGCGCGAGACCGCCTGAGAGGAGAGTTGCAGAAATAGCCGGTATGATTGAAAGATGCCGGTTTGGAAACCTGGACTTACTCAACAAACGATGGTCAAAACACCGCCCCAACAGAAGCCGTTACCGCTGCCTCAACTGGAAAGTGGCGATCGCTTGAACCGTTATGAGTTTGAGCGGCGCTACAATGCCATGCTTCATCTGAAAAAAGCCGAATTAATTGAAGGAGTAGTCTACGTGGCAGCGGCTTTACGGTTTAGAAGTCACGGTCAACCGCATGGGCGCTTAATCACCTGGTTAGGCGTATATGAAAGTGCAACACCCGGTATTGCGTTAGGCGACAATCCAACCGTGCGCCTCGATTTGGACAATGAACCGCAACCGGATGCGGTGTTGCTAATTGAGGAGCAGTGCGGTGGGCAGGCGCGGCTGAGTGAAGACGATTATGTGGAAGGGGCACCGGAATTGGTGGCAGAGATTGCGGCAAGTAGCGCAGCGATCGATCTGGGGGATAAAAAACGTGCGTATCGTCGCAATGGCATTAAGGAGTACATCGTCTGGCAGGTCTTTGAGCAAAAGCTGGACTGGTTTTATTTGCAGGAAGGAGAGTACGTGCCGTTGCCCGTTGATGAGTATGGTGTGATTTGCAGCCGGGTCTTTCCAGGGTTGTGGCTGGCAGTAGAGGCTTTGTTGGCAGGGGATATGGCGCGAGTGCTAATGGTGTTGCAGGAAGGGTTGGCTTCGCCAGAGCAGGCAGCGTTTGTCCAGCAGCTAGCAAAGCAGGAATAGAGGCGTTTTATCGGATGGGACAAGGGCGATCGTGCTATTAATCGGTCATGTCACCACAATGAGAGCGGCTTGAAGGGTGAGAGAATCAGGAATTCTTAGTACTTTGTGCTACATCAAAAAGCTTTAAAGCATGCTCTAGAGGTGCCAATGCATCCTCAGTTCCCTTAGAAAGTGGCTATGATTGCTCTAGGCAATTGATCGACTGACCTAGCAGTGGAACCGTCAATTGTCTTTAAGTTAAGTACCTGTAAACATAGCCCAATTGAATTAAGACTGGTATGCCCTTAACTGGTGGAGCGACCGATAAACTTGGCAATCGCTACGAAGGTCGATGGACTGTTTTCTGCATGATCGATGTTATGGACGAGAAGGCAGAGTCCATTCGCCTTGAAAAACCAGGAGAAGATGCTTTCGAGTTCTTCTTACAGCGTGGCAATCAAATCGAGTGCCATCAGGTCAAACGACAGAAAACAGGGCTTGGGCATTGGACATTGAGCGCTTTAGAGAACAATCAAGTTCAAGTCTTGTCAGATTTCTGGGAAAGCCTTAATGACCCAAATATTTACTGTGTTTTTGTATCTACCCAGGATGCAGATCAGTTGAATGAACTATCTAACCATGCAAAGAGTTCTATCTCATGGGTAGAATTCGATCATGAGTTTCTAAAATCTAATCAACAGTCCACCAACTTCAGTAAGCTCTGTCGAATTTGGGGCAATTGCCTCTCTTCTAAAGCCTATGAAGCCCTTCAAAGAATTCATGTTGAAACAATAAGCGAAGGAATTCTCTTGAATACTGTTGAGAGTCGCATTGCGGCTTTAGTGGAAGGTGATGCAACAGCTATTCGACTTGAGCTAGCAGAGTTAGCCCTAGAAAAAATTCACCGTAATCTCACGACCCATGATATTTGGCACTACTTGAATGAGCGGGGCTACCGCCGCCGTCAGTGGGGAAACGATCCTCATGTCCTTGCGGCTGTGGAAGCTGCCAACAAATCTTACCTTTCCTCTTTGCAGGAAATGACGATCGCTGGTCATACGATTCTGCGAGATGAAGTTCAAGATGCTCTTACTCGACTAACCCGCTCGGAGGGAAAACGCAGCGTTTTGCTGGTTGGGGAAGCGGGGGTTGGCAAGACTGGGATAACGCTGCAAATCGTCGAGCAACTTCGGCAGCAGGGTTTACCGCTATTCGCATTTCGCATTGACAATCTTAATCCAGAACCGATGCCTAGTAATATTGGGCATCAGCTAGGTTTACCCGATTCTCCAGCTGTTGTTTTAGCAACGATTGCACAAGGTCGTGATTGTATTTTGGTAATCGATCAAATTGATGCAGTCAGCTTAGTCTCTGGACGCAACACTACGTTTTTTACCTGCATTGAACAAATTATCAGGCAGGCTCAGGCATATCCGAATATGCGCTTGTTATTAGTCTGTCGTAAATTTGATTTAGATAATGATTCACGGTTCAAAAAACTGACAGGCGAAAAGGGGATTGCAGACACATTATCTGTAAATCGGCTTAATCATACGAAGGTGAGGGAGGTTGTTACGGAGATTGGATTGGACGCACCTCGATTGACAGATAAGCAGTTGAATCTGTTATCTATTCCCCTTCACCTCAGCCTACTAGCCGAAATATCACAAGATACAAGTGTTGACTCTTTGAGTTTTACAACTGCTAAAGATTTGTTTGAGCAGTTTTGGGCATATAAACAGTTTCGAGTTAGAGAGCGACTTGGTCATGCAGCACATTGGACGGAGGTAATTGACCTCCTGTGCGATCACATGAGTAGTAAACAGAGCCAAGAACTGTCTGTTCCTGAAAATACTGTTGATGATTATGCAGATGATGCGATGGCGATGGCATCAGAGCATGTCTTAGCGTGGGAAGGGAAACGGATTCGATTTTTTCATGAAGCTTTCTTCGATTATGCTTTTGCCCGTCGTTTTGCTGCCCGTGGTCACACTGTGCTGTCATTTTTGCAAAGTGGTGAACAGCACTTATTTCAACGCGCTCAGGTGCGCCAAATTTTACTTTATGAGCGTGAGGCTGATTTTGAACAGTACATCAGCGATTTGGATACGCTTTTGAAAAACACTGATATTCGCTTTCATCTAAAGCAAGTCATTTTTGCACTGTTGGCATCCCTACCCAATCCAAAAACAGAAGAGTGGTACATCCTTTCAGCATTAATCCAGGGATCGAATCATGTACTCAGACAGCAAGCTTGGAGAGCATTCCGGAGTTCTGTTTGTTGGTTTGAGCTTTTAGATTCTATTGGTATCATCAAGCAGTGGCTAGAGAGTGAGGATGAAGAATTTGTTGAGCAAGCGGTTTCCATTCTATCAGCGGTTCAGAGTTCAGCATCACAGCGCGTAGTAGAGCTAGTAGAGCCATTTGTTGGTACATCAGAAATCTGGTTTAATCGACTCAAAAAATTTATTCATCGATCTGAGCTTGCAGATAACCGTTGTTTGTTTGAACTTTTCCTGCGGTTGATTCAGGAAGGCATATGCGATCAGCAAGAAGATATAGTAAGTGATGCCGAAGATTTTTGGCTGCAAATTTATTCATTGAAGAAGAAACCGGACTGGGCGTGTGAAGCCATCGCCTGCTACCTCAATCGATGGCTGGATTTGACTGTTGCAATACCAAACTCCAAGATATTTGATTTTAATGGTGACAGCTTTCCTCGGAGTAGGTTTGACAAATCAGTTTTAGCAGAAGTTGTTCAGACTGCGCCTGAAGCGTTTGTCCAGCACATTCTCCCATTTATGTTGCGCGTTCTGAAGCTAACGGCAAGACGTGAAGGGAAGCAGCCTTGGCTAGATTCAGTTTGGTGGTTCAAGTCCTATGGCGGTGGATACAACGCCGAGCACAAATTACTAGAGTGCATGGAAAAGGCTTTATGCAGTATTGCAATAGCCTGTCCTGAAAAGTTCTCGATACTTGTGAATCAACAGTTTGACGACTCAAGTTTTGAGACAATTCAGTACTTATTAGTTCGCGCCTACGCTGCAAATGCGCCAAAATTTGCAGATAAAGCCGCCACTTATCTCTGTAAGAATCCCATACGCTTGAAAACGGGCTACTCGGGAGGTGGAAACGGAAATGTTCATGCTGCTGCATATTGGGCTACTCGGCAGCTTTTGATCGCAATTACTCCTTACTGCTCCGAAACAAGCTTCGTAAGGCTTGAAACCTTATTGTTAAACTACTACGACAACTGGGAGATATATCCCGATTCAAGTCGCGATTATTTGCGGGCGTGTTTAAAGCTGTATGGATATGAACAATTTGTTTTACTAGATGCAATTGAAGCATCGCGACGAAGTGTTTTAGCGAATCGACGTTTGCAAGAATGGAGACGCAAGTTCAGAGCCATCGGTTTACTAGACGCATCAGAAGCAGTTGAGCCACTCAGAGCTATCGAAGCTGATTTTGTTGATTCTCCCGTGCCTTACCAAGCTGCTGATCATCTGACTGATTCTCAGTGGTTGAAAGCTATTTCTCATTATGCCAATGAAGACAACTCCTCTTGGTTTGAGCGCAATGGAAAGCTAGTGGGTGATGCTCGCCAATTAGCTAGTCTTTTAGAAGATCAAACAAAGAAGCAGCCGAGCCGATTTGCCAATTTAGTTCAGCAGTTTCCTAACGACACTAATCCCTGCTATTTTGATGCCGTCTTACGAGGCGTTGCTGAAATTGGCGTTGATGTAGAAACCGCAATTCAGCTTTGCCAGTATTGCCATCAATTACCAAATCGTCCAACTGGACGTTGGTTGACATGGTTAATTGGCAAGTTAGCAAACCTTTCCTGGACACAAGAGGCGTTTGATATTTTAGCTTGGTATGCTTTGCATGATCTAACTCCAGAAAATATGTCAGGAGAAGATGCACTAACAATTGGAATTAACACGGTCAAAGGCAGCGCAGCGACAGCGATCGCCAAGCTACTTTTTGTAGACAAAAATCGTGCTGCGTATTTTCAGCAAGCTCTAACAACGATGGTCATAGATCCGTCTGTGCCTGTCAGAGCTTGCGTCGCAGAAGCACTAACAGCATTGCTAAACTACGATCGCGATTTAGCAGTCAGCTTACTTTTAGAACTCTGCAATACTGAGGATTCATTGCTTAGAACACCGACTGTTGAACAGTTTGTTTACTACGCTATGCAAACCCATTTTGAACTACTTCAACCCATCCTTGAACGGATGATTACATCTGATTTACCCGAAGTTATGGAAGTAGGTTCTCGACAAGCCTGTCTTGCAGCTTTAAGTCTAGAAGAAGCAAAACCGCTGGCTACACGATTTCTTTTAGGCACAGATTCTCATCTGTTAGGAGCCGCCAGAATATTTGTAGCTAACTTCCGCTCTGCTCATTTTCGAGAATTTTGTGAAACAGCACTGATCCAACTCTTTCATGCTGACGCTGAAAATGTACGTGATCAAGCCGCTAGGTGCTTTCTTCACCTAGAAGGAGATGAACTCGGACAATATGTTGAACTCGCTACTCAATTTGTTCAAAGTCCTGCTTTCAAACGCAATTCTCATGATTTGATTCGAGCTTTAGAAGAAACAACAGCAAGTCTTCCAGACTTGACTTACTCCGTATGCGATCGCTACATCGGCAACCTCAAAGAGAAAAATACTGGTAATGAGCGATTTTATCTAGCAGCAGACTCCATCACGCCACTGCTGGTGAAGGTCTATAGTCAAAGTACTAGAAACTCTACGCTTCAATCGCAATGCCTTGACTTAATTGATCAATTAACTGAGATGGAGGTTTACGGATTAGAGCAGGCATTAGAGCAGTTTGAGCGCTAGTTGAGTAAGTACCTCAACCGATCAGACACCCTTCAATACGCTTGGGCAAAGAGGCGATCGCTACCAGCCTACTGGTCAGATTCCCGACAAAAACGTTGCACCTCCCGCAGAACCGCCAAATCAGTCTCAGTTTTCCGCAGCTCAATCCACTGATTCAACTGCTCAACACTGACCATTGGAAAAGCGCGGCTGTTGTTGACATCCCCATACTGCCCATCCTGAAGCAACTGAATTTTCAGCGTATTCCGCCTATACAACCAGACTTCAGACACTGCCATTGCTTGATAAATCACCATCTTGCTCGCTGAGGAACTCGCAATATCCACCTCCAACGCCAGATCTGGCGGCAGCGCTTCCGAAACAGTTTCTTCCATCCCCTGTCCCCTAGCGGCATTCTGGATATAGAAACAAGAGTCCGGTTCAATGCCGCGATCGAGTTCTTCGCGATTCAGCGTTACCGAGCCAAAATCATTAGCTTCCATCTCTAACTCCATCGCTAGCATCGTAATAATCTTTGCCAGCAGCCGATTGACAATCTCGTGAGGTTCTCCCGGCATTCTGATTTCCAACACTCCCCGGTCATAGGCAAGTCGAGTCGATCGATCTTCTCCCAGTTCTTGCAGTAACGCTTCATAGGTTTTCCAGGTCAGTCCTGCGATCGTCATCGCACTGCCAGGAGCCAGCTTAATTTGACTGATCGGTGTCGCAATCACTGTCGTCATGGGTCAGTTCTCTGGTAGACAGTGCCTAGCCCGTGCTCTCGAAGTACTCGCATTATAGCCGCTTGGGTCGTGTACTTCGAGGTCATAGCACCGCTTGTCTGGTCGAAGCACACCGCAAACCGCTTCAAGTACCCACTCACCAACTCCAACGCAATCTCCGCCATCAGCACCGCTGTTTGGGGATTCACCATTAAGCCCTGAGCATTCAGCAGCATCAGTTCTGCACAGGACAGCCGCTTGTCTGAGTGCTCTTCTGGTTTACTGATCAACAGTTCTGGCGCTTGCACACTGGGAGCAGGCAAGCAGATACAGCCCAATTCACTAAATTCATAGTCCTTTGGAACGTTTGAAAGGCTGGAGCCGATCAACACCTGCCCAAAGCGATTGCCGTTCCCACCATCGATCCACCACACTCTAAGGCTGCGGTCGTAGTTAAACTCTAACGCTTTGGCAAGGCTGGCTCTGGCTTTGGCATTATCCACACAACCCATCAGCACCGTCAACGTGTTGTAGTTTCGGGCAATCATGTCTGGTTTGAAGGGTTGAGCAATTGACCGAATGGGCAGCCCAAACGCTATGCCATAGCGAGCCGCCAGTGTCTCCGCTTTATTCAATCCCACTTCCGCTGGACAAAAGCATTGCCGCGTCAAGTTTTTCGCCTCAACGTGGTCGGGGTCAACTAGCACCAGACTTGCACGCTTCCCCTGCTGAATCAAGTGTTGCAGCACCCGACACAACAATTGCACCAGGAACGAGCCTGTCCCTCCGCAGCCAACGACCCAGAACTCAATGGCTTCTGTCGGTGGCACCACAATCGGGCGGGCGTGAATCACCTCATAGTTCAGCAGGCTATCGGTGAATGGCATAGTACATACTCCCTTTCGTCTGGCAAAGGTCGTTGAGTCCGTGGTTGGCATTCACCTCAAACACCTGCGGCACGGAAACCGTCCAGCCATGCCCAAATAAGCCAACCCGCAGCAGGATTTCAGGCTGGGACGCTTTGACATTGCCCAACACCCCATAGATGCGAAAGCCGCTGCACTCATCTGTATCGTCGGTGGGTGAGAAATAAGCAGGCAGGTTTCCGTGACTATGCACTTCGACTAGTACATCGAAGTAAAAGTGGTATTTACATAACCTTGTAATGATGAAAAACTTTTTATTAGAAGCCATACACGAGTACCAAGAACAAACAAGTAAGCGTGAAGCGGATGAAGTTCGCTCGATTATCAAAAGGCGAGTTTTAGGTAAATTTCTCTCGATGCACAATTTGAAGCATCTGCAAGGCAAAAAAACGAATTACATTTTTGATAACATCCCACTTGCAGGTTTTTTTGCTCTAGCAGATCCTATCTTTCAAGAAGCCAATCTTCAGGTAGCTAATCAAGACACTAAAAGTGTTGAAAAGAGCAAATGGAATCGCTTTGGAACATGGTTACAGCAACAGGGGTGGTACTCAGCAGATCCGATTCAGGTTGAATCTGACTTGGAAGAAGAGAAGCAGTCCTACACACACATTCCTGAAGGCACCCATAAGCTAGTTTTATCTTTGAAGGAAAAACAAGAGAGACCAACCGAGGACTTCCCATTACATCTTCCTGAGTCAGAGATTTGTCCTCAACTCAAAACCCAGCTTAACGAGTTCAATTATTTCTGTACAAATATTACTGAATGGCGAAAAAAGCCTGTCCGCGAGACAACTTTGAGGAAATACAGAGAGCATATTAGGCGACTTCTAGCATTCCTGAAGTACAAAAATGGCATAGCTTCTGAGAAGCTAGACTTGAGCCTTCTAATACAATCATCTATAATTAAAGCTTATGAAGCCTGGTGTAGAGGCAGAGGAATGTCATCCAACACAATTAAAGGTGATGTTTCTGTCGCAGTGCCGATCTCAGAGTGGATATCTTGGTAGTCCTAAAGGTGTAAGGATAGCTAACCTCTAGCTTGAGCAGGGTAAAGCGCTGGCGGCTGGAATGTTAAACCTAGTACGTTGCCCTCTAAAGTAGCCATGCCCTTGACACTCCCTTGCTGC
>JAHHIE010000095.1 GCA_019358945.1 Stenomitos rutilans HA7619-LM2 | reverse complement strand
CGCGAGCTACACCTGACGCTTCAAGCTGATGCGATCCGAGGTCATCCATTTGAAGGTCACTTTCGTAGTGAAAAGGAGGAGAAAATTGATGCTTGAAATCGGTCTATGTAATTGACATTTCACACGGGGGAATTGTCTACTCTGTTTGACCAGTGGGAAGAGCGGGTTTACGGGCAGCTTCAAAACTATCAGCAAGGGCTAGAGCAGTATGAACGCACTGCCGTTAAAGCGCAGCAGAAAGCGATCGCGGAGTCCGTGCAGTCCCTCATCCGCAAAACGACCTTCGACAAGCTGGTGCATACCTTCAGTGCTGCTTCCACCGTGATTGCTGGCACTCTTTTGCTGGTGGCAGTTGGGGTGGGTGGGGCACTTGGTATCGCCTGGAGTCAGGCACAACAGGCACAGATAGTTTATGCGCCCGGTCAACCACGCCAACTGACGCTGGAGGCAGCGAATGCGTTGCACTGGGCGATGAGTGCCGACGGCAGGTTTGCGAAGCATCTGCTGGAGTGGAATCGAGATTTACTCAACGTGCAGGGCAAGACGCTGCCCTGTGAGCAACAGACCAAACAGCTTGGGGTGACATTGGAGCTACAGGGACAAAAGGCAAGCCAGGGCGCTTGTGTACTGTGGGTGCGTCCGGTGGGCGATCGCCAGTTACAATCCATAAAATCCAAACAATCGCCGTGAAACGGGTTAAGGGGTGGGTGGGCTAAGAAAACCCACTGTTAAGCAGTGGGCAACGCCATACGCTAGTGGTGTGGCAAGTTTGAGACTAATCCTCGTACTCATCCATTGCGTCGTAATCCGTCTCCTTCTCCTCTACGTCGTAGTCTTCCAGCACTTGCTGTGCTTGACGACTGCGGCGAATTTTGGACTGTTCGAGGTAGGCTGTGCGGACTTCCTCAACTGTGTGAAAGCCAAACTTTTCATTCAGCAGTCGCATCAGTTGCTTGGGACTGCATTCGCTGTAGTCCGCATTAAACTGCGCTTTGAATTCATCCCAGTCAAAATCCTTGCTCTGGGCACGGAATTGATCTTGAAGTTTGAGTCCGGTACGATTGCGCAGCACACTAAGCAGCATCAAGCGTGTCCGGTCTTTGACGGGTAGAATCTGCTCCAGTGCGTTGGTATATTTGCCCGGTTTGACCGCTTTGTGAGTGCGGTGAGTATTGCGAGGGGCAGTAGTAGCCATTAGTTGAACTCCTTAAATTTGCAAAGGGTGAATTGAGTTTGCACAACTCATGCCAGACGCATCGACAGATGCTTTGCCATCCATCGGTGCTGCTGGCACTTCACTCCTTTCGCGCCAAGCGGCGCACGCTTTGCCTGTGGGCATGACTCCAAAGCGGGTGCGGGTGGGCGGCAAAAAAGAAAGCCCTGCTGAGAACAGGGCTGTGTCGAGTCTGGTTTTACGCTTGGGCAATTGCATCCTTACTCATCATCAAAATCGTCATCGTCTGCTTCATGCTCGTCGTCATCATCCAAGGCATCACTGGCTTCAGTGTCCAGCTCATCGTCGTCAAACTCATCCTCCTCAAACTCATCGCCATCAAAGCCATTGGACATGGAGTCGCCAATGCCATCTTTAATCGCTTTGGTCAGCTTGCGGTCTTCCAGCGACTTGCGGTTGAACTCAGCCAATTGGGCGAGTCCAGTCTCTGGGTCTTCACTGATTTCATGGTCAAAGGCAGATGCCACCAGTGCCATGTGCTCCACGGACACTTTCAGTTTGGTGGGTTGTCCGAAGATACCAGGGAAGACCTGACTATTCCATTTGCTCCAGTCAAACCGCTTGCTGCCATTAGACTTGAGTGAAATTTCGGTCTGAAGCTTCATGCCCAGGCGTTCACGTAGCCCGTAGTAGGCAGCGACCGCCAGTGTTTCTTCACGCTTAAGCAGGTTGACCCCATAGGTCGATCGCACCCAACTGGTGAGTTTAGCAAGGGCAGGATTACTGGGCTTGGCAGTCGGTTTGGTCGTGACTGTCGTTCTGGTTTTGGTGGCTCCGTTGGTGCGAGTTTTAGCAGTGGGTGTTGCCATGAGTTGTGTTTCTCCTATGAAACGTTCAACCCCACAACCACGAGAGTGGTGCGTAATTCGGGCTTTTAGTTCGGGTGGGTGGGATGGCTCTACCGACAGACAGAGGAGTTCACACTCATGCGAGCTTTATCAAAGTCAATGCTGTTGCACTGCCTTGATAGCAATGAGACATTTATCAGACTGGTCAAAACTAGTTGAGCACGAGCTAAGAGTTGTCGGTGTGGAGTGCTATCCAGCCGACCAGCAACAAATCATCACCCAGTTCCACCAATGGAGTATGGAGCTTCAATTGTCTGTCTACTTCTGGAATCCAGGCTACTCACGCCTCATGCAAGTAGTTAATCAGAATGGTCAGTGTCGCTTGCAGTCCATCGAACTAGGGCAAGCGGCAACCGACATCGTGCAATGGTTACTAGAACAGCCTCAACCAGGCATTTTTCTACTCGAAGGCGCGATCGCTCCCACTGAGCAGCGGTTCCATCAACTTACCAATGCTTTTTACCAAGCCACCTGGAATCCGGTTCCCTGCTATTGGGTGTTGCTGGCAGAGCAGATTTCGCTACCGCCTTCCTTGCAGGGGTTGATTCCAGTGCTGACCTATCCCTTGCCAGGGCGCGATCGTCTCCAGCAATTGGTTGAGCAAGTTTGCGAATCATCCGCTTGGAAAGATTCAGGGAGGCTCTTAGTTCGTGCTTGTCAAGGGTTATCAGAAGGTGAACTGGTGCTGGTACTCAAGCAGGCGCTGTCGTTGGTGCCATCAGTTGCAGCACTGGCAGATTGGGTATTGGACTACAAGCTTGCCAAGCTACGCGGACGGGGACTAGAACTAATCTCGGAACCTGATGTCCCCAACGCCGCAGGGATGGAGTTGTTGAATGCTCGACTGGATAGGATTTGTGCCTTGCTTGACCCCAGCGCCGATCGCTATGGGTTGCGCTTTCCCAAGGGCATGATTCTTTGGGGACCGCCTGGTACAGGCAAAAGTCTCGCTGCCAAGTTGGCTGCTCAGAAGATGGGAGTGCCATTACTGGCAGCCGATTGGGGTGCCTTGCGAGGCGCGACAGCCTATGAGTCGGAACAAAACCTTCGCTTTTTGCTGGCAACCGCAGAAGCGATGGCACCCTGCGTACTGTACTTTGATGACTTCGACAAAGGGTTTGCCGGGTGGAACTCAGATGCGGATGGTGGGGTGAGTCGTCGCCTGTCGCAGAAACTGCTGACCTGGATGCAGGAACATCAAAGTCCGGTGTTTGTCATGGCAACCGTCAATCGTCTGGGAATGCTGCCTGTCGAGTTGCAGCGACGGGTGGATGATATTTTCTTTGTTGATTTGCCACACGATGGCGCACGCTATGAGGTATTCAATCTCCACTTAGCCAAATACTTCCCAGAGTTTCAGGCGGCACAACGAACCGGGCAGTCTCCCTGGAGTGAAGATCAGTGGCGGATTCTACTGACTGATTACCGTCTCTGTACTCCCGCTGAGATTGCGAATGCTGTGCGACGAGTGGCAGAAGAAACTTACTATAAACTGAAGCAATCAGGACAGGTGGGACAACCGCTCAAGGCAAACTTTCGTGCCCTGCACAAGCAACGCTGGCAATTTACGCCAGCTATGATCCGTGAAGAAAATCAAATGCTGGAAATCCGCAACAATGCCACGTTTGCTCAGCCTGTGAGTGGATCTGATAACAGCCGCTTTGCCCGCCCCCATCAGGAGCTATTTGAAAGTATTCATGTTGAAGGAACGTAACTGATTACTAAAGGGTTAAAGTATGCTGGAGCCAACTGCGATCGCCCCCTAGCATCTGTTTTAACCTATGTTTACCCCTGAAGAGTTGATTGCCATTGTTGAACGAATTAAAACTGATATTCATTCCGATGCTGACTTACAGGTATTGCAGCAAATGTCAGGTAATACAGTAGCGGCAGGAACGCGATCGCTGGCTATCACTGGAGATGCAAATGGAGCTGCGATCGCCACTGGTAATGGCAACACCATTCTCAACATCATTTTTCAAGCTGATGGAGTGCAAATTGACGATCGCCGTTACCAAGGTGCAGGTGCAGAGGCACTCCGAGCAATAATTCAGGAAATTTTGCGCCCAACTCTTGAAATTGATTGGCAGCAGGTTAGCCGCTCGTTTTTAGACGAACAACTACGGCTCACGACGAATCCATTGACTGCTGGTGAGGGGATTAGCTATCGAACTGAGCAAGTGTATGTTCCACTAGGATTAGTGGAACGCAAGCGTCAGACTCGGCGAGGGGAAGATGTGTCTCCTGAGCAGGGTTCACTACTGTATGAAGAAATTGAGATTACCCAACGATTTGAAAACGAGCAGTTTCTCGAACAGGTATTGCAGCACGGGCAAAGCCCTAATAGTCGGGGAAAGCGCATTGCTATTATTGGTGAACCGGGAGCGGGAAAGACAACCGTATTGCAGCAGATTGCCCAATGGGTGAGTGGGCATGTAGAGGGAGCGATCGCCATTTGGGTGCCGCTAGCAGACTTACGAGGGCAGGAACTGGAACCGTATTTGTTGGAGCAATGGCTGCAAGCTACTGTCCGGAGACTAGGACAAGCGGAAGCCTCTGACCAAGTTAAGGATGCTTTTGTTACTCAGTGTCAGCAGGGGAGGGTATGGCTACTGCTGGATGGGGTGGATGAAATGCAGATATCGTCCAGTAACCCATTGGCAGAGATTGCTCGACAGGTAAGGATAGGAGGATTGCTCTCGCAAGCGCGAATTGTATTGAGTTGTCGGTTGAATCTGTGGGATGGTGATCGCCATGCGTTATTAGATACGTTTGACACTTATCGCACGCTGGAGTTTTCCTACCCGCAGCAGGTGGAGCAGTTTATCGGGCAGTGTTTTGGAGCGTTGCAAGAAGATCAGGAAGGGCACGCGGAACGCTTGTGTACAGTATTAAAGGCACCGGGCAAGGAACGGATTCGGGATTTAGTGAAAAATCCACTACGGCTGACACTGTTGTGCTTCAACTGGTATTTGGGGGAGGGAACGCTGCCGGAGACGAAGGCGGGACTGTATGAGCAGTTTGTGGCGGATTTTTATGAGTGGAAGCGGGAACAGTTTCCAACGACAGTGGAGCAACGAAGGCAGTTGAATGCGGCTTTGGGTGAGTTGGCGCGGGAGGCAATTGATAAGGAAGCAACTCGATTTCGGTTACGCCAAGAGTTTGTGTGTGAGTTTTTGGGTGAGCCGGATGAACTTGATTCTATGTTTCAAATAGCATTGCGGTTGGGATGGATGAATCAAGTAGGGGTGGATATAGAAAATCGAAGGAAGGCAATGTACGCATTCTTCCATCCGACATTTCAGGAATACTTTGCAGCCTTAGCAATTGATGATTGGCATTTCTTTCTTAATCACATACCTAAAGATCCAAGTCATTTTGATGCAAGTTATCGGGTATTTGAATCTCGTTGGAAAGAAGTATTTCTTTTATGGTTGGGACGTGAAGATAGGTCTCTGAGCTCACAAAAGGAAGCTTTAAAGAAGGCATTAGTGACATTTAAGGATAAGTGCAAAGGATTTTATAGCGATCAATCCTTTTTACTGGCAGCAGCCGGTATTGCCGAGTTTAAGGATTGCTCCTATGCTGATGCGATCATTAATCAACTAGTTCAGTGGATGATTGGTAGTTCTAACTGGCTGAAACAGGGCTGGACTTTTCTTTTTGATTATCCTAGAGAGGAAGCCAGGATACATTGGGCAGCAACTACCTTCGGCAGCGTAGATCCTCAACGGATGATTCGGATACTAGTGCAAGTGCTGGAAACTAATCAAGATAAAAATATCCGACGCAGAGCAGTCGAGAGCTTGAGCAAAATCGGTGCGGGGAATGAGAGAGCAATTCAAGCACTAGTACAGATACTGGAAACTATTCAAGACCGACATATTCATTGGATAACAGCCAAGAGTTTGGGCGAAATCGGTATGGGTAATGAGAGAGCAATTCAAGCACTAGTACAGATACTGAAAACTACTCAAGATCAACATGTTCACTGGATAACAGCCGAGAGTTTGGGCAAAGTCAATTCTGATAATGAGAGAGCAGTTCAAGCACTAATACAGATACTGGAAGCTACTCAAGATGAAGACACTAGTTGGATAACAGCTAGTATTTTAGGGAAAATCTCTCCTGATAATGAGAGAGCAATTCAAGCACTGGTACAGATACTGGAAACTACTCAGGATGAAGACACTCGATGGAGGGTCATTGATAAGCTGGGTGAAATTGGTACGGGGAATGAGAGAGCAATTCAAGCACTGGTACAGATACTGGAAACTACTCAGGATGAAGACACCCGTTTGATTGCAACTGAGAACTTGGGCAAAATCGGTATCGGAAATGAGACAGCAACTCGTATGCTAATGCAGGTGCTTGAAACCACTCAGAACGAGTACATCTGTTGGAAAACCGCCAATAGCTTAGGCAAAGTCGGGGTCATAAATGACGAGAGAGCTATTCATGAATTGATGCGGCTACTTGAGACTACTCAAAGTTCATATATCTGTTGGAGAACCGCCAATAGCTTGAGTGAAATCGATACTGGTAATGAGATAACCATTCAAGCTTTAGTGCGGGTGTTGGAAACTACTCGGAATGAATACACTCGGAGGAGCACAATCGAGTGCTTAAGTAAAATCGGTACTAACAATGAGAGGACAATTAAGTTTATAGTACAATCGCTCCGTCGCTATTTACGTACAGAAAAAGCTTTTGAACTCATGGTGAAATGTGCTGAAACACTTTCTTATCAGGCATTTTACCAAGTGTTTCACGCATCTCGATAACCTGTTGAATTTTGAAACCATCAATTCCACGACCGCAGCAAAACCGTAATAATTAGCGCTCGTTGCTTGCGTCAAGTGCAATTTCCCTTCTCCAAATTTCCACATTGGCGTTTTTCAATTTCGGCGATCGGTAACAACACCATTTTCTTAATTTTCTCCCCTATGGAATCGTAAATTCTACAATCGCTATTCAAGCAATCCATAAATAATTTGTTTGCTGTGTAGTATTTTTGAAGCAGTTCTTCCTGCTGATTATTGAACTGCCAATGTTGTTCAATTTGGCAAGAGGAAATTTCAATGTCTTTGACAAGATTATGAAGGCGGTAGAGATGGCGAGATCGCCCAATCTCAATGGCTAATTCAAGATCTGTACCTAGTTCGGGATCAATAACCCAAGCTAAAGAGAAAATTTGCCTTAACATCGCACCTTCATGAGTACTGTAAGCAGCGTAAACTTTGCCACGAGCTATATCGAAGTAAATTGCTCGTATTGCAGTACGGTCATACCAAGTAGGAACTTCAACGGACAACGCTTTCCCAGTGATCCAGGTTAAAAAATCTTGTATTTCCTCATCTCCAGCGACTAAGCTATCGATAGATCGCTTCATCTCATGTAACAAATTGGTAGCTTCTGCCTCGGCCATTTCGATTCCAAGAAGAAATACTGATCGCCACTGTTCCTCTGCAACATATGTAGCTAATTCTTGCCAGTCAGCACTTTCAAAGAATGGTTTTACCACAAAATATTCTTGGAATGTCAAATGTGAGAAAGACCAAATCTTCTGACTTCGCTCAATCAACAATCCATGCTGAGACTCGATCGCCCTCAATACCCATCGACTCTCTCGCAACCCAATCCTCAAAAACTCCGCAATATATCCCTCAATCTCTGCCTGCTCAAACAGCACATACTGCTCTTGCTCAAACTTCTTCACTGCTAGATGGCTCAATAGCTCCAGCTTACGCTCCACCGACAAATCGCGATAAATCTCATCCCGCTCAATCTCTCGCGACTTGTCCCACTGCTCCAACAAAAGCTCCAACCCTTCCTCGTAGAGTTTAGAACGCTTCGAGTAAAACTTCCCCGTCTGCTGAAACACTGCACAGGTCAAGCTCAGCAAAATTGGAGTAGTTGCTAATTCCCGAATCGCTTTATTCTCCTCCCGAAAAAGCTGATCCAAAAACACGGTTGCCTTTGCTTGCCCTACGGTGAGATCTGCGCCAACTGTCTGAAACCAATGCTCAGAAAATGCCATCACCTGCGGCTCATTAAAATCCGCCACCTCTACATAATCAAACCGCTCAAACCGCGACTCCTGGCTTTGCGTCCGGCATGTCACAATCACCTGTACCTGCGGATAGTTCCGTGCAAACCGTTTGATCTGCTTGGCGATTGCCTGCCCATTCACCCCCGTCACCTCATCCAATCCATCCAGCAGCACCAGCGATCGCCCCGTACCCAGCACTAACTGAGTTTCTACCGTCGATAACCGCCAGCACCGTTCCAGATACCGCTCTACAGTGTAATCCACCTCGCGCCCATCATCGACAAACTCCCGCAGTCGATTCAACACCGGAATTCGGTACGCCTGTAGATTGCCTGCATTGCACTCCGTCACCAGCCCCTGCAAATAGGTCGTCTTACCAGAACCTGGTTTACCTACCACCATCAAGTTGGTATTTTTGTCCAGCACCTCCAGTCCCGATACCCGCTGCCGCCCTTTGCCTAAGCCGATGCGATCTAAACTGCGGTAGCCGGGATTCTGGTTGAAATCTCGCCACAGGTCAGGCAGCTCCGATCTCTGGTTGCTACTCACCTCCTCCAAAATGTTCACATCAACAAATAACTCACCCAATGGCACCCAATGATCCACACCCCATAGCGGCATCGTGCCATGCAAGCATTGAATGTCATCATGCAGGCGCGATCGCACCTCTTGTACCAGTTCATCTACAGACAGAGTTGCTGCCTTTTGTCGATTGGATTGCTCTAAGATCGCTTGAAGTGATTCGGCTACCTGACCTTGAACAATGAGATTGTTATCCCCCGTAATGACGATTGCATTAGCGGCATCCCCAGCAATTCCTGCTGCTCTACTTCCCGTTACTAATGAAAGTTGCCCAGACTGAAGGGCTGTGGCGATCGCCTGTATGTCCGCTTCGTCACAACTTCCTGCTACTACACGTTTGATAACTTCCTCAAGGTGATCTGGCATAGTAGGCTAAGTCTTGGCTACGTGTAGAACTTGAAGTTGGTCAAGGGATCTCTGTCGGGTGGGATTTCCCGCATGATGTCTCCTACCAGTCTAGAAAATCGGATTGTGATTGGAAAGAGACCTCCCAGTCGGGCTGAGTTCCAATTCATCTTGGTAAGAATCAGAATTTCGCGCATCAAGGCTTCTCTAGGAGTGTCATACCCAACATGGTCAGCAATCTGAATGGGTGATGGAACATGAGTTCCGTGAAACTGTTCTAGATCAGCCACAAATCCTGTCGTGTATAGGAAGTCGAGATCTCCGATGGTGAATCGAGTCCCACGAAGTGGTGGATACTGGCTGGCAACAAGCAGCCTGGCAGTGTTTTGTTTCGTCAGAGCAAGCAGATCGTATTGATCAACATACTTTTTCAGAGCTGCTTCAAAGCCATGTTTCTCAGCAGCCCAGTACCGTGATGTCTTATGCACGACTACTCGTTTAGGGAATTGTCCTCGTTCCTCGCGGTACCTTGTTAACGCTAAATCAATCAGTTGAGCCGCTTTTTCTTCACTAAGGTGGGGAGATGCAGTACCTTCTTTGTCAGCATCCCATGTGAAATCATGCCCTCTTAAAACTAAACCATTTCCATTCTCATCAAATGCTTGAATCAAACTGGTTTGAACGGTTGAATTGTTGGAGCCAAGCGGACGATAAAAACTAATGCCGATGTAGCACGTACCAGTTTTGAGTCCAACAGGTCCCCACGGAAAGCCTCCTGCCTTAAAGTAAAGACCCGTGAAGAAATTCCAGGCAATCTTGGACGGGCGATCTTTGTCCCGTCCATCGATCGTCTCCATCTGCAAGAACTGTGTAGGGATCTGATATTTCATTGCCATTGCCTTGAAAGCTCGGCGTAAATCCCGATGGACTTCACCTAATTTTGGGTCAGAGTAGTCAGCGACTCGGCACTTGTTAACGATCGTGTCGGGCAATACGACCATGATGTATTCCGGCTTCTGGTCTTCCCGCCACAAAAGCTCCAACTTGGCTTCTAATAGTTGAATGGTTGCTTCAAAGCGATCACGAGGAGAACGAATATTCAGCAGGTCAGTAATCTCAGTGCGATTGAACTGCTCGATCCAGTCATCATCGAACAACAACTCTGAGAAGAAGCCACGATCACGTTGGAAGCCCGGGAAATCAGGATGTTTTTCGTCCCCTAGAACACCCTGCTGATTCTTAATCAGCCATTGGCGCGCCATATCAATGCTTTCTGCTGAACCAATGCAGCCAACCCGAACTGAGGACGGATGTCGCTTTGAGGGCTTGTAAGACTTAGGACCAAATTGAAGAATGCCTTGCTTGGGGTCAATATGCAGTTGCCCATCTGCAAAGCAGAGCAAAGGTTCTTCAAGATACTGACAGCTTAGTGCAGGAGTTGTGAGGGATTGTTGATAGCTCATAACTAAAATAGAATTGAATCGTCGTCAGCTTTTAAATCTTTGCGATCGCCGTCATTTTGCTCGTCCCACTCACCGGAGTCTTCATCGTCACCTAAAAGCTCAATCAGCTCATCCTCATCAAATGGATCAGTTTCATAGTCAACATTTTTGAAAGGTTTAGCGAATTCTTCTGGAATGCCAAGCCAGTTGACCTCGCTTTGCATCATTGACGTAGAAATGATGATTTTTTGAGTTTTGCTAAATGGAAGAATGATTTTAGGTTTACTGCCACTCAAGTAATCCCGCCAAAAGTTTACCTCTGTCAGCAAGCCATAGTTGTACATCCTAGACTTCTGGCGTGTCACTCGGCTGCCTATTTTTTCAGAATCCAATGGTTCCGAGCCGTCCTTAGTAACGCGCATTTCAGGACGAATACTTAAACACCATTGCTCACTGGCAACTCGATGAAATTGAAGTGCTACTGCCAGGTGTAACCAGTAAGGTCGGGGAGTTCCAGTTTTCTTAGCGATTGGTTGCCAAACAACGTTGCGTTCACTGACTGATTGATTGAGGGGACGGTAACTGACTCTTCGGGCTTGCCCTAATGTCTCAGGAGCAAAGTAATATCGATGATGCTCCTTATCCAGTTTCAACCCTTTACGTCCAGTCAGTTTGTTCAATGACCGATTTAACAGCGACATATACCAATGCATCCGGTCTGGCTCATCCCACCAGTCGATCGCGTCATACCGCTCTACTTTCCCTTCACGAATCAGTTCCCGAAAGGGTCCGTTGTGGAAGGTCAAATCCTGAAAACAGAACACCATTCTATCCCGAATCAAAAAGGGATAGATTTCTGGACCTCCAGCAGTAGGTATAATTACTTTCTTAGCTTCCTGTTCCTCTGAGTCGTTGTACTTGCATGGTGCACCATAAACATATTGAGGCATCTGCAGGACTGGAAAGAACGTGCTGTAAACCGTATCCTGCACGTACTGAGCCTTACCTCTACCCTGAACAGCGCGCTCAATTTCCTCTGCTTTTTCGCCATTTAGGACGACGATAATATTGTTGTCTCCTGTGATAACAACGACATCAGAGGCATTTGCTCCGAAGGCAACGGCCCTCTCTCCAGTTGCTAGAGCAACCTGTTTCTGTTGTACCGCTAGCAGCAATGCTCGGGTGTCTTCTTCATCCAAGCCGCCAGACACAACGCGTTTGAGAACGGCGTCTAAACCTTCTGACATCGTTAAAGGATCTCCGATCGCCTGTTTTCAGAGTTGATACATAGTAATACAAATGTTTTTATTCTAGTAGAAATCTCTCTTAAAAGCGGGTAAAGGGTAAATTTTGAAGATTGTAGACGCTGGTAGTGTGAGTTTGCACTGTGGAACTGCGATCTCATCAAAGATTTACTCCTGTACTAGCAAAAAACTCTGCAACCTAGTTATACTGCTTGCAACAGGATAGATCTGCACGCAATTAAAGGCTTTGAGCGGTTTTTACCGAGTACTTGGTAAAAACCTTGGCAAACTTAATCAACGCTTTGTTATCAATTAGCTAGTTCATTCTCAGTACAAAGGAGTTGAGCGTGAAGCATCATATACAGACCCGCTACAAGTTCCGTAACCATTAGGTCATCTGATGTAGAAACTTTTAATACTTCATTTTAGACAAACTCGCGATTGCTGCTGAGTATAAGATGAGCCAGTCCCAGTCTCCCAATAACCCAGATCAACTGCAATCCTTCAAACAGGATGGCAAGAAGGAAGAGATTTCGCCGTTTCCTCGTGCGGAGAGTGATCGCCACATTGTAGTAGGTAATAGTGTAGAAAATAGCGTGGTTATCTCAGGTGATAGCAATACTGTTTTCAGGACTGGTGATATACGACTTGGTGACGGGAGTACACTAAAACTCGTCGTCACTGGCGAGAATAAAGCTCCCACTACTGCTCCTCTGTCTGTTGCCCCTGCTCATGCTAGCGAAATTTTAGTTTTAATTGCTGAATTTGATGGGGATGGACAAATTGGTTGGAAAATCGAAGAGCGTATTCGAAAGGCTATTGAGAAAGAAATGACCGTAATCGGGGGCTCTACATTTAGAGTGGCAAGATTACGCAATCTAGTTATCGAAGACGGAGATGATGAGAAGGCACGAAAGGTAGCTGAGCTTTGCAATGCAGCAATTATTATTTGGGGTTGGTATGATCAGGTAGGATTTAGCCCACGTTTCACAATAGTCACAAACAAAGAATTAGAAAGCTCCAACCCGGAACTAGAGGAAATGATGGTTGATGTAACCAATCAGACCTTTAAAGATTACATGTTCCGTGGACTAGCTGAAGAGATGGCTTTCTTAGCAACCTTCACTATTGGTCAACTTTTCTACTGGGATCATCGTTATCAAGAAGCTCTGGCAGCATTTGAACGTTCAATTGCACAGGCGGAGAGTAAGCCGCAATCGTCTCCTAGTATGACCTTGGCTTACTTTTATAGAGGATTTATTTTTGGTACCAAGCTAGGGAAAGTCGAGGATGCAGTTGCAAGTTTTCAACAAGCAATTGAACTTGAGCTTAAATTTGTACAAGCTCATTACAACCTAGGTGACGCGCTATTTTATCTTGAGCGATTTGATGATGCTATAAATGCTCATTCAAAAGTGCTCTCTTTAGCACCAGATCATCTTTATGCGTTGGTAGAACGTGGAGATGCTTACTTAAGAAGTGGTCAGTATAGTGCCGCGATAGATGACTATACAAAAGCCATAAATATACACCAATGGACACGATTATACATTTCTCGTGGACAAGCCTATGAGATATCTGGACAAGCAAACCTTGCTATAGGTGATTATTTAGAAGCACTGGATTTAGATCCGTTTTGCGATGTAGCTGGGCTACGTCTAGCGACGTTCCGTGGAAGGGGATATGGTAAATCTATATACGGTGATTACCAAAAGGCTCCAGGACCATACATACCATACGTAAAGAAGTACTATGAAACAGCCCTTCGAATTCTCGGGAGATCAAACCCTTCACCTAGTATAAAAACGGATGCAAATGAAGATGACGAGGCTCTAAGTTTAGCGGAGTATCTTCGTAGTTTTCGACATTTAACTGAAGAGTATACTTTTTATGGAGAGCAACCAGGATTTATCAGTGAAATTTCTCAAATCTGTAGAGCTGGAGTGGATTTAATTCAATTACTAATGGAAGAAAATCCAAGCGATGATCAATTGGTAAAGTCAGTCGAAACACTTTTGTTTGAGGGAAGTAATATACTTACGGGTCGCCTATCTTATCAGAATGTGCATTGTACACTGAAATCCCTTTTGAGTTACTCAAGTATTCGCAATAAACTTGGGCAACGAATCATATCAATACTTGAAATCATTGGAAGTCAGCAATCCTCATATATTCAGGCATTGAAGTTACTCAATCGTAGATTGCACTCTGTAAATTCAATTACGGAAATTCAACTTGATCCAGAGGCTCAACAACTGTCAAAATTAATAGATCGTTTTTGTGCTATTGGAGAGCAAAATGTTAGGTTGAGCGGAGAGGAACAGCAAGTACAGTGGAGGAGAAGAGAAGCAATAAACTCTTTTCTTCATAAGCTTGAAGATCTGTTGAGTAGCTTGTGCAAAGATTACCAAATTAGCAACTATTTCCCGTTCTCTGATCTACTTGATTTTCAGAAAATACTAATCGTTTTACGCGATGAAGGGCAAAGCGTTCTTAGTGTATTGAATCCAGTAGTTAATTTTCTGATTTCCCATAACAAACGTGGTTATCAGTTATTCTCAGCAATCGAGTTCCTTGAAAGCCAAGACCCATCATATAAACAGGCCCTAGATAGTCTTGGTCTACCCTTAATACCCGTATCTCCTGACGATGAAATTAGACCAAATGCAGATGTCCAACGGCTAGCTGGATTGATAACTGAATTCCAACATACAGTTAAATCATCTATACACGCTCAGGACAAAGATAATTGGCAAGTGCCGTTCGTAGCAGAGCACTGGCTGCAAGAGCTTGATTGGATAAATAGAGGGTCCTCCTGTTCACCTAGGAGATTATTAAAGTTTCTAACAGCTCTATCTAGTGCTGGCGAACATATTAAAGATGCACTTCAGGCAGTTACTGATTGCCTCATTGCTCATAATAAGCTTGATTCCAATCTCATAGTTATTGCAGAGTTCCTTAAGAATCAAGACTCTTTGTATCTTGAGGATCAGGGCTCTTTTTGTGGGGATCAAAGCTCTTCATATTTAGATGCTGTAGAAATTATCAACCTTCCGTTAGTTTCTTTAGTATCTAATGGAGAAGTTAGGACAAATCCAGACGTTATTCAGTTAGTAGAATTGTTAACTGACTTTGGTTATGCAGTCAAAAATTCTGGAAATATACACAGCACAGATAATAATGCGAAACAGATGGCTGTCAAGAATGTTATCTTTTTCTTTAGGAGTGTTAATTCAGATCCTAAAAGCTCGGGGTATAGTTTCAGCAATTTTCAAAGAAACTTAGAATTTTTGTATAGTCTGGGTCAAGATATTTGTGACAAACTGCAGCCCCTGATAGATTTTATAGTTGCTAACACAAATTATGGTTCATACTTAATAGCAGCTAGAGATTTTCTTAAACAACAAGATCCTTCATACCTACAAGCGATAGAAATTCTAGATCTTTCCTTGTTTCCCCTAACACTAGGTAGAGAACTTGAACAAGATCCTGTAGCTGTACAGTTAGCTGAATTGATAACAAACGTGCAACATGCTGCTGACTCACTAGAAAACAGTGAATGGCAAGCTAAACATGCAGTAGCAGACTTCCTGAGTAGAATCAAATATTTGCTAAGAAAAGGAGAACCGGATGGATGGGAATCTGAAAGAAACATAAGTGCTTTACATAATGTCGGTGGCAGCCTTTGGCATTCAGTACAGTCTCTAATGGATTTTATTGCCGCCCATGCAAAGCTTCAAACCGATCCAGAAACGGTAAGTCGTTACTCTATAAACTTAGACTTCTGAAAACCCCACCGAAAACAGACATTAGAGTTGTCTGGAAATAAGACGGAAAATCTTTGAAAGCCTTTCCCGGTAAGCATTACAGCCATTTTAGGCGAAAATTGCTGTAACCTAAGCCTAGTGTGACTTTCAGCCATTTTTCTTGTTATTACCCGACAAGTCTATTATATAGAGTCTGCTTTTGAACTCTTTAGTGTATTCAATCCACATTCCGCCCTTTAACTGGTACTCTCAAGACATTAGCCAAAAGCCTTTATTGAAGAATTTGTATTTAACATTAGGGGGGTGTAAGAAATTCCTCCTATAAAGTCCATCCAGCTCCCAGACGAAACTCAGAATTGGCTGGTTCTTGATGATAATTATTGCCAATACTAACGGTTCTGTTCTACCTCTGTTACTAGAAAGGGTATTTCCAAAATTGAATTATCGCACTGTGTTGCTGTCTCCTGTAATAATTGTGGCTTTATTGGCATTGCCGCCGATCGCCACTGCTCTCTCTCCAGAGGCATGAACAATTCGGGTGGGCTGACTCTCAAGCGGGCCAAAGTCAACTTCTGGTTCGCCATCGAAGGGTAATCCCTTAGGCTGCAGTCCACCAGCAGCGTAATAAGCCACAACAAAATTGTCTGACTGCTGGTTGTTCATGACTGGATGCTGTTGATCCCGTGTTCGCCTTGACACGACTTCACGGGTATACATTGCCAAATCATTGACTCGGACATAACCATCTTGCCTAGCAACACCTTTGCCACACAGCCCCTCAACGAGTGCTGCTGTAAAGGCGCTGTAAGACCTATCCCTACCATCAAAAGAGATTTCATCCTCTTTTGATGAGGCAATGATGACTCGCCCCTGACCTTGGGAAAATAGCGCTTGTGCTTCTGGCGGTAGGGGTGATTTAGCAACTTCTATACCCAGGTTTTCCAAGTCGCTCAAGCCCCCAGCATGGCAGCAATCTAGCAGTACCAAAATCTTTTGAGCAGGAATTGCCTGTAACCGGGCTGTAAATTCAGCTCCACTAATTGCTGTTGTGGGAAGCTGAGTTTTGTCATAGCCATAGGGCATTAGGTAGTAGAAATTACCGATCGGACTTTTGAATTGGTAGCCATGTCCTGAGAAATAGACAATAACCGTAGAGTCGGCTGTCGCTTGAGTAGCAAGCTGGTCTAACGCCGATAGAATGTCGTTTCTGGTTGCCTGCTGTCCCGTAAGCAACTGCACCTGCTCGGATGGGTAAGCACATCTCTCTGGGTCTTGCAAAATGTCTGCGATCCCCTGAGCATCGTAAATCGTGTTTGGTAGGTCGGCTCCAACGCCGATGATGCAAGCGTGCCCTTGAGTGAATAGTAAACTCATGAGCTTTTTTCTCCTGTCGGCTAAGATCGATCCGTCTATCCAGGTATATTTCTGAACATGGGTAACTGCCTTCAGGTCATTACAAAACGTTACACCTCCAGGTAGGTTGCTTTAGGTATCTCTATGAAGTGTCGTCAGCTCAGTTTTTTATTCTTGCTTGTTTCTGCGGTGGGTTTGCTGCCTCAAGCTTCAGCTCTTGCACAGGCGAAGGTAACTGTTACTCCTGGTTCTATCATCATCACTGCGACTAAGGGTTCTGTTGAGACTCGTACGATCGCTCTGCGGGCTAGTGAAGCGATCGCTAATTCTCAAATCGTCCCCTTTGACCTTCCCACCGCAGATGGTAGCAAAGTCTTGCCAGCGACTCTGATCCAGGCTGGAAAACCATCTGCTCAAAGTAGTCCAAACAATTTGGTCAGTATTCCGATTCAATTCGATTTGCAAAACGTTCCGAGTGGGGAGTTTACGGGTGAACTACTCGTCACCTATCAGGGCGATGAGCAGGTTGTTCCAGTGATTGTGAAGGTGAAAGACCCGTGGCAGATCCCGCTACTCTTGCTTGTCGGTGGCGTTTTGCTCAGTGTTGCGGTTTCAACCTACAGCACGGCTGGGAAACGTCGAGATGAAATTACAGTGAGTATTAGGAATTTGCGAGCACAAGTTGAGGCTGACCGCAAATCTGCAAGGTATTTTGCCGAACGTGCTTGCGAATGCATGGAACACGCTCTGTTGTTACAACAGCTAAAGCAACTGGAAGCCGCACAGTCGTCGGTTAATGCAGCGCAAGCAACTTGGAGTAAGTGGGTACAGCAGAAAACAGGATGGCAGTCCCAGTTCAATTACTGTGATACGTTGAGGCATCGCCTAAGGGAGAGCGATTTGCAGAACTCCCAAGCAATCTGTATTCGAGCCATTTCTCGTACCTTAGAGGAGACAGTACAAGACGCGCCCAACTTGGCTAATCCAAGTGAGCTGCGATCGAAGTTGGATGAGATGTCGCAACAGGTGAACCGCTTCCTTCAACTTCATTCTAGGCTGGAAAAGCTCAAGACATTGGCAGCTCAGTTAGAGGGAAATGCCTTCTATGAGTGGAAGGAAAAAATTGATGATCTGGATCAACAGCTTCTGGCACAACCGATGTCTGATGAGCCTGGGGTGAAAGCCCTGATGGACAAGATTGAGCAGAACCTTGAAGAAGTGAAGAAAGTGGCTCAAGCTAGCCAAACCTATGCAGGGGCAAAATCTGCTGAAGGCGATAGTACGACAGGACTAAACTTGGTTGCCCCTCCGTCATCAACTGGGATTGAGACTTCTACCCAAGCTGAAATCCGGAAAAGAGCATTGCCTCGCCTCTTCGCATATTTTTATCCCGATGCTGATGGTCGTCTGCGCTGGTTCTATATTTTCAGTTATCTAATCTTCATGGGAGTTTTGGCAGGAACTGGGTTTAATCAACTGTATCTGACCAAACCAACCTTTGGCAGTTGGGCAGATTATATTGCCGTCTTGGGATGGGGCTTTGGAGCAGAAGCAACGCGCAGTGCAGCTGTGAAAGCGTTGCGCAAAACGGATGAATCACCTGAGGCAAAAGCAGACGAAGCGCAAACCTGATAATCCTTTAGCTACGTTGAACCTTTGGATGATTAGGGAAATACGGTTAGTACCTGCGTTACATAGGGTAACAACAAGCTGTGACTGTTAATCCTGAAGTACTGCAAACCATTTTTAGTCGCGTTGAGGCGGGAAAACGTCTCAGCCATCAAGAGCTGTAAACATTGGCAGAAGCGGCGCGATCGCAGCAGGTCACGCTCGCGATAGGCAATCGCGCAGTTGCCATTGGTGGCAGCGCAGATGATACAGCGATTGGGGCGAGCGATCGCTAATCTAAACTTTGCTTTTTTCGCTTTTCGATTTCGGCGATCGGTAAGAACACCTCCTCTTTTATTTTAGATTTCATTCCGATGGTAATTCTATTACTTTCGTCTAAACAGTTCACCAAAAAAATGTTCAAATCAAAATATTGTTTAATTAAATTAATTTGCTCCTCGTCAAATTTCCATATATCGCTCAAGTAGGAGCCTTCAATAGCCATCAACCTTATTGAGTGAAATACTTTAGCAAAGTACTCATCTTCCATTAAGTAATCCTGCCACCATTTCTCTCGCAGTTCTATGCTTTCTAACTCCGGAAATCTGGTTTTACTCTGCTCTAGAGATTCAAATAAAGTAAGATTTTGTGTAAGATTTTTATTGATTAGAATGTCAATAATATATTCAATTTCAGCAATAATGTCATTGCTTAAATAATAGGCAGCACCTCGTGCATCTTCAAAATTAATAGTATTGTCTAGGGCAAAAGAAAATTCAAGTTCCAAGTAGAAATCATTTGTTTGAAAGTCAAATAAACTAATAGGGCTGCGATAAATCTCAAGAATCAAATCTAAATAGAAAGCGCGAACTGCTGATAGCTGGTCAGAAATATGATAAAAATTCTTTATGTAGCTGGTGTGACAATCTAACCAGTGCAGCAGAACTTGGAATTCCTTACTGCACGAAATATCATCTATTCTTTGTTTAAAGGCTTGTACCAAGTTTTCTGGGTTATCTATAATTTCAGTTGATAAAGATAGAACTTCAAGCCAATGTGTGTAAATTATTTTACTGGTCAGTTCTTCGATTGCATTTTGACCACAAAACCACTTTGACACCAAATATTCTTGAAACGTCAGGTGTGAAAATGACCAAATCCCTTGCGCTTGCTCAATCAATAAGCCATGCTGCTGTGCGATCGCCCCCAACACTGCCCGACTCTCCTCAGCCGAAATCTGCAAATGCTCTGCAACATAGCCGCAAATCTCTGACTCTTCAAATAGCACAAAGTTTTCTGCTTGTTCAAACTTGCGAACCGCCACGTAACTCAAAAGCTGCTGTCGCTCTTTCAAGGATAGATTGCGATAAATCTCACTCGCCCCATCACGCCTAACCCCTCTCTGTTCATCCCACTGGCGCAGTAATAAACAAATTCCCTGCTCATATAAATTCGATCGCTTGAGCGGTAAATTCTTCAAATCCCCGAAGACCCAGCAGGTCAGGCTCAGCAGTATTGGTGTGACTGCCAGTTCTGCCATTGGCTGATTCTCAGATAAACTTTTTAAGAATCGTTGCTTTAGTGCTTCTCCTTCTTCACAAGTTTCAGCCAGCAAACTAAACCAATTCTCGGCAAATGATTTCACCTGCTCCGGGTTAAAATCTGCTACTTCAATGGGCTCAAATGTAGGTAAAATGTACTCTGTAGTTTGAGTGCGGCAGCTCAGGATAAAGTGATGCTCATAGTACTGCTGCGCGAAGTCTAGGATGTGATTTTGTACAGTTTGTAGAGATTGGGCAGGCACTTCATCCAAGCCATCCAACAAGAGCAACACTCGCGCTTGCTGCAGAACTTGCTCAACTTGTGCTTGATTTGCCAGTCGAAACTCTCGCTTCAAAAACTCCCACAGGTTGAACTGATCGCCATCCTTGATAAACCGCAGTTCAAACAGGACAGGGATAAAGCCATCTGAAAAATCTCCTTTGGCACAGGCAACTGCCAAATGCCGCAAAAACGTACTTTTGCCAGAACCAGGTTTCCCAAACACCATTAATCTGGAATGTTCAGTAGCTACCTCTAATCCGGGCGATCGCTTCTCTCTCTTACCTAACCCCATGCGATCAAAACTTTCTCGCAGATCCTTGCCTTTCAACAATCCTGGAATGGTGGCATGAGAGATACTCGGCAATTTCTCAAGCACATAAACATCAACATATAAGCGACCAATATCGATCTGCTGGCGGTTAAGTAGCTGAATTTTGCTGTAAAGCTTGAGTACCTTGTCACAGCAACGTCTTCGTACTTGTAGTACTAGTTCATCAAATGATCTTGCTTGCTGGCTCAAGCGTTGTGCCAGTAGGGCTTGAATTTCTTCTGCCTCGGCTCCATAAATCACAAGATTGTTGTCCCCAATGACATTAGAGTGACCAGGAACGATCGGTGAATTCTCAACGTTCCCGCCAATTCCTACTGCTCCACTACCAGGAACTAAAACAACTTGCCGAGCCTGAATCGCAGCGGCGATTGTCCGTAAATCTCCTTCATCTCGGTTTCCTGCTAAGACACGTTGAACGGCTGCTTGAAGGTATTCTGACATCTGATCCAGTCCAACGATTTTTGGTAGTGCTAAAGAGGTAAGGATGCATTGTAGTGGTGAATGAAAAACCAGATCGCTCCAATGTGATTCTCCAGCTTCTTAGAAAACGAAAGGGTTTTGCGAACCAAGCGTGAGATGCGTTGCCG
>JAHHIE010000094.1 GCA_019358945.1 Stenomitos rutilans HA7619-LM2 | reverse complement strand
CATAACAACCTCCGCTTCACATCTCCTTTAGTTTCTATCTCTCCCATTAAAGAATCAACCCTACCCCAGAATGGGGGGATTGAGGGGGCGAAGGCAGCGTCTCTGACACTTCTCAGACATCCTCTGAGTATCGATCCTTAGGAGTAAAATGTGCCTGTTATGAAATCTTGATATTTACGTGGTGTGCTTAGCGCGATCGTCTGTTGTTTATAGACATAATTGAAGGACTCGTCCTGCTTTAATGTCACTCATTAAGGTGATCGTCTTCGTCAATTCAGTAAATTCCATCAGGAGCGTGCTGAAAAACTTAGGATAGAATTGTCTCATACACTACTGAACATACCTTCCGTTGACCTGCGTTGTTCCTATGAGAGCTGCCTTATAGCCCCTAACCTTTCTCCCCAAGTGTTTATGCCGTAAAAATTCACTAACACCGCTCTTACGGCTTTCGATGACTGATTTTCTCTCCGTCTGGGCAGAGCATTTGGCTATATTTCATCGTCATCAGGCAACTTAGCCTTCGCTACTGCACTGGTTCAGCCTGCATTGCTCTAAACTGTCCCATCTTGGACGATACCGTTCCAGAGTGGTTCAAAATCTGTTTTCCTGTTGCACATTCGCTATCTGAGCCATCGGCTCACCTAGACCAGAGGCGTTCTCTTTATGAGTCACGATCAACAATTTTCTCGCAGTGAACGATTGCCTGCCCCCTGCATTATTGACACTGGCACAGTGGTTAATAAACAGGACATGCTGCGGCTACTAGCGGATTTGAGCCGCGTTCGCTATGTCCATATGCAAGATGGCACGGTTGCCAGCGAAGGAGAAGGGCATGTCCTTGAGGTCTTTGCCGATCCACAACGCTCTACCTTAATTGCAAATCATGCGCTGTATCTGAATGTTCATAGTTTTGACTATCTGGAGATGGGAAAATCTCCGGAGCAAGAACCCTGGTTTGACCTCATTCAAGATGGTCGCCATCTTCGCCTGATTCCGCTTTCTAACCCCATGATTGAGCAGAATCACCATCGTCTCAATGTAGCTGCACTCGAAGCAGTGGTGGCGGAGGTGCTATCGGCGAACTGGGATGTCCAAATTGACGACGAAGAGCACTTTTCCTTTTAGCCAACGACGGCAGTATGCTAGTCAGCTAGTCCTGAGACACGATGGGTTGATCTTTGTTTAGCGGCTTCTCTTTAAGATATATTCTGCACTCTTTCTACAGCGTATTGTAGGGTGAGCATTACTCACACATGCGATGAAATAAGCAACCTGACAACGAATGGGCATTGCCCATCCTACTAAAAACGGCTGTAAGATGTGTTTTGCAATCCTTTTACAGTATTAACTCTTGACTAGCGGTTTTAAGTTTACGTGTCAGGCGCTGTGTTGCAAAACGAAAGCGCGAGCAGGTCTCTTTGCAACGCCTCATGGGCTGGTTGAAACTCCACGCTTTATGCCTGTTGGCACGTTGGCAAATGTGAAGACAGTGACTCCTGACCAGTTACAGGCGACGGGAGCACAGCTTGTACTGGCAAACACCTATCATTTGCACCTCCAGCCCGGTGAATACATTGTGGCAAAGGCGGGGGGATTGCATCGCTTTATGGCATGGAATGGGCCTATTCTGACGGATTCTGGTGGGTTTCAGGTTTTCAGCTTGAGCGAGATGCGGACGATCGAGGAGGAAGGCGTGACCTTTCGTTCACCCCGCGATGGACAAATGATTCATCTGACTCCTGAGCGCTCGATCGCCATCCAAAATGCGCTGGGGGCCGATGTGATCATGGCGTTTGATGAATGTCCGCCCTATCCAGCAAGCTACGACGATGTGAAACAGTCTACCGAACGGACTTACCGCTGGCTCAAACGTTGTATTACTGCCCATCAACGGCCTGATCAGGCACTGTTTGGGATTGTTCAGGGAGGCGTTTATCCCGATCTCCGTAGTCTCGCTGCCGATCAACTGGCGCAGCTTGATCTGCCGGGATACGCGATCGGTGGGGTGAGTGTGGGAGAGCCAGTCGAACTCATTGAGGCGATCGTGCAGGCAACTACACCCTTGCTGCCGCCAGAGAAGCCCCGTTATCTGATGGGTGTTGGCACGTATCGAGAAATGGTGCAGGCGATCGCGGCAGGGGTTGATTTGTTCGATTGCGTGATTCCAACCCGGTTGGCGCGACATGGAAACGCTTTAGTGCAGGGCGATCGCTGGAATCTACGCAATGCTAGATTTCGTGAAGACTTTACCGCTCTGGATGCTACCTGTGGGTGCTATACCTGCCAAAACTTTAGCCGTGCTTACCTCAGTCACTTGTTGCGATCGCAAGAGCTACTCGCCTATACGCTGCTTTCGATTCACAATATTACGGAACTGGTGCAGTTCACGCAGGCCATTCGGCGAGCGATTTTTAACAACAGCTTTACAGCAGAATTCGGGCACTGGCTGTCGATAAGCAGGTAGGTGCGCACGGCCGCACCTACAAGGAATGCCGGAGTTATTAAATGCTTGTTTCTTAAGTGCAGCTCTCAAGCGAGTATTCTCGATTCAATGTGCGTTCCATACCATGTTAAAATCAGGAGAAATTCTGAAGTTCTTGCTGAAGAGGTCATTTATAACATGGAAGCAGCGTTGCTCTTAGCAAAATTGCCTGAAGCTTATTCTATTTTCGATCCCCTGGTGGACGTGCTACCTGTAATCCCGGTTTTCTTTTTGCTGCTCGCTTTTGTTTGGCAGGCTGCTGTCGGTTTTAGATAAGTTTGGTTTCTGATTCTTTTGTTCACCATACAAACGACATCAAAAGGTTTTACAAGGCAGGCGTTGAGTCTGCCTTTTTTTCGCCTGCTTCAGCAACCGCTGTATGAACGAGCGCTGTAACAATCTAAAGCGTTTAGGTGAGTAGGAAAGCGTGCGGAACATCTACGATAAACATGGATGCTCTTTTGCGTTTTCCTATGAGCTATTGCCTGAATCCTTATTGCCGCGTGCCGAAGAATCCTGATCATGCCAGGTTCTGTTCGACGTGTGGCTTTAGGTTGTTATTGGGCGATCGCTACCGGGCCTTACAGGCGATCGGGCGGGGTGGGTTTGGTCGCACCTTTCTGGCAGTAGACGAATATAAACCGTCGCGCCCGACGTGTGTCATTAAGCAATTTTTCCCCCAAAACTACAGCGTTCATGACCCAGAACAGGCGCGTGAATTGTTTCGGCGTGAAGCTGTACAGCTAGAAGCGCTGGGTGAGCATCCACAGATTCCAGCGTTACTCGCACACTTTGAGCAGGAGGAGTATCAGTATCTTGTGCAGGAGTTTATTGATGGGGCGAATCTTCTGCAAGAAACGGCGAAACATGGCCCCTTCAGTGAGGAACAAGTTTGGTATTTGCTGAATGATCTGCTGCCTGTGATGACATTTATTCACAGTCATCATGTGATCCATCGAGACATCAAGCCCCAGAACATTATTCGTCGTGCGACCACGAAGCAATTTGTGCTGGTCGATTTTGGGGCTGCTAAAACGCTCAGCGCTTCTGATTTTGCCCAAACGGGAACTAGCATTGGGAGCCCAGCGTTTGTGGCACCAGAGCAAGCGATCGGTCGTGCTGTTTTTGCCAGTGACCTCTATAGCTTAGGCGTGACCTGTATCTATTTGCTGACCCAGATACCGCCAGCAGACTTATACGATACCGAGGAAGGGGGCTGGCAGTGGCAGCAGCACCTGAGCCGTCCTATGAGTTTAACGTTGGGCAATATGCTCGATAAACTGCTGCAAAGTGCTGTGAAACGACGCTATCAAACTGCTGCTGATGTCTTGCGCGATCTTAATGACCCGTCTGTGATGGAGGCGCTGCATCTCTCGGCTGATGGCTACCAGTCTCAATCGACTGTCCAGATTGGCGCGATGCGGCATCAACGATCGCCTGACCAATCAACCCATCTGCCAGCCGCACTAGAAACAATGGCTCCTGTCAGCCAACTGCAACCGCCGATCGCGCCTTCCTGGGTCTGCACACAAACCTTGACGGAACATTCAAGCTGGGTACGAGCGGTAGTGATTCATCCAGATGGTCAGAGCTTTGCTAGTGGTAGCGGTGATCGCACGATTAAGCTTTGGGATTTAGCAACGGGTACCCTACGACATACCATTGCCGCGAATGCAGGCTGGATTCGTGCGATCGCGGTCAGCCTTGATGGACAAACGCTCGCCAGTTGTAATAACGATCGACGGCTAATGCTGTGGCGTTGGGAGAACGGCGAACGTCTGCAAACGCTGGATGGTCATACGGATTGGGCACGGGCCGTATGCTTTAGCCCTGATGGGCAACTTCTTGCCAGCGGTAGCCAGGATAAAACGGTTCGGCTCTGGCATCTTCCGACCGAAACGGTGGCACGGGTGCTCACAGGTCATACCCACTGGGTAATTGCGGTTGCCTTTAGTCCCGATGGTGGAACGATCGTGAGCGGTAGCCGTGACAAAACCATGCGGATGTGGAACAGCAAAACTGGCGCGCTCATTCATGTGCTAGAAGACCATCAGGATGCCATCAATGCGATCGTCTTTAGTCCTGATAGCCGCGTACTTGTGAGCGCCAGTGACGATGGCACGATTCGTCTGTGGGATGTACCGACCGGAAAACTCAAACAGGTGCTTGCTGGACATACAGGTGCCGTGAATACGCTTGCGATCGCGCCTGACGGGACGACTCTGGCTAGCGGTAGCCAGGATATGACCATTAAGCTCTGGTCTCTAGAAACTGGAGCCTTACTACACTCCCTAACAGGGCACACAAACTGGGTTTGGTCAGTAGCAATGGGTGTAGATGCCCAAGCACCCGCCAGCAGTTCACCGAAAGCTGTCCTCATTAGTGGCAGTTGGGATGCTACGGTAAAACTTTGGCGACAACCAGACTGAGTGTTTCCGTTCTGCCTGACGAAAGCAATGGGTACGATCAAGCGATGACCTCTATCGAACGGCAGTGACTGCCCGACATACGGGGTGAATGGTGTAATCTCTTCCAGGCGCGACTTCATTGTAATAGTGCGTGGCGCTTTCGGCTGCTGCCAGCGAGCGATAGACCAAGGCATTAGACGGACTGAGCGACAAGGTCAACCATCCTCTCCAAATGCCTACAAGCCAGTCTTGTTCATTCACTTGAATGACATACATTGCTCAATCCTTCGATCGACTTCAGCTAAAACGTGCCAGCAGTGGGTTTGCCTATTCACGGCATCAACCGATGATGCGCCTGCTTTTCCGGGCACCCTTAATTTTTATGATATAGCAATAACCAAGGCGCTAGGACGGCATGCAGACTCGTCTCACCTCAATGGTGACAAGCTAGGCAACCTTCAAAACTGATAGGTGCATCAGCGCTTGGCAATGCTGGCTTGGAGAAATATTTAACTCAGAGAGTGAGCCAGGGCAACCGCCTACGGGTTAACCCGTTCAGCATAGCCAGCTTTCACCCACCCTTCTCGACCACTATCCTCTAAGCGAATACGCTGCCATTGGCGATCGGGGCTTTCCTCCAGCACTGTAATGCGTGCATTTGCCACCACGCCCCCAATGCGGGCTGCATCTCGGCTTGGACTTTCACGTAGGTTTAAGCCCTGCGACAAGGTGATACGGGCACGATAACCTGTTGTACTAGGAGTCGCTGAAGGCGTTGGGCTGGCGCTGGGGCTAGGTTTTGGTGATGGTTGGGCTGCAACAGGCTTGGCTGAAGGAACTGGCTGCGCTGTTGCTTTGGAAGGATTGTCGTTTGGGAACATTGGTTTGGGTGGGGGCGCTGTGAATTGAGCAATCACATACTGGGCCGCCAGAAAACATCCGCCTACCATTAGGGCGATCGCCAGCAGAACCCCACTCAAGACTTTTACTAAATCTGACCAACTCATCACACTTCTCTATGCATCACGCTGGCAGCATTGTAGCGTCTATCAATCGGGTTGATGCATCTGCCGCTGAATGCGGGTACTCAAGCTACTGTGCTTGGAGGCCAAGCGTGCTTTCCCAGCAGCGGCCCACTCTTGCAAAAACTGAATTTGCTCCTGGGCGGTACGTGCCAGCGGTACAGTCTGACTCGCAGCCTCTAAAATATCGTCGGTTGTAAAGTCACGATTCTGGCTAAACCCAAGATGCATGGCTTCGATCAGCGTTTGCTCAATTTCGGCACCCGAGAAATCAGGTGTCTCATAGGCCAGCCGCTCCAGATCGTACTGTTTCAAATTGTGGGGTCGTAGCCGTGACAGGTGCACCGAAAAAATTTCCTGACGCTCTTCCTGGCTGGGTAAGCCGACAAAGAAGATCTCGTCAAAACGGCCTTTGCGTAACATCTCCGCAGGCAGCGATTGAATGTTATTAGCCGTTGCGACGACAAAAACAGGCGTGGTCTTTTCGGCAAGCCAGGTGATGAAGGTGCCAAACACGCGGCTAGTGGTGCCTGCATCCCCTCGACCGTCAACGCCAGCAAACGCCTTATCGATCTCGTCAATCCATAAAATGCAGGGGGCAAGCGCTTCGGCAAGCTGGATCATCTGGCGCGTGCGGGATTCTGATTCACCGACCAGTCCAGCGAACAAACGCCCCACATCCAACCGCAGCAGCGGCAGGTGCCAGTGGTGCGCGATTGCCTTTGCCGTCAGCGATTTACCCGTGCCTTGAATGCCCACCAGCAAAAGTCCTCTGGGATGGGGCAAACCGTACTGCCGGGCCCGTTCTGAAAAGGCTCCGCCGCGCCGCAGCAACCAGTCTTTGAGATTATCCAGCCCTCCAATATCTGAAATGTTCGCCGTAGTTGGATAGAAATCTAGAATCTGGGTCTGACGAATCGTTTGGCGCTTTTCTTCTAAAACCAGGTCCACGTCTTCGGGACGGAGTTCACCATGAGTAGCGATCGCGCGTGCGAGTACGCGACGAATGCGCTCCAACGATAGCCCCTGGCAGGAGCGCACCAACTCATCCAGCACGCGGGCTTCTAAGGTTCGACCCGTTGCAGCGAGTAGACGCTCGACTTCAACTCTAATTTCGGCAGCATCCGGCAAAGGGAATTCCAGGATCGTCAGTGCTTCACTCAGCTCATCTGGAATAGTGATTTGCGAGGAGAGAATCACAATATTCTTGGGCTGTGACTTCAGCAACCGCGCCAGATTGAGGAGCTTCCGGGCGATCGCAACGTCCTCTAAAAAGCGCTGAAAATCTCGCAGGATGAAGATAGCAGCAGCCGTGACAGGTAGCTTTTCGACAAACTCTAGCGCCTGAAGCGGATTGCGTTTGCCAAAGCCTGCATCGTTTGGATTGCCCTGATAGCCATCCACAAAATCCCATAGGTAGACCGCGCGATTGCCCTGTTTAGCTGCCTGGGCGATCGCGGCTTCTAACCGCTCTTCTTCACGGGTCGGAATGTAAAGCAGCGGATACCGTGCCCGCAGCAACAACTCAAACTCATCGCTGAAGCTCATAACAGACGGATCAAAATAACGCAACCATGCCTTAATTTAGCGCTTTTGCTCAACCACGAAGCTGATCTTTAAAGGTTTCAAGAGAAGCCCAACGACGATCAATGGTAGGTGCGAGTGATTCGGCTGTCGTCAGTTCGATGCCTTTACAGGCTTGATCGCACAGTTGCCGCTGCGGGAGTTCTAAACACAACTGTTCGTAGAGCCAAGTAGTCGGGTCAAAGGTGCCTTTGGGCGGCAGCGTTTCAACGAGGTCTTCTGCACTAATGTCTCGATCAAGCAGTACCGGATCGACCTGATCGCTCGTTTCATCCAACCAGATGAGTTCGGATGGTGCGATCGACAGGCGGTAGTTGTATTGCTGCAAGCACCGATGGCAGGTGAGAGTCACAATGGTCTCTGCCTTCGCCGAAACGTCGAGGTAGCTTCCCCGATGCGTTACCTTCATTTGTCCCTGGACAGGCGTCAGAGTCTCCAATCCAGGAATTGGTTCGCTAAAGTCAATGACCTCAGTTTGTTGAGGCGCTTTCGTCAACTGTGGAATATGAATTGTATCCATAGGGGATGCTCCTCTTCTACCCATTGGCTATTTTTGAGTGAGCGGCGGTGCTGCGCCACAACCCTGTGCATAGCCTGCTTAAGTTCTTGTTAGTCGACAGGAATGAGCCTCCCGATCAAGATCGCAGGGGACGGATCACTAAACGACGATCGGGTTCCTGCCCACGACTGAACGTTTCCAGGTCTTCGTACTCTTTTAGCATTGTATGCACCTGACGACGCTCAGCAGACGAGAGGGCTTTAAGCTCAAACTCTTCACCCGCCTTTCGCACCTCAGCCGCTGCCTGTTCTGCAATGGTTTTCAGTTCTGCATAGCGACGCAGCCGATAGCCAGCTAACTCAACGGTAAATGCTTTCTGCTGATCACGATCCTGGCTCAGGTTTAGGATCGCATTGGTCAAATACTGAATCGAATCCAGCACCGACCCCCCAGTCCCTATCATGGTTTGGATCTGCTCTGGCAGCAAATCTGTATCATCGATCGTGAGCCAACAGCTTTCCTCAGCAAAGCTTGAGTTCAGTGTGGTTGTCACATCTGCGGGTAATCCAGCTAAACGCAGCAGTTCCTCCAACCATTGCTGCCCACGCTGCATCTGATTGACATCCATACACTCACCTCAAGCTTCTTGTTCTGGGTGCTCTCGATCGACCAAGGGTACAGCCTCTATGGTTTCTTCAACGGCTGCGACATGCTTTGCTTCCGCCGCTTTTGTGTGCGCTGGCTCAGCTTTGTCTTTAACGACCTCAGCCTTAACCTCGATCGGTTTCGATTCTTTGACTTTGGGTTCTTTGACTTTTGCTTTGGTTGTCCTTGTCTTCGCCTCTGGTGCTTTAGGCTTTGCTTCTGGTGCCTTAGGCTTTACTTCTGGTGCCTTTTTGGACGCCTTCACGTCTTCTTTCTTCGGTTTACCTGGCTCAAAGGGCAAAACGGCTGCTTTGCTTTCGGCTGCTTTTTCTTCTGCTTCGACAAGCTTCTGGATTTCTTCCGGCAGTGGCTCTCTCGACAGCACGAAGGTTTGCGCGGTTTGGAAGACGTTGGCGATCGTCATATACATCAATACCCCAGCAGGCAGTGGGAACCAAAAGAACATGCCCGAAAACAGCACAGGCGTGATTTTGTTGATGGTGTCTTGCTGCGGATTTGCGTTTGCGCTCTTACCCTGACCTGACAGCAACTGGTTGACATAAAGACTGAGACCAAAGAAAACGATCATGCCTACAATGTCCCAATGGATAACTCCATCGGGATCGATCGCGCCCACTCGTCCAAGCTTGTCAATAAACAGAAAGCCCTTATCTGCCGCTAAACCTGGAACGACGCCCTTAATGGTGACATCGCCGGGTTCTAAAGCTTCGATCGTGCCGTCATTGTTAAGCTTGACCCGTTCTGCTCCAGTGGCGACTTCAAACCGAGGCGCTAGCTTTGTCTCAGGATATTTTTCTAAGAGTGCCTGTAGCGATTTCCCTTCAACCGTTTGAAAGTCAACCTTTGTCTTTTCACCCACAGCCAGCTTGTTGCCACCAGAGAGAATGGCTGTTACAGGTGCATGTATTCCATCTGCAACATAAATATTTTGAGGCGGAGTTGTGAAGGCTTGCGGTTGAATTTGCTCGATCTGCTCTTTTGGCAAGATCTGAAGGTTGATGGAGTAAGGCACGTCTGAAAAGGGCGATCCACGTAGCGTGGCAAACAGTGCGAACAAAATAGGCATCTGGAACAAGAGTGGCAGGCAGCCCGCAAGCGGATTGCCAAACTCTTTCATCACCTTGCCCATTTCTTCTTGCTGCTTGGCAGGGTCATCTTTGTAGCGTTCACGAATCTCCTGCTGCCGCTTTTGCATGACAGGTTGCACAACCTTCATACGCCGCATACTGCGAATAGAGCCTGCACTCAATGGGTAGAGTGCAAACCGGATCACCAACGTCAAAGAGACAATAGCGAGTCCATAGCTTGGTACGATCCCGTAGAAAAAATCTAGGATCGGCAGCATTATATTGTTGGAAATAAACCCGATACCGAAGTCCATGCGCCGAAGTCGCCTCTTGTACGTTGTTCAATTTGAATTTAGCAGCCTAAGATCAAATCTACTTAGCTCCGTCCAGCATAGCTGTGCATAGTGGACGGTCAGCAAGTAGGGGTATCACACCAATGGGGTATTACACCAGTAGAGACGATCGCCCGAAGGTATCTTAGCTCTAACTACCTACAGCTCCGCTAGCAGATTGCGCTCTGGGAGTGAGCTTTGAGTTGATATAGTCGTAAGTGGCGCGAAAGTTGGGCAGAGAACGTAACTCCAGACGGCTACCATCTTTAAGCGTGATGACCATATCGCCCCAAAGCCCCAAACCGCGGGGAACCGTTACAACTTTGACAATCTCGGAATAAATAATGTCTGCACGATCGCGTCCCATCCAACCACCTGTGACTGAAATCCGCCGACTGGTGATGCGATAGCGCAGCCAGAGTGCTCTTACAACAGCACCCACAGTGAGCGGCAAGCAAATGACTGTAAATCCTAACAGCAAGTTCACAATCAAGTCGCCCACGTGAGGGCCACCCTCGTAATAAATATCTTCACTAATGCCCATCACATACCTCAGCGTTTATCAGCAACTGCTCTAATTCTTGCAGAAATTGTCGATAATCGCACTGCGTTGCCTCTGGATGCACAATCACAATCATATCCCACCCAGTTGGGAACCTTGGCAGCAAAAGACGTGCCGCCACCCGAAGCCACCGCTTGATGCGGTTACGGACAACAGCACGCTTACTGACCTTCTGACTGATCGAAATGCCTACCCGTGTTGGCTCCAGTGCAATTGCAACCGTGGTTGACGAGTTCAATTTGTGATGGTGCTTGGGCACTTCTGTGGCTAACCGACGTTGTATGACCAGCGTCAAATGGCGAGACCTTTGTCGTCTGCCTTTACGGTAGACCGCATTAAAGTCCTGCCTGGATTTAAGACGATTTGCCTTAGAGAGTGCCACGTCTTCTACATTAAAATGCGCCGAACCTAAGCAACAGCCAAACGAAAGCGCCCCTTGGTTCTACGTGCTTGAATGACGCGCCGACCTGTTGCAGTCCGCATGCGCGCTCGAAAGCCGGAGGTTCTCTTTCGTTTGCGGCTGGTGCCGCCTAAAGTCCGTTTTGTCATTATTCGCGTCTCCCGCAGTTCCCATTGAAAGCTCTAAAAAGCCACAGCTTTTAATCGTACCATTGCTTCGACTGGCAGCGCCACCTGAAATTTATCGTTGGTGGCCCTGCCAATTCTACGCCAACAGAAACTGCGCTTGACTAACCATTGTCGATCGAAATCACCCACGTGCCAAGGTAGCGTAGAAGCGGGGTATCGCCGGGTGAGAGCACCTGGCAATTGAAGTAGTACACGCCAGAATTGGGATTGCGCACGTTCGCAAGCTGAATTTCAACACTGTTGCCTGCGGGGATAGGCTGGGTGGGGAAAATTTCAATAAAGTTATTTTCCTTGTTCCAATTCACCTCTTGAAGTGGTACTGCCTTGTCTTTAACGATGACTTCAACATCTTTGGGGTCAAATTCACCTCTAAAGTAGTCAGGATAGGCGATCGAGAACTGAGCTACTGCCAGCTTCATCTTTTTAGCCGGAATTCTCAAGCGATAACGTTCGCCAGCCACGTTGGCTCTGCCACCAAAGTCCAGACGGTAGTTCAAATTATCTTCGCCTTTGACACCACCAAAAATAGTGAGACCTGGCAATCCCTGAGCCATACTCAATAGCGGTAGCCCTGCGACCAGTACGCCTGCGATCGCTAGCCCAGACAACGCACGTTTAACAGAAAGTTTAGGAAACATAGTCGGATTACTCAATTGGCAGAGATTTAGTGAACAGATTGCTAAGCTTCGCGCTACATAGACTCTATCAGGATAAAGTCTATCGAGGTTAATGAGTACGATCGCTCATCGTTGTACCCTAGCTTTCAGCTTTAACTTCAGGTGATAGCTAACCGAAGTGCTACTCTAGCAGCCACCATTAGTGACCGAACTAGCTGCCTATGCCGAAAGCGCCTAGCGATCCCTCAGACGGTAAGGGTTGCTAAAAGTGCCCTCGCCGGGGAAAACTCAATGAGCAGCAGGCGTGAAGAGGCAGCAGGGAAAGCAGGCTCCAATTTTCAGGTAAGGCAAGTTCCATGCAGTGTTCATGTTTGATGGGTAACTGGCGACTGTTGCAAACTCAAAACTGAAATTAATCGGGCTAACGCAAATCCCGGAGGTTTGAACCAGAATCAGGCACCACAAACAATGTTGTTGTTTAAACCTCCGAAGTTTTGGCAAAGTGCGTCCTGTGCGTTACGGGTTAGTGACAAAGTGTTGCAAAAAGAAATCGTTTGATAGAAAAATTTTGTTATTGGTAGCTGCTCAACCTATAAGCCGGAATCATAAGACAAGTTAAAGAACTGACAGCATTTTTGGTAAGCGACCTTAGGATACAGGGTCGAGACGATCGTCTTGGCGCGATCGAACGCTCTGGTTCAGCAACCTTAGCGAACGTACACTGGTGTCACCAACACCTCCGCAGGCTAAAACAAAGCAAACGCTTAAGCCTTCAGCAAGATTGCCATGTGCGTTGAGCCATGCAAAACAATCTTTGCCTGGAAAAACCCACTGTCTGAAAAGGAGCATTCATGAAGATTGGTGTTGCGAAGGAAATCGATATGGGGGAGCGCCGAGTGGCTCTGATCCCAGACACGGTGAGTCGATTGGTCAAACAGGGTTTAGAGGTTTGGGTGGAAGCAGGCGCAGGTGAAAAAGCGTTTTTTGCAGATGCGGCCTATGAAGCCGCAGGAGCAACCGTGATTGCCGACGCAGCGCATTTATGGGGTGAAGCCGATATTTTGCTAAAGGTCAGCCCACCACGGGAACGGGAAGATGGGCGGCATGAGGCGGATCTGCTGCATGAAGGCGCGACGCTGATTAGTTTTCTTGACCCGCTGGGCAACCCAGGTGGCATTAAGCGACTGGCCGATCGCAAGGTGACTGCCCTGAGCATTGAACTGATTCCACGTACCAGTCGAGCGCAAAGCATGGATGCGCTATCGTCCCAAGCGGGGGTGGCTGGCTACAAAGCGACTCTCATTGCAGCGGCAGCGTTACCTAAATTCTTCCCGATGCTGACGACTGCGGCTGGCACAATTCCCCCTGCAAAGGTATTTGTGATTGGTGCAGGGGTGGCTGGGTTGCAGGCGATCGCGACGGCGCGTCGTCTTGGGGCTGTGGTCGAAGCCTTTGACATTCGTCCTGCGGTGAAAGAAGAAGTGCAAAGCTTGGGCGCTAAGTTTGTTGAAGTGAAGCTAGAAGAAGAAACGGTGGCAGCAGGTGGCTACGCTAAAGAGGTTTCGGATGCCGCTAAGCAAAAGACCCAGGAAGCGATCGCCGAACACGTCAAACTCTCTGATATTGTGATCACCACGGCTCAAGTGCCCGGTCGCAAAGCTCCCCGACTGGTTACAGCCGACATGATCGCTCAGATGAAGCCCGGTTCTGTCGTCGTTGATATGGCAGCCGACCAGGGCGGCAACTGCGAAGGTTCAGAAGCGGGTAAAGATGTGGTTCGTCATGGCGTAACGATTATTGGGCCTACCAATCTGCCGTCCACAATGCCAGTTCATGCCAGCCAGATGTATGCCAAAAATCTTCTGACGCTGGTGCAATATCTGGTCAAAGACAATGCGCTGGCTTTGAACTTTGAGGATGACATTATCAGCGGTACGTGCGTAGCGCATGCGGGCGAGGTAAAAAATCAGCGCGTGCGCGATCTACTAGGCGAACCTGTGGCAGCTAAGTAAAAGTTTTGAGTTTTGAGTTTTGAGTTGAGCAATCAGCGGCCAGCTTTTAGCCTTTAGCCTTCTCCTGCCAACTCTCGACTCCCTATTCCCTCATCCAAGGAATTTCAAACAATGGCAGAAGGATTAATTGCCGGACTGGTTGTCTTTGTACTGGCATCATTTATTGGGTTTGAAGTCATTAACAAAATTCCGCCAACGCTGCATACACCGTTGATGTCGGGTTCTAACGCGATTTCGGGTATTGCGATCGTGGGTGCGTTGCTGGTGGCGGGCGATCGCAACTGGAGTTTGACCGTTATTCTCGGCTTGATTGCGGTGGTGTTGGCAACGATCAACGTCGTCGGTGGGTTTTTGGTGACCGATCGCATGCTGCAAATGTTTAAGAAAAAAGAGGTGAAAGCATAATGGATTTCTTACCAACGTTTTTACCCACGGGCATTCAGTTGAGCTATCTCACCGCATCTGCCCTCTTTATTATTGGCTTGAAGCAGTTGGGATCACCTGCTACTGCGAGGAAGGGCAATTTACTCGCCGCGATCGGGATGCTGATTGCGATCGTCGCGACGCTGCTCGATCGCGCTGTGCTGAACTACGAAATGGTGCTGCTTGGCATTGCCATTGGATCGGCGATCGGTGCGATTATGGCGCAACGAGTAGAAATGACCGCGATGCCGCAGATGGTTGGCTTGCTCAATGGTTTTGGGGGAGCGGCTTCAGCCCTGGTTGCTGTGGGTGAATTTTGGAAGGTCATTCACGGTACTGCTGCAATTCCTGTGGATGAAACGATCACCATCATTCTCAGCGTGTTGATTGGTGGCATTACCTTTACCGGAAGCTTGCTGGCGTTTGTGAAACTGCAAGGGCTGATCACGGGTGCGCCAATTACCTTTCCGTTGCAGCAACCGTTTAATATCACACTGTTAGCTGGCTTTTTAGCAGGCAGTGCCTATTTGGTTGTCAACCCTAAAGAAACCAGCGTTTTTCTGGCACTGGTCGGTATTTCGCTCGTGCTGGGCGTGCTGTTTGTGCTGCCGATCGGCGGTGCCGATACCCCTGTCGTCATCTCGCTGCTGAACTCGTTCTCAGGACTGGCAGCCAGTGCGGCGGGTTTTGTGCTGATGAACAATATGCTGATCATTTCGGGCGCATTGGTGGGTGCATCGGGCATCATCCTGACCGAAATTATGTGCAAGGCGATGAACCGATCGATCACGAACGTACTCTTTAGCGCGTTTGGGTCGGGCAAGAAGGTGGAAGGTGGCGCAGCAGGCAGCACTCAGGACAAGATGCTGAAAACCATCGATCCCGAAGAAGGTGCGATGATGTTGGGCTATGCCAAATCGGTGGTTATTGTGCCGGGCTATGGAATGGCAGTCGCTCAGGCGCAACACGCTGTACGTGAACTGGCAGACCAGCTAGAACGCTTGGGTGTGGATGTGAAGTATGCCATTCATCCCGTAGCCGGACGGATGCCGGGACATATGAATGTGCTGCTGGCGGAGGCAAATGTGCCCTATCCCCAGCTTTACGATATGGATGATATCAACCCAGAGTTCGATCGCACGGATGTAGCCTTGGTCATTGGCGCAAACGATGTGGTTAACCCTGCGGCTCGGAGCGATGCGGGTAGCCCGATCTACGGCATGCCGATTCTAGAAGTCGATCGCGCCCAGCACACGATCGTCATTAAGCGCGGCATGAGTAATGGGTTTGCCGGAGTCGAAAACGAACTGTTCTACAAAGACAAAACCATGATGCTGTTTGGCGGTGCAAAAGACATGGTGGCACAACTGGTTTCTTCGGTAAAGGAGCTGTAAGGCGATCGTTCAAACAACTCACTTTATTGGGGTGTAGAGAGCTTTAAGTAAGCGTTCTGCACCCCTCGTTCGTACAGATGATGGGAGAGACGCACAGTTCACGTCTGCTCGGCTAAGCGTGCTAGTGCGATCGGCAATTTAATCGTAAACCACGTTTGATTGGGCGCACTTTCAGCCTGAACACTACCGCCTAAATGTGCCACCAATTTCTGCACTAGCGCCAAGCCCAAACCCGTACCACCCCGTTTCCACGGATCGCTGCCCGGAATGCGGTAAAATTTCTCAAAAATTAAGGGCAACTCATGAGCTGGAATTTCCACACCTGAATTGCAGACACGCAGCAGGATGCAATCACCTGACTTAGCCGTACTGGCGTTTGTTTCAGGGCGATCGCACGCATGTACTTGTGCCGTCACCGTAATCTTTTCACCGGGCGGTGTGTATTTATAGGCATTGTTCAATAATTCTGCGAGGACTCGCTCTAAACAGGCAGAGTCGGAGATGAAGTCGGGAATGTCCTGCATCAGATTAACCTGCAATGTTTGCTGGCAGGCTTGTGTGCGTTCCCGAAACGGTTCGATAACGGTGGTTAGCCAGTTTTTAAGGTGAATGGTGGTGAGTTCTAACGATTTGCTGCTGGATTCCAAGCGTTGTAAATCCAATAGATCATCAATGAGATGGGCTTCTCTAGCACATTCGGCTTGCAAGATGTCTAGATAACGGCTGCGTTGAGCTTCTGTTGGAGACAGCTTAAGCAAATGAATTGCCATTTTCATGTTGGAAATTGGCGTTCGTAATTCGTGAGAGACCGTACTTAAAAAGTCATCTTTTAACTGATTGAGCTTTTCCAACTCCTTCACCTGAATTTGAGAGGCCTGATACAGTTGAGCCTGACGTTCAGCGTGCTGCCGTTCCACAATCTCTGCGTGCAGTTGGGTCTTTTGCTGCGAAAGCTGCTCGGTGAGTGTCTTCATCTCCGCCAGAGCAATGGTTTGCGCCTGTAGCAAAAACAGGAAATCTACAACTGGATCATGAATCGCAAAATCTTTCAACTTAAGGCCCAACGGGCTAAGGCTAGCAGTGTCTGTTAGCCAGGGAGAACCTAGAAAAAAGAGGAGTGCTGGCTCCTCGGCATACAGCATCTGCCCCTTGAGTTGCATGGGTTTGTGCAGTGACTGTAGCAAAAACAGCGATCGCGTTTGTTGCAGAATACTTGTAAAGTCAAGGGCAATATTCGGACGATAGATACGGAAGTGCTGCCCCAAAGTACTGTCCACCAAAGGGTGTGGGATTAGCCGCTGCAAAACCTCACCGGCCTGTAAGATTGCCAGATCTTGGTTGATCACTAGATGAAACGGAAAGGCCTGGGCAAATAAGGCTGGCGACAAGCTAAGGGGAAGGTGAGTCATGGTCAGTTTGAGGAGGGTGATAACGCACCAAAAACTCGTCATGTTCGGCTCCTGTCTGCCGACTCTGGGTTTGAGTTACAGTCACGGGTGTATCAAACCGTGTGCCTAACCCCTTCACCAGTCCTACCACCATTTCAGCCAACCCTTCGCGATTTGACCGATAGTGCAGGTTGAGTGAGTCTGCTGCTAATGCGGTACATTCAAAGGACGGCGGCTGGAGTTGCGGAAACACCACTCCCACATGTGCATGGAGATTATCCAGATTCTGTAGAAAATCAGGAAGTGTATCGCCAGCCATTTCCAAAAGCTCACCATAGCCTTCTTGGGCAGTGTATTGTACCCAATATTCGCCAAAGGCTTGCATAATGTCTGCTGCCGATAAGCCTAAAGTTTGGCTGGCGGCTTTGACCAAGCGGTGGGTCATGTCATCGGGGTAGGCTTCCATGCTAACAAAAACCTCCACTCGCACAGCGGCAGCCTGCTTAATGGTTTCCCAGGTTTCGGCTCCAAACTGGCTGCGGATCATCCCTTCGATCGCCTTATTGACCAATCCATACATAAGCACTCCTAGTGATTTCTGCAATAGCGCTAAACGTTCAATGTGCGTTAGTTATGTGAGTTGGTTGCCTAGCCTCGAATACCCGCAGCGGTTTTGGGTAGAAAGACACCTAGCGCACCGTCTGGTTTGATATACACCTTTAACTGGTCATAGCTGAAAAAGTATCTACCGGATGGTTGCAGCGCCAAAATGACGTGGGGAAAGTTGAAATCGTAGAGAAACGTAACTCCTTTGTCGTTAATTGAAAAAGCATTCAGGTTTCTGATTTGAAAGCGCTTGTTGCTGAGCTGATCTCGGATATCGGCACCACCCTGATCGCCAGTAGCGGTCGCCTGTTTCATCTCAGCTTGCATTGCCTTGTTGACTATCACCGCGATCGCCCCAAAGGATTCCTTTTTAAACACATCCGACGCTTTCAGCACCTTGCCCGTTTTCAAGCTCACCAACCGATGTTTTTCGTAGGTGCTGGGATAGGCACCCACACCGCTAATCGTAAAAGTGAGATCCAACAGCGAGTTCTGGTTGTAATTAACGGTATAGTCAATTTCGCTCAGCCACCAGGCTTCTTGAAACTCAGTCCGCAACTCGTCTAAGGATTGCCCGATGACACTCTTGAGGCCGATGGCTGTTTGCACGTTTTGCAACACCGTTTGATCGGTTAGTCCCGTCACTTGCGGATATTTGATAGTGGCTTCTTTGTAATCTGGATAGTCCTGTCCCTTTTTGCCACGGGTGAAGGTGACGGTTTTGGATTCAATCAACACACGATCGTTCACAGGTGGTTTTGGAGATAACGCAAGGCGATCGATCGCGGTGTTTGCTGTCGTTGCTACAGATAGCTCTGAAGAAGAGAGTCCATAAGCCTTGAAGGGCAGAACGCCATCCAGTAGCATCTGCCCACCAGCAAAGAGCAGCAAAATGAGAAGAGAAAATTTCATAACAATAGGGCTTTAAGCAACTAAATAAGGGCTTATACAAACCTCGGAGGTTTTAACCAGGAACCAAGCATCTTGACTACCGGAGTGGCTCAGACTTCCGAGGTTTTGGTCACAACGCGTAAGTCCTGTAGATTAAGGAGTGGTACAGAGAGTTTATCTCAGCCAGATCAACATTCGTTCAGCCTGTTGATGATTCTTTCTAACGTCTTCAGAATGACCAAGGGCTTTCAATTAATCCCCTTTCTTGTATACCCTTTCCTGGATGCCTGAAAGGGTTTACGGGCTTTAGCAGCCAACAATTCTCCCCCTACTCCGCTTCCCCAATGAGCGTAAACGCCGCCCAGTCTTTAGGGTTTGGGTATTTCTTCAGCGTCGCTAGCATGGCTTGTCGCAGTGCCTGTGCTTTGTCAGGCGTTTTTTTGAGGTTCTGGTAAAACTCGGTCATCAAGAAAGCGGTAGAGGCATCGGGAACGGCCCAAAGCGACACGATCAAGCTAGGCACACCCGCTGCGATAAACGATCGCGATAGCCCAATGACCCCATCGCCCGTTAAACGTCCCCGTCCCGTATCGCAAGCACTCAACACGACGAGTTCAGCGGTTAGCTTCAAATCCAGAATTTCGTCGGCAGTGAGTAAGCCGTTGTCTTTGCCAGAGGGAGCCAGCGCGATCGCCCCTGGAATGCCCAAGCCTTTGACATCATCTAGCAGTCCATGCGTTGCGAGGTGAATCATGCGTTCCTGTGGCATTTGCTGAACGATCACCACCTTGGTTGCTCGATCGCCCGTAATGGCCTGTGTACCAAGAAGTGGCGCGATCGCCTTTGCTTCTAACTCTGCCCCAGGCAAACTCGCCAACTGTTCCGCTGGCTCTCCATTTTGCAGAGACACTAACGGCATTGTGGGATTGCCGACAACTAGGGAGCCGGAAGTGGGGAGTGGGAAGTCGGGTGAATTTCCCTGCCCTCTCACCCCTCTCGCCTCACTCCTCACTCCTCTCTTCTCCCGTTGCTGATGCGTCAAACCCAACACCTGAATCGATGGTGCCGTCAAAATCGTGTGGCGCTCGATCAGGTACTTACCGGATGGGTCTTGCAGGGCAGCAAAGGGCACCAGAAAGAGCGATCGCTGGGGAATAAAGGTGACGCGGGCGTTGGGGTCTTTGGGCAAGGCATTGGCGATCGGCTGAATGAGCAGGGTGTAAAGCTGGGCTGCACGACGACGCGCTGCTTCTGTAGAGGGCTGCTCGGTTGGCCGAGGCTGCATGCTAATGGTTAAATCTAAACCGCGTCTTCGGATGCCAATACTGTCTCGATTGGTTGCGACCAGGTCATTCAATGTGATGCCAGTTTTCCCCAATACACTGAGGTCAACGCTGCGAAAGGTAATGGTGCCGCTAGGCGCGATCGCCCAAATTAACAATTCCGCTTCACGCGGTTGCACCTTCCCGTCTACCAGAATGTCTTTATAGGTGATGGAGTACTGCACCAGGGTTGAGTTTTGAGCTTTGGCGATTTGCTTGATTTGAGCGATCGTGGGGGGTGGGCTTTCGGCCAGCGGCGATTGTTCCGATGAGCGGCGATCGATCTCTGCCAACCGTCGCGCGAGTAGTTGCACAAAGGCCCTTGCTCGTCCTCGTTCGGCGATCTCCAGTGCGGCATCGGTTTTCTTTTGAGCCACTAACGCTCGTTGTAACAGGCGGTAGGTGCGTGCTTGTTGGTCAAAGAGCGAAATCTGGTTGCGATCGTTGTTACCCAAGGTTGTTCGTAGTGTTTCCCAGGTCTTGAGTCCTGCCAGGAGGGTGGCTTCGGCTTCAGCATACTGCCGGGTTTGAAAGAGCGTGTTGCCTAAGTTGTTTAGCACCAACCCTTCGGTCGCGGGATCTTTGATGGCACGCGCGATCGCCAACGCCTGCCGATGAGCCGCGATCGCCTGAGCAAACTGTCCTTGCTCGTCGTATTCCACCCCCAGGTTTGCCAAAATCGTGCTTTCGCCCGGTTTGTCGTTCATCTGACGAGCCAGTACGAGTGCTTGCTGGTGATAGTCGATCGCCTTTGCGTACTGCCCCATTGAGCGATACACGTTGCCCAAATTCGTGAGCGAAAGCCCAATGCCGCTTGTATCATCGGTTGCCCGCGCCGTAGTCAAACGTTTTTCGTGATACTCGATCGCTTTAGAAAAATCCTGGTTGATGTAGTAAAGATTGCCCAACTTGGTGAGAAACGCAGCCTCAACCGCTGGATTTTGGATGGCTTTGGCGATCGTCAACCCCTTAAACGCAACTTCGATCGCTTTGGAATAATCGCCCAAATCGTAGTAAATGCTACTCAAGTTGCCCAGTGACTGTGCCTCGCCCAACCGATCCTGAATCTCCCGCGCGATCGTCAGCCGTTGCTCCAGGTAAGCGATCGCCTGCCCATAGTTACCCAGCGCGTAGAAATTATTGCCCAAATTGTTGAGTGCGGCAGCTTCACCTAGGCGATCAGTGAGGCTGCGTGCGATCGTCAACTGCTGTTGCGCATAGGTCGTCGCTTTTGCGTAGTCACTCAGGCTGTAATAAACCACACCCAAGCTACCAAGACTGTTGGCCTCTAGCTGTCGGTCTTTAATCTCACGGGCGATCGCAATCGTTTGGTCGTAGGCGGCGATCGCGCCGGGGTAATCCCCTCGATTGTAGGCAAGCTGAGCCAAATTGCCGATCGTCTGCCCTTCTCCCTGACGGTCTTTGCTCTCCCGGTAGAGGACTAACGCTTGCTGATAATAGGTAGCTGCTTTGGCTCCATCCCCTAAATTGATGGGTAGTGCTAAAGAGGTAAGGATGCATTGTAGTGGTGAATGAAAAACCAGATCGCTCCAATGTGATTCTCCAGCTTCTTAGAAAACGAAAGGGTTTTGCGAACCAAGCGTGAGATGCGTTGCCGTA
>JAHHIE010000093.1 GCA_019358945.1 Stenomitos rutilans HA7619-LM2 | reverse complement strand
TCCCTCAAGCATCGGTTCTGTCCGTATTGTGGCACTGCTTATAAGTTAGAGCCAAAGTCTGAAGCAAGACTAGATAAGGATTAGAGGACTATCTTGCAGGTTTTTACACGTATCCTGTCGCAATCCCATTATTATCTTAGGCGAGAGGAACCCAAGTGATCTCTACCGCAACACTTCAAGTTCCCCTCCCTCCAATCTTAGGAAATGGATTTGCCAACCGCTGTTGCCAAAAACAATCACCAAGCCGTTTAGCTCGAATGCACGGGTTTGTAAGCCGTCCCCCCAGTACGGGTAGTTTCGGGTAGAAGAGCGCTCAACTACTGGCACCCAGATAGAAGCACATAGGTTGTCAATTCCAGATAGGGGTTCTTTGCATAACCCCTCGAAAAGGTATATTCCAGATTGAGACGACTAAGTCTCAGCGTGATTTTCAGCAAATTGATTACTGTTAAAAGGCTCTTGTGCCATACCCACAAGCGATTGGTTGCACACTCGCTTGTGGGTATGGTGATTGCTGCATCAGTGCTCTTTCCACTCCAAGCACGTCTTGAAAGGTATACCTTTCGAGACGTAGCGATCAGCATGTCTCAATCCATGTCTCGAATTGCCTTCCTCACAAAGCCTTAGACCTTATGAGACAAGCAGAATACTTGGTATGAAGTTCTTTGCTCGTGCCGTCATCGCTGGAGGAAAGAAAGAGAGCAAAGAACTTCTTGGTATGAGACTCACGCATCTCGTTCTGGAATATGCCATTTCGGGGGGTTATGCAAAGAACCCCTTTATGCAATGGTGGCAGGTCAACGGTTCAGCTTGGACAGAGCAACTGAGAGCCATAATAGAGCAGTACCGCAATGATGGCGATAGCTGGCAGTTCAATGATGCGCAGAAGGAACAACTTCAGCAGTATTACGATGCCAACAAACTGTTGCTCGATTGCCTCAACGGCGATTGTTATGTCAGTCGGGACGTTCGCGAGGAAATTAAGACAAGCCTCTTGCTCCCGATCGCTGAGAGTGAGGAAAAATTCCCAAATCAACAGCAGCCTTAGCCTATATAGGGTTCTTTGACGCAAAGGTACGTAAAGCGACATGGACTAGGACCGAGGTTCAGGACTGATGGCACAGTTCCTGGAGACGATCCGGCGGAAAATATCTATCGAAAGCCGTCCTCCCAACTCTGAGGTGATCGATGTCATTCCTGGCAAACGGGTAGTGCACCGTTTTCTTGAGCTTCGCCTCGGATAAGACTCCCCCAACGAGCTCAGAGCGGCGATCCGGACTGCCATCACCAACCATCCTGTAATCTCATGGGAGCATATCAATCGACACGGTGAGTACGACTTCTCTGATGAAAAGCGCTGGCCTTTGATCGGCATTTTACCCCAAAAAACATCCTGAAAGCGCAAGCGCAAAAAAGGGAAAAGAAACCCGTGTAAGCGTTTAGTCTCAGCGCTTTTCCCGGTAGGGGCATGTCGTTTTACGTACCTTTGCGTCAAGGAACCCGATTTTCAGAGAATCTATCGAAGCGAGTCTCAGAATCAGCACTTCTGCTGCGCGGGGCAGTTAACCCAGCGATCACCCTAATCGTCCCTTCCAAATAGCAACTCAGATTATGTGTAAAAATCTCAAAATCTGACAGCAAGAGATTAATTCGGTTAGAAATAGAAACAGTTAACCAAGAATTTCAGATGGACCCTATAGCCACGTTAGCGGCCGGCACGATCGCCAAAATTGCCCTAGATGAGTTTGCCAAGGCGGGAGCCGGAGAGCTAGCGAAAAAAGCAGCTGGCGGTGCGATCGACTTGGTGAAAGCCCTGCGCGATAAAATCAGTGCCAAATTAAAAGGGAACCCGAAAGCAGAAGCAGCACTAGCTGAAGCAGAACAGCAGGGCACACCAGAGGCGATCGCGAAAGTAGGTAAGTACCTGGACCTAGAACTGGATGATGATCCAGAGTTTGCTAGCGCAATACAGCAGATTGCCCAGCAGATTATTAACATTCAAAATCAGAGCGTCTCGACCCGCACTTACACAAACCAGGGACGCGATCAGATCAACATCGAAACCATTCAGGGGAATCCAACCATTGGTGGGGCTTGACATGACGCGACAGTACGACAATTACGGGCGCGATCAATACAACGTCGAGTACGTACAGGGCAATGTCACCTTTAACCAGACTCAAATTATTCAGATTGCGGTTGCAGAAATCAAAACTCGCCCGCTCAATCCGACGTCTCCCTATCGTGGGTTAAAGCCTTTCGCGCAGACTGATAAAGACTACTTCTTCGGTCGCGATCAATTTCTCACCGGATTGGTGAATGAATTAGAGCAGACGAACGTGATTTTGTTGTTAGGAGCCTCTGGGAGTGGCAAATCCTCTGTGGTGCGTGCTGGACTGCTTCCCTGGCTAGCGCAAAAATGGGGATCGCGCTTAATTGATCTGACTTTGACTCCGGATCACGATCCCTTTGAAGCTTTATATGGAAGCCTGCTGAAGCACTACAAACAGTTTGAGGCTCAGAGGGCACAAGACGGGAATGCTGATACTTTGAGCCAGGTGGTGCAAACTCTGAAGCAACCGGAGTCATTCTGGCTCATCTTCATTGACCAATTTGAAGAACTGTTTACAACCAGTCAGCCCGAAAAGCGCGATCGCTTTATTCAGAGTCTGGTGCAACTGAGTCAGGGTCGATCCAATGATCCGTCCCTCAAAATTGTGGCAACGATGCGGGCAGACTTTTTGGATCGGCTCGATCTCACGCCAGCAAATCGCTTGGCAAGGATAACTGAGCACCACCGTCCTTTGATGACGCAAATGCATCCGGATGAGTTGCGCTTGGCGATTGAGCAACCAGCCGCCCGCCATGGGGTTGTGTTTGAAGCGGAGTTGGTGGAAACTATCATCAAAGATGTTCAGGGACAAGCGGGATATCTGCCGTTGTTGCAATATACCCTGAATCGATTGTGGGAAGAAGAACTGCAGACGGGTGATCTTCAGCAAGAACGAACCCTTCATACCACTACTTACTGGCGCTTGGGTGGGGTGAGAGGAGCACTTCAAAAACACGTGGACACCATTTATGAGCGGTTGCAACGATCAGGAAATCACTTGGCAACCCAACGGATTTTTCTGAAATTGGTTGAGATCGGGGGTGATGCCGAATCTGGCACCGATTGGAAACCAGTCCGACGACGAGCCAACCGTGCTGAGTTCAAAGATGAACAGGAGAAAACGGTGCTGGCTCAATTAATTGATGAAAAGCTAGTAGTGAGCGATCGCGATCTTCCCGCCCAAACGCAGGAATCGACGGTTGAAATTGCTCATGAAATTTTGCTCACCTCCTGGTCGCTCTTAAACACCTGGATCAAGGAGAACCGTCAGGCGCTCGCGCTACGGAATCGTCTCAATGATGATGTGGCACGCTGGCAGGCAAAGCAGACAGACGATGAATTGTGGACAGGCTCAAAGCTGGAGCAGGTGCTAGAACTGAAAAACGATCCCACTTTTAACGATGTGCTGGGTGGGTTTAGTGCGACCGCCAATCAGTTTATTGATGCCAGTGAGGGTAAGCGCGATCGACAAATACAAGCTGAGATTGAGCATCAGCGCCAGCAGAAAAGACTTTACCGTCGAGTTGCAATAGGGGCGATCGCAGCATCTGCTTGTATTGCCGGGGTTAGTATTTTCGCTGGGTGGCAATGGCAACAGGCCGAGGCAGGGCAACGGTCTGCGATCGAAGGTCAAATTCAAGCATTAACAACTTCCTCAAAATCCCGCTTTACTGAAAATCGCTATTCGCTGGATTCACTACTTGATGCACTAGAAGCTGGTGGGAAACTCCAACAAGCATCCTGGATTGCTCGAGATGCGCACATTCGTTTAGAGGTTATGGAAGCGCTAGCCCAATCAGTAAATTGGGTACGAGAACAAAATCGTTTAGATGGGCACAGTAATCTGGTACAGCGCGTCCGGTTTAACCCGGATGGTCAATTGATCGGGACTGCCAGTTACGATTACACCGCTAAATTATGGTCACTTAATGGTAGAGAGTTGCGCTCATTGACTGGACATAGTGATGTAGTTACCGATATTGCTTTCACGCCAGACTCTCAACTCATTGCAACTGCTAGCCAGGATAAAACCGTTAAAATTTGGGATCGTAGTGGCAAGGCCTTAGAAACATTAACAGCTCATACAGGACCAGTTTGGAAGGTTAACTTTAGCCTTGATGGGCAGTGGTTGATAACAGCCAGTGAAGATAAAACAGCCAAACTGTGGCAGCGTCATGGCAACCACTTTCAATACTACAGAACTCTCACAGGACATACTGCCCCTGTATATTCTGCTGTTTTTAGCCCTGATGACAATCAGGTGATTGCAACGGCTAGTGCAGACAAAACAGCCAAAATTTGGAAGCTAAAAACCGATGCTGTAGTTACATTAACTGGGCATACCAAAGAAGTTTTAAGCATTATCTTTAGCCCTGATGGAAAAACTCTGGCAACAGCAGGTAATGATAATGTTGCACTCCTTTGGAATCGTGCTAATGAATACCGAACGAAAGTTGTTCTAAAAGATCATGTCAACGGAGTTACAGAGGTTGGCTTTAGCCCAGATAGTGAAATTATTGCAACCGCTAGTAAGGACAGAAATATTAGAATTTGGAGTAATAACGGCATTCTAATTGATACATTTCGTGGTCACGAAACACGGATCAATAGTATTAGTTTTAATCAAGATGGGAGCTTATTAGCTTCGGCTGCCAATGAAAAAACAGTCCGAATCTGGCAAGTTATCAATCCTTCAGCTCGGGTAATCGGTCAGTTTGGTGATACAGCTTACCGGGTTAGCTTTAGTCCTGACGGTCAACGAATCGTCGGCGCATCTCTTAGCACAATTCAGATGTGGAGCTCAAACGGTAAGCGCTTGAGTAGCTGGTCAGATAATAGTCCAATTTATGCCGTTGCGTTTGACCCCACTGGCAATATTATGACGAGTAGTGGTAATAATTTGAAAATGTGGACTCGAACAGGTCAACTCCAAAAGTTAATTAAAGCGCATAGTCAGCCTGTTTTAAGTGTTGCGATTGCGCCTGATGGTCAAGAAATGATAACAGCCAGTGTTGATCAAACCATTAAATTTTGGAAATATCCAGCAGTCAAACTATTTCGAACCATCAAAGCCCATAATGCTCCCATTTACAACATTCGGTACAGCCCAGATGGACAACAGTTCGCGACTGCCAGTCTTGATGGAACGGTTAAAATTTGGGCTCGATCCAACAACCACTTTCAACTGTTAAAAGCTCATCGTGGACCTGTTTATAGCCTAAGCTTTAGCCTGGATAGCCAGTATCTGGCGACTGCTGGTGAAGATAATCTGGTGAAACTTTGGACTCGAGATGGGAAACTGGTTCGATCCTTGAAGGGGCATTCAGCAGGAGTTATGGATGTTGCTTTTAATCGGGCAGGATGGCTCGCTACAGCCAGTAATGACAAAACCATTAAAATCTGGCAACCTGACGGTAAGCTAGCTTTAACACTTAATGGACATGATAAAGACGTCAATTCTATCAACTTTAGCCCCGATGGCAAGGTCCTGGTTTCTATTAGTTCAGACAAAACTATCGCTCTTTGGAATATGAATTATTTGACCCTTCAAGCTTTTGAAAAGCGCGGATGTGGCTGGCTAAGAAATTACTGGAATAGTCATGAAAATATATCAAGCGATTGCCATTAGTTTAATCGATTCACCACTAAAATTTTACATAGCTTCTTACAATCTGAGAGCAAACCACCTAGACAGAACATTTGAGGAAAAGTAATATGCCTAGTGGTACTGATGATGAAAAGCGCCAGAAGATTGATTGGAAGAAAAAAGGATTGGGATGGATTCCTGATTACCCCGATCTACGAGACTACCATTTAGAATCTGAAAATATTAATACACAAGATGGGCGATTAAAAAAGGAAGAGACTAACCAGGAGTTAGAACAAATCGCTGATTTTTTATTTCAACTTTCTGATATTTTTGTAAATGATTCGAGTTCAATTAGTGAGTTCATCGATCAGAAGATAAAAGGCGAACGAAATCAACAGAGAAAGAATGAAAGACTAGAATATAAGAAAAATCTCCAGAAAGTTCAGGCAAATCTAGGCGAACTCCGAAAAAAGGTATTTGGTGAAATCAGATTTATGCCCGTTAAGGTGCATAAAATCTTAAAGGGAGGCGTTCAAGTTAGAAACCCATACGCATCTGACGAATTCAAATATGAAAGTGATCTACCAAATCGAGTTCTTAGTCTTAGAAAGTTTCTCTACATCTTAAAGAGTAAGGGAAAGCTTGAATTATTAGACGAATCTATCCTGAACGAGCTAGATGCCATCTTAGATTGGCTAACAAATATTCACTTCTCTATCCCTTCGCAGGAACATAGAGAGAAAATTCCCGAAATTTTTGACGATATTACTCAACAGCTAATAATGCGTTTCCAGTTTTGCACTAGTATTGCCATTGATGGCGAGGTCGGTCTTGAAACTTACACAACGCTTGAAGAATACCTAAATCGTTTTTCTAAAAATCCTCCTGTTCCAGCTATTTCTGCTTACGAAGACCGACTGAAATGCAAAGAAGAATTTCAGAAAATTTATGAAAATCTCAAAAGCGATTCAATCATTTCTGGTAGAAGTTTTCCTGAGTATCAAAATAAAGTTAAGTTGGTTTCTCCTCCATCTCTAATTCCATCTGATGTTATTCAAGCTATTCAGGATCGTTTAATTCATTGGGCTACGATTAGTATCAAGGAAGACTCCGACATTTATGAGGAAAAAACTCTTGAAAATATTCAGATTAAATCAGATCACATCTCTATATTTAGAACACTAAATTTTGATCGGTCAACACTCAAGGAATTAAGTTCTGAGGTGTCTGAAAAAGGCGTTGTTGAGAAAATTTTTCAGAGAGAGTTTCTGATCATTGAGCCAATTATTTCAGTTGTTCTGAAGTTCCTTTCTCCACTAGCACTTTATCGAAATCGTCCACTTGAGAGTGTGGTTATAGAAGGAATGGATATTTTTGCTCAGCTCTTTCAAACTGATGTTCCTTTGAATAGGGAGAGGCAAGAGAGTAAAGATTTGGCAATAAAGGCACTATACACTGTTAAAAAGCAACTGAATTACGAACTCGCTGCTTTAATTTGTAAAGAGAGCGGCTCCCCTATACAGAAAGGTCATGAAAGCTATCTAACTCTACTATTTTACTTTTTAATCTTAAAAATACTTGAAAAGTTTAAGTCGGATAAGGATGGAAAAAATGACATCTTCGAGAAGAAAGAGATGCTCGAAATTGTGAGGGAAAATGTCAGTGTGCAAAGTGGTAAGGCGCAAATTTTTAGCACAGCCCGATTGTATATACCAGTTTCCGACAATTTTTATAATTCTCTTGAACAAGAAGGGTTACTGAATCCGAATGCGCCTAAGCCTTTCATCTTTTTACCTGGCGTTGTAGACCTGAGTTACTGGTGCTCTGAGATTGAAGATCAGCGATCGTTCAACTCATGCACAGCCTTTGCAGTCATCTCATTAGTTGAATATTTCACTAATAGGAGTGCTGGTAAGTACACAGACATATCCCCATTATTTCTCTACAAAGTAACTCGTCATTTGATGAACCTACAGGGCGATGTGGGTGCATCTGTGCGAGAAACTATGAAAGCAATGGCATTGTTTGGTGCGCCTCCTGAGCAGTACTGGTCATACGATGAGCACGATGTTGATGAAGAGCCGCCAGCGTTCTGTTACTCATTTGCTCGCAATTTTCAGGCATTAAAGTACCTCCGGTTAGACTACGCGGGTATATCAAAAGAAGATTTGTTACTTCAGGTTAAAGCAGTTTTGTCAGTGGGCTTTCCCTGTGTCTTTGGGTTCACGCTATACACCTCCGCCTATGAGGACAGTAATCCTGAAAAGGGAATGATCCCATTCCCTAACTACAAAAAAGACCGTGTAGTCAGTGGTCACTCCGTTGTTGCAGTCGGCTATGACGACTACAAAGAGCTTGAGCGCACTGATCGCCCTAACCAGCCATCTGTTGGTGCCTTGCTGATCAGAAACTCGCTTGGTTCAGAGTGGGGGCAAGGAGGCTATGGCTGGTTACCCTACGATTATGTTTTGGGTGGCTTAACAGCTGATTGGTGGTCTCTATTAAAAGCACGTTGGTTTGGTGGAGATGACTTTTGGTGGAAAACACAAGGAACAGGAGAGCCAAGCTGGAGACCGCCACAACCGTAAGGTGTTGAATTAAACTCAGCGGAGTAGTCACCCGCCTCCGACGGAATCTGAAATGAAAGCATAATATTGCCGCCCGGTTACGCTTGTCCTCAACGCTTGCATCTTTGCCGAAAAGGCCTCTTTTCGGCAATGTTTCAGATTGGCAGATTTCTTAGCTGAACTGCTTGCTACTTAATCGTTTCAGCAGTCGCATGGCACTTGGTTACAGCCTTGCTGCCTTTGAGACTAATATGCTCGGCTGTGTCTTGACCACTCGCTACCAGCTTCTTCAAGTCCAAGCTTTGTCTCGTTTTGATTCATGCAGCAAAGCCACGATCGCCATTAATCTTTGCTCGGTTTTTGCAGCACAGCTAGTTAAAGTTCTACACTGCTTTCCCCTCGCACAAGCCTAAAAATGTCCTTAACTACTTTGTCTCGAGCTTCTGTAATGTTAGAAAAACTCAGCTTTCTAGATTCAAGTTGTTCTTCAAAGTGCTGGAAGTACCGCTTAATCCTCTCGTAGTGATCAGCTAGATGACCGTTATATCGTGTCTGCTCCAGTGCTTGTGCAATGCCTGATATTTCATTTTCGTCATGTAAGTCCTGAGTAAACTCCCGAATATCTCGCCACTCTAACTCGGTCAACTTGTAAAAGCTGTGCCAATCTAGGTTTGATTGATAAAACTGTAAAATGTCAGCATGTGACAGAATTGTTAATAGCTTACACACTGCCATAAAAATTTTCCCCAAATCAGTCATCCGGCTAATTCTATGGGGGTAGAGCCCTTGAATAAGAGAGTCTGGAAATCTTTCCTGTCTAGAAGAGTCAAAGATTCTGTCTAAAATGACTTCATTTCCTTCAAGGGTGCCTCGAACTCCATCTTCAGCGATCGCCCAGCAGTAAATAAACATTCTTAGCGCTCGCTTGATTCCATCTAAAAGACGATGCTCGTCTTGCTCATCACAAATTTCTAGTATACCCATTGAAAATAATAGAATGCTTGAGTAAGTACCAAATAGATATTTAGAATTGTCACTGTGGAAATGGTCGACCTGCTTGAGAATCGATAAATCAAATTCTAGAACATCATGTGTACACTTTTGCTGGTACTCATTTGCGCCCTGTGGCAACTCTCGGATAAACGGAATAATTTGCACTTTCGCTCTACCATAGCTGTCATAGAATCTGTCACTGGTTTCGCCAGACTCTGTCGTGATTGAAATAGGTTCATCTGATACTTTTCCAGCGTTGTTCTTAAGCTGTTGGTAGCAAAGTCGCCCAGTTGAGGAGTAGCAAACCAGTGCATGATCGATCAATCGTCTTGCCCAATCAAGGCATTCTGCTTTACTAAAACCTGGTTTAGGTGAGCGAGTGTGATCCCACAGATATGCCACCATCAAATAGCACCATCCTTGAAAGGCAGACTGATACGCATAGTCTGCAGGATTGCCATCTCTGGCAGAATAAATTCTTGCCTCTTCTAAGAGTCGAATGGGTTCGAGCAAAGTCTCCCAAGCATTTCCAACTTTTTCAGCATAGGTAGAAAACGAAACATAGAGCCTAGCGCGGTTAGAGGAAATTCTAGACAAGATGTGAAAAAATGGGTGGATATTACTTTGAGAAAGCTCATCTACGGTGTGGCAAATTTTGAGCCGATACTTTAACCAATCTTCTGCTTGATCTAAACTATCTACAGCCGCTTGAATAGCTTGGTAGCGATCTGAATAAGTGTATTCTTGGTCAGTTAGATCAGCAAGAAGTCGATATTGAAACAAATAAAGGTAATATTTAGCATAGATTAAGCTGCTGATCGTTTGCTCAAAGTTCTGCAGATGAGGCTCAATCACATCAAGATGCTTTTTAGCGCAACGGTATAATCCTTCTCGCAGGTATGCTTCCGTAAGAGATAAATGAGCCTCGTAGGCAACTAGACTCCAAGGCTTTGTAGCATTCTCTTCCTTAAAATTGAATGTTTGGTCTGCAGTACGGTATTTTCCTTGTCTAAAAATGGTTGTATTTAAGTATCCCTCCATTGCTCTAAGAGAAAAGGGATAAAAGTTCAGCAGATTTTTTGCGTTTCTCAAAGCCTCATACTCTTCCACGCGGTTGCAGATCTGCTCCAAATACACTTTTGGAGAAACTCCTGTTTGTCTGATTGCTCTCAATCGTGCGCTTAGCGCAACTTTTGCTGAAACCTCCATGAAGTCAAACCCGCAGAAATCTCCGTATGCAGGTTCCAGATTTGTATCGACCACCTCATAATGCTTGCCTTCGCGAATTGCTCGATCAACATCCGTTTTCTTGCACAGTTTCACTAACGAATGGGTCCAAACGGGACTACTGTGGCTTCGACCAATCACTTCATCTTTAAGAAGAATTTGCTTTACAATCGGCAAATATTCATTCAGACATGGAATGTCCCATAGTAAAACACGATTAATGGCTGCAGTAATATGGGATAGAGGGCTTCCGATTCCCACAATTTCTTCAAAGAAGTGTAATTGTTTCCTATTAACTCTTTTGTCTAAATTGTCTAAAAACTTAGTTTTATAGCCACCTGGTAATTTGATATAGAAATGGACTTTTACTTTATATACGTATTGCTCTTCAAGTCCATTAATGCTTTCTTCGTCTCCCTCTTTGTCTAATAAGAAAGGATTTAGTAGACCAAATTCTTGCCCTTCTCTTTTTACATAAAGTGGCAACGGTTGAATTTTCTCAACTTCGACATGCTTGAGATAAATAGGAAACTCGTCCGTTAAAATTTCATTTTCTACGATTGATTGAGCCAATCTTTTTACAAACTCAGATGTTAGTTCATAAACGTCTGATCCAACAATCTCCTTTCCAATTAAAGGTTTAATTTGCTTTAATCCAGATTGAAATTCAATTCTACTGATCTCGCGTTGAACCTTATCATAAAAGTTCTGAATTTTATCTATCTTTCGTTGTTTATCTAATCCTTCAAAGTATTCATCAATTAATCCTTCAATCGTTTCTCGAACGAATTCTTCTCTTCTCTTTAAAGCTTGATTACGCCGAATGTTGTAGGCGGACAACTGCTCTTGCTGACTTTTAGCCTTCCCCTGCTCTGGCAGTTCGCTTCTAGGTTTTATAGTGCGATTCAGTTGGTGATAGCACAAAAAAGTCTCGTAAAGGTGCGTAATGTCTTCCTTCGATAACCCTTTGACAGGATCGGTCGCATTCTCCAACATTTGCTGCAACAGGATTTCCCCTGAGTGGATTGGCAGTCCCAATTCATCTCTTTCTTCAAGTGACAACTGCCAGAAGGTGCGTAGAGCACGCCATTTTTCTGCTCTCGTTAAAATTCTGGGAACCTTGCCTTCAGCAGTTTCTCGCTTCCGAAGGGACCAAAATTTCTCAAGGGCTGCCAAAATTTTTACAAGTTTTCCAAGAGTCAGTCCCGGCACAGTGTGATTTTTCTCATCCGGATAGTACTCGTGTAGAACTGCTCGTAAAACTCGACGAACAAAGATGCGGTTATCTTCTAGTCCCCATTGTTTGGCAACATAGCTTTCGTTTATCTTCGGATTCCCAGCTTCATCTTTTGTCAATCCCAGGTCGGTTAGGGTCAACAAGTAGCGGTATACAGTCTTATCTCTATCTTGATCTTCTAAACCGCGTCGTCCTGCTTTATCTTGCAAACCTTTAGAGTAGTCAGGGACAGGATTTTCTCTATTGGAGGGAAACTGCCTTTGTCTCGACATACGCTTTGCCATGAGTGGATTATTTATGTTGTCGCATCACAGGTGTTAAGTCTGTATTCTTCCAGGCTGTACTTGAAGAACAAATAAATTGTATGAAACTTTACTGAATTATTCTTTATATTGCTCAAAACTTCATGTTAGGGCGAAAACAGTTGCCAGTCTGACCAAGCCCAGGCAAGCAAAGCTCGCTCTTAGGTGTAGGAGGTTCGTTAAATTCAAGGCCATTAAACGCGATGCGTCACCCAACAGAGCAGAGTTTTGTTAATGATTTAGGAGTTAGTCATGTTAATTAAGTCCCAGGAAAGCTGTAACCCGCTTGATGAAATTCTGTGTTTCAGTTCTGGACAGATTGAGCTAGGTATTAAAGTTCCAGGTGTGCCATTGCGTCAACGCGCTGATGCATCTCGCAATCTTGAGTCGATCGGCTTATTCCCCCAAGCGCATCACTACAGAGGCTCTCCAATCGGAGCGTATTGTTTATACAAGCTGTATGAAGCAGTGATCTGTGGAGGATATGGGGAGTATCGAATTCTTGTGCAGCGAAAGAACAACGGGGTCCATGTCACCGTCAGTGGCGGGTTGAGCTATCGCTACCTCATACTTCCTGAAGAGCTTAAGCACATTCAGCAGACATTCAACCACATGACTTTGTACAAAATGTACATAAGATACCAATATTTTGAAGAATTCTTGTAATATTAAGATCAAAAGCATTTGAGTTCCTGCCCAAAGCAATCGCACAGTCAGTAGACAGCGGCTTTGGAACAGCGCGCAACAACTTATTGAACAAGTCGGACTGGGCTCGACACTAATTTTCAGTTAGGCAAGCCGGTTGGAGTAGTCATTTAAATGGCTGCCCCTTCCGGCTTGTTGCATTTCAACCCTACCTACTGAAGAAAGTGTCATGGCTCATACACACACTCGCTCTTGCAGAGACTCCAGCAATCAGGTTCAGCGTCAGAGAGCCCAGCCAAGTCCGTCGATTGTTCGCATGTCTGAGGATCGATCGATTCCTCTTCTTTGGCAATCGCTGACTGTTTTGGGCTTCATTGCTTTGGTTCTAGGTGTTCTGGTTGTGCCTGCAATACTTGAGCGTCGAACTCAGCGTGTTATCGGCATTCGAGCAAATGATGTATCAAAATCTGGGCTGGTGTATTTGCATCTGGCTCAGCAGCATTGCCAAGTGCAGGTTCGGCAATTGATAGAAGGGGATTCAGTCGTCAACATTGACTATTCTGATCGTCCTGAGATGATTGAAGACACTGCCGTTGAGAAGGTTGAGCAGCTACTTCCTTTGCAGAAAAAATGCCGAGAGCTCCAGTCAAATCACTACTTGGTGCCTCGTACATTAGGCATTCACACGGGTACTTCACTACATTTACTACTTGATCAGATTTTGGTAGTGATTCAATCCAAACGGGCTCAAGGCACGATCGTTCCCATCGTTATTACGATTTGGCTACAGGCAGCAGAACCTGTACCCAACCAACCTGGGTTAAATTTTGCCCAACTCAGAACTCAGATTCAGAAGATTACAGATCAGCGGGCAGTTGTCACGATCATGGGTCCTACTGGGCAACTTCAGGCAGACTTACTCATTGCCCTTAAACAGAATGCCTTAGCTCGGGTGTGCACAGTTAATGACATTGATGACTGTGTGAAATGGGCGTATCAGCTCGGTCGCACGCAGTTATCGATTGCACACAACGCTTCGATGACCAATCACGATGCACAAGAGCCGCACTTTACTCATTAGCAATTTCTGTCATTACTACCAGCATTAACTCTTTGGCTGCTTTGAATTGAGCAGTGTCCCTAGTAATTAGCGATTCCGTTCACATTTCTGCTTACGTTCAGAAGGTATCTCCATGACCTATCTTTGGTTCCCCAATTACTCCTCTGAAGATCTTCCCCTATTCATTCAACAAAAGATCGAGAGCTGGCGGCTGTTATCTCAATCTCAAATTCAGCGAATTAGCTATGACGATCGCTGTGAAATTGCACAGCTTCAACTGCAAGATGGTGAATCAAGATTAGCTCAAGCTCGAATTCACTCTCTGCAGCCAATTGCTCAGCGAAGGTGGTCGCGGTTTCACCAGCAGCTTATGGAATGCTTCACGATTTTTCTGGGTGCTCTAATTTTCAGCATCTTGCCAAAATCACTTGCAAAGGCGATCGAGTACAATTCCTTATCATTAGGGATTGGATTGTTGGGTGGTGGAGTTGCAACTTGGTTAACTCATGACTGTGCAACCAGGGGACTGGGTAAAATTCGCTGCCGTCAAGACTCTCTGCAAGCGCTAAAGTTGCTTACTCAGCAACATCAGACCTACCCAGTTCACAATGAATTCGTTGATCAATTCTTTGAAGGTCAAAAGACTCGATTGCTTGAAATAGAAGCAAGCAATCTTAAAGTGCCGTTCTGGATAGATATTACCTTGGCAATTGCCGCCAGTCTCTTAGAGGGAGTTGCTGCATTTATCTCGGTTCAATCTGGTAATTCTGACGATCAGTTGCTAGCCGTGTTCGCCAGCCTATTTCCGGTTACTGTAATTTGGCTAGCAGCCGTTTTTCAGAGCGATCGCGTTGAGTTTGCTGCTGCCTGTACCAATTTAGTCCAGGCTTACAGCACCTTGCTGCCAACTAGTGAAGTTTCAGAAGAGCAAGTTCTGCGAGTCTGCCGGTTAGATGCAGCATTCAAGCACTTCACGCAAGCCATTCCTTCAAGCACCAAAACGATCACAGGGGCGAATGCATGTGCTGTAAAGGAATTTGCTCAGAAACGCATTGATCAACTAGAAGCGGAAGGAATTCAGGCGGTCAAAGATCGCAAATTCCAGTATCGGCAAGACATCGAGAGCTTGTCTCAACGGTTTCCCAAACTAGAGCGGGCTGTTGTTTCAGGCTACCGAGAGTTTGAAGTACCGCCGCAACAGCGTCAGGTAGAGCAGGAACAGGCAAACCAGATTGCAGAAGAGGTGGCTAGACTCACGATCGAACTGGAAGAAGACTTGAGCCTGCTGCAGATAGAGTATGTCCAGCAAATTCAGAGATGGTTACGGATCAAGGGGCAAGCAGCCCAAGAGTTTGATCAAGCAGAGACAGATTAGCTAAAGACACAGGCTTTTCAGCCATTAGTTGAGCAGCATTCCATTCATTTTTCGCACTATTTGGAGGAACCATGAAGCCTTCACTTTTATTGGCAGTAATTGCCAGTCTATTGGTCGCTACAAACCCTGGAGAAGATGCTTATGCAGAGTGGCTAACCCAGAGAATACAAGTGTCTTCTTGCCAGCCACCACGCTCGCCTACCTGCTATACCACCGGGGTTCTACCACACGCTCTTTTGAAGTCGATGCTTAAGCAATATAGCTATCGTCGAAATTTCATCTTCTTTAGTGTTTATACAACAGCGTTGCTTGAATTGCAGGAACACAATGTTGGAATAGGAGGTTTCTTCCTTCAAACGACACATCTTCAAGCAGTGTCTAAAGAGACCGAACTACAATACAAAAAAGATGACGCATCTCTTGGCGAGCAACAATAAAAGCTAGTACAAATCAATATCTCAGCTCCTTCTTAAACTGACTAACTTTTCTTCAGAAGTTAGTGAGTCAGAAGAGCCTCAATGCACGATCACCAGTTCGGGTTCGGGTTCTCCCTCAATCCCAGCTTGCCTCCTGATTAACTGCTGTTTACAGTTGCCCAGCGGTAGGATGATGCGACGCTACCCTGTGTCTACAAGGAGTCAGTAGGGTTACGTCTACGCCAGAACAGTTACGTTTCGTGGCAAACCACTATCAGATGATAGATGGCAGATTACGGGAGTAAATGTCTAATCCATGTCTCCTGTTCGCCCAACTGTGAGTACAAAAAGGATGACATATCAGCAATCTCACTTCATACGTTGCAACTAGCTAAATTCACAAGCGGCAGATTCAATCTTCACTAGTGCAGAATTGCCAGGAGATTGGCTCTCCTTCAGGTAAGGTCAATCCTAATATAGGTGCAAAATCTCGGAAGCGATTCAAGGTCGTAGGTACTGGTTCACCTAAAGCTAAGGCTACAAGAATGATACGGGTCGGATGGACGTTACCTTGCAGCAGATCATTCGGTCCACTGGGCTGTTCACGAAAACTTTTTGAGATTGCAATTAAGTTATCCTTGTTTTCAACCAAGGATGCCAGAGACTCTAAATTCACTTCAGGTACTTGTAGCCCCAGTGGTACAAATCGTTGAAATCGTCTAAAGCTTTCTGCCACAGGTTCGTTTAACCTTGTAGCGGCAACAACCAGATGAGCAGGCGTTACCTGATCATTTAGCCAGGTGCTTCTCTGTTTCCAATACAGTAAATTTGTAACTTGGCTGTCGTCTTCTAAGAAGGCAATGCTATCTTCACGAGTCGGGTTTAGATCAGCGCTAGTTTCAAAATCTACTAGCGGTAACTGTAATCCTAAAGAGGTAAATCTCCGAAGCCGATTAAAAGTATCTAACACTGTCTCATTTAGCCTTTGAGATGCTCGGACTAGTTGAGCTACTGGTAGTCGGGCTTCTGACCAAGCAATTTTTCCTTCCATTACGCCATCCAACTCCTCAGAAAGAATAATTAAATCTTCTTGAGTTATGGAAATATCACCAATAGACTTTATATCCAGGTCAGGTAATTCTAGCCCTATCGGAACAAACTTCTGAAAACGCTTAAGCGTCTCAGCTACAGGTTCATTTAATTTTTTTGCTGAAAACAGAATCTGAGCAGGAGATAACCGATTCCAAAGTAAGGCTTCTTCTCCATCAAGATTTTTTGAAAGCGCAATGATGTCTTCCGGAGTGATATCAATTTTGCCCAGAGTATTTGCATCAATTTGTATGACTTCTAGTCCAACGCCTCTGAATCGCTGAAGGCGCTTAATCGTACTAGCTACTGACTCATTTAGTCGCGTAGCTGCTAAAACAATCTGTGCCGCTGATATTTGATTTTCAATCCAAGGGAATTTCCATTGTTCTTGTTTCCTTCCAAAGCTAAAAGACTCCTTGATCGTTCTTGAAATAGCTATGACATCCTCTTCGCTGATTTGAATTTCGGTCAGAGACTCTAAATCTATTTCTGGTATCTTTAATCCTAAAGATGCAAAGCGCCTAAACCGCTGAGCTGTTTCAACTAAAGGCTCACCGAGTCTGGCAGCAGCATGAACAATGTGAGCAGGAGGAACATAATCTTGAAGACCTTCTCGTTGGAATCTTTGGGGCGGGAGATCCTTACTTAGTGCAAGGCTATCGCCAGGTTTCAAATTTGGACAATATTTATGTGTAAAGAGCGGCGGTAGCCCTTCTAGAAAAGACTCCGAAATCTTAAAAAGTCCATGCTGTCCCCAGAGAATGACTCGATATGGCAACACCCACCATGGAATATACTTAACTAGCGTCTTAACGGTAATCCCGTATTTGAAGCAATTGAGCCAGGTATCAAACTCGAAGCAACCTATTTCTGCAATTGGTGCCTCCAAATTGCTAGAACTTCCTCTTCCCAATCGAACCTTAGCGTCCTCGCGTGCAAGACCCTCAACAATGTAAGCAGCAACCTGTGGATGTTTTCCTGCTAGTTTCCACAACAAATTGAAATCTGTGTATAGCCACTTGAGTAAAGCATCGGAATTTTCTATAAGAACTTTACGCACCCACTCCTTATTCCATTCCACAATGTCTTTGCGATCGACTGTAAGTTTGGGGAAGTGTTCACTACGTAAATTAATTACAAATCCTGGCTGAGATTCTCTAGTCCACAATCCATCAGAAAGAATACAGCCGTTTTTTATATACCAATGTTCGCTCTCTGGAACCCACCAGACATCAGCTTGCTCTATATTCAGACAGTAACCTTGAGGGAAATCAGGATGCCTGAATCGTTTAGGTTCCCAGATTTCTTGTCTACCAAACTGAAACACTTCTGTCCGAAATTCTGCGACCCATAACAACCTTCGTAGAGTCTCAATACAAGAAATTAGCTGTCCTTTATGATGAGTTCGGTTTAGATAAAGACGAACTCGTGTTCCAGCATGATCGCCTATTCCCAACCTTCGTACACGAAACAGTCCGCTACTGCCTGGTATTCGTACCTGCAATCGTTCACTAGGTCGTCCCTCACGATCTAACCGACAGGTTTCTACTTCGATCTCATCTGCCAGCATGAAGTAGCTGAGTACCCCCACCCCAAACTGGCTGTTGGGATAGAGCTGAATGGGTGGATCACACTTGAGCCATTCAGCCTGCTCTTCAATGAATTCTGGTAGATCGGCGAAGCGGCTGCCTGCACGAGCAAAGCATTTGGACAGATGGGGCATTTCCATGCCAATACCGTTGTCTTCACACTCAATGTAAGCTCGTCCGTTCTCGTCAATGCTTTGACAAAAAACGATGCGTCCTTCCCATTCTCCATCGGGGCGATGGGCTTGCCCAGTCTGTTTTAGATATTTGAGTCGAGCATCTCGGTAGCGACAAGCATCCATCGCATTCTGATACAGCTCACGAATTGCCAGCATTGGGTCGCCATAAAGCTGTTCTCCCATTAGCAGTTCACGTACTTCATCGTGAGCAAGCTGGAAATTGATGTGAGGGATTTGGTAAACGGGTGTGCCATCCCGCTTCTCTGCTTCAATGCCATCAGGCTGTAAATGAGTAGGTAGACCTATCAGTGCTTCCATCCCTCCCCGCTTATCTTCGACCTGCCGCAGCATATGGGACAGCACCGCCCCCACTTTTGCTACATAGTCGTTTAATGCTGAATCTATCGCTGGATGGTTACAAGTGACCGTTAGAGTTCGACCTTGACCAGATGGATTCCATCGAGTTTGATTAACGGTGTGAAGTATCTGTTCTGGAGTGAGGGGATCTGCCAGCCCAATGTGATCTACCAGCACATCAGAGAGTTTCCGAATATCGATCGCTAGAAGCCCTGCCAGTTTCAGCAGATACGCCAACATCTTTTCTCGAATCACTTGCTCGTCACGGTAAGAACCAACAATGAGCCTTGTTTGAAGAGGGTTAGGGCGATCGTCGCGATCGATACGCTCAAAATCGGCATACATGCAGTAGGCAAGCTCTAGCAAACGCTGACGGGTTAAGCTGTCTTTTACCAGTTGCGACCTGCAACTTTCGACGCTATCCAGTATTCTGATGAAGTCATCCGCAAGATAACCCCCTATCGATTCTGGTTGCCAGGTTTCCAAAGTTTTTAACAGGCAAAGATGCAGTAGCCATGTCATCACCGCCTCTTTGTCAGCTATACGACCCTGTTCTTTGAGTCTTTCAGCTTTGCGGACAAAGCGAGGTTGCGTTTGGTGAATTTTGTCTAAGGCATCCCGCAGCTTGTTTTTGGGACTAATTGCCTCTAGTGAAAGTGGGCTGACTTTTGCTGCCTGAGCCATACCACTGGCTAAGACCGCCTCACGTACAAAGGGAACAGTCACAATCAGCGCAGTTTCGGTCGTCGTTAATTCGATCCGCGGATTCGAGCGAAAGATTAACAACTCTAATGATCTCAGCACTCGAATCGGCAATTCTTCATCGCGCCATGAGTCTTGAGGAAAGGCTTTAACTGCCGCTTGCCACTGCTGCCAGCAAGCTGCCAGTACTTTAGCAACTTGGCGCTTAAGCTGGGTATCTGAACAATTGTGATCGCCTCCCTCCTCCTGCCAAAAAGAGGATTGCAAGACTGCGTCAGCCCAAGGATTGATTGTTTTGTCTCTTGTATTTGTAGTCGCTAAACCATTGCAAATGATGCGTGAGGAAATGTCTTCCTCTACGGCACTCTCATGGGCATAGTAAATCTTTTGAGGCTGTTTCCTATGTTCACTAGCCAGCGCGTTTAATCGTACCTGGGTTTCGTCAAGAACATCTCTCAACGTGCAGGCAAAATGTTGAGGATCAAGCACTTCTGCCAATGCCTGAGAGAATAAGCTAAATCCAGTTTCCCCTGCTACATACTGGCTTACTTGTCCCGGCCCACAGGCAAAGACCAGCACAAAGCTGCGCCGTGTTGCCTGTCGACGTTCCCCTCGACTCCACCCAGCAAGAGAAATATCTTTGAAGCCTAACTTGACACCCTCGCGACAAGCATCAACAAAAAAAATAATCGTGTCTGCGCCTGCCTGATCAACAATATCGCCAAGGTCAATTGGCACAAGACATTCTTCAACAAACTCGGCATAGTCTAACACTGCATCCGACGGAACAAGGTAGTCTTTTCCTTGAAAGTGCATCCCATGCCCTGAGAAGTAAAGCAAGAGTATCTCTATGCCTTGGGCTTCCTTGCATTCTCGAATGAGTGCTTGTCGTATTTTGCTGCGTCCATGCGATAAACCATCCGCACCGAGCGATCGCACTGTGAAACCAGATTTTTCTAGAGCCGTATGGAGCGTCTCTAAATCTTTGCGAACAATGGGTAAATTTGGGATTGCATCACTCTCGTACTCTGGAACTCCGATCAGCAGTGCTCGACGCTTGCTCATTCTTTACTCCGAGAAGGTTAGTGTGATTGCCCCTTTGCCACCCAATTTAGCCGTTCCAATGAGCTCAATGCCTCCCTCAGCAGTCACCTCAACCTGAATCGTGACCTGTTTCAGCTGAAAGCTGCCGACCTTCTTCACATCGCTAACTAGAGAAGCAACCTCATGACACACTTTGTTTAGATTTTCTCGAAGCCGCTCTGTGGGCAAGTCACGGACTGCTATATCGGTGTCAGTTGAGAAAATCCCCTTCACCTGCTCATCTTCATCCGGTAGGCTGACCAGAAATGGAATAGTCCCCATGCTGTCACTTTATTCCCGCTAGGGTTAAATTTATCTCTTCAAATATAAGCGATGTAGAAAATGAACACTACGCGCTCATCCGTGTAGCTAATATCACTTCTGTTGCCAGGTGAATCCTTGGCTACTAATCTCCGACTCGAATCTCCAAAGCTGCCAACTTTGGCGCTCGCCGAACTCGCAGAAGTTCACAAGTCGGTTATCTGCATCCTGTCCTTTGTAAGGAGTGGAGGCGCAGAAATAGAGCGCAGCAAGCGTAAGGCGGGTATTTTTCTTCGTGCCAGAAGCCTATCAAAGAAGGCCTCTTTTTTGACACCCCTTGGAGGTCGACACCACAGGCAAGATTGACTTGTCCTTGAGCTAGCATCGTGGCATGCGATTAATGAGACTATTATTTGACACTCCAGAGGCAGCCCGTGAGGTTGCCTTTATGCTGCAGTGCGACTACGACGGCTTCACCATGATTACGGTACCGCCGATTCATGACATGCTGGCGCTCAGAACCGCGATCGAACTTACTGGCGCTGATTTCTGTTGTGCTGGCCACTACCCGCTAGCGAAAGCACTAGCGGCTGATGCACGGAGCCAAGTAAGGATCGTGAACTTAATAAGACCGGAGAAAGGAGGGAAAGAAGTTAAATCACCTCCGGCTTTGCCGGAGGCTTATCTTTGTTAGCCCCCCAAGGGGGCAGGGTTAGGTGTCTCCCAAGGAGACGA
>JAHHIE010000092.1 GCA_019358945.1 Stenomitos rutilans HA7619-LM2 | reverse complement strand
TACAGGAGGCAGTAATCATCAATGAACCCAACGGTTGCAACGGATTGTCGTAACTCCATGCAATTTTCAGGTAGAACGCAGCTTCTTCCAGCTTAATTTGCTCTCGTTGAGGTAACAAAAGAGGGCTGATACCGATTTAAAGAATGACGGCTACAGATCAATCGGTGGGTAGGGGCAAGGCATTGCCTTGCCCCTACAGGATGTGTCGCATTTTCAATTCAAATTGGTATAACTTCAGTCAGCAGATAGATTTCTTACTGCAACAGCTTCTCTAGCATTTGGGCAACAAACTTAAGTATGGGCTTATGAGGCTGAGGTTTAGACGGCGACGGTTGGGGCATTTTGCGATCGCGGGTACCGTTGGGGCAGTGCTAGAAGGGTTTGCAAAGCAGGCTATGGCTCAGTTAGCCCCTCAAACCACTTCAAAACCTGATCCTGCTGACCCTAACAGCTATGCGGATGTCAAGCTGCGGATTAATGGCAAAGAGCAGGCGCTTAAAATTGAACCCCGCGTAACGCTGCTGGATGCCCTACGAGAGCGGCTTGACCTGACCGGAACGAAAAAGGGCTGTGATCATGGGCAGTGCGGTGCCTGTACGGTGCTGGTGAATGGGCGACGGATCAACTCCTGCCTAACCTTTGCCATCATGCACAGGGGTGCAGAAATTATCACGATCGAGGGTCTGGCACAGGGGGAGACGCTACACCCGATGCAGGCAGCGTTTGTGGCTCACGATGCGTTTCAGTGCGGTTATTGCACACCGGGGCAGATTTGTTCAGCGGTGGGATTGGTCAATGAAGGGCACGCCCATTCAGATGCCGACATTCGGGAACTGATGAGCGGCAATATCTGCCGCTGCGGGGCGTATCCCAATATTGTGACGGCGGTTCGGGATGTCTTAGAGGGCAAGAAAGATGCAGCCGTTTAGCTATCAGCAGGTTGAGCAAGCCGACAACGCGATCGCGTCCGCTCGTTCAGACCAATCAATGTATTTAGCTGGAGGAACCAGCCTGATTGATTTGATGAAGCTGAATGTCCAGACACCCCAGCAGTTAGTAGACATTAATGCGCTGCCGCTGGCTCAGGTGGAACGGCAGAGCAACGGTGTCCGGATTGGGGCAATGGCACGCAATAGTGATGTTGCTTACGATGCCATCATTCGCCAACAGTATCCCGTGCTGTCCGAAGCGCTGCTCTCAGGGGCATCGCCACAGTTGAGAAACATGGCGACGATCGGTGGGAATTTACTTCAGCGCACCCGCTGTTACTACTTCCGCGATCCGGCGTTTCCTTGCAACAAGCGGGTTCCCGGCTCTGGCTGTCCAGCGATCGAGGGCTACAACCGCATTCACGCGATTCTTGGCGGTAGCGACCACTGTATTGCCACCCATCCCTCCGATATGGCAGTAGCGATGATGGCGCTGGATGCTGTGGTGCAAACGCAGGGACCAAAGGGAGCACGCAGCATTCCGATCGCCGATTTCCATCTCGTACCCGGTAATACACCAGAGCGAGAGACGTTGCTAGAACACGGAGAGTTGATTGTGGCAGTGGATTTACCGGCATCTCCCTTCGCAACTCGCTCACACTATCTGAAGGTACGCGATCGGGCCTCTTACGCCTTTGCCATGTCATCCGTAGCGACAGCGCTAGAACTACAAGATGGCGTGGTGCGATCGGCGCGGATAGCCTTGGGTGGAGTCGGTACGAAGCCGTGGCGCGCCTACGAGGCGGAAAAAGCGCTAATGAATCAACCCTTGAATCAGAGCACCCTGCAAGCGGCGGCAAAGGCGGCAGTACAGGGCGCGAAGCCCCAGCAATACAACGGCTTCAAGGTGGAACTAACCAAACGGACTGTGATGCAGGCATTGACAACGGTAGGAGGCATGGCATGAATTCAAGTGAGATGAAAGGCGTGGTGGGCAAACCGCTCAACCGCGTGGATGGACATGCAAAAGTGACGGGCACTGCCCGCTACGCGGCAGAGTTTCCGGTTGCCAAGCTAGTGCATGGCGTGACCATTCAAAGCACGATCGCCAGCGGCAAAATCGCCCAGATTGATACCCGTGCTGCCGAACGAGTGCCAGGAGTGCTGCTGGTGATGACGCATCTCAACGCTCCCAAGGTGTCTGGTGAGGCGGGCGGCGAACGCAAACTGCCGCTGCTACAAGACAATCAGGTGCGCTACAGCGGGCAGCACCTTGGGGTGGTGGTTGCCGATACCTTTGAACACGCGATGCAGGCGGCAGCAATGGTCAACATCCGCTACGACGAGGCCGAGCCAGTGCTGCACCTGAAGGACAATCTCGACAAGGCGTATGTCCCTCAGGGAAAAATTCCCCGCAACGAGCCACCCGATTCGGCTCACGGTAGCATCGAGCAGGGATTGGCGGCTGCCGCCGTCAAAGTGGAGCAAACCTACACCACACCCATCGAGAATCACAATCCGATGGAACCTCACGCCACCACAGCGGTGTGGCAGGGCGATCGGCTACTGCTGTATAACGCCACGCAGGGGGTATTTGGCGACAAGAAAAAGGTGGCGGCAGTGTTGGGAATGCCACCGGAAAACGTCCGCACCATGTCTTACTTTGTCGGCGGTGGCTTTGGCTGCAAGGGTTCGACTTGGGCACACGTGGTGCTGGCGGCGATGGCAGCACGGCAGGTCAACCGTCCGGTGAAGCTGGTGCTGGGGCGAATCCAGATGTTTGGTCCGGTCGGCTTTCGACCCGAAACAATGCAGCAGGTGAGTTTAGGTGCCACCCGCGACGGCAAATTGACGGCGCTGCGGCATGCGGGAACCTCGATCACGTCCACCTTTGATGAATTCATTGAACCCGTCGCTAAGACGGCCCGTATGATTTATGCCTGCCCCAACATCGAAACCAGTCACCGCTTGGTGCAGTTGAATGTGGGCACGCCGACCTTCATGCGGGCACCCGGCGAGGCATCCGGGTCGTTTGCGCTAGAATCGGCAATGGACGAACTGGCGTATGCGCTCAAGATCGACCCGATCGAGCTGCGCCTGCGGAACTACGCTGAGGCCGATCCCGACAAGAATTTGCCCTGGTCTAGCAAATCGCTGCGGGAATGCTACCAGCAGGGAGCAGCGCGATTTGGCTGGCAGAAGCGCAATCCCACGCCGCGATCGATGCGCGATGGCGATACGTTAATCGGTTGGGGCATGGCGACGGCAACCTATCCTACCAATCGCTCTCCCGCCTCGGCGATCGCCCAGATCAAAGCAGACGGAACGGCGATCGTCCGCAGTGGTTCTCAAGACATTGGCACGGGCACCTATACCGTCATGACTCAGATCGCTGCCGACGCGCTGGGGATGCCTGCCGAGAAAATCCAGTTTGAACTGGGCGATACCAATCTGCCGGAAACTCCGGTGTCGGGCGGTTCCCAAACAGCGGCTAGCGTCGGTTCAGCCGTGCAGTTAGCTGGAGTGGCAGCCCGCAATAAGCTGCTGCAACTGGCTCTGGCGGATCAGGCGTCCCCACTATATGGTGCTGCTGCCGAGGACGTAATTGCCCAGAACGGCAGCTTCTTGCTCAAAAACAAAGCGGCGACCGAAACCTACGGCGCGATTTTGTCCCGCCACGGACTGAAAACGATCGAAGCGCGGGCAGATGCCAAACCGGGTGAGGAAAAAGAAAAGTACTCGATGCACTCATTTGGGGCGCAGTTCGCTGAGGTGCGGGTGAATCTCAACTCTGGAGAAGTGCGCGTATCTCGCTGGGTAGGAGCCTTTGGAGTTGGTCGCCTGCTCAATGCCAAAACTGCCAACAGTCAATTGATTGGTGGGATTGTCTATGGCATTGGCATGGCGCTGATGGAGCATACCGTCATGGACCCGAATCGGGGGCGGGTAGTGAATGCGGATTTGGCGGAGTATCACGTCCCGGTTAATGCCGATGTGCCGAACATTGATGTGATCTTCGTGGATGAACACGACCCCCACGTGAATCAGATCGGCGTCAAAGGGATCGGCGAAATTGGTATCACTGGCACGGCAGCGGCGATCGCCAATGCGGTTTACCACGCAACGGGGCAGCGCGTTCGTGATTTGCCGATTACGCTCGACAAGCTTCTATTCACTTAAAGGAATCACTCATGTCCGAATCGCCCAAAGGGTTTTCGCGGCGTCAAATTCTGGCTACAGGTGGACTGGGCGGATTAGGAGCGCTTTCAGCCGCCGCCCTCACCAGCAGCGATCAGCCTGCAGTGGCGCAGCAGCCCACTCAACCCGCCACGCCGCGCGGTGGCTCGTTGCCGCCGCAAATTCAGTTGCCCCCCATCTCTGCCCAAACCGAGGTTGAAACGGGTGGGCCATCAACCGCGCTGCCAACCGAGCGTCGTCTGGGCTTCGCGATCGATCGGTCTAGGGCACTTGACCCTGGAAGAAATCATGCCTGCGTTTGCCGACTGCAAACTGGCAAAGCCGACTGCCCTAGTCAGCGGAGACAGCGCTAAAGCCAACCAGGTGGCACAGCAGTACGGCATCAAACCGCAGAACGTTTACAGCTATCAGACCTACGACAATCTCCGCAACAACCCCGACGTGGATGTCATCTACATCGTGCTGCCCAACAGCATGCACTTGGAATATACGGTGCGGGGTGCCAAAGCCGGAAAGCATATTTTGTGCGAAAAGCCAATGGCGACCTCGGTGGCCGACGCTCAAAAGATGATCGACGCCTGCAAACAAGCCGATCGCAAGCTGATGATTGCCTACCGCAGCCAGTATGAGCCGCACCATCGCGCCATGATTCAGATGGTTCGCAGCAAAGAGTTGGGAACCATCAAAGTGATTCAGGCGGATAACGGGCAAAACCAGGGCGGCGACTTAAATCAGTGGCGCTTGGAGCGGGCGTTAGCGGGGGGTGGCTCACTGCCAGATGTCGGGATTTACTGCCTGAACGCGGCTCGCTATCTGACCGGAGAAGAACCGATCGCGATTAGCGCCCAAACCTTTACCACTCCCAACGATCCACGCTTCAAAGAGGTGGAAGAAAGCGTCACCTTCCAACTGCGGTTTCCCAGCGGCGTGTTGGCAATTTGCTCGACCAGCTATGGGTTCCACGAAGCGCGGCGCTACCGCATATTCGGCTCAGATGGTTGGGCACAGCTTGATCCAGGCTTTGCCTATCACGGTTTACGGATGATGATGTCGCGCAAGTCGCCCACCAACAGCATGGCGGAAAATATCACAGAAGTACGGCTGCCTGAGAAGAATCAGTTTGCCCTGGAAATCGATCACATGGCAGACTGTGTGATGCAGAATAAGCAGCCACACACGCCCGGTGAAGAAGGCTTGCAGGATCAAAAACTGATGGCGCTGATTTACCAGGCGGCAGAAACTGACAAAACCATCACTTTGCCGCCCGTCACCGGACTGGATACCACACGCGGTCCTGCTCCTCGAATGCTGAAATAGGCGTGTCTATGCTGACCCTTGTGCCGCAGGAGATGGAAGAACCTGCTCCCTACCCGTTGTTGACCAGCATCGTCGCACCCCGCCCGATCGCCTGGGTTTCCACAATCAGTACGACTAGCGTTCCTAACTTGGCTCCCTATTCCTTCTTCAATGCAGTGGCGGGCTTTCCACCACCGCTCAGAACTGGGATTGGTGAATACGGTGCGGATGCAGCCGAGTACTTGCTTGGACGGTCAGTCGAGTACACGAAGATTGGCGATCGGTTTGAAATGAGAACCTCTAAGGTTTAGCCTCAGCTATAGCAGTCCTAAATCAGTACTGAGACAATATTTAAATCCTATTGTTGCGAATATCCACGGTTTAGTTTGAACACTGATGATCGCTACCACTTTGCAATTAACCTTTCTCGCCCCGTAGGCTAGCGAGAGAAGCCAACCTACGGGTAGAAGTTTTGCACACACTCAATCAAGAATCTACAACCCTATTGAGATCGTTATGATTGCTGCTTGAGAGGATCTGCAATGTAGCGGAAGTTTGGTTCAGAATTCCAGGGACCACGCTCATCAGCTTTACCGTTGGAAGACAGGTTGTAATAGATGTCAACGGTTTCATCTGGTTGAATGTTGCCAAAGAATGGCTCATCCAGTTTGCCTAGCGAGTTCAGTGCTTCCATGAACATTTTCGTGTGGGAGATCTCACGGGTGAGAAGATGCACCAATGTCTCTTTGCTGCCCTCGTCAGGACACAGCTTGATCAATGCTTCGTAGGTCTGACGTGCCCCCGCTTCAGCCGCAATGTCTGCTCTCAGATCCCGAACTACATCACCGCCTTCGTTCAAGTATGCGGCTGTCCAAGCACTTCCCTGGCTATCCAAGAAATGTGGTCCCATACCCCGCACAGCAAACAAAGTACTTTGGAAAGCATCTGTTTGATCAACGTTTTTCGTATGAGCTTCGATCATTCTACCCACCATTTCCAAATGACCAAATTCCTCAATGGCGATGTCTTGCAGCATGTCTTTAATACCGGAGTCTTCAACGTGAAAAGACTGCACCCAATACTGCAGTGCAGCTGAAAGTTCCCCGGTTGCTCCGCCAAATTGTTCTAGCAAAAGTTGAGCAAAACGCGGGTGCACCTCGTTGACGTTGACGACATGAATCGGTTCTTTTTTGTGAAAAAACATGTGTATCTCTCCGATTGAAATCTTGGCTATCAATAGCCTTGATAGTAGAACTACTAACGAGGCTCTACCTGCCTCAAAAGAGGGAGTTGCGGGAGACATTCACTGTTCAAAAAGCAATGCAACCCTTGCTTAACTTAAAGAGTTTCATTAAAAATTTTCATTCACACGCCCAAATAATCGAGTCGATATTTCTCTGCTCGATCGCCCCCTTGAATGCTTGAGTTGGGTCGAAGGTAGTGTCAAAAACGCTCCGTGAACTTTATCTCCACTCAACGGATTACCGTACTATGGGTTTTCAGCCCCCATAAATTGAAGCCTTCCCCTTGTCGCAATGGAGTGTAAGGCGATTCGATCGAGTATATGAAGATTGGCGATCGGTTTGAGATGAAAGCCCCCAAGGTTTAACATCACCGTTTTTGGTCATACGACATAACTTGGTGAGACGCCAGAAACCGCTAAAGTGTCTTCCTAGCAATCTCATCCCCACTTCACTCTGAATAAAACAAATTGTTCCGCTATATTCCAACTGAAAATTCAGCATCATAACTTTTTGCATAATAAATTTCCTTTTGTTGGAATTCAATTTCATCATCATGGCTACTTGACCAGTGGGAAAAACTTCATCAAGAGCTTGAAGATGCTGTGTTGGCAAAAAGATTAGATTAACTCACGCTGTTTAAATTAAGAAATTATCATATTGGTTTTCATTTAAGCGCTCATCAAGAAAGAAACTGCGGCATAAAATTTATTGTACAGAGTATTTCTATAGATCTACCTGTTTAGGGTGATGAACGCATCTCTTGCTGTGGATTCACCCCAGCACCATCAGTACGATCGTCCGCTTATTTCCCCGACCCCTAACAGGTCTTACGGCTGTTATAGCAGTTTGGCGATCGTGATTGACAGTCCACGAGTGCGTTTACCTGTAGCCTGATAAGCTTAACGCTCGTAAACTTCCACCAGACTTGCCTGTTCGATGATGTGGATAGCGATCGCTCTTGCAGGAGCCGCGATCGTCAGGTGCAGGAGCCGCGATCGCCTTTGCAGACACTTATACAGCGCGAAAATTCTCCAACTTCGTCAGGTAACGACTAGAGGGTTGCAGAAGGGCATACTGTCAAAGGAGTCGTTGATGTCATTTGATCGAGCCGCAGCGACAACCTGGAACCAGGCTAAATTTTGTTGTAGACCCTAAGCAGCTTCATTTGAACTGATTTTAACGCTGACAAGCTAATACCTACTGAAAGCCTCGACTGTCCCGACTCAATGCCTGCCAAGGAGAACTTAAACCATGAAACGTCTTGTCATTTGCTGCGACGGCACCTGGAATAATTTAGCCGCTTCCTGCCCTACAAACGTGGTCAAGATTGCCCAGGCAGTAGAGCCAGTCGCCAGTGACGGCACCCCTCAACTGATTTTCTACGAAGAAGGATTGGGAACTCAGTGGTATGACAAACTGCCGGGAGGCGCATTTGGCTGGGGGATTGATGCCAATATCAAAAATGCTTACCGATTCCTGTCCCTCAACTATGAATCAGGCGATGAAATTTATCTGTTTGGCTTCAGCCGAGGCGCTTACACCGTGAGGAGTCTAGGCGGTCTGATCCATTGTTCTGGTTTATTATCCCGATTCAACATTTGCCATGCTGATACAGCTTACGAAATCTACCGCATTTCTGATGACGATCAGCGCCATCAAGCGGCAGATGAGTTCTTGCGCCAAAGAGAGAGCCAAAGGGTGCCAATCACGCTGTTAGGGTGTTGGGATACAGTGGGAGCCTTGGGAATTCCCGATCTGCTTCCCTTTTCCCCGTTAAATCAGGCGATCAATGCCAGATATCAATTTCATAACGTCAAACTGAGTCCGCTGATTCAGAAAGCCCTACACGCGATCGCGATCGATGAACACCGCAAAACCTTCGATGTTAGCCCAATGGAGAAACGTGAAGATTCAGTCTCCCAGGAACTGAGTCAAGTTTGGTTCCCTGGTGGGCACGGCTGCGTTGGCGGTGGCACAACGGCGAATCGGGGGCTATCAGACGGAGCACTCAAATGGATGATCGATGAGGTCAATCGAATTGGACTCAAGCTGGAATTCAACCTGACCCGGATCGAGGAGAACATTAATCCAATCAGCGATTTTAATAACGATCCAGGCTTTTACCGACTAGCTGGAACGATTCACCGCACGATTGCTTCAGAGGCTCAACTGCATGAAAGTGTGCAACAACGCTGGTGCGCTCGCCCTGATTACCGCCCAAAGAATCTTGCCGCTCATCGCAAGGATCTAGATATCTCTTGTCATCGGTAGCGATCACCCACCTGTAAACTGTCCCGATAGCCGGACTTATGGCGATCACAGCAGCTTATTGATCGTGATTGGCAGGTCATGAATGCGTTTACCTGTCCCGTGATAAACGGCATTGGCGATCGCAGCAGCGGCTCCAACCGTTCCGATCTCACCAATTCCTTTGGTGCCAATGCGATTAACCTGCGTGTCTGTTTCCTCGACAAAAAAGGCAGCGATCGGGAAAATATCAGCGATCGGAGGCACCAGGTATTCTGCCAGGTCCGAGTTCACCACGCGACCCAGGTTCGAATCGACCATGCTCTGCTCTAGCAGCGCCATATCGATGCCCCAATAATGCCGCCAATTAATTGGCTGTAAGCCGTGTCAACACTGCCAGCACACACGGAGCGGCCTCAGCAGCCTGAGTATCAATTGCTTGAATTTGCCCGTTGGCGATCATGCTGCCAATCAACACCGCATGTACCAAATCTGGAATCGGCGTCTCGGCAGAATAGCGTGCCCCGCCCGTGGCTTTAAGCGTTCCGTCTACGCGATCGAGCGATTCGCCAATGATTGGATTCATGCTTCACCTAGTAGACCAAATATTTCAAGCATTCGACGGTGCAGCAGTTGGCGGGGTGGCGGTTGCTGCGGATGGTTGCCGCTTGAAGATCTGTTCAGCATTGCGCTAGTAGATTTTTTCTCGCTGGTCAGCATCAATCTCAAGCCTGTCAATCACCGCGATCGTCTCACCTTCTCCATTTAACGCTCGTAAACCCCCACCAGCCGCGCCTGTTCGATGATGTGGTCGGCGATCGCGTCTAGCAGTTGCTCCCGATCCAATCCCGGCTTCAGGTCAAGCTCTGCATCCAAGGCATAAAGCCAGAAATAGTAATGGTGCGAGCCATGTCCCGGTGGCGGTGCGGGTCCGGTGTAGCCCGGCTTATTTTCGCTGTTCATGCCTTCGCTAAACTTGCCACCTTCTGCTTCTGCAATGCGATCGATGTTTGCTGGAATGCCATACAGCAGCCAGTGCGTAAATCCACACGGCAGCGGTGCATCCGGGTCATAGCAAATTAGCGCTAGCTGCTGCGTTCCGGCAGGTAGCCCACTCCAGGTTAACGGTGGTGAAACATTATCGCCTTCGCTGGTGTAGCGTTGCGGCATGCGATCGAGCGTTGTAAACGCCGGGCTGCTAATTCGCAAATCCTTGATGTTCAACCCCATTGCTGACCTCCTTTCGCTGCCTTAACTAGACGAGTGCGCTATCTCATCACCTAGATCGCATAGTGATTTCATTCTCGTCTTAAAACATCGACCAGGAGAGATAGGTGTGGAATGGTAGGACAGAACGGAGCTTGTAAAGGCTGCTACAGAGACACGATCGCACGCGACAACGATATTTCTGAGGAAAGACGCAATGAATTAGCTGATTCTTTAAGATCCGCTGTTAGAAGCGAATTGCTTTGGCTGCCCACTTTAGTCATGGTGGTTATTCAATAGCGTTATATCCTGATGGCATCAAATCAATTAAGAGCGTTGCTGCCCTCATTGGTAGTCTATATTAGCGTACTCGGACCCAAACGCAGCACCGAAAGCTCTTGCAGGATTTACAAACCGAAGGAATGGCTGACCGCAATACGGATCTAGAAAAACTCCATGCGTCGATCGGACTTGATATTGGTGCAGATACTCAAGAGGCAATCGCATTGGCGATCGTGGCAGAGATTCAAGCTGTTTTAGCCCAGCGAGTCGTGGGTTTCTGAAACATCGTTCCATACCAATTCATCAGTAAGATGCACTCAAGCACGTTGCCAGTCGGATTGATTTTGCTCGCTGCAGGAGCCTCAACTCGGATGGGATCTCCCAAACAACTGCTGCCCTATCGGGGACGTAGCTTGTTGCGCTACACGGCAGAAGTCGCATTGGCATCAAACTGTGAACCCATTGTGGTGGTGCTGGGTGCCAATAGCGATCGCATCCACCCGACGATTGCGAATCTTCCCGTACACATCGTTGAAAATAACCAATGGTCAGAAGGAATGGGCAGTTCGATTCGGGCTGGTGTCGAACAGATTACACGAATCAATCCGCATCTCGACGCAGTGGTTGTGATGTTATGTGATCAACCGTTAGTGACTGCTTCCAAGCTTAATCAATTGCTAGAGGCTTACCAGGTTAACCGGAGTCAGGTGATTGCTTCTGCTTATGCCAACACGCTCGGAGTCCCCGCTTTATTTAGTCGTGATCTATTTCCAGATTTGTTGAGTTTAACTGCAAATGTCGGTGCAAAGTATTTGATTCAGCAATATCGTGATCAGGTTTATGTGGTTCCCTTTCCTGAAGGCGCGATCGATCTAGACACGCCAGAAGACTACCAGCAAATGCGTATTGGGGTCGTTCCATTTAAGAAAGGACGCAGAAAAAAGCATCAGCGAGAATAGACTCAGTTTGTCGAGGAGGAAGGACGCTTCTAATGTGACGACATTGGGGGTCATATCACCATTCCTAGCAATTAAGTACTTCTTCAAGATCAAATTGTTTCAATGACTTTCAGGGGAAGTGTGTGAGAAGATAGCGATCGCTTCTAGGCAATTATCTTTTGTGCTAGTGATTGAACTCGTATGCAAGAATCATGGATTTCTGAGCGCCGTACCCTTCAACTGCCTGGCTTGACGGTTGATCGCCATGTTTCAAAACCGAATGAGCTTGACTTTCCCGGCTGTAACGATCATCTGCTTTGCCTTTTACTCAACGACGGCAATGAACAGAAAATGACTCGTATTGGTGAACAGACCTCTGAAAAAGCTCAGCTCAAGGGAGAATTCTGGATTTGCTCTGCTAAAACAGCGGGACTTTGGGCATGGAACAGCATCGATACATCCTTGATGTTTATGATTGAACCTGGTTTGCTCAAGCGAATCGCTGAAGAAGTCAGTGAAGTGGATTCAAATCGGGTTGAGTTGCTCAGTGCAATCGGTGTTCGCGATCCACGGATTGAAGCGATCGCTCACCTGTTTCAGGCAGAACTTGACGAGGGCGGCAGCGGTGGATCGCTTTACACCGAATCGCTGCTGCAAGTGTTAATCATTCACCTACTCAGACACTACTGTACGCTGCAACCCAAAACTCAGTCGCTTGTAGAAAGGTTGCCTGGTCAGCGGCTTCAGCTTGTGTTGGATTACATCCACAGCTATTTAGATCAACCAGTTCAACTAGCTGAGCTGGCAGCCGTTGCCGGTCTAAGCCAGTATCATTTCTGCCGACTATTCAAGCAGACAATCGGGGTTGCACCTTATCAGTATGTGCTGCAGCAACGCATGGAAAAAGCAAAAGAACTATTGCACCAGGGGAAATACACGATCGCAGAAGTTTCTCTGCTCGTGGGCTGTGCTGATCAAAGTCGCTTTACCAAACACTTTAAGCGGCATTTTGGCGTCACGCCAAGAGCGGTGCTCAACAAAAAGTTGCCCTAAAGCCCCAGAGCTTTAGTTGATGTTGCACGTTAGGGCGCGTCATCAATTAAGCTCCAAAAACCTTGAGTATCAGCCTTATCGCGCCCGTTTTAATAAACAAGGCTAGGGGCTGAAATCTTTGCTGTAAGTCATGTGTATGAGTAATTGATGACAGCCCCTAGAATACCGCGATCAATTCGCCTGATAGCAAGAATGGCCTCAATCCTTGCATCAATTCCGCAAAAAACGTCTAGCTTCCCATGCCACAACCAGGGTAACTTAGTAACGCTTCACTGCGTCTCCTAACGCTGATAGTTGAACCGAGATTTACTACTATGCATCAAGCCAAACTCGCCAAATGGTTACTGGTCGCCGCTGCCATTTCCACCCTGACGATACCGATCGGGGTTGATGCCGTTATCTTGGCGAACGGTCATATGAACAATCCTGCCTGGTTGCCTCATGCTAAACTTCACTGTGCCATGTCATTTTTTGCGGCGGCTTCGTTAGGCAGTGCTGCTTTAGCCATTTTGAAAGTGCGTCCAACCAGCGATCGCTTCTCAATGGGTCTGGCTGCTTTTCTTGGTTCCGCGTTCTGGATTGGGCTTATTGCCGCTGGTTTCTGGCCCGGAACATCCTACGGTTTTCTCAATGACCCGGTTTTAGGTAATGTGCGTGAACCTGAGATCGGAGGAATTCTCATTTATCCCAATGTTGTGGCAGCTACGATCACGATTGCGATTGCCGTTGCTGGCTACTGGTTAACTGGACAGGCAAAATCAATTGAGCGATCGCCCTAAGCAGACGCGCTCAAAGGGAAAACGGCCTGAAAATTGGCATCGTTGGTTCAGGCAACATGGGCGGTGGCATCGGCAAACTCTGGGCAAAAGCTGGACGCTAGGTTGTCTTATTCTTACTTACGCGATGAAGCCAAATTGCATGAACTGGCAACCGCAGCAGGAGCAACGACAAAAGCTGGAGCGATTCAAGATGCAGCAGCACAAGAGGTTATTTTACTGGCTGTTTGGCTGCCAGCATTACAAGAGGTCATGCACACAGTCAGTCCTTTGAATGAGAAAATCGTCATTACGTGTGTTGGTGGACTGCAACCAGATTTCACTGGGCAGACGATCGGCTTAGCGACGGACTTAAAAATTTCGGTCGCTGAAAACATTCAGCAACTTATCCCCAAGGCAAAAGTTGTGGAAGCATTCAATGCAACCTTTGCTGAGATTATTGCTTCGGACTCAAGGCAATTTGATTTTGAGCCTCCTAGCGTCTTTTACTGTGGGGATGACGCTGAGGCAAAACAAGTTGTCGCCAGTCTGGTTAAGGACTGTGGTTACGAGGCCGTGATGCAGGCAATCTTCTGGTAGCGCGTACTTTGGAAACGTTAGCAACGGCTTGTGTGCAGTTTGCTGTTTCAAGCCAACTGTTTCCAAATCTTGGGCTTAGATCTTTGCGGCGTTAAGCGGCAACAGAGCCAGGGTAGCCCTTAGCCTCTGCCGTTTAGCCCCAGCCTCGTGAGCTGATTCTCATTGGGGTAAGCTAGCCAAGCTGCAACGAAGTGCCACTCAGCCTCTAAGATGGCTATTCTATAAGGGTTTAGAAAAATCTTTGTAAGTTAACTGACATCTTGCACTACTGGCAACAACCACCCTGCAATCAATTGCGAGCCAATAGGGTAAGTCCACTGAAGTGGACTAAAAGCCATCTAGGTAACTTGTCAGTCCACTACCCGTTGGGAAGGCAAAGCCTACAGTGGACTTCATACCATTAGCCCGAACTTTTAGTTCAGGGCGGGTCAATGCGATCGCCGAGAAGTTTGAAAGATGCCTTCTTAAGAATGGTGCACGATCTAAGCTAACTCAAACTTGTCGAAAAAGAACCATTTACGGGCAAGGTTTCCAGGATACTTGCGCTGACTTGCCTTTGTTCAGGGTACCTAAAGTTCAATCTCATCGCCGCACTTCTGCTGCCCTTAGCAGAGGCACAAGCCTAATTGAGAGATTGGGAAAAGCTATACGTTGCTCTGCTTCTTGCTTGCATTGCACGGAGATGTCAAGCAACGTAAGCCAATCACAGAAGTATTTTTAGGCTGAACGTTGTTTTTGTCCAATTGCTACGAGAACGCCAAACTCCATCAAGCGACAGATTCGTCTTTTGGTGCAACCTTTCACAATTATCTTGTAGCAAGAATTCAAGAGCAAAATGATGTTGCTGATCGTGATCGCTCAGTGTTCAGAGGAGCAGTGGGCCCGATGACCAGTGCTTGCTTTAGGGTAACTGCTGATTTACCAACTTGGTCATCGCCGCCTGTTCCATTCCAGCCGCTCGTTCAATGTCCTCCTTCACCTCAGTGTGAGGTATGCGTCATTGTACCTGTGCGGAATGAAGCTGAGATGCTGGAAAGCACACTCGCCGCCTTAACGCATCAAGTGGATTTAGAGGGTCGTCCTTTCGACTCTAGTCGTTATGAAGTGATTTTGTTAGCAAATAACTGTAGCGATAATTCAGTTGAGATCGCTCATCATTTTGCCGCTCAACATCCCAATCTTGTGCTGCATATCGTTGAAGAGGAATTGCCTTCCTCAAAAGCGCATATTGGCTGGGTGCGAAAGCAGTTGATGGATGAAGCATGTCATCGCCTTAAGTTCCTTGGGTGTAACCGAGGTGTAATTGCATCCACCGATGGCGATACGCGGGTTGCTTCTAACTGGATTGCGGCAACGCAGCATGAAATAGCCTGCGGGGTTGATGCGGTGGGAGGGCGAATTATTACAGATCGTGGCGATCGGGCCACCCTTGAGCCTTACGCGAGAGCCTGCCATTTGCGAGAAGTTGGTTATCGTTTTTTAGTGGCTGAACTAGAAGCCTATCTTGACCCCGATTCATTTGATCGATTGCCTCGACACTTTCAACATTACGGTGCCAGTTTGGCAGTGACCGCAGAAATTTATGAGCAGGCAGGCGGAATGCCAGCGGTCAGAACTTCAGAGGATGTCGCGCTTTACTGTGCCTTGATGCGGGTTAACGCTCGCTTTCGTCACAGTCCACTGGTGCGCGTAGCCACTTCTGCTCGATCAATTGGACGGGCTCAAAGTGGATTGGCGGATCAATTAAGTAAATGGAATGACATGGGGCAACAGCAACAAGCATTTTTGGTGGAACCCGCAGGCGCGATCGCTACTCGTTTCCAAGCTCATCACGAATTAAGGCAACGCTGGTTAGATGGCTATCCACTCACGTTCAAGGAGATTGCGTTACTCGCTAACCGATTAGGAGTTGACGGTGATTGGTTAGTATATGAACTCACTCAACACGCTTCTTTGGAGGGGCTCTTTGAGGCGATCAAGCAGCAACAAAATCAAGAAGGAATCTGGCAACAACGATGGGTATCCGTCAGAATTGAGCAGGCAATTAGCGATTTGCGTCTGCTGCTGGAACCCTTCCGTTCTCAATCAGGCCAACTCCCTGCCATCACAAAAGCCTTATCGTTACCAACCACCTAAGCTGCCAATATTGTAGTTACTTCTTCATCTATTGCTGCCGATTGGTCTGTTTTCAGCAACCATCGCATCCGACTGATTACTCTAGGGCGCGTCATCAATTAAGCTCAGAAACCTTAAGGTATCGGCATAATTGTGCCCGTCCTAACGAACGAGACTAGAGGCTGAAATCTTTGCTGTAAGCCATGTGGATGAGTATTGATGACAGCCCCTAGATCACTTAGGGGTAAAATTGGACGTTTCTTGCAAGGACTCAATGATGGCACTCGTTAGTGCAAGGCGATCGCTCATCGACAGTTTGAAAACCTCTTCCTTTTCTTGCAAAAACAGAGTGATTACTAGGACATGGGGAAAGAGATTTAGCCTATACCAACTCGCTCAAATAGGTCGAGGCGGTACTTCTCTGCCCGATCGCTCCCCAAATGCTTCAACTGTGATGAGGGTAGTGCTAGAAATGCTTCGTGAACTTCATCACCGCTTAACGGATTATCGTAGTAATCATCGTATGGTGTCCAGTGAACTAACAGCAAATGCCCACCGGGTTCAAGATGGTCTAGCATCAAGCGTTGTGCCTTTTGAAGATCCTCCAGGCACCAATAATATCCAACTTCTGATAGCACTGTGAGATCAAACCATTCGTCTGGATAAGACTGTGGAACCTGCATCAATTGAAAGCGAATATTTGACAGTGCCTGACAGCGTGAAATCGCTTGCTGTTGAGCCATTTCTGACACCTCCACTGACAGCAGCGAGTCACATCGTTCGGCTAACATTTCAGTCAAGACACCGATCGATCCACCAATTTCAAAGGCAGAACGATAGCGAGACTTAGGTAATGCTGCCAATGTTGTGGCATATTTTTCTGCTTCATAATCACTCGTTTCAAACTTCCAGGGATCGGCATCTGCCGTGTAGAGTGAATCAAAGTATTCGGGTGTGAGGGATTGTTGTGACATTACCGTACCTCTTCTAAATACATTTCCCAGGGACGCACAAAGTTCGCCAACATCTCCGGTGTTAATTGAAACCCCTCCGGATCATCATCAATGAGATTGGTAGTTTGAGAACGATAGGCCGCGATCGCCCGCTGTTTTGTTTCCAGCAGAGCTTGAATATCCAGTCGCCATCCCACAATTTGCTCAATATTAGTAAAGTCTCCCTGCTGTTCCGGGTCCCAATCCCAGATGGGATATTCAATGATGCGAGGTGAGTAATTCAAAGCAATCAGGGTGGTGTGAATCAATTTCCAGGTTGCCCGATGATCGGGATGAGGATCAAAGCGCCAGGGCAAAAAGATGGTTTCTGGCATCCATGCTTCCAGGCAGGTACGACAACGTGCTATAGCCCCGCGAATGCCAGGTAATGTTGAGGTGGGAATTGAGCCGTCTAATAAACGCAAAAACGTAACTTCGTCTCCCACACCCAAAACAGACAAAGCCTCTCGTGTTTCTGCTTCTCGCAATGCTCTCAAACGTGAAGCCGGATACTTGAGCGATCGAGGATGAGATAAGGTTCCATCACTGATGACCAAGACATGTACGGGATAACCCAAAGTACGCAGGAGGGCGATCGCACCCCCACAGCCTAATGTTTCATCGTCGGGATGGGGTGCAACAACTAATGCAGAGCCAATGATGGAATTCACCGATCGCAGCGGTAACGCCGTTGGATCCAGTAAGGATGATGAGTCAGCGATCGGGGAATTCATTGCACCACAGTGAATGGGTAGGGTTGGGGTATGACAAGGCATACTGTCCAACGTTGGCAAGAGCGGCATCAAACACGGGCTGACGCAAATACAGGGTTAAATCTCGAATAATTCGCTCCATTGGATAAGGAGGCAACAAACCGCGAGTGCCCACTGACCGCTCACAGAGCTGCATCACATCCATGCAAATCTGCTCGATTGCCGTTCGCACCATATTGGCATAAGCTACCAGCTTGTCTGCCTGGTCATGCGCTTGATCAGGAGAACCGCCAAACATAGGAGCATACCCTTTCACCAATTCTGCTGCGCCGCGTAGCCAGAGATTGCCGCTTTCAAGGGCAATCGCCATGCGTCCCAATCGTTCTTGCTGGTAAGGGTCATCCGTGCGATTTAAGGCACGCAGGTAGTGTCGAGTGGCATCAAACAGCGCCTCAGCTCCGCCTAACTGCACAGCGGCAAAGCGAATTACCCCCGTGGTCAACCAGGGCTGTCGAAAATAATCACCCGGTTGTCCAATGAGTGAACTCGCATCCAACTCAACCCCACTAAAATTCACCTTAAAGCTGGCAGTCGCCCGCATCCCTAAAGGTTGCCACCAGGCAGGATCGCTAACCGTTGCCACCGCTTCCATCGGCACAATACACATCTGCCAAGGGCCATCTGCCAACGGTCCATTCACAAATGGACGATCGACAAAACCAGATCCAGAACAAAATGTTTTCGAACCCTCTAAACGGTATCTCCCATTGTCTAGAGGATACACCTTTACTCCGTCTTCTGCTTCAGCGTTCCAAACGCCAAATAGTTTGTGGCGATCGCGAACATCGATCGCATAAGTTTCAATCTGGTCTGGTGTGCCAAACGTTTGAATCAACTGCAACGCATTAACGTGTCCTTCATAGACGCGTCCAACGGCTAAATTCCCACACCCGATTTGCTTCAGCAGCAACAGCAGTTCATACGTCACTGCTGCATCAATGCCTAGTCCCAGCCCTCCCAACTCTGGCTGCAATGGTGCCGTTAACAGTCCCGCTTTGGCAATTAGCTCAAATTCTTTGACTGGAAAGGCTCCATTTTGGTCGATCACGCTGGCATTTGCAGCACAGAAATCAGCAATTTCAGCTCCACGAACAAGAACGTGTGCGACTGATAACTCGCTCAGTTCAGAGGTTAAACAAAGTGAAGGATGAACAGCAATGGGAGTCAACTTGTTTAATCTTTCTAAATAAATACTGATAAAGATAATGCACTGAGTCAATCAACAAAAACATCTACCCTGCGGCAAACTTTAGCTTAGTTTCTTTGCATAATCTGCTAGTCGAGTAGAACGCAGTTGACTACGTGTTCTAGAGACAAGGCTCTAGAGAGCTATAGCCAGGGTTGCTTCGAGGAATAGGTTGTTACGCCAACACGAAGGGAGATGGAATTTTCTCAAAGGGGGCACCCGTCGGTTGATCATCTTGATAGCTATAAGCCGCTTCGTTACCCACAAACGGCGTAAAAGTATCGATATAAGCGCTGTTATACTGCTCGGCTAAGGCTTGAATGATGGTGTTGAGAGACATTCCACCCGCCGCAAAAATCGGTGCCGCTGGACTAATTGGATCGGCAGGAAAGGAGTTGTAGTCGTGCAGCCCAAGGCGAACCTGGTGCTGCACTTGGCGCACCGTCTGCTTGCAGCGATGACGTTCATTATCTTACCTAAAAATTCTTTCGCCTCACTTATACATTTGTCTCTGTTTTTACATTCAGACTTAAAGTGAAACACGCCTTGAGACTTGTGACAGCCAAATCTCTTTCTTTCTAAAGATAGAAGAACGACCACTGCTCAAGTTTTTAGACTGTGAGCACTGCAGCTATTTTCGCTGTAACTTTTAGACTTGCTATAACCTTTGGTCTCAAAGGGGCGCCTCAGAGCATTCTCGTTGTTTGCCAAAGGAGGTTATGGAATGGATCTAGGTTTGAAGGGTAAAGTTGCTGTGGTCACGGGTGGCGACTCTGGCATTGGCAAGGCAACTGCCCAGTTGCTGGCGCAGGAGGGAGCAAACGTTGCCGTCATCGATAAAACCGCAGAGCCGCTGAAGCAGGCGGTTGAGGAGGTTAGCCAGTTTGAAGAAGCGTTGGCCGTTCAAGCTGACCTGACCAAACTGAAACAGGTCGAAGCTGCCAAGTGTCAGATCCTAGAGCACTTTGGCACCGTGCACATACTGGTGCATGCAGCGGGTATTATCGGCGCAACAGGCGATTTTCTAGAGCTGAGCGACGACGATTGGTACCAGACGATCGAAACCGACTTGATGGCAGCGGTGCGCACCTGTCGGGCGTTCATTCCCTCCATGCGTGAAGCAGGTTGGGGGCGAGGATTCTGCTCAGTTCTGAAGATGCGGTGCAACCCTACCCGGAGGAGTTACCCTACTGCGCTTGCAAGGCGGAATTACTCAATCTCGAATAAGTAGCTCAGCAGATTTTAATCAGCACATCAAACCTGCTTCAGTCTAGTGAGCGATGCTATTTTTGAGGGAGTATCGTTCTAGATCCCTTCAGTTTCTAGCGGTTGGAAAGGACTCAGTGAAAGCATCAAATGTTCTAAGGATCAACCATGACGTAAGTTGAGCCGCTGAACGCTTTTCACCTAGCAAAAGACTACCATCACAGTGTGCTGAACGACACATCACAATATTTACGTCACCGCTGTGGCACTGCCTAAAAGCAGCCGCTTCAAAAACGCTTGATTTAGACGGATCTAAGCGATACGACCATCAGGATACGCCTCTTAAACAGAGCAAGCACTCAACCAGTACCACTAGAAAGTCAGGATTTCAATCAGTATGGCACTCTCAAACAGCGAAAGCTCTAAAATCGTTAAATCGGAAGCAGAGTGGCGCAAAGTCCTCACACCAGAACAGTTCCGTGTGCTACGCGAACATGGAACCGAACGTGCTGGTACGAGTCCACTAAACAAAACCGATGACGAAGGCACCTATGTCTGCGCCGCCTGTGGCTTGCCTGTTTTTACATCAGACACGAAATTCAATAGCGGCACTGGTTGGCCGAGCTTTTTTACCCCAATTGAAGGAGCAGTGGATACGTCAATCGATCAATCTCTATCATCCACCCGCATCGAAGTGCATTGCCATCGCTGCGGTGGGCATCTAGGACATGTGTTTGATGATGGTCCTGCGCCAACGGGCAAACGCTACTGCATCAATGGCGTGGCCCTAAATTTTGCACCGGAAGAGGCTCCACAAGCAGGAACATAAGCTTGAACTCAAGAAGTAGCGGCGGCTCGCATCAACCGCATCCGCGTGACTTTTCGCACCCATCTAGCGCGACGCTGCTCGTCTGGAATGACTAGGCGTAGCGGCGCTTCATCGGTTGCTAGAGCGTTACATCGGACGATGAACAAACCTCTTGTCCAGTTACCGCTAGCGGATGCGGAACAGTCAGGCTCATCAAGAGCACGCTTATGAACAGGAGGAACCTATTGCTTGCGTTATGTCGCTTGCAATCAATCATGTTGTCTTTGCCTCCTTTTGGCGACGCTCGTGAAGTGATGATCAACGAAGTACCCAGAAAGCATCGATGCAATAACTGTCTAACCTGCCTCTACAAATTATAAAGACCTGGAGTGGTCGAGCAATATCCATTGAAGGTTTTGTGTGACGCTTTAATCACACAGCTTCATGATCTGGTTTTCTTAGGTCTATTGCCCGCGGGAGTGACACTAAACCCGAAGTTGATGTAAATTTGCAGACTGATCGCATCACTCCCGTTTCAATGCGTCAGGCACAACTGTAAGCAAGGGAAATAACCGATCGCAGCGAAAACTGTCAAGGGATGCTTTGCCCAACAAACCGTTTGGGATAGCGGACGTTCACCATGCTTGCATAAAGCACTGTATCTCGATAGACTACTTGTGGTTTAAGTTGCTGTCAATCTTAAAGGAAACAGGTAGCAACCAATGCTCTGAATGAACCGCAGTTGCTTGAGTAATTTAGAACTTACGCATTGACAGAAGTGGCAATGTCTGAAGTCAGACAACAGCCGATCTGGAGAGGTTTTTCAAAATAAACTGACGGATCACTGGCACAAATAGCTGCCTAGACACCTGATACAG
>JAHHIE010000091.1 GCA_019358945.1 Stenomitos rutilans HA7619-LM2 | reverse complement strand
CATTTGGCATCGTCCATCAGATGCGTTAAGTTCAGGTTCAGCATGGTAGTAAATGGAGTGCTTCCGATTGGAAGCATCTTAGTCTATGCTTCCTCGTTTTACCTCCCCGCAACACCTATTGAGCCAAGGTTAATTTCCCTCTCAGAAGTTGCCACAGATTCCTGAATATCGCAAGCATCGACGAATGATGTTGTGAGATCGTCACATCGTGTTCCCAGTCTTACAAATTTTAGGTTGCCCCCTGATGAGTGAAGGATTTTTGATGGTGGCAAACTGTTAGTTCCTATAAAGATTGAAAACAACGCTGGTTCGGGGTTGCTGCATCTAAGATGGAGTAGAAGATGTGTGATTCCCGACTGCGTGCACCGTTAAACGCTTCATTAGAGCGCGTGGAGGCTCTTGCATGGTTCAGTTTCATATTCAGACGGAGAGTGATATTCCGGCATCGACACAGCTTTACAACCAGATTCTGTTTGCGATTGCCTCTCGCCAATATCCACCGGGACACCGCTTACCCAGTACGCGTCAATTGGCAATGCAAACGGGACTACATCGCAATACCATTAGTAAGGTGTATCGTCAGCTCGAAGAAGCGGGTGTGGTTGATGCTCAGGCTGGTTCGGGCATTTATGTTCGGGATCAAACCCATGAGGACGTTGCCAAAGTGCGATCGCCCATTCTGGATCAGCATCCAGAGGCGTACAAGGTGGTGCAGAACAGTCTAGACGAGTTGTTAAAGCATGGCTGCTCGTTGAATCAGGCGCGCGAGTTATTTTTAGCCGAAATTGATTGGCGACTGCGCTGTAGTGCTCAAGTGTTGGTGACAGCTCCTACTCATGACATTGGGGCGGGTGAAGTGATCGTCCGCGAACTGGAACGGGCGTTGAATATTCCTGTGCAGCTTGTGCCGATCGAAGAGTTGGATCAAATTCTGGATCAAACTCGCTCTGGGACAGTGGTGACAAGTCGGTACTTTATTGCTCAAGCAGAGGCGATCGCGGCTCCTAAGTCAGTGCGGGTGATTCCCGTCGATATTTATGACTTTGATTCTGAGATTAAGCTCATCAAGCGCCTGACAAAGGGCACCTGTATTGGGGTGGTGAGCCTCAGTTCGGGCACGGTAGGTGTGGCAGAGGTCATTATTCACAGTTTGCGGGGCGATGAGTTGCTGGTGATGACGGCTCAAGTTGGAGACAGCTATAAGTTGGGGGCGATCGTGCGGAGTGCGCAAACGATCATTAGCGATCGGGCAAGCTGCGCGACTGTCAAAGCCGCTATTTCTGCTGCCAGGGAAGATCTCATTCGTCCCCCACAGCTTATTTGTTGTGAGAACTTTATCGTCACAAAGTCGATCGAACTGCTGAAAAGAGAGCTGGGACTGGAGTGAGGGGTGTAAACTGCCCCCTTAGCGGCTGAGCGGTAGTGTTCCTATGTGCATTGGATGAGCGAGCAAGCGAGAGAGGGACACTGCCGTGAGCAAAACAGGCCCAGATTTCTACGATGACGAAGCGGTGTTTGCAACTTATCAGCGTCATCGCCAACGCGTAGACACGGCTAACGACACGCTGGAAAAGCCTGTCATTCTGGAGCTTGTTGACCCAGTTGCCAACAAACGCATTCTGGATCTTGGCTGCGGTCGTGCCATGATTGGGAAAGAATTCCTACAGCAAGGAGCGGCAAGCTATACGGGTGTCGAAGGATCAAAGCGGATGGTTGAAGCTGCCATCCAAACACTCACTGGCACATCCGGTCACGTTATCCAACAAACGATCGAAGCCTGGGTCTATCCACCGGAAGCCTTTGATCTGGTGCTGTCAAGATTGGCACTTCATTATGTTGCTGATCTTGTGCCAGTCTTCACCCATATCTTCCAAACACTGGCTGCCGGAGGACAGTTTGTCTTTTCGGTTGAACACCCGGTCATTACGTCCTGCGATCGCGGGTGGTCTGCTGAAACGCGCCGCCAAGATTGGGTTGTGGACGACTACTTCTCGACTGGAGTACGGGTGACTTACTGGATGGGTGACATTGTACAAAAATACCATCGCACGGTTGAGGACTATTTTTACTTGCTGCAAACAATTGGGTTCCAGCTTGAGCATCTGCGTGAAGCCCGTCCACAGCGCCACCACTTTCAGGATCTGCAAACCTATGAGCGACGCAAGCGTATTCCGCTTTTTCTCATCCTTGCTGCCCGCAAAGCAATCTAACCTGCAATGTGCAGCAGTAATCAGGCTGAGAGTTCATCGTCCGGTGCTATGAGCTTCTTTTCAAAGGTCAACGCGCCATCCACCAGATCGATGAGGATGGTGTCGCCTTCGGCAAAGGTGTTTTCGAGAATTTTAGTAGCGATCGGGTTTTGCAGTTGGCGTTGAATGGCTCGCTTGAGCGGACGAGCGCCATAGGCAGGATTGTAGCCTGATGCGGCAATGTAGTCTTGGGCAGCCGTTGTGAGCTCCAGCGTCAGCTTTTGATCAGCCAGTAAGGACTGAATGCGGTTGAGTTGGAGGCGCACAATCTGGCTCAGTTCATTGCGGGTGAGGGTGTGGAAGATGATGATGTCATCCACGCGATTGAGAAATTCGGGACGGAAGTGCGATCGCAGTGCATCCAAAACGCGCTGCTGCATTTCTTCATAACGGTCATCGTCGCCGGACAAATCGAGAATGTGATCGCTGCCGATGTTGCTTGTCATCACGATGACGGTGTTGCGAAAGTCGGTTGTGCGTCCCTGTCCATCGGTAATGCGTCCATCGTCCAGCACTTGCAGCAAGACGTTGAACACATCGGGGTGTGCCTTTTCGACCTCATCTAGCAGCACAACCGAATAGGGTTTGCGGCGGACAGATTCAGTGAGCTGACCCCCTTCTTCGTAACCAACGTAGCCGGGGGGGGCACCGATGATGCGCATTACAGAGCTTTTGTCCATGTATTCGGACATATCCAGCCGGATGATGGCATCGTCAGCATCAAAGAGGGAATGGGCAAGGGCGCGGGCAAGTTCTGTTTTACCGACGCCAGTGGGTCCCAAAAAGAGAAACGAGCCGATCGGTCGTCCAGGATCTTTCATGCCCGCACGGGCACGACGAATCGCAGCCGCGACTGCTTCGACCGCTTCAGTTTGCCCAACGACGCGCTGATGGAGATGCCGTTCTAGCTGAAGCAGCTTTTGACGCTCGGTTTCCAGCAGGCGATTGACGGGAATGCCCGTCCAGTTGGCCACAATTTCGGCGATGTCAGACTCAGTGACTTGTTCGCGCAGGAGGGCACCCCCGTCTGCCTGAATCACGCGAAGTTGGGCTTCATAGGCGCTGCGTTCATCCCGAATGCGGGGCAGCACGGCGTAGGACAGTTCGCTGGCTTTCTTGAGTTTGGCGTTGCGTTCGTACTCTTCGCTGGCTTTTGCCAGGTCGGCCTCTCGTTTCAACTGTTGAATTTGCAGTTCGATTTGCTCTTCTTCTTCTTTCTTGGCGTTAATGCCGTCCAGCAAACGTTTTTCGTTTTGCCAATGGGAATTCAACTCTTCTTGCTTATCCAGCAACTGAGCCATCTCTTGCTCAATGCGATCGAGCCGATCCTGGGCAGAACGACCCGCACCGAAGCGGTTGCCAGGATTTTGCTTCTCAGTTTCTAACGACAGCGTTTCCATCTCAAGCTGCATGATGCGCCGATCGTACATCTCCAGTTCGGCAGGCTTGGAGGTGATCTCCATTTTCAAATTAGCGGCAGCTTCGTCGATCAGGTCGATCGCTTTGTCTGGGAGGAAGCGATCGGCAATGTAGCGCGAAGACAGCGTAGCCGCCGCCACCAGAGCCGAGTCCGTAATTTTGACCCCGTGATGCACTTCGTAGCGTTCTTTGAGTCCTCGCAGGATGGAGATGGCATCTTCCACACTGGGCTGATCGACCAGCACCTGCTGGAAGCGCCGTTCCAAGGCCGCATCTTTTTCAATGTATTTGCGGTATTCATCCAGTGTGGTGGCACCAATACAGCGCAACTCGCCGCGAGCCAGCAAAGGTTTGAGCAGATTACCCGCATCCATTGCGCCCTGAGTGGCACCCGCCCCCACCACCTGATGGATTTCGTCGATGAACAGTACGATCTGTCCATCAGAGTGAATGACTTCTTTGAGGATTGATCGCAGCCGTTCCTCGAAATCACCGCGATACTTTGCGCCTGCCAGCAGTGACCCCATATCCAGGGAAATCAACTGTCGATTTTTGAGCGATTCGGGGACATCGCCGTTCACAATGCGTTGGGCCAGCGCTTCGACGATCGCGGTTTTGCCCACACCTGGTTCACCAATCAACACGGGATTATTTTTCGTGCGTCGAGACAGGACTCGCACCACGCGGCGGATTTCTTCATCCCGACCAATCACCGGATCGGTTTTGCCTGCTCTTGCCTTTTCGGTCAGGTCTTGCCCATATTTTTCCAGTGCTGCGTAGCGGTTTTCGGGATTTTGATCTGTGACTTTTTGGCTACCGCGCACCTCAAGAATCACCGTTTCTAGCTGCTTGGTATCCACATTAAAGCCGCGCAAGAGCCGCAAGCCTAGGCGCGAATCGGTGGCAAATCCCAGCAGCAAATGTTCGACTGAAATGAATTCATCGTCCCAGTCTTCCCGCGCTTCGTCGGCACGATCGAGCATGATATCCAGGTTGCGACCGAGATAAAGCTGCTCGTTGCTGGGCACTTTGGGCTGTCGTCGCACAAAATCCTCAATTTGCTGCCACAGGCGTGCAGTATCTACACCTGCCTTAGTCAATACCTTCGTCGCCAGACCATCTTTTTGTTCCAGCAAAGTGATAATCAGGTGCTCGACTTCCAGTTGTTGTTGTTTGTAGCGGCGAACAACGTCCTGGGCCTGTACGATCGCTTCCCATGCTTTGTCGGTGAACTTATTCGGGTCGGTGGGCTGCATGTTGGAGTCTAAGGAATATGAGTAGAAATGCGTATACCAGCGTTTTCAGTATAGCGAGAATAGCTATTTCAAAACGAATACACCAGCCGCAGCAGCCATTCAAAGATCGTACCGCGATCGCGGTTGTTGGGGTTGCTGACCACGGTGAGGGCGGGTGTCACACTAATGCTGTCGTTGAGCAGAAAGCTGTAAAACATTTCAAAGTTTGTTTGGGTGGCATCACCGAGGTCTTTTTCGACAAAGGGTTGCCCGATCGCGACGCCAGCCGTAGAGCCAGGAACGAACAACCGCCGTGCCACAAACCCGATCGACCAACTTTTGGGGTTGAGGTCTAAATTCTGGTTGAGCAGTGGATTGAAGCCTTTGTAGCTGCCGATCGCAAAGCGACCAAAGACCGCAAAATCTCGATTAAGCGCCCATTCAGCGTTAAGGCCGCCCGCAAAAATATCGACGTTATTCACCGTTGCTTTGGTGAACTGCAACCGAGTCACAATGTTTTTGGTGAAGTCATACTCCACTTCCAGGCTGCCCTGGTTGCGATCGCCAAACAAGCCGCCTTCTATAATGCCCCCATTAGGTCGCTCGGCATCGGCAGCGACGTAGAGCGCTCGCACAATCAGCGGTAAGCGCTCAGGTTTCCAGGTGAGGACGGCTCCGGCTCCACCAGGGCGATCGATCTGGTTTTGGACAATCAGCGGGTTGTTGGTGAAAAAGCTGGAGGAGAAATTTTTAGTCGAGTCGTTGGCAAAGCGGTTGTCATCGATAAAGTCTCGTGGTGAAATGCGTGCGCCTACGGTTAACTCAAAGCCAGCAGCAGGTTGAAAGGTGTAGTACAGCTTGCTCAAGCGCACACTGTTATCTACCCTGACGTAATCTAAGCCGCCGCCATCTGCTAGTAAGCCTGCTGTGCCTAGCAGATTCTGCCCTCGCTCATGTACCCGACCGATCGCGTCGTTGCCGTTGTTGCCCACTTCTAGCTGTGTGCGAAGCAAACTGTTGGGTGCAAAGCTCGCCAGCAAATCTAAGCGGGTACGAAAGAGAACGGTGCTGCGGCTGTTGGAACCGTTCGTTAGCCCGATCACAGTCTGCCCGACGAGCTTTGTGGTGGCCGAAAAGCGCTGTTGTTCAAGCGTTGTAATCTGCTTATCTAGCTGATCAGAGCGATCGCGCAAGTCAGCGGCGATCGTGCCATAGGATGCCTGAAGCTGTTTGAGCGTGGCAAAGTCTTCTTGCAGTTGGGCAACATTGCCCTGACTGATCGCAAACTGCTGGGTGATTTCGTCGAGTACGCGGGACAGTGCAGCGGCAAATTCGTTGCGGGTGAGCGCCTGGTTTCCCCGAAAGGTGCCATCGGGATAGCCGATCGCCACGCCATAGCGTTCAGAAAGCGACTGTAATATTTGATAAGCCCAATCAGTGGGGCGTACGTCGCTGAGTTCGTTGACCGATCGCACCTGCGCCATTGAGCGATCGGATGTGGATTCGCAAGCCGCTTCCAGAACATCAGGTCGAACCTGTTGTGGGATGGTGGCACAGCGCGACCCAGCGCCTTCATCTAGTGGCTCCGTAACGTTTGGAGTCACTGCTGGGTTGACAGAGCTAGCGCTTTGCACGGGTACTGCCTCTCCAGGTAAAACCTGGCAAAGCATTCCCAGACTGCTCAATCCTCCAGCCAACCAACGTTTTTTGCTCACACTGCACTCCTCACACGGTTTCCAAGGTCTGCCTGTATACAAAGACAGCTCTGGCTCAACCCTATCAGGAGTTTACACGGTAATGAGGGGTAGGGGGTGAGGTGGGAGGGGTGAGGTGGGAGGGGTAAGAAAGTTAGGAGTTTTGAGTTTTGAGTTGTTCTTTAGCGCACTCCCTGCTCCCCACTCTCTATTCCCTGCCCTTAAACACTTGCCGTCTGGGGCTGCTGTGGCGCTGAAGTTGCCTGATTGCTGCTGAGTTGAATCAGCTCAATCTTGTAGCCGTTGGGATCTTCGACAAACGCAATGACGGTGGAACCATGTTTCATAGGGCCGGGTTCGCGGGTCACTTTACCGCCCCGATCGCGAATGGCTTCACAGGTGGCATAGATATCCTCTACGCCGATCGCAATATGACCGTAGCCATCGCCCAGGTTGTAGGTCTCTGTGCCCCAGTTATAGGTAAGTTCCAAAACGGTGTGGTCGGCCTCTTCGCCATAGCCAACAAAGGCCAGCGTAAATTCGCCACCGGGATAATCCTTGCGCCGTAGTAATTTCATACCCAGCACATCGCAATAGAACTTGAGGGATTCGTCCAAATTGCCAACGCGGAGCATGGTATGGAGTAGTCGCATCGCTAAGGTCTCAATGTAATTGACTGCCTCTATGGTAAGCACTTAGCGGCACAGAAGGCACGATCGACCCCTTTTGCAAGATCGATCGCGTCTTTCTAAGCGTTCTCTTGGACGTGGTTGGCTTTAGCACCGTCAACGGCCTTCTCCGAGTACTTTAAGCGCTAGCAACACTCCACTCTAAGCAGAAAAGCTGACCAAAGTCGCTATAATCCACACCAAGTCATCTGTAGCCAACTAAAACTCATTCTTTTCTTAAGGTCTTTGTTCTACTGGGCGCTGCTGCCCAACACAAATAAGCTAAGTAGGGTGCCGCTGTTCCAAAGGCTGTGCAGCAGCATCGACGAGAGCAGATTGCGCGATCGCGAGTACACAAAGCCTAACACTATGCCCAACACCATCAATGGCAGCACCTCTGAAAGGCTCAGGTGCGCTAGCGCAAAGATAAAACTGCTGAGGACGATCGCACCCCAAACGGGCATATAACGAGTGAGCGAAGGCAATAAGAAGCCGCGAAATAGGATTTCTTCAAAAATGGGCGCGGCGATCGCGGCGGTGACAAAGAATAAGATCAGGGCACCGTTATCTTTTCCTTCCAAGGCGATCGGCAAAATGGGGTTACTGCCACCCTGTCCTTGCCAGATTTTTTGGTTGACCAACGAAATGAGAATGACTAACGGCAGTGCTGCAAAGTAGCCACCAATGCCCCATAAAACCCATTTGCTCCGCAGCCTGAGTTGAAACCAACCTTCCGGTAGCGGTAGAAAAGCTTTGATGGAAAAATACATCACGACTAAGCCACCAGCCGCCAACAGTAAATAATTTACCAGGATGTAAAAGGCCCTGGCACGTTCGCCCAAGGTCGCAGGATTGAAGCCCGATGCCTGCTGTACAAACCCCAACCCCAGTGGCAGCAAGATCTGACCAACGAGGAAGAAGCCAAAAATCAAAACCTGCCAAACGATCTCGCCATTCCAGGGTACTGTCCAGGCAGCAATGCTTTCTGGAGCGAGGAGGGACTGCTTACGTCGCACTATCCATTGCCCTACAAGGAAGAGTAAAATCCCAACTCCAATCAGGCAACTAATGGTAGGAATACCACCCACGATCGCCAGATTCGTTAAGGCACGTTCCGCTACTACCTGCTGTTGCGATCGCAGATCGGTTAAAGCCTCCTGTCGCTGTTGCAGTTGATACAGTTGGAGCCGCGATCGATACCGAAACCAGCTATCCAAATTTTGCTTCAGCAACGGTTCTGCATCAGGCACCAGCCGCGGGGGCACACTCCATAAGCCTGCCAGTACACTCGCCGTTTTGCTCAACGGTTCCAGCCTCGTGTTACCATCCGTATGCTGTATGATACCTGCCCAAGTCTTTTGAGCGACCTCTCGCTGTCCCTGCTGCGCCTGAAGCAGCCCCAATCTGAGGTCTAGCTCGGTAATCAACCGCTCTAGCTTTGGTTTCGTCGTTTTGAGGGAAGGGTCTCCAGTCGGTGAAGCAAGCAGCGTTTGGGTACGATCGAGATTCTTTTGCGCCGATTGCCGCAACTCTTCATACTGTTTTGTGGCACTCTGCAACGGTTCGCTACCAATGATGCCATTACGCACTGACGCTAAGCCGGGGTCGTCTCCTTGCCATTCCGTTGCTTGCAGTACCAGATTCGTTTGATACAGTTCTAGACGGCTCTGAAACTGGGGCTGGCTCCAGCTTGCTAGCAGATCTTGACCAATGAGGGCGATCGCCAACAATGTCAAAATCACCAGAACGGCCCGCTTAATTGTCATGAACCCTCCAAAGCGATAAGCGGTCGGCCGTCAGCGATCAGCTAAAACCGACTAAAACGTTTGCACTGCAACCGGAAATCACAGATCCCGTAGAACGATTGTCGCTTAGATAGCGCCAAGGCTGTGCGCCAGACAGGGTAAAATTCGTCAGGAGAGAGGAGAAAAGAAAGTTTTGAGTTTTGAGTTACGAGTTTTGAGTTGATGGAGCGGTCAGCGGCAAGCTTTTTAGCCTTCATCCCCTTCTTCATCCCTTATCCTTTAGCCTTCGTCCCTCCCCCTTCTGCCTTCTAACAACTAACAACCAACAACTTTCACTAGGAGGACAAAGCCCTGACTACCCGCATCATTCTCGTTCGTCACGGCGAGAGTAGCTTTAATGTTGAACGCCGCGTGCAGGGTCACGGTGATAAATCGACCCTGACCGAAGCAGGCCAACAATCTGCTAATCAGGTAGGTGCTGCCCTCAGCGCGTTGTCTTTTGATGCGGTGTATTGCAGCCCTTTACGGCGGGCAAAAGATACGGCCGATCGCATCCTGGCTCAACTCAAAACACCACCTGCAACCCCGCTAAAAACCACAGATAAGCTCAAAGAAGTTAATTTGGTGGCGTGGGAAGGCATGTTGTTTACCGATGTGGCGCAGCAAGATCCTGAGGGTTACCGTGACTGGCAAACCCAGCCTCATAAGCTGAAAATGTTCCTTCCTGGAGCGGATGGGGCAACGGACTACTACCCAGTGCCAGCGCTGTTTGAACAAGCGGAAGCCTTTTGGCGCGACATGTTGCCTCATCATGAAGGGCAAACTGTCCTTCTGGTCGCTCACAGCGGCATTAATCGGGCACTCATCAGTACCGCGATCGGGCTGTCGAGCGATCGCTATCAGGCGGTGCATCAGTCCAACTGCGGTATCAGCGTTTTGAACTTTGCGGGTAGTTTCGGCGAATCGGTGCAAATCGAATCCCTCAACCTGACCGCTCATTTGGGTGAACGATTGCCGAAGCCCAAGAAAGGGCAGCAAGGACCCCGCTTTCTACTGGTGCGCCACGGCGAAACGGATTGGAACCGTCAAAAGCGCTTTCAGGGACAGATCGATGTGCCACTTAACGAAAATGGACGGGCACAATCGCAACAGGCTGCCGAGTTTCTCAAGACGATCGCCATTGATTATGCCGTGACCAGTCCCATGCTGCGCCCTAAAGAGACGGCAGAACTCATCCTGCAACACCATCCGGATGTGTTCTTAGACCTGGAGGATAACCTGAAAGAGATCAGCCACGGACTTTGGGAAGGCAAGCTCGAAGCTGACATTGAAGCCGAATATCCCGGCACCCTGCACCAGTGGCAACGATCGCCCGAAACCGTGCAAATGCCCGAAGGCGAGAACCTCCAGCAGGTATGGGAACGGGCGATCGCGGCGTGGGATCACATCGTGCAAACCGCTGCCAGCCGACCAAACCCAGGCACAACGTTGGTGGTTGCCCACGATGCTGTGAACAAAGCGATTCTCTGCTACGTCCTCGGTTTAGGCCCAGAGCACTTCTGGAATTTCAAGCAGGGAAACGGAGCTGTCAGCGTCATCGATTATGCCCAAGCAACCGATATTCCTCCCGCTCTCATGGCGATGAACATCACAATTCACCTATCAGGCAGCATTTTCGACAAAACAGCGGCAGGAGCACTTTAGGCTGAAGGGGGGAGGCAAGGGATGAGGGATGAAGGCTAAGAGATGAAGGCTAAAGGCTAAAAAGCTGATCACTGACCGCTGATGGCTGATAGCTGTCTTAACTCGTAACTCAAAACTCAAAACTCATACCAATTTGAATTGAAAATGCGACACATCCTGTAGGGCAAGGCATTGCCTTGCCCCTACCCACCGATTGATCTGTAGCCGCCATTCTTTAAATCGGTATCAAAACTCTCCTTCCCCCTCCCCCATGCCGACTGAATTACTTCAACAAGTACGAGTGATTGATCCCGTTTCTGGCACCGATCGCATTGCGGATGTGCTGCTTGCAGATAGTATTATCAGCGCGATCGAGGATACAGTCACAGATTACCCCAGCGACACTACCGTGCAGAACTGCCAGGGGTTAATTTTGGGCACAGGTTTGGTTGATCTGTACAGCTACTCAGGTGAACCGGGGTTTGAGGAGCGCGAAACTTTGCAATCCCTTCTCAGTGCAGCTAGTGCGGGTGGCTTTACGCGCATTGCCATCTTGCCAGATACGCGACCCGCCATTGATCATCCAGGTAGCGTTGCCTGGTTGCAGACGCGATGGCAAGAGTTGAGGGGAGCTTCATCCCCCACTCCCCACTCCCCACTCCCCACTCCCCATCTCTACTGCTGGGGCGCATTGACACTAGATGTGCACGGCCAGCAGATGACCGAACTGGGTGAACTGGCGGCGACAGACATTGTGGGCTTTGCGGATGGTCGATCGCTCACCAATCTGCTGTTGATCCGTCGCCTGCTGGAATACTTGAAACCAGTCGCGAAACCGATCGCGCTATGGGCATCAGACGCAGCCCTCAGCGGGAACGGCGTCATGCGGGAAGGGCAAGCCTCGCTAACGTTTGGCCTTCCGGGTATTCCCGTAATCGCAGAAACAGCAGCGCTAGCCGCACTGTTGGAGTGTATTGAAGCGATCGGCACGCCTGTTCACTTGATGCGCCTTTCGACCGCGCGTGGCGTGGCGCTGATTCAGGCAGCTAAAGCACGTGGCATGCCGCTGACTGCCAGCACTACCTGGATGCATCTGCTGCTCAACAGTGAGGCAATCGGCAGCTACGATCCCAGTTTGCACCTCGCTCCACCGCTGGGTAACCCTGAAGATCAGGAAGCGCTAATTCAGGCAGTCAAGGAAGGCATCATTAACGCAGTCGCCATCGACCACACGCCCTACACCTACGAAGAGAAGACGGTTGCTTTTGCAGAAGCTCCGGCTGGCGCGATCGGGCTAGAATTTGCGTTGCCACTACTTTGGCAGGCACTAGTCGAAACAGGCAAATGGTCAGCTCTGGATTTATGGCGCAGTCTCAGCCAGCAACCCGCACTCTGCTTGCAGCAAAAACCCGCTACGATCGCTCTCGGTCAGCCAGCCGAACTCACCCTCTTTGATCCGCAAAAGGTGTGGACAGTAGAACCGCGATCGCTCAAATCTCTCTCCGCCAATACACCGTGGCTCGGACGAGAGGTGACAGGACGTGTTGTGAGAACGTGGCGGGCATAAGAGTTTTGAGTAAAAGCAGCGATCAGCGGTCAGCCGTCAGCGGTCAGCCGTCAGCTTTAACCTCCTGGCTCCTGAGTCCTAATTCAAAACTCAAAATTTCACTTATAGTTTGGCTCTGGCGTAATCTCGCCCAGACGATTCATCGGCCAAAAGCGGACAATGGCTCGACCAATGATATGGTCACGCGGCACGAAGCCCCAATAATGGCTGTCATAGCTATTGTTGCGATTGTCGCCCAGCACCAAATACTGGCCTTGGGGAACCGTTACAGGCCCATACTGATACTGTGGACGGTCTGCAATATAATCCTCATCAAGCGGCTTGTCGTTGATGAACACCCGTCCATCTTTGACTTCAACCTTGTCACCCGGTAGCCCAATAACGCGCTTGATAAACGCATCGTGGAAGTTCTGCTTTTCCAGAGTATCAGTCGGCGAGAAGACGACAATATCGCCTCGCTGAGGAGCTTTGAAGTGGTAGCCCAGCTTATCGACGATGAGCCGATCGTTAATCTGCAACGTAGGCAGCATAGAGCCTGACGGAATGTAGCGTGCTTCCGCTACGAATGTCCGAATGCCAAACGCTAAAACCGCACTCAGACCAATAGTTTTGAGTCCCTCTAACCAGGGGTTTTCAGCCGTTTTTTGTGGTGGCTTCTCGCCCGATACTTTGCCTTGTACTGGTGTCATAAAGAGTCAACTGTAAATATTCGCAAGCTGGAGCAAAAAAGAGAATGGACTGACCGTGCTATGCAAGCAGTCGAACTACTCATCACAACATACGTGCAACTTTAAACCATCCCGTCAGTTTATTTCGGAATATAGCTCATGATGAAAGTGATTCCCTCGTTTTGAACGACTCGCTGTAAAAAAGCCATTTTGTATTCGTATGGTAGCCAATTCTATTCTCATCATCCGTCACGCTCGTATACTGCTGCCCGACGGCGACTTTATGACTGGGGACGTGCAGGTCACCGACGGGACGATCGCTCGCGTTACCCGTGCTGATGTAGCGGCCACTCAAGCAAACCCACTACTGCCATCTATCTCTCCAGAGGATGGCACTCTTGAAATAGACGCACACGGTTTGACTTTGTTGCCAGGAGTGATCGATCCCCAGGTGCATTTCCGCGAACCAGGGCTGGAGCATAAGGAAGATCTTTTCACAGCAAGCTGTGCCTGCGCCAAGGGTGGCGTGACCTCTTTCCTGGAAATGCCCAATACAAAACCCCTGACCACTACACAGCCAACGCTCGATAGCAAACTGCAACTCGCGGCTCAAAAGTCTCTGGTAAACTACGGCTTTTTTATCGGCGCAACGCCAGAGGTTCTGCCAGATCTGCTCCAGTCGAACCCCACTCCAGGCATCAAAATTTTTATGGGGTCAATGCATGGGCCACTGCTGAATGATCAGGAAGAGGGGCTAGAGAAGATTTTTGCCTATGGCAGTCGCCTCATTGCCGTCCATGCGGAAAACCAGGCACGCATTATGGAGCGACGACAGCAGTTTGCAGGCATCACCGATCCGGCGATTCATTCGCAAATTCAAGATAACTTGGCAGCTTTGCAAGCGACTCAACTGGCACTGAAGCTATCTAAAAAATATCAGCGACGGCTCCATATTCTGCACATGTCCACTGCCGAAGAAGCAGATCTACTGCGACAGGATAAGCCCGCTTGGGTGACAGCAGAAGTGACGCCCCAACACCTCTTGCTCAACACCAGCGCCTATGAGACGATCGGCACACTGGCGCAAATGAACCCACCGTTGCGATCGCCCCACGATAATGCAGTGCTCTGGCAAGCGCTATTGGATGGCGTGATTGACTTCATTGCAACCGATCATGCACCTCATACGTTAGAGGAAAAAGCCCAGATCTACCCCAACTCGCCGTCTGGAATGCCGGGTGTGGAAACGTCGCTACCGCTGATGCTGACGCAAGCCGTGCAGGGACGCTGCACGATTGCTCAAGTCGCCAACTGGATGTCTACCGCTGTTGCCAAAGCCTACCGCATTCCCAACAAGGGCGCGATCGCCCCTGGTTATGATGCCGATCTGGTGCTGGTTGATTTGGACACGTATCGTCCGGTGGTGCGCGAGGAGCTACAAACTAAATGCAAGTGGAGTCCGTTTGAAGGCTGGCATTTAACGGGCTTCCCGGTCGTGACGATCGTCGGGGGTCAGGTGGTATTCGATCGCGGCACTATCCACTCAAGCGTGCGCGGTCAGGCTCTCCGCTTTGATGCTTGAGAACACTAGAACCGTAGGACGTAGACATTCTGACCCAACGACCAAAGAAAGTTGATGTTTTTTGACCAATCACCTTCCACTTCATCTACGCTCAAGAGAGAACCCTGTAGATGCTTGTGGAAGGTTGTCCTTTGGTTTTAGACGCTACCAAACCTACTCTGTCAGAGCGTGATCACGACGAGTCGATCGCCTCGCCTACTCTAGAAGTTGCCACCCTGGATGTCAGCGGGATGAAGTGTGCTGGCTGTGTCCGCACCGTTGAGCAGACGTTGCAGCAATGCCCTGGAGTAGTAGCCGCAACGGTGAATTTGGCAACAGAAGTGGCAACGGTTGAGTACGAACACAGTGCCCTTAAGCCGTCCGTCTTAGCAGAAACGTTGACTGAAACAGGCTTTCCATCTCAACTTCGCCTCTCTCCCCATGCCCTCGATGCTGCCAATCCTCAAACAGCAGCTCGTTTTGATCTGCAAGCACTACGGCGGGCAGCATCCCAGCAGCAGCTTTGGCGGTTGGCGATCGCCACACTCTTACTAGTCTTTTCTGGCATTGGGCATCTTGACCAGTTGAGTGGCTTTAGTCTGCCCTGGTTGACTCAGCTTGGCTTAACCAACATCTGGTTTCACTGCGGACTCGCGACGATCGCGCTGCTGGTGCCGGGGCGATCGATGGTGGTGGATGGCTGGTATGGTTTGCGTCGTAACGCACCCAACATGAATACGCTGGTGAGCCTGGGAACGCTCACGGCCTATCTGACAAGCCTGGTAGCACTCCTGGTGCCTCAGCTTGGCTGGGAGTGCTTCTTTGATGAACCTGTTATGCTCGTCGGGTTCATTCTGCTGGGTCGCACGCTGGAACAACAAGCCAGAAATCGTGCGGCTAGCGCGTTTCAATCATTGCTGGCCCTTCAACCAAAAATTGCACGCCTGATGAAGGAGCGAAGAGGGGAGCGAGGGGAGCATGGGAAGCAGGGGGAACCCGTTCACAGCCTCCAACCCCTACACCCCACACCTCACACCTCACACCCCACACCCCACACCTCGGACTTCATCGAAATTCCTGCCGATCGCGTCCGCTTAGGCGAATGGCTGCAAGTGCTACCGGGAGACAAAATTCCTGTGGATGGCGAAGTGGTCGTTGGTCAAACAACGGTGGATGAGTCGATGCTGACAGGTGAACCCCTCCCTGTTTTGAAGCAACCTGGAGCTTTGGTGACAGCAGGCACTCTGAATCAGACAGGCACGATCGCCCTCCGTGCCACGCGCACAGGCAGCGAAACGACGCTGGCACAAATTATAGCTTTGGTAGAAGACGCACAAACCCGCAAGGCTCCGATCCAAAAACTGGCTGATACAGTCGCGGGCTACTTTACCTATGGCGTGATGGCGATCGCCATGCTGACCTTTCTCTTCTGGTACTTTGTCGGCAGCCACCTCTGGGGCGATGCGCTCATGCACACTTCAGCGCTAGCCATGCACACTGGACACGCCATGGCTCCTTCTTCATCCCTCATCCCTCACCCCTCATCCCTCATCCCTCACCCCTCACCCCTGGTTCTCAGCCTCAAGCTAGCGATCGCCGTTCTCGTCGTTGCTTGCCCCTGTGCGCTGGGCCTTGCTACCCCTACCGCGATTCTCGTTGGCTCTGGCATCGGTGCCGAACGAGGACTCCTAATTCGAGGGGGTGATGTATTAGAGCGTGTCCATCAGCTAGACACCATCATTTTTGACAAAACAGGCACTCTGACCACGGGTAAGCCTGTTGTCACCGATTGTCTTGTGCTTGAAAGCGGTCAACCGTCAGCTGTCAGCGCTCAGCTTCGGGATGAACTCAAAACTCAAAACTCAGCCGTCAGCGGTCAGACACTAGATTCAACGGCCTTAATTCCCTTTGCTGCCCCCGCCCCCTCTGCCTCCCCTGCCCCCTCAGCTTCCTCCCCTTCACCCTGCCCCTTTACCCCCTCCCTTCTCCTCCAACTCGCTGCTAGCGTCGAAAGCGGTACTCGCCATCCGCTGGCGATCGCGATTCAGCAGCAGGCTCAGCAGCAAGCGTTACCGCTCTTATCGGCAAGGGATTTTGTGACAGCACCAGGTCTGGGCGTGGCTGCTACGGTTACTTTGGCAGACGATTCAGCGGCTTTAGTCGTGGCGATCGGCACGCAAACCTGGCTCAGACAGCAGGGTGTCTCCGTGGAAGGGGTAAACGTAAAGGCTGAAGCATGGCTGCAAACAGGCAAAACAGTGGTTTATATCGCTGTGAACGGTGTGCTAGTGGGATTAATTGCGGTGGCAGACACGCTCAGAGCCGATGCGGTGACAACCGTGGCGGCTCTGAAAGGGATGGGGTTAAGGGTCATGCTGCTGACGGGCGACCAGCGAGAGGCGGCAATGGCGATCGCCCAACCCCTTGAGCTTGGATCAGAGCAAATTTTGGCGGATATCTTACCAGAGGGTAAAGCGCAAGCGATCGCCCAACTTCAGGCAAAAGGACACCGTGTGGCAATGGTTGGTGATGGCATTAATGATTCCCCAGCGCTAGCCCAGGCAGATGTAGGCATTGCCCTGCACTCTGGTACTGATGTTGCCGTTGAAACCGCAGGTATTGTGCTGATGCGCGATCGCCTCACCGATGTGGTGGAATCGATTCGGCTCAGTCACGCAACGTTTAACAAAATTCGCCAAAATCTCTTTTGGGCCTTTGCCTACAACGTTCTGGGTATCCCACTTGCCGCCGGACTACTCTTACCAACTGTCAGTCTTTTGCTAAGTCCTGCCGCCGCAGGCGCTATGATGGCACTTAGTTCCGTTAGCGTCGTGACGAATTCCCTGTTGCTGTATCTCACCTTCCCTGTAGCCAAGCAATCTCAAAATGCCTGATCACTTGGTGTAGCGTTGGTTAGCCTTTTTGCATTGCCTGTATCAAGCAAACCTAGCAGCCTCTTAGGGTACCTCTCATGTCTTCAGATCCCTACCAAAGCCACTTGCTGATTGTTGAAGATGACAACGGACGGCGCGGTGTTGTGCTGGACGGTGCCGAATATTCGATCGGCAGAGATCCGTCCTGCGATATCTGCCTTGACTCTCTCTTTGTTTCTCGTCGCCATGCCACTCTGTTGCGGTTGCCAAACGGCGATGGCACCTTTTGCTATCGCATCGTAGACGGTGATCTAGAAGGCAGGCGGAGTTCAAACGGCTTTTTGGTGAATGGGTACCGTCTCCGCACCCATAACCTGCAAAACGAAGACGAGGTGGTGTTTGGCCCACAAGTCCGGGCCATTTACTACTTGTGCCATCGTGATGCGGTGGTCACCGTCCCATCCGATGAATTTGATATTACGTTGATTAGCCCAGGCATGATGCTGGACGCTGATACCCCTCCCCGGCAGCGTCAAACGTTCAACCTGCTTGACTCGTTAGCTCCAAAGCAGTCACGCTCACGGCGCTTGAAGTTAAGACGGAAGCGTCTTTGGGGCTAGATGCTGGTATGGCTATCAGGCACTAGGGCGTGCTTTAACGGTGCTGAGGACTGAGTGCTGAGGAAGTCGGATGCTCAGCACTCAGTACTGCCTCGACCAGAATTTTGAGGGCTTTGAAGCAGTTTCTAGTGTGATGATCGAGGTGCAAGATGCTTGCGCTTGTGCTTTGGGCCTGTATCGATCACCGATTCAGGTGTAGGGAGCTTAGTCCAATCTCGATCGGGCTTGCTCCAGAAAATTGGACTATCTTCCACTGTAAGACTGGCTCCTCGTGCCCTCTGGTTTTTGGAAGGCGTCATAGAGATTACGATGGCAGATATTTTTGCTAACGTTGTAACGAACTGCCTGATTGTGCATCGCATCGACTAAGCTAGTCTGAGAGGAGCACGAGCCTACTCGAAAGGCTTCAGGCAGCACTTGTCAGCCCTTGAACTCAACCACGTTACGCCCGGTCAATGCCTTCAGAACCGCACCAAAACCATCTCTTGATCATCCATGACGACAAAGGACAGCGTGAATTTGTCCTGGATGGGCCTGTGTACTCGATCGGTAGAGACCCAAAATGCGACATCCGTCTCGTGTCTCAATTTGTCTCACGCCGTCATGCGACGCTGGTGCAGCTACTCAACGACAACGGCACCTACTACTACCGCATTGTAGACGGCAATCTCAAAGGCAAGTCCAGCGCCAATGGGCTGTTAATTAATGGACGCAAGCTTCAAGCACACGATCTGGAGAACGAAGATGAGGTGGTCTTTGGGCCGCAAGTCCGCGCGAAGTATTACTTGCTGAAGCGCGATGCCATTATGACGGTGCCACCGGACGAATTTGACATCACGTTAATCAGTCCCAATATGGTAGGCGACCCAGAAGATTAGCGGCGAATGTCGATCGAACAGTAGCGCTGCTTAACCTCTGGCCCCAACCGTCGGACTGGCGCTGCAACGAGCGATCGCGCTCAGTCGGAAGTTCTTGGACGGTACAAACGTGATGCCCCGCCGTTCTGGTTTAACGGTTCCTTGAGTGATTGCGGTTAGTTCATATCGGGTTAGAATCGTTGCCAGTACTAGCTTCATCTCATAGAGCGAAAAAGCTGCTCCAATACAGCTTCTTGAACCACCCCCAAAGGGTAGAAACTCGGATGGTGAGAATTTTTGGTGTAAAAAGCGGTCTGGTTGAAACTGGTTTGGCTGCGGATACGTTTGAGCGCGACGATGGGCCAGATAAATGCAGGGAATGACAACCGTGCCGGAATCAAACGTATAGCGTCCAATCTCTACAGGCTCTTTGACCTTTCGTGGCTGAGAAATAAGCGCGATTGGGTAAACGCGCAGGGATTCTTTGCAGACTGCCGTCAAGTAGGGAAGCTGAGCCAGTCGATCGGGGTTGGGGTTGTGTCCTAACGGCTTTAGCTCTTGTCGTAGTCGCTTTAGCACTGATCGTTCCTGATGTACCCAGTAAAACGCCCAAGACAGGGCTGATGCGGTCGTTTCATGCCCCAACAGCAGTAGCGTTATGAGTTCATCGCGCAGCTCTTCATCGGTCATGCCTTGCCCTGCTTCATCCCGCGCCGCCAGCAGCAGAGTCAACACATCCTCACGAGCCGGATCGAACTGCGATCGCCGCGCCTGGATCTCAGCATAGACGATCGCATCAATTTGCTGCTGTTGTCGCAAAAAGGCACCCCAGGGACTCCAGCCACCCAAGTCTTTTTGGAGTAGAGGAAAGAAAAACTGGCTGGAGTAGAGGGGCGACGTAACCGACTCCAAAAGCGTATGGAGCAATTGCTTGAGCTGATGGTACCGAGGCCCAGGAGTCATGCCAAACACAACGCGCAGGATGACCCGCAGGGAAATTTCAGAGGTTGTTTCTCGAATAGAAAAGGGCTGATGCAGGGGCCAGTCAGCAATGACTTGACGGGTTAGCTCACAAACGAGTTGACCGTAGGTGCGCATGCGATCGCCATGCAGCGGCGGCATGAGAAGCTGTCGTTGCTGTTGGTGCGGCTCGCCATCCAACATCATGAGCGAATGATCGCCCGTCAGCGGTCGAAAGACGTGAGTGACTTTGCCCAACTCAAAATGGCCTGCTGGAGCGGTGAAAATCTGCGCGATCGCGGCTGGATTCCCTGTAAAGACTACAGGTGGTGATTGCCAGCCCAGCACTCTGGTTGTAAACGTGTCGCCATAACGTTGGGCGCAGCGTTCTAGAAACTCAGTGGGCTGGGTAACCAGCGTCAAGGTTTGTAGCAGTGACGGTTGCTGTGGCCCTTCTGGTAAATTAGTCAAACGCATGGCGAGCAACGGTAAACAGCTAGGGGCTAATAGCGAAACGATGGGGTATCAGTTCCATTACAGGATGTATGGTCGCCGCGATCGACCAACCATATTGTTTTTGCACGGGTTCATGGGCAATCATGCTGATTTTGACACAGCGATCGCTCATCTCGCGTCTCACTTTTGTTGCATCACGGTTGATTTGCCCGGTCATGGTCAGACGATCGTCGAGGGCGATGCTGAGCTGTACACGCTGCCACAGACGGCAAAGGCGATCGTCACCTGGCTCGATCAATTGCAAATTTCGCACTGCTTTTTAGTTGGCTACTCGATGGGTGGACGATTGGCACTTTACCTGGCGCTACACTTTCCCCAACGCTTCCCGAAAGTAGTGCTGGAGTCGGCTTCCCCTGGCTTGAAAACAGACGCCGAACGGACTGCGCGGTTAGAGCACGATCGCAGTTTGGCAGATCAGCTTGAAGCTGACTTCCCGTCCTTTTTATCCCACTGGTACAGCCAGCCCTTATTTCAAGCCTTGCGTCACCAGCCTGCTTTTGATCAGCTACAGGCACGGCGATCGCAAAATAATCCCCTGGAACTTGCAAAAGCACTCCGCTTTTTCAGTACAGGACTACAACCCTCTTTGTGGGAATGGTTGCCCCACCATACGCAGTCACTCTTGCTACTGGTAGGAGCGAGCGATCGCAAATTTTGTGCCACCAATCAAGCAATGGCGAATGACTGTCCGATGGCACAGCTACGGATAGTACCGATGTGCGGACATGTCATTCATCTAGAGCAACCGCACGCCTTCGCAACGTCCGTGCAAGCCTTTTTGCAGTAACATAAATTACCTGACGCGGTTTCTCAAGGTACATGAAGCAAATTTTCAAGTAAGAGTTTTGGACGCGTCCCTGGTGAGCCAATTGTTTTTTCGGCTAAAACGGTAAATAAACTCAAAGTGCTTCAGGACGCAAAAAGCTACTTTGGTTGCACAAGGCGCAGCATAAACGCATGAAGAAAGTTCTGTTCATCCTGGGTGAACTGGATGATGACGATATCGACTGGGTCATTGAAACAGCCGTCCGGCAAGAAGTCGTTGCAGGCACCGTTCTGATTCGTGAAGGACAGCCGATCGACACGCTCTACATTTTGCTGGAGGGCACGCTCAGCGTCTCCGTGGCCGCGACGGGCGATCGTGAAATTGCAAAACTCTCCAGCGGCGAAGTAGTTGGCGAAATGTCGTTCATTGATACCCGTTCGCCGTCTGCAACCGTTACGGCAACTCAAAATGCCCTTGTTCTCTCCATTCCCAGAGAACGACTCGCCACAAAACTGCGTCAAGATATTGGTTTTGCGTCGCGCTTTTATCGTGCGTTGGCAATTTTTCTTTCCCATCGGCTGCGGGTGACCGTCAACCAACTGGGCTACGGCAGCAATAATCAGGTTGAAACCACCGAGCTACCTCAAAATGAATTGACCCAAGACGCTCAAGATAATGTTGCGCTGGCAGAAACTCGCCTGGATTGGTTACTGAGACGGCTAAAAGGGCGGTAGGGAAAAGGCAAAAGGCGGAAGGCAAAGGGCAAAAGGCAAGGGATGAGGGATGAAGGCTAAAAAGCTGACCGTTGAAAGCTACTAGCTGACGGCTGACGACCGACCGCTGACCGCTACTAGCTGTCTTATACCAATTTGAATTGAAAATGCGACACATCCTGTAGGGACAAGGCATTGCCTTGCCCCTACCCACCGATTGATCTGTAGCCGTCATTCTTTAAATCGGTATTAACCCTCTTTTGTTACTACGGTGGAGGAGAAGAAATTCAAGTCCCATCAAGCTGCTTTCAGGTCTGGGATTGGAAGAATCTGGCAGGTATCCATCCAATCCATCAACTCATGTAAGGCTCGTTTGAGTC
>JAHHIE010000020.1 GCA_019358945.1 Stenomitos rutilans HA7619-LM2 | reverse complement strand
GCTCGCTTGAGTTCACGGGCATCTGGATTAGAGTCAATGAAATCCTTTAGCTCATCTAGCATACAACTACCCTCAACCTTGTCTGAGTCCTCCCTAATTTCTCACAACTGACTTGGGATTGCTATATATATTCAAACTATTTGCGTTTGAGGTCAAAGCGATCGGCAATGATTTTGTCTACCCATCGTTTAGGTAGCAGGCTTGGCAGTATCCAATTCGTGAGAGGTTTGGGAACGATCGCGTAGCGTGTGCGCGGTTTGGCAGCCGTGAGCGCTTCCCAGATGACTTCGCCAACCCGTTCCGGTGGATAGCCCTGTCGTCCTCGGTTGATAGCGTAATCACCTAATTTCTTTGTCGCGTCTGCGTAATCTGTTTGGGCATAGATGGAGAGATCGAGTTGAGCGGCTTTGTCCCAAATCGGGGTGGCGATCGGCCCTGGCCCCACAATGATGACATCAATGCCGTAGAGCATGAGTTCCCGTCGCAAACTTTCAGACATCCCTTCCAGTCCATGTTTCGAGGCAGAATAGGCACCCAGAAAGGGGCTACCAATCTTGCCGCCAACCGAACTGATGTTGATAATGCGTCCGGATGCTCCTTTGAGGGTGCGATCGGTGCCCAGCAACGGGAGAAAGGCTTGCGTCACAACCAGCGGACTGATGAGATTGATTTCCATCTGAAACCGATATTGGTCAATTGGCAAGTGCATGAGCGGCCCAGAGACGGCAATACCCGCATTATTGACCAACCCAAACAGAGTTTCGCCGTTCAAGCGTTCTCGTACTTCTTTGGCAGCACTGGCGATCGCCGCTGCATCCGTCACATCGAATTTGAGGGGTGTGACGGCTTCGCCAAATTCCGCCACGAGGCGATCGGCATCTTCTGCCTTCCGCACACTGCCAAAGACATGAAAACCCTTCTGTGCGAGCACTTTGACCGTACCCCAGCCAATGCCCGTTGATGCTCCCGTAACCACAACGCTCTTCATCATGATCGTCCTGCCAAAGTTGAGTGCCGCTTAATAACACCTTACTGATGTAACACACTCACTGGTAATCCGAATGGCGATCGGTGGACTGATTCAACTTACTTAGCCTAGAAAAGCTTGCGGTTACTAGAGCAAACGATCCTCATTACTACCATGCCAAAGCAAAAAGGTACCAGGGTAAACATAGAAGAATTGTAATTCCTCCAAACCAGAACGGTAGGCTGCTCTCTCGGCTGAGATAGTGCTTAAGCATAAATATAAGAAAACAAGATGACGATAGGAAACTTACTAGCCAGAATAGCCAGGCTCTACCGCTATGCTCATACATAACAACTCCAACATCTGCAAAAGGCTGGCCTCGCATTTGATCAGCTATTCCGTATAGTCGTTCGCCCAATCCAGGAATAGAGACGATTACTGCAATATTAGCTAGGCTGTACTTGAATAGTTTATAAGGATCTACCATGCTTTCTCTTTCTAGGATAAGTCATAGCCATTTCCAAGCAAGTGAAGTACAAGCAAGGGAGTCAAGGGATCAAAGGAGATAAGGTGTAGCTCATTCGAGTGAAAATAGCTGTAATGATGTTAAGGATTTGACTCTTTTAAACTACTCATTGAATAGTTTTTCTAACAAGGGCAGCGGCTTCTTCAGGTTTTCCAGATGAAGGAAAGACTAAAATGCTCTTAATTTCGGTGTTCTTAAGCAGTGATTTTAAGCGATACAGTTGTTGATCGGTAATAGCTACACCTGCATAATGTTTAGCGTAATTCAATTCCTGATTGAGGTTAGCATCGTTATAGGTTTGGATGAAGACTCGATCGACTCCCCAATTTTGCCAATCTGCTGCAAAGTAACGCTTACCCCAGTAAGGATTATGGTGGCAAAGGTCGAAACTGACGGTCGGGTTTGCTTTCTTCATGTCCGATCGCATTTGTTGCACAAACTTGGTCAAACGAGCCGTGCGGTCTTCTTTCCCAGGTAAGCCAGCGTAATAGCCCAAGTAATCATCCCACTGAACAGCATCAATGGTTGGATACTTTTGGACAAACTCTACTGATATTTTCCTAAAGAAATTAGCAACCTCTGGAATATCCATATCCAGTACGTATTGATCGATACCAGTATACGTTTTATCAACGCCAGGCACGAGCCATCGCTTTGAGATTGCCAGGTCGAAAATTGGACTGTTTTTGTCGATTTTAATTCCCTTTTCAAAATAGGCGTGTACTTGCATTCCCTGCTTATGCGCCTCGTCAATGAGCCAATCTAGCCATTGATCTCGAAATTGATTGGGACAACTTTGGTAACCCAGCGTTTGCTGCATGACCTCGCTTTTATACATCGTGCAGCCATTGCCCCATACCCCATGAATGATAGTATTGATGCCTTGACTATGGTAATAGCGAACCCGTTGTCGAATCGTTTGTTCATCAGCATTATTAGTCGCTTGATAGCGGCTTAAATAGATGCCTCGAATCAACTTTTTCTCCCAAAGAGCTTGAGTTAAGGATGCCTTGGGAGAAGAACTGCGTAAAGGTGCTTGTGCAATAGCGGGTGTACCGGAAGATTTTTGTGGAGAAACAGCGGTTTCAACTTGTCCAGGCACAGGAGTCAGAAGAGGAGCAGTTGATTTCTGAGGTGTAAGTGTTGCTGGTGGCTGCATCGTCGGCAAGAGCTGACTGATTTTGCGAAAATCGAAATGTGTAAAGCCCCAATAACCAATCCCTAATAAAACGATGATGAATGAAATTGGAATGCTTGAACATCCGCATCCATTATTTTCTTTTTTGGGCGGCATAGCAAAGTCAATGAACGTTCTACGATTAAGACAACTAATTTTTACGTCATCAGAACAGGCAACCGTAACTCATTCGGCAGCAGAATAAAGAATGAGGGCTTCGATGCTATATCAAGCTACTTCACTTTGCTGTTCGTTCGTTCCGTATAACAACTGAATCACAGCGGCTTTTAGCCTGATGCAGAATTGCCCTATCCAGTACAGACCAGATAGGGCAATATGCAGGAGATTAAGTGGCGAATTTCCAGCGGTTCAAAGCTAGCAAATTCTACCAGCAAGCTTTTTCAGTGCCTTCAGCGGTGTGCGCCACACTTAACGATTAACGGCACTCATGTGCTGGGTGGGGTAGCGATCGCCCGCTGCAATGCCCTTTGGTGCGACGGTTTCAATCTGCTTCAACTCATCGAGAGTCAGCGTAACGTCGGTTGCAGCAACGTTTTCCTCCAGGTATTTGCGGCGTTTGGTGCCGGGAATGGGTACGATGTCGTCGCCCTGAGCCAGCAACCAGGCGAGGGCAAACTGGCTGGGAGTTGCGCCTTTGGTGGCGGCGATCGCTTTTACTTGTTCGACTAATTCCAGGTTTTTGTGGAAGTTTTCGCCCTGAAAGCGAGGCGAGTTGCGGCGATAGTCATCCGCAGGTAAATCATCTGGCTTGGTAAACTGCCCAGACAGGAAGCCGCGACCAAGAGGGCTATAGGGCACAAACCCAATGCCCAACTCCCGAATGGTTGGCAAAATTTCATCTTCAGGGTCACGGCTCCAGAGGGAATATTCGGTTTGCAGAGCCGAGATGGGATGGACGGCATGTGCCCGTCGAATGGTGGCGGGTGCCGCTTCCGAAAGTCCTAAATAGCGGACTTTACCCTGTTGGACGAGTTCTGCCATTGCGCCTACGGTGTCCTCGATCGGCACATTTGGATCGACCCGGTGCTGATAGTAAAGGTCAATCACCTCTACACCCAACCGTTTGAGCGACGCATCACACGCTTGACGGACGTAATCGGGATGACCATTGACTCCTCGAAAGCCACCATCCTCCGATCGCACGTTGCCAAACTTGGTTGCCAAAATGACCTGATCACGGCGATCGTTAATGGCTTGACCCACCAATTTCTCATTGGTGAACGGGCCATACATATCAGCTGTATCGAGAAAAGTGACACCCAGGTCTAAGGCACGATGCAGCGTGGCGATCGATTCTTCCTCATTGCGCCCACTGTAGAACTCCGACATGCCCATGCAGCCAAGACCTAACTCGGAGACGGCAAGACCTTGATTGCCCAGTTTTTTCGTTTTCATGAATTTATCCTCTAAATACAGTTGTTGATTGATCAAGACTTACGCCTTTGACCAAAACCTCGGAGGTTTAAGCGACGACATTAATGACGATGCTTGATTCCTGGTTGGAAACCTCCGAGGTTTGCGTAAGTTCTATCGGCGTTGCTTTAGCGATTGACGGTGCTCATCAAGGCTGCCGAGTAACGATCGCCTGCTACGGTTCCTTTGGGTGCAACGGCTTCAATGCGTTGCAAATCTTTCGGTGTCAGTTGGATGTCAGTTGCGCCGACGTTTTCCTCTAGATAGGTGCGGCGCTTGGTGCCGGGAATGGGCACGATGTCGTCGCCCTGAGCCAGCAACCAGGCAAGGGCAAGTTGTCCGGGTGTTGCCCCTTTTTCAGTAGCGATTTCCTTCACGCGATCGACCACTTGCAGATTTTTGTAGAAGTTGTCGCCTTGAAATTGAGGCAATGTTCTACGAAAATCATCGGCAGCAAAATCATCGGGGCTAGTAATCTGTCCCGAAAGAAATCCACGTCCCATTGGACTATAGGGCACGAAGCCGATGCCTAATTCACGTAGCGTTGGTAGAACGTTATCTTCTGGATCGCGGTTCCAGAGCGAGTATTCACTTTGTAAAGCCGTCAGGGGATGAACGGCGTGAGCACGTCTAATGGTTTCTGACGATGCTTCTGAAAGCCCGATGTAGCGGACTTTGCCTTGCTGTACGAGTTGTGCCATTGCACCAACGGTTTCCTCGATCGGCACCTTTGGATCAACCCGATGCAAGTAATACAAATCGATCGTGTCGATGCCCAGTCGTTGCAAAGAAGCATCGCAGGCTTGATGCACATATTCAGGACTACCGTTGATCAGCATTTGCTTGCCATCAAACCCCTGAATGCCAAACTTGGTTGCCAGAATGACCTCATCGCGGCGATCCTGAATTACCCTTCCAATCAACTCCTCATTCTTATGTGGCCCGTATACATCAGCCGTGTCGAGCAAGGTAATCTCCAACTCCAGGGCACGATGAATGGTGGCGATCGACTCGGTTTCATCGGCAGCACCATACGCCTGGGACATGCCCATGCAGCCAAGTCCCAATGCGGAGACAATTAACCCTTGATTACCTAGTTTTCTGGTTTTCATGACCGTGATTCCTGATTTATGGGTTACGTTTGTGCGAATGCAAATGCCTGCGATCGAAGTTTGATTACTCGCGAGGAAGCTTTAAGCCTGAATCATGGAACTTTGAGCTTGAGCAATAAAGTTCCGCACTCGAAAGACGGCGCTTTGATCTCAAACAATGGAGTTCTGCACTCGAAAGATGGTGTTTAGAACTCGGATAATGAAGTTCTGAACTGGAATGATGGAGTTTTGAACTCGGACGTTAGAGCTTGGAACTCGGATGATGGCGTTCTGAACTGGAATAATGGAACTTGGAACTCGGAAGCTGAGGCTTTAAACCTGGACAGTGAGGTGTAGAAAGAGATCGCTTGCGTTCTAACGCTCTTGCTCTGTGGGACGAATCAGAATTTCATTGACATTCACGTGCGATGGCTGAGTCACGGCATAGACGATCGCCGCTGCAATATCTTCAGCGTCCAAGTTTTTGACCGAACCGTAGAAGTTAGCCGTTGTCTCTTTCGCTTTGGGGTCGGTCACATGCTGCGGCAGTTCCGTTGCCACCAAGCCCGGTTCGATAATCGTGACGCGAATGTTGTTCTGATAAACTTCTTTGCGTAATGCTTCCGAGAAGGCTCCTACTGCCCACTTGGAAGCGTTATACACACCCGATCCGGCATTGGCGACGCGACCTGCAACCGACGAGATATTCACAATATGTCCTTCACCCTGCGCTTTCATCAGCGGCAAAACTTTGTGCGTAGCATACATCAGCCCCAGTACGTTGAGGTTAATCATCCGCCGCCAGTCTTCGGTATTAGCACCGTCGATCATGCCTAGCAGCATGACACCCGCATTGTTGATGAGAATATCGACTCTGCCAAATTCTGCTTGCGTCTTTTGCATCATGACATTAACTTGATCCTCGTCAGACACATCAGCAGTAATTGACAAGACTTGTCCACCTTTCTCTGTAATGTGCTTGGCGAGCTTGTTTAAGCGATCGCTCCTGCGGGCTGCGATCGCCACGGTTGCACCTTCTGCTGCCAGCGCGATCGCGGTTGCTTCCCCAATACCCGATGAGGCTCCAGTGACGATCGCCACTTTTCCATCTAACTTACCTGCCATGTTTAACTCTTCCTTGCCTAAATTTTTCTTGCTTTGGCTCTAACCAACGGTTAAGCGTGGTTGAGTTCATTCGCTCGCGCATCCCGCTCTTGGAAGACTTCCTTTGCGGTGGTGGTGCTAGGCGAAATAGCCGTGAAGCCAACATGTACAGCCACTTGCAGCATGGCTTCCACTACCTGAGTACGAGTACAGCCCACGTTCAACGCATGGTGAATCTGGACTTTAAGCTGCGGCTGTGCGTTGCCGAGTGCCGTGAGCACAGCGATCGCCGCAATTTCTTGTGATCTCACCAGATCTGAACGAGGATACACATCATCAAAGGCAAACTCGATCATGGGGTAGCCGAGATCTGGGGCAAAACCTCTCAAGCTGTCAAGACCCGGTTTACCCGCTTCGCTAGCCCTTCCGTTCCGCTTGCCCCAACCCCGTCCATAACAATTTTGAGTTTCTGCATGTTGGAGTGTTTGCATTTTCCTATCCTTTTTAACTTTTACGTCAACGTCAGGTTTAGAGCAAAAAAATTACTGCCCCAAAAATGTTTAACGCTCAGTGCGCTCATCGATCCATTGTTGAATGCGATCGATGTTTGCCTGGAGTTCCGATCGAAACTGATTCAACGCTTCAATTTTCTCATCTGCTTCTTGGAGATGTGCTTTGAGAATTTCGACGATTTTCCGTTTGCCCTGCACTCCAGTCGGATCTTGGGAGTAGAGCGGCAGCACAACGGCGATCTCATCCAGGCTCAGACCTAATTTCTTATAGATGTTGATCTTGTTCAGAATACCGAGTTCTACATCCGTGTAGTAACGAAAGCCTGCGCCCGCTCGCTCACTGGGACCAAGCAACCCTAGACTTTCGTAGTACCGTACCGTTCGAGGTGTCACCCCCGCCCGTTCAGCAAATTCACCGATACGCATTCTGTCGTTCACGCTTTACTTATAACGCAACTTTAACGTTCACGTCAAGTTTGTTTTTGAGTGGGGAATGGGAGTCGGGAGTCATACCAATTTGACTTGAAAATGCGGCACATCCTGTAGGGGCAAGGCAATGCCTTGCCCCTACCCACCGATTGATCTGTAGCCGTCATTCTTTAAATCGGTATCAGGAGCAGGGGGCAGGGGAGACAAGGAGGCAAGGGAAGCAATTCAAAACTCAAAACTCAAAACTTTCATCCCTCATCCCTTCCCCTACGCCTGTCGTCCACTTTCGCCTTTAACGACGGCTGCTGTGATTAGATGGGCTAACCGCAGTGCTTCAGGAACATGCCCACGATCGGTTAATTGGTTGAGTGCTGCTGCTGTAACGACTGGCTCAGCGCCACAAACCTGAAAATAGAACGGTGGGTGTGCATGAATGCTGCCCGCTTGTTGAAGCATCGCTAACCGACGCTCTGGGTCAGGCAACCGTCGCATCGCAAATTCGATCGCGCTTAGCTTTGGCAAGCGGCGCATGACGGAGACGCAAGGACGCTCTAACTGTTTAGCCAGGAGCGGTAGATCAATCACGTTGAATCCCGCCAGCGAGATGCCATCCAGTAACACAATATGCACCTGTGGTAAGAACTTGCTGCGAAGCAGCGTTTGCGCGAGGGCTTCGGTCGCCTCCCAGCCATCAGGTTGCACCTGCGTCCATACCATGCCCTCAAAACGGGTGCCTGCACACACCACGCCTGCAACTGCTACTGGCTCGCTTGCCCGTCGCACAAAAGGCGCATCATCAAATCCGATCGCACGAATCGTCCGTTTTAATCGAATGAGCGTTTCGAGGTCCATCAAACATTTAAGGCCGTGCTGCGATCGCGTTAATCTGAATTCCTACAAAATTTAACGGTACCGAATTTAGGCAGTCATTTTGGTGTACGCAACATCATAGGATGAAGCCTCTTTTTGGAGCACTCAATGACTACATACAGCGATTCACTTAGTTTGCGAAAATGATTTTGAATTTGCCTTCAGCGATCAGCAATCATTAAATCTGCATAATTGCTGACTGTTGACTGGTTCAAATACAACATTCTCTTACAAACGGTTTGAGACTGCTTTAGCAAGCAACATTGACGTAAGATTCCTCCACGTCAGAGCATGTCATTCAAACTTAAAGCATGTCACTCAAACTTAAACATTTATGAGCTAGTAACTTAAATACTTATGACCTAATAATCTGTTCTATCGCAAGCCTAAGTCATTGATGAGGCTCAGGCTTACAATAGCTATTCAAATTTCATCAACCTGGCAAATTCGATTTCCAGTCACGACTAAACGACACCAGGCCCTTGACCTTCTTTAATGTGTGGTTCATCTTCCGGTTGACGTGCATCACCAGGGGTTTCGTAGTACATTTCGGGTTCAACGGCGTAGTTATTCAGCAGACCTTCTTTGTCTACCGTATAGCCCCCATCAGTCTGCACGCTGTCAGAATTGTCTTCAGTTGGATGAGTCTTATACTCTTCGCCTTCTCGCTCTTTGCGAGCGGCTGTTTCAGCAGGAACAATACCTCTATCGTAAACATCTGACTCGACGCGATCGGAGCTATCTCTAGCGGGCTGGGGGCTATTAGAAGTCTCTTTAGCGGTACTCATAACGTTTCCTCAAAAGCTAAACACTATCATTCAAACCTTAACGCCGGGTAAGCGTATAACGTACTACCGTTAGTATTGGATTGCGACATGAAGTATTTGTCTCTTTGGAGAGATGCGATTCTTGAATAAGGTATTTGTCTTCTGCTTGTAGTTTGAAGGACGATCTTCAGATAGACTTTTTTTGCCAATCGAGCTGAAATAATGGAAGGCAACAGGTAGTTTCCTTCGCCTCAGGGAGCAATGCTTTTGAACTTCAACTTTTTTGACCTCTTTTGGATCTTTCTAGTCTTCTCGTCGCTACAGCCTCTCTGGCAGCGTCGGCAAATTGAGTTTCGGCGAGTGCAAGCGATTAAAGAGTTTGAGCGTCAGCGCAATAGCCGCACAATTCTCTTAATTCACCGACAGGAATCGATCAGCCTTTTAGGCATACCGCTCTCACGCTACATTACGATCGAAGACTCTGAGCAAGTGCTACGCGCCATTCGCTTTACACCACCTGATGTGCCGATCGACTTAATCTTGCACACACCCGGTGGGTTGGTGCTTGCCACTGAGCAAATTGCACGAGCACTTATTCGCCATCCCGCTAAGGTGAGCGTGTTTGTGCCTCACTATGCAATGAGTGGTGGTACCATGCTGGCTTTAGCGGCAGACGAAATCGTGATGGATGCCAATGCGGTTCTAGGGCCAGTTGATCCGCAGCTTGGTAATTTTGCGGCGGCCAGTATCCTCAAGGTTGTGGAGCAAAAGCCGATCAGTGAGATTGATGACCAGACGTTGATTATGGCGGATCTATCGCGCAAAGCTATTCAGCAGGTGCAACGCTTTGTGAGGACGTTGTTACAAGACACCATTCCCTATCCCAAAATTGCCCCGGAGCGCGTTGAGCCTATCATTGAGGCCCTTACAGCAGGGCGAGTGACTCACGATTACCCGGTTACGGTTGAAGAAGCGACTGAACTCGGTTTACCGATCACGGTAGGACTGCCCAGAGCAATTTACAATCTTATGGATTTGTTCCCTCAGGCTCAAGGTGGCAAACCGTCCGTGCAATACATTCCAATGCCCTATGAGCGCGGCCCCGCTTTACCTGAACCGAAAGGGAGGCCATTGCCGGAAGGCTAGTACTACAGTTGTAGATCCAGCTTTGGAGAAATCAGACAGCGTTTGTCGTGATCGAACCTGGCAAAGGCTTGATGAACGCGCCACCAAGTTGACCAGGTAAAGATAGAAGCCACACTGGGAGTCCAAGACCACAATAGGGCGGATAGCAACCGTCGTCCTTCCGGGAGCGTTAAGCTCACTTCAAGCTGTAGTTGCGCTTGAACTTTGGTGGCAAATCCTACTGTCTGCGGCACTCCTGCCTGTTGACATCGTTGTGCCTTTTCGGTCCAACGCTTAGGTCAGTAGAGTGCTCGATGTAAGAAGGTGTAACCCTGCGGTGTCGCATAACTTCAAAACACCCCCAATCTGGCAATTCTCGATCCATCCGGCTGTGCAACTGTACTGACGTTGCATACCCACCGACAGGTTGCCCTTTTTGATAAACCCCGTTTCATCAATCACGAGCATCCCTTCAGGTTGTCCCAACGGCTCTACAACGTAGCGGCGGGTTTCATTGCAAACCGCATCGGCATCCCATACTGAGCGTCCGACTAAATGTTGAATGGCATAGGGAGTCGCCTCTCCGACTTGGTCAGCAATCTGCCAATCAGTTTTGCGCTCAATCGAACTCAACAACCTTTGCAGAGAGGCTTGGGCGTGCTGTCTGGTGTCTACCCGTTTCAAGTGGGGAGCAATCCGCTCATGCAACCGATTAAACTGTTCCCCCCAGGCTTGAACCTCTTCGCTTGAAACAGTTGCGGCGGCTGTCCTTAGAACTGAACTGAAGCCTGGAGTCATTAAAAAACTTTTGTGCACTTCCTACCTAACCTTTCTAGCAATCTACAACTGGAGTACTAGCGGTATTTTGATGATGGCGATGTGTCCTAATCCATCTACGTACTGCTATAGATCCAGGATTGACGCAGTTGACTAGCAGCCGTATGCATGAAAAAACTGCTGATGCGCGAGAGCCACCCATCAGCAGCGATCGTTTAGGGAGGAGAGTACGACTTAGCGACAACTCAGGCTTGACGTTTGAAAAATGCTTCAGGTGCGCGAACTAGTGGTTTTGATCGACTGTCCGGCAGGTACAGCGCCTGTAATTTGCTTGAGGATTTGGTCTACCAGTGAGACAAACGCCAGTTCTTGACGCTGCCGGGGACGCGGCAAGTTGACCGTGAGATCCAGAGCGACCAAGCCTTCGTCTAGCATGATGACGCGATCGGCAAGGGCAACCGCTTCCTCAACATCGTGAGTGACCAACAGCGTCGTGAACTGTTGCTGCAACCAGAGCGTTTCGATCAGGTGTTGCATTTCGGTACGCGTCAATGCATCCAGGGCACCCAGGGGTTCATCCAGCAGCATCAACCGTGGCTTACTGACCAGTGCCCGTGCCAGCGCGACTCGTTGACGTTGCCCACCCGATAAGGGCGCAATCCAATCGCGGGTACGAGCGGCTAACCCGACCTGTTGGAGTGCCCACAGCGCCTGTTCTCGCCAGTTGCCTTGTAGCCCCAACCCCACATTTTCTAGCACCCGCCGCCAGGGTAGCAGCCGTGCATCTTGAAACATCACTCGCGCCGATCGGTTGAGTTGTCGTAACGAGTTGTCATCAATGAGTATGCCGCCATCTGTAGAAGACTCCAGCCCTGCGACCAGGCGCAATAAAGTGCTTTTACCACAGCCGCTCCGCCCCACGATCGCCACAAACTGCCCCGGTGGAAGCTCTAAATTGATACCTCGCAGCACCGGATGCTGTCCGAAGCGTTTTTCTAAACCTAAGAGCTTGAGATCCGCTCCTCTCGGAAGTGATGCCATTGGTTCTCCTTAAGATAATGATTGTTGTGACGAAAGGTATCAGGCATCAGCAGAGCGAGTTTGATAGCTGGGATGCCACTGAAGTAACCGTTCTTCCAAAAGTCGAGCCGCAACGTCTGCCAGCTTGCCTAGCAGGGCGTACAGCAGAATGCTGAACACCACGACATCCGTTTGCAAAAATTCCCGTGCGTTCATTGCCATGTAGCCAATACCAGAGCTAGCCGCGATCGTCTCTGCCACAATCAACGTCAGCCACATGATCCCCAACGAAAAGCGCACGCCAACCAGGATGGACGGCAGCGCACTCGGCAGAATAATCTGCCAGAACAGATCCAGCGGCTTCAGCCCGTAAACTTTGCCCATCTCGATGAGACCTTGATCCACGGTATGAACTCCGTGATAGGTATTGAGATAGATGGGGAAGAGGACACCGATCGCCACCAGAAAGATTTTTGCTTCTTCCCCAATGCCAAACCACAAGATCACCAGCGGAATCAGCGCCAGGTGAGGAATATTCCGCAGCATTTGCAGCGACGTATCCAGCAACCGTTCTGCCACCGGAAACAATCCATTGAGCAAGCCAAGCACAAAGCCCAGTACCCCACCAATGAGAAAGCCTGTAAGCGCTCGAATCGCGCTGATGTAAAGGTTTTGCCACAGTTCACCCGTCGTCGCAAGCGTTATACCCGCCTGTAAAACGGCTGTAGGTGCTGGCAAAATCCGTGCTGGCAAGATCCCAGTTTGCGAGAGTAACTGCCAGACCAGGATCAGCAGGATAGGAACACCCCACGGAATGAGTTTTTTAATGTGTCGATTCAGAGGTTTGGGCATTGAAGAGAAGGAAAAAAGTAAAGGGCAAAAGGAGTGCGGGGAAGGGGGAGCGGGGGAAGCAGGGGGGCGAGGAGCATTTGGAAGTAAGGGACGGAAAGGTAGAAGGAGCTTTGGAGTTGTGAGCTGCAATCAAGAGATCTGAGGTTTGGGCTGATGGCTGAGTGAGATAGAAATTGTCTTTAAAGAAGTGGAACTGCTTTTGGGCACTTCAGATCGCGCTGCTTTGGGCATTCAACGCTCACCGATCGACCTTTGGAAGGGGTCTGAGGGAAGCTTCGGCCCCAGTTCGGGGGGTTTGGGGGCTGCCCCCCAAGGCTCGGAGCCAAAAACTTTGAGTCATTGAAGACAGCGGATAGGGGCAGTGATATGCAAATGGCAGCACTACAACTAATCCACTGTCAATTGCGGCTTCTTCTCAGCCGTCTTGGGAAACGCATCATTTGCCATCACCTCACCAAACGGACTCAGCGCATACTGTTTCGCCTTCGTCGGCAGATTTTCTAACGGCAACTTAGGAAACAGCAACTCTGCCACATAGTAAGCCTCCTCCAAATGCGGGTAGCCCGACAGAATGAACGTGTCGATGCCCAAATCTGCATACTCCTGCATCCGAGCCGCCACCGTCTCCGGGTCGCCTACCAGAGCCGTTCCCGCGCCACCTCGCACTAACCCTACACCGGCCCACAAATTCGGGCTAATTTCCAGCGCTTCACGATTGCCACCATGTAGCTGCGTCATCCGCTGCTGCCCCTGTGAATCCATCCGAGCGTAGGCTTTCTGTGCCGTCGCGATCGCCTCCTCATCCACATATTTGATCAACCGATTCGCCGCTTCCCACGCCTCGCTAGCCGTTTCGCGCACAATCACATGTAGCCGGATGCCAAACCGCAATGTCCGTCCTTCTGCTTCTGCCAAACGGCGCACCGAGGCAATCTTCTCTGCCACCTGAGCGGGTGGTTCGCCCCAAGTCAGATAAACATCCACATGCTTTGCTGCAATCTGCTGCGCGATCGGCGACGAGCCACCAAACCAGAGCGGCGGATAAGGCTGCTGCACAGGCGGAAACAGCAACTTGCCACCGCGAATATCCAGAAAATTGCCTTGAACGTTCGCTTCACCACCACTCGCGATCGTCCGCCACGCCGTCAAAAACTCATCCGTCAGTCGATAGCGATCGTCATGGCTTAGATGCAAGCCATCGCCTGCCAACTCGACCGGATCGCCACCCGTCACCACATTCACCAGCAAGCGACCATTCGACAGGCGATCGAACGTCGCTGCCATCCGTGCCGCCACTCCTGCCGAAACAATACCCGGACGAATTGCTACCAAAAACTTCATGCGTTGGGTCTGAGACACAAGGGTTGAAGCGACAATCCAGGCATCTTCACAAGACCGTCCCGTTGGCAATAACGCACCCGTATAGCCAAGCTGATCAACCGCCTGCGCAATTTGCCGCAGGTAGTCATAATCAGTCGATCGCCCCCCGATCGACGTACCTAGGTAGCGTCCATCGCCATGCGTTGGAATAAACCAAAGTAGTTGCATTAAAACGATTCCTCCTAAGTCCTACGGCTTCGGTAATTGCGCCACATCCTTAACCGCGATCGGCTTTGGCAGCAGTTTCAGTGACAGGAAAGCATCCGCAATCTTTTGCTGGTAGTCCACCACATCGGGCTTCACAGGTTGAGTAATGCCATAGGAGCGTCCCTGCAAAATTTCAGTCAGGGTAGCCACATCAATACCCACCTGAGGCGAAAGAATGGTAGCTGCTTCTTTGGCGTTGCCCTTGGCCCACTCATTTACCTTCTGCGTTTCTTCGATCACCGCCTGCACACGATCGGGATACTGCTCCGCAAACGGTTTCGCCACGAGGTAAAACTGACGATTTGCCACCAGGCCCATGCCATCTTTCAGCACACGCGCCCCCGTTGCCTTTTTCGCCACGGTCAGGAACGGCTCCCAAATCACCCAGGCATCCACACTGCCCTTCTCAAAGGTGGCTCGTGCATCCGCAGGCGGCAAATAGATCGCTTGAATATCGCTATACTTCAGTCCTGCTTCCTCTAACGCTCGTACCAGCAGGTAATGGACGTTCGAGCCTTTGTTCAGCACCACTTTTTTGCCCTTCAAGTCAGCCACCGTTTTGATGGGTGAATCTTTTGCCACCAAAATAGCTTCCCCTGTAGGGTCGGGCGGTTCATTTGCGGCGTAGATCAGTGGTGCACCCGCTGCTTGAGCAAACACAGGCGGCGTTTCACCCGTCGAGCCATAGTCCACACTGCCCGTATTCAATGCCTCCAGCAGTTGTGGCCCCGCTGGAAACTGAATCCACTGCACGCTTGTACCCTGAGCTTTTAACCGCTCATCCAGGTTGCCGCGTGCCTTGAGCAAAAAGAGCGTCCCGTATTTCTGGTAGCCAATCCGCACGACGTTGCTTTGAGCAACGTTTTGAGGCGTGCTGTTGGTGCTGACGGGTGACGAACTGGGCAGTGGTGAAGCATTGTCGGCATTGTTACTGCCAGACGTGCAGGCAGAAAGCGTGCCTAACCCCACCACGATCGCCAGTACCGCCGCAGACCCCACCACCTTCGATCGTACCCATTGCACTGGCGAAAGCCGTTCACTGTTTAAAACATTTGCCCTATGCGATGAACTACCCATCTTGATTCTCCTAAAGTGAACGGTGAAAGACACTCTGCAAATTACTGCCAGTTTCCTTTGCCTTCACCACCCTCAAGACCCTAACTCCCGATGTCCATCTTGATAAGCCCATCTTGATTAAGACCTGGCTCATTGAGATTGAAAACCGCTGTAAGCCATACCGATGGTGGCATTGACGAAGGGGTAAACAGGGCAGCAGTTAACCCGGTCTGCCCCAGCAAGACAAATGCGCTTCAACACGAATGCATGTAAGCTCAATTTTAATTACGGTATATCGATCAAGATACCGTAAAATTGAACAAATTTGAAGTATGCCACAGGTATTTGCCTAAAGGCAAGTGAAAAGGTTCCAAGCAGCATTAATCGATCGAGCTTTTGACCGACGCTTCAAACCCAGGTGTTAAGGCTTGATCACTTTAGAAGCGTCCGACTTGTGTTTTAGAAAAGTCTGTGAGAGTATGGCCCTACTCTAAAATACGGTAATTCGATCAGCTAATCGTAGTTTTCCTGATTACCATCAGCTTGACTCCAGACCTGCTGGTTGTGTGGTGCTAAGAATACGCTGTTTCCGCGATCGTCTCAGGAAGCAGGCATTGCCGTTTTTCAGTCATCCGTTCTAATTGTGTGAGGTTTTAGTATCATGACCGCCAAGATTTTGCTGAAGGCGCTCGCTCTGGTTCCAGGGTTTGTGGGCGCGCTCAGCCTCGCAGCCGTAGCAGGCGTTCCCAGTGAACGATCAACAGGCACCCCCCTTTCTGCCGCACCTGCTCAGCCCACTGCCTCAGCGCCGTTACTCAGTGCCTACAGTGCTGAAAACTTTGGAACAAGTACCGCTGACCAAGTCACGTCAGTTTCTCAGCTTTCAGATGTCAAGCCGACCGACTGGGCGTTTCAAGCGCTGCAATCGCTCGTAGAACGCTATGGCTGTATTGTGGGCTACCCAGACAAAACCTATCGCGGTAATCAGGCATTGAGCCGCTACGAGTTTGCTGCCGGGTTGAATGCGTGCCTTGATCGCATTAACGAACTCATCGCCGCAGGCACGGCTGATTTGGTAAAAAAGGAAGACTTGCTGGCGGTGCAAAAGCTGCAAGAAGAGTTTGCGGCGGAACTGGCAACCTTACGTGGACGGGTTGATGCGTTAGAAGCTCGCACCGCAACGCTGGAAAAACAGCAGTTCTCGACCACCACCAAACTGAGGGGCGAAGTCATCTTCAGTATCTCTGACACGTTTGGCGATCGCGCGGTGCGATCGGGCAACAACACCCGCTTGACCAATGCTGATCGATCGCCCGTTACCAGAGACAACAAGACAAATCCTATCTTTGCAGACCGGGTTCGTTTAGCATTGGATACTAGCTTTAGTGGTAAGGACTTGTTGCGAACTCGACTACAGGCACGCAATATCACTCCTTATAGTGGCAACCTGACCGGAACCAATGAAACGCGCTTAGGGTTTGATGGCAACGAAGGCAACTCTGTTTTAATCGATAAGATCTTCTACCGCTTCCCCTTGGGCAACAACTTCCGCGTTCAGATTGATGCCGCTAACATTGAATTTTATGACTCGTTGGTAAGCACCCTCAGCCCCTTTGAAAGCAGTGGTGCTGGAGCCGTCTCTCGCTTTGGTCGCTTTAGCCCCATCTATCGGGTCAATAATCCTCAGCTAAACGCGACTGGTTTGTCTGGAGCCGCAGGTATCACGGCTGCTTATAAGTTTAGTGATGCCTTCCGATTGGAGGGTGGCTTCTCTGGAAGCAGTGCTAGCAACAATCCTATAGACAGTGCGGGCCTTTTTAATGGGGACTATGCAGCGATCGCGCAGGTGGTGTTTACACCCAGTAAAGCGCTGACGATCGGCCTTACCTACGCTCACTCCTACTACGGCCCCGGTACGTTGGTGGGTGATACCGCCAATGGCAACCGAGCAAACCTCACGGCCAGTATTGGTACCGCTTATGCGTCCAATCCGTTTGCTAATAGCGCCACCAATCGAGTGGGGTTTACTGCTGATAGTGTGGGTGGTGCGGTACAGCTTAGTCTTAGCCCTGGAATCACTGTGGGTGGCTGGGCAGGAGCCGCTTTTGCACACCGCAATCGCAGCGACGATGATGCTACCATTCTCTATGCGGCAGCTTATCTGGGCTTTCCCGATTTGGGTAAAAAAGGTAGCTTGGGCGGCCTTCTCGTTGGCATTACGCCCCACGTTATTGATAACGATGGGCTAACAGCAAACCGTCAGGATGGTGATACGCCATTTCATGTGGAAGCGTTTTACCGCTATCGCCTGACTGACAATATTGCGATTACGCCCGGTTTGTTTGTGTTGTTTAACCCAGAAGGGAATGATACGAACGCAACTCAATATGTAGGCGTGATTCGGACGACTTTCACGTTCTAAGAGAAGGATCGCGTCTTGCATCAACGGGTTTCGTGACAGCTCAGTTAGAGAAACCCGATTGATGCAGCACTTCCTTAACGACAAGCCACTGGTTTTGATTTGCGGCTGGGTTACTGTTTTAAAGCGGTGAGGAAGCGAAATCTAAAACCAGTGATTTCATTGCAAAAGAGTACTGCCGTTGGTGGTTTCGGAGTTTCTACCATTGGTAGAGGTAGACGTTACCATTTCAAACTGAGGGCTAGCAGAAGCGGAAGATGATGGCTGACTTGTGGCACGACGACGCTTGTTTTTGGGTACGCCGCCTGCCATGCCATATTCCTGGCTACTCTTACCGTATTTGATGCCAACGCCCATCAGCATTTTTTCGGAGAGTTCGCGCACGTCTTGTTCCGTATTGGCAATATCGTCAGAGAGTTTGTCGAGTAGGGAAAGGGTTGTGTTGTAGTTGGAGAGCTGGGCTTGTAAGTCTTGCAGACGGCTGGTGTAGGTGGTTAGGGTGAGTCCGTTGCCAAGGTCGAGTTGAGCACTAATCGATCGCAGACTGGCTTCGCGCTGCTGGGCTTTTTCGAGGACACGAGAAACTTTTTTACGCCGTGCCATGATGCACTCCTTTGGAAGAATAGATGTTTGCAATTTAGCGTCTGAGGCTATCCATCTTCCTGAGAAGAATTGAGTAAATTAAGGAAACCGATCGCGCAGTGCTGAAGTGGTTTCTAGTTGATTTTCCCCTGGTCATTGCCATTGCTTTAAACCCACAGTAGATGTGTGAAGGCGAGACTAACCTAAACGGGATTGAGGCTTGTCAAATTGTTGCTTCAATTGCAGTCGGTGTAAGTTGTGATGACGCAAGATCGAGTAACGCTTATCGCTTACTTGCGATCGCTTATTTTTTATGATGAATCGATGAATGATCGTCAGTTGCGATCGAATGAATGTTGCTGCCATTCCTTCTGAACTGAGTGAAACTCGTCTGATAGTTAGTTGCGATCAAGTGAAAGTAAGTTTGACTCCTCCTGCACCTGGTGCAACTTCTCTGGTAGTCAGGTGCGATCGAGCGGATGTTAGTTGCGCTGCCTCTCTACAGACCTCCGAGGTTTTGAAAACCTCGAAGGTCTAAAATCCGGAGGTCTAAGAGGGAATTTTAAGAGAGTCGTTGCAGCTAAACCGTTCTTATGCCGCGTCGCGATGTAAAGTTCCAGACGGATCATGACTACCACCTCTACAATCGTGGGAACGATCGCAATCCCATCTTCTTTGAGCGGGAAAACTACCTGCACTTTTTGCGTCTGGTGCGACGACATCTGATCGAAGAAACTCTGGATGTGCTGGCTTATTGCTTGATGCCTAACCATTACCACTTGTTAGTACGGTGCAAAACAGAGGCGGTGTCTGAAGCGATGCAACGGTTATCGGTGGCGTATACCAAAGCGATGAATCGGCGCTACAACCGGGTGGGATCGTTGTTTCAAGGTCAATTTCAGGCAATTGCGGTAGATAGCGACGAGTATCTATACCATCTCACGCGGTACATTCACCTCAACCCAACGAAAGCTGGGCTGGTGTCTCATCCAAAGGACTGGGAGTTTTCCCAGTTACCTTGAGTACGCTGGGCTGCGATCGGGCACCTTACCCAGGCTCGATATCTTACAACCATTGGTCTCTGAGGCAGAGATTCAGGTGTTTTTGGAATCGGGCGATCGGCCTCTGGCTCCCATCACCAATGAGTTCGTGACAACCCTCAAAACGCTCATGCTGGATGTAGGTTAGACACCCGTGGGGGCTTAGACCTCCGAGGTTTTGAAAACCTCGGAGGTCTGTCTAGGACTGCGATGTGCTACACTTCACAATTCTCTGCGCGAGAGAAAAGACACCCCCCTCTACCCAGACCGAAAACCAATCAGCCGCCACCCAAACCCCGCCCATAATCGACGGAAGTTCTCCGGGGAGAGACTGTTGCAGGTTGTAGGTGAGTGAATTTGCGATCGCGCTGGGATCGTGCCAACAGATCCCAAATGCTGAGATGCTCCGATCGCAAATGTGTCGATCGCAATACTGAGTCACGCTGCAAGGGGTCACGTTGACGCAAAGGATTTGTTTTTGCGATGGGTGCTGCTGGATCAGCCATGCCCAGCGCTCCACTCAACTCTAACGGCACAAACACTTCTGCCAATAAAGGAAGAGCGGTGCGATCGGGGTTAAAGCCTTCAGTTGTAAATTCCTCACAGAGATTTGCCTGTTGCTTCAGGTATTGCCCCTCAAAGTCCGATCGCAGGTCTGATAACGATCGCTCGATACTGGCGATCGCGCCATCCATTGCCTGCTCTAGCTTGGGTGATAGCTTCTTGCCAAGCTTGATGACGAGCCAAACCCCAGCGGCCCCTGCAAAACACCAGCCTGCTTCTGTCCATTGATTTTCACGGGCTTTTGTAATGCCAACAAAGCTTAACGCCCCTGGAACACCGAACGAGACCAGCTTATTGTCGAGTAATTCAAAAACTTTCTCGATCGTGGTGGGCGAGTAGGCATACGGTTCTTCTGGCTTGTCTTCTGGCATGGGGCTTGCTCGGCAAGGAGATGCCTCTTTTGTAACCCAAAGATCTCATCAAACCCAACCTATTTCCATCCATCGAGACTTTCTAGACCTCCGAGGTTTTCCCAGACCTCCGAGGTTTCGAAAACCTCGGAGGTCTACTGGAAGCTGCTAGTTAGCGATATTCATAGTGACCCGCAACCCACTTGCGACCAATCCCTAAGAACCCGCGTTCCCAATGACCAGGAATCCATACCCGACGTTGATAGTCTCGACGGTTATTCCGCCAATCGTAATCACGGCGGTTATTCCGCCAGTCATTATCCCGATGGTTATTGCGCCAGTCATTATCTCGACGATCGTTGTCGCGACGGTCATTATCTCGACGATCGTTATTACGCCAATCATTATTGTCGCGATCGGCAATCACAATGGGTGCACGCGAAAAAGCGGTTTGCGGCACGGTTTCGGCTGAAGCAGGCTTCGGCAAGCACGAAAGAGCGACGATCGGAAAGGCTCCGATCGCTGCAAGCATTAAGCGGTTCATAGTGAAAGCTCCTAATGTTAATCGGTTCTCAGCAGATAGCAATCTCTGAGAGTAATGCACCGTTTGCAGTCAACGTTTGAACTGAAAACCCATCCTTGCAAGGAGTTGACCGCATGTGTGGGTGGAAGCTGAGACTGACGAACCCGCAAAGAAGTTTCCATTCTGTATAGAAATAACGTACAAAGATCTTTTGCCGAAAAGGTACCGTCTAAACCCACTCTGTGTAGAGGGGGGAAAGCAGTTCAACCTCAAACGTGTCTGGAGGATGTTTTAAGACGTTATTTGTGGTATTCCATGAGTGACTACAGAACACGTTGCCAGACAGTTTTCTAACCCTCACCTTTCTTTCATCTATTTGTATGGCACCACTCATCGGCTACTCAGAACCTATTGGTACTGTTATGGGTGCAGTCGGAGACTTCATGATTCAACGAGTAACCTGAAATGATGTGGCACTAGTAGCTGAGAGTGTTTCTTCTTAGTGACTGAGCAAACGTTGGTGAGCAAATATCAAAGAGGAGAGCGACCATGATCAGTGATGAGCAATATGACCTCATTATTATTGGCACGGGAGCTGGAGGCGGCACCCTGGCGTACAAACTGGCTCCGACTGGCAAGAAAATTCTGATTTTAGAGCAGGGCACTTACCTACCCAAAGAAAAGGCAAATTGGAGTGCGGCTGAAGTATATGTGAAGGAGCGCTACCACACCTCTGATCACTGGTATGACAGTGATGGCAAGCCGTTTCGACCGCAAATGAGCTACTGGGTTGGCGGCAATACCAAAGTCTATGGAGCGGCCTTGTTGCGCCTCCGGGAGCGGGATTTTGAAGACGTTGAACACTACGATGGTCTCTCACCTGCGTGGGCACTTAAATATGCTGACTTTGAGCCTTACTACACCCAAGCAGAGGTTCTTTACGATGTACATGGCAAACAAGGAGAAGACCCGACTGAACCAGCCCGCAGCCGTGAATACGCCTATCCTCCCATTAGCCATGAGCCACGGATGCAGCAGTTGAGTGAGGCGATCGCACAGCAAGGGTTGCATCCCTTCCATTTGCCGTTAGGGTTGAAGCTCAATGAAGTCGATCGCACCCTCAGTACATGCATTCGCTGTGATACGTGTGATGGTTTTCCGTGCCTGGTTCATGCCAAAGCCGATGCTGAAGTCGAGGGGATTGCACCTGCCCTTAAATTTCCTAACGTCACGCTGAAAACGGAAGCAAAAGTGCTGCGACTGCACACCAGCGAATCGGGCCGAGAGATTACAGGCGTGGAGACGGAAATTGATGGGGAGACTCACCTATTTCGGGGGGGGATTGTGGTCGTGGCTTGTGGTGCGATTAACTCAGCGGCACTGCTGTTGCGATCGGCCAACGATCGTCATCCCACCGGGCTTGCCAATCGTTCTGATCAAGTCGGACGTAACCTGATGAAACATTTGACCACCGCAATGGTACAGCTCAGCATTACTCCAAACCCAGATGTGTATCAAAAAACCATCTGCATTAATGATTTCTACTGGGGCGAGCCTGATTTTCCCTATCCAATGGGTGAAGTGCAAAATACCGGGAATGTCCTTGGGGACATGATCCCCGCTGAAGCGCCGCCCCTATTGGCTCCGCTGGCAAAATTAGTCCCAGGTTTTGGGCTACAGCAAATTGCCAATCATTCTACAGGTTGGTGGCTACAAACCGAAGATTTACCCGATCCCGACAATCGAGTGCGCGTAGAGGGAGAAAAATTGCATCTGGATTACACGCCCAATAATACCAAAGCCCGCGATCGCCTGGTGCATCGTTGGACAGAGGTATTGAAAGCGATCGACCATAAAGCTGAGAACGTGCACTTGCACCACGGTATCTATCCACGCAACAACACAGGTATTCAAGTGGTGGGGCATCAGTGTGGCACGTGTCGCTTGGGCGAAGATCCCACTACGTCTGTCCTTGACCTCAACTGTCGCACTCATGATATTGATAATCTCTACGTAGTAGACGGTAGCTTTTTCCCTTCCAACTCTGGTGTTAATCCAACGTTAACCATTATTGCTAATGCTTTAAGAGTGGCTGATCACTTAACTGCGCGTTTGTAAGCGATTGCTCACGAGTGGTCGGGGTGCCGCGCATCCAAATGTTTGCAAACACCAAAACGATTTGAGATGTCATGGTTAGTCAATGCTGAAAATAGGAGAATCGTATGAGGCTAGATGGTCAGGTAGCGCTCGTAACGGGCAGCAGTCAGGGTATTGGACAGGCGATCGCCATTCGGTTAGCCGAGGAAGGAGCCAATGTCGCCATCAACTACCGCTCGAATCCAAAGGGTGCAGAAGAAACGCTGGAGAAAGTCAAAGCAGCGGGTGGTAGCTGTCATATGGTGGATGGACACTGCGACTCGATCGAGGGCTTTACAGTGCAAGCTGATCTGGGCACGATGGCAGACGTACAGCGCATGGTTGCCGATAGCATTACCCACTTTGGCAAGCTAGATATCCTGGTCAATAATGCCGGGATTGAAAAAAATGCTGACTTTTGGGATGTCACTGAAGCCGATTATGATGCAGTATTGGATGTCAATCTTAAAGGTGTTTTCTTTGCCACTCAGTCGCTTGTCAAGCATTTGAGGGAAGCTAAACGCCCCGGCAAAATCATTAACATCAGCTCAGTGCATGAAGAATTGCCCTTTCCTCACTTTGCTGCCTACTGTGCCAGTAAAGGCGCGTTGAAAATGCTGACACGCAACCTGGCGATCGAGCTTGCGCCTCTAGGAATCACCATCAACAATGTGGCTCCTGGCGCGATCGAAACGCCCATCAACACCAAGCTTTTAAACGATCCTCAAAAACTAGGCGCACTGTTGCAAAATATTCCGCTGGGGCGCTTGGGCAAACCCGGTGATGTGGCCTCGATCGTCGCGTTCTTAGCCTCTTCTGAATCTGACTATGTGACAGGCACCACCTTTTTCGTCGATGGTGGCTTGCTCTGGAACTATCAAGAACAGTAGCGGAGTGGTTTCCATCAAATTCTCAAGTTTTTCAAGTTTTTAAGGAGAGACTATGAATAAAGTTGCACTTGTAACAGGCGCGAGTCGTGGGTTAGGTCGTGCGATCGCGCTGCGATTGGCAAAAGACGGGTTAACCATTATTGTTCACTATGGTCAAAATCAGGCCGCAGCCGATGAAGTTGTTGCCGAAATTACAGCGTTAGGCAGTAAGGCAATTGCTATACAAGCCGACGTTTCTCAAGTCTCTAGCATTCATGCCATGTTCGAGAGACTAGACATTGAGCTAGTCAACTTGACAGGTGAATCCAAGTTAGATGTCTTGGTAAATAACGCTGGGACTGCGATCGCAAAACCCATTGGTGACTGGACAGAAGAAGAATTTGATCAGCAGTTTGACCTCAACGTAAAAGGGCTGTTTTTCATCACTCAATCGGCGCTTTCCCGTCTACGCGACAACGGGCGAATCATCAATCTTGGTACTGGTTTGACACGCTTCTCCTATCCAGTTTATGGCGTGTACGCCGCTTCTAAGGGAGCCGTTAACGTGCTGACTCAATATCTTGCCGCTTCACTGGGAGAACGAGGTGTTACCGTGAACACGATCGCTCCCGGCGCGATTGATACTGATCTCAACGCTGGCTGGTTACGCTCTGAGGAGGGACAGCAACAAACACTGGCGACTTCAGCCATCAAGCGCATTGGAATGCCAGATGATATTGCTGATGTTGTTTCATTTCTGGCATCCGAAGACAGCCGCTGGGTTACAGGTCAGAGGATCGAAGCATCAGGGGGTGCCCATCTATAATTGAGTAGCATTGAAATAAGCTCAAATCGCAAAGAGCAGCGTCCTCAGCGCCATTGTCAGTTTTTTGCAAAAGCCTACGCGCTGCCCACTCCTGTATCTTCAGAGGCAGGCAACTCGCTTGAGCCAGACGTTATCCATTCGTATCCCACTCAAGATGCAGCACTGCTGGGCTGTTTCTGATTTCAGAACTTTATCGGAAAGTGGGAATTGGAAAAGCTCCTTATTGCCAACTCGAATCCATTCTCTAACGCTGGTTTGAAATCAAAAAAACCAGACTCGGTGTGGTTCGTACTAATGACAGTGTTATCTCCTTTTGAAAGCAATTGGACTTTGTCGAAACTGGGGAGGTAAAACCCTACCGACACGACAAAGTTGAGTCAGAAACAATTATTTTTGAAAAGCCTTTGCATTGGTCGCCGACTATTTTTTAGAAGGAAATTATGACGGCTGAAGAACAACGATTACAAGAAGATCGCGATCGCACGCGCTACTGGAAACGGTGGGGCCCATACGTGAGTGAGCGGCAGTGGGGCACCGTGCGAGAAGACTACAGCCCTTATGGTTCCGCCTGGGATTATTTTCCACACGATCAGGCACGATCGCGGGCCTACCGCTGGGGTGAAGATGGTATCGCTGGGATTTCGGATAGCCGCCAGCGTTTGTGCTTTGCGATCGCCCTATGGAATGGCAACGACTCTATCTTAAAAGAGCGGTTGTTTGGGTTGACGGGCAGTGAAGGCAATCACGGCGAGGATGTCAAAGAATATTATTTCTATCTCGACAGTACGCCCACCCACTCCTACATGAAATGCCTGTATAAGTATCCCCAGCAGGCGTTTCCCTATACGCAGTTAGTCGATGAAAATCGTCGCCGAAGTAAATTTGAATCGGAATTTGAGCTACTGGATACAGGTGTTTTTGCCGAAAGTCGTTATTTTGATGTGTTTGTGGAATATGCCAAAGCTACACCAGAAGACATCTTAATTCAGGTGACGATCGCCAACCGAGGGCCAGAAGCCGCAACGCTTCACCTGTTACCCACTCTATGGTTTCGTAACCTGTGGGACTGGCAACCTGAGATGGAAGCACCTTTCATCAAAGTCATTACCGAAGCACCCGTCAGTGTGCTGGAAGCCGATCATCCCACTCTGGGTACTCACTGGCTTTACTGTGAACCCGGCGCAGAACTGCTCTTCACTAATAACGAAACCAATTACGAACGGCTCTTTGGTACGAGCAATCCATCACTGTATGTTAAAGATGGCATCAATGATTACGTGGTGCATGGCAAACAGCACGCTGTCAATATCGATCGCATTGGTACCAAATTTGCGGCCCGTTATCCACTGACGCTTGCACCGGGCGAAACTAAAACCATTCGCCTACGCCTGTCTGATCAGCAGGCACTCAATGAATCACTGGGTGCAGATTTTGACACCATCTTTCAAACCCGTCAACAGGAAGCCGATGCGTTCTATAAGCGCATTTGCCCTTTCCCCATGTCGGAGGACGAACGCAACACCCAGCGGCAGGCGTTTGCGGGCATGTTGTGGAGCAAGCAGTATTACAACTACGTGGTGTATGACTGGTTGAAGGGTGATCCCAACCAGCCACCCCCACCTCCAGAACGCAAAACAGGGCGTAACCACGACTGGACAAATTTATTTAGTGAAGACATTCTCTCCATGCCCGACAAATGGGAATATCCCTGGTTCGCGGCGTGGGATCTGGCCTTTCACTTAATTCCGTTAGTTGTCGTCGATCCAGACTTTGCGAAACTACAGCTTGATCGCCTCACCCGCGAATGGTACATGCAGCCCAGTGGACAACTCCCTGCGTATGAATGGGCGTTTAGCGATGTGAATCCGCCAGTTCACGCTTGGGCTGCGTTACGAGTTTATCAGGTCGAGCAAAAGTTTTATGGACGTGCCGATCGCCAATTTTTAGAGCGGGTTTTCCATAAACTGCTGTTGAACTTTACCTGGTGGGTCAATCGCAAAGATATGAAAGGCAACAATGTCTTTCAGGGCGGCTTTTTGGGACTGGATAATATTGGTGTCTTCGATCGCAGCAAAGAATTACCCACAGGCGGCTATCTGAACCAGGCTGATGGCACGAGCTGGATGGGCATGTATTGTTTGAATATGCTAGCGATCGCGCTGGAGTTGGCAAAAGAGGATGATGCCTACGAAGACATTGCCAGCAAGTTTTTTGAGCATTTTCTCTACATTGCCGATGCGATCGATGGGATTGGTGATGCAAAGATTGCTCTCTGGGATGATGAAGATGGGTTTTATTACGATGCTCTGCACTTGCCGGATGGTCGTCAGTTTCCATTGAGGGTGCGATCAATGGTGGGCTTAATTCCGCTGTTTGCCGTGACGGTGTTGGAATTAGACACGCTTCAGCAATTTCCAGGGTTCAAGCGGCGCATGGAATGGTTTATTCGCAATCGCCCACAGCTAAAGAATAAAGTAGCCTGTATGGAAACACCGGGCATGGGAGCCAGACGGCTGCTCGCGATCGTCTACGGAGCCAAGTTAAAGCGCGTCTTACATTACTTGTTGGATGAGAATGAATTCCTGAGTCCTCATGGCATTCGCGCCTTGTCGAAAGTCCATCTAGATCATCCCTATATGCTGCATGAGGGTGAACATGATTACTGTGTGCGCTATGAACCAGCCGAATCTACCACAGGTCTTTTTGGGGGCAATTCCAACTGGCGCGGCCCCATTTGGTTTCCCGTTAACTACCTGATTATCGAAGCCCTCTGGCGGTTCTACGAGTATTTTGGTGACAAGTTTAAAGTAGAATATCCCACTGGATCGGGTCACGAAATGACGCTGCGAGAGGTGGCGATCGAGCTTTCCCATCGCTTAGTCGCCATTTTTGAACCTGATGAAGCGGGAAAACGTCCCGTTTATGGGAACTTGGAGACCTTTCAAACTGATCCACACTGGCGTAATTTAATCCTCTTCCATGAATATTTTCATGGCGATAATGGCGCAGGTCTGGGAGCCAGCCATCAAACAGGTTGGACAGGTTTGGTCGCCGCCATGATTCTACAAAATGTGGAACATCGACATGTCCAGCGTAGCGTGGGAGACGATCCGCATGGAAACCCTTAAAAAGCACCTGCCAGAATATTTGATGGAAGCCGCAGAACTCGGTCTTTTTATGGTTTCAGCCGGAGTTTTCACGATCCTCTTTGAATATCCTGCTTCACCTGTGCATCAAACGATCGCCAATGCTGATCTACGCCGATTTCTGATTGGGGTGGCAATGGGATCGACCGCGATCGCGCTTATCTATTCCCCCTGGGGCAAGCAATCGGGCGCACACATGAATCCTGCCGTAACGCTCACGTTTTACCAAGCAGGCAAAGTCCAACGTCAGGATGCCATTTTCTATATCCTGTTTCAGTGCCTGGGCGGGCTAGCAGGAGTGTGTTTAGTTGCCTTACTCTTTGGCAGCACCTTTACGCAACCGCCAGTCAATTATGTGGTTACGGTTCCAGGAGCACTGGGCTGGCTAGGCGCATTCATTGGTGAAGGTGTCATTGCGTTCGTGATGATGATGATGGTGTTATTAACCAGTAACAACTCAAAGCTCAACCGCTACACGGGGTTGTTTGCCGGATGTTTAGTGATGCTCTACGTCACGTTTGAAGCGCCGCTTTCCGGCTTTGGCATGAATCCTGCGCGCAGTTTTGCCTCAGCGTTTCCAGCCCAAAACTGGACAGCCTTTTGGCTTTACGCGCTGGTGCCGCCTCTTGGGATGCTTGCTGCTGCCGCGTTATATCAATTTTGGTTTGGGCGAAGAGCCGTGAAATGTGCCAAGTTACATCACGCCAACCATAAACGCTGCATCTTTCGCTGTAACTACAATCAACCGGGCAAGCTCGACCTGAGCGATCGCCTTCTCAACTCCTAGTGTCCTGGAACAGAAATGATGCAACAGGCTTGAGCGCTACTCAGTCCTCAGCACTCAGTCCACCGCAAAGCGGCAGCAAGCTACAGCACTCAGCACTCTTTCAACCCACGTTGCAGAACTTTTGATGCGCTGTACTAGAGCCATCACTATCTATCGGGTGGGTGTAGCAGCCGCGTCCGATCGTGGTTGGACAGGTGGACTAGACAATCGTCGATCCATCTCAAAGAAAAAGCAGATGAGTAGCATTGAGCCGATGCAAGTGATCATAAAGATCACCATCACGCTAAAAATAATATCAGTTGCTTCTCTCACGTCTGGATTGAAGCGCTTTGGCATGTAAGTCCGTAATTTTTGCAGCCAGGCAAAGCGGTTTCCGGCTTTATGGAGAATCATCTGGGCTATTATCCTCGTGGTTTAAAGCGATCGAGGTAACACTGAAGACGTGACTTTCGCTGGCATGGTTGTGGATTGTGGTGGCACCGCAAGAGCCAGAAAAATGATGCTCACACAGACCCATAGACAGGTTAGTGCTACGCTGGCAACAGCAGTCCCAAACCCAACGGCGACTAAGCGCCAACTCATTAGATGTTTGGGAGCCATTAAATTCGTTGGCGAACCTCGATCAGTGTGGGGAGCGGACGTATTCAGAAGACGAGAGCGTAAGAAGACCGCCACGTCACAGGTAAGATTATTGGGCACTGTTGCAGATGGAAGCGAGTGCCAGCGCTGAGACTGAGGATTATAGGCAGTAGCAGCCTTGATCGATCGCACCGTTTGTATGGTGTAGTTGGCCGCGATCGCAGCAGGCGAAACCACACATGACATACAGTCCCCATCTACCCCTGAACTTGTTAGAGCTAAAGCAGACGGTGCGATCCGTTTGGCTGGCTGTAGGGTCAAAGCCTCTAATGCTACGAATGCCTCTGCCGCCGACTGATAGCGCCGCCTCATGGCTGGTTGCACCAACGTACAGAGCATGTGCTTTAGAGCGGTACTAATTGGCTGCGTTAAGTACGCCTCCCATTTCCAAATGGCATCGCCCACATCGTATAACTCAAAGGGTGACATTTGGGTGAGTAAGTGCAGGCAAGTTACTCCTAAACTATAGAGATCGCTGGCAAACACGGCACGACCTCGAATTTGCTCAGGAGCGGCATACTCTGCACTGCCAATGATAGTTCCGGTGGAAACGGGCTGCATCTCATCAATCTGCTTAGCTGCACCAAAATCAACCAGCACGAATGAATGAGAGCTGCAATCAGTGGCACCCGTGTGGCGGCGACGAATGATGTTTGCGGGTTTGATGTCACGATGGATGATGTTGCGATCGTGGAGATACTGTAAAATAGGCAGCAAGTCTCGAAGTAGCGCCCACACTTCCCCTTCATCAAAGAGTTGTTCCACCGCCTCTTGTTCCAGCGTCGAGCCGTCAATCCATTCCTGCACGATGAAGCACTGTCCATCCTGCTCAAAGTGGTTCAACAATTGGGGAATTTGAGGATGTTCACCCACCTCGGCTAAGCGTTGGGTTTCTTGTTGAAAGCGCTCAGTTACTTGTGGATTGTTGTGGTTAGGCAGAATCTGCTTGACGACACAAAGCGCCTTTGTAGATTGGTATTCATCCTGGGCGAGAAAGGTTTTGCCAAAACCGCCCTGTCCCAAAGGCTTGAGGAGGCGATAGCGCTGATGCAAGCAAGCATTGGAATGACTGAAAGGGCGACGGCAAGAAATTTCTAAAGACAACCCATCCCCCACGACAGCGAACCGTGAAGGGGCACGGAGCGAAAAATCACTACACATACAAAAACTCTGATATCAGACCTCCGATTTCTTGAGGCGATCGGAGGTCTTAGTGTTCTAGCTGGCAGGCTTGAGGGCATCTAGCGCCAAATTCAGCTTCAGCACATTGACACCTGGTTCACCCAAAAGACCCAGAAACCGACCATCAGTATTCTGTTTGATCAGGTCTTCTAACTGGTTGGGTTGCAGTGCCCGCGCTTTGGCAACTCGATCAATTTGAGCGATCGCCCCTTCTCGCGTAATGTGGGGATCAAGGCTAGAGCCAGAGGTATAGACCAGATCTGCGGTTGGTTTAACACCCGCTTTTTGCAGTCGCGGCAGATCACCCTCGATCGCTTTACTGGGGTCAGGATCGCTCTTGCCTTTGATGCGATCGAGCAATGCTGGGTTGCTAGGAGCCAAATTACTCGCACCAGAGACTCCCGTATTTAGCACCCCCGACGTGTCCAGGGGCTTGCCATCCTTATCTTTACCAGGGTCAGCCGTACTGTAGCTGGTGGTGCTGGGACGACTGTTGAAGTATTTGTCAGATGTAAAGGGCTGACCAATTAATGCAGAACCCACCACATCGCCTTTCGCATTTTTCAACAAACTACCATTCGCTTGAAAGGGAAAGACAATTTGCCCAAACGCAATCATGATCAGGGGATAGGCGATCGCGGTAATGACCCACAGCACCAAGGTAGATCGAACGGCTCTACCAGCCTCACGCGCAAAACTCATTAGAATTTCTCCGGTACAAACATGACAAAAAAGAGGTAAATCGCAAGGGCAATAGTGACTAAACCGAGTGCTGCCAGCCAATACGCCTGGGTGCGAGACAGATCGTTACCCGTTGCAGCAAACACGGCAGGTGCCAGTACGAGGTTGAGACACAAACCGAGAAAGAGATAAAGCGGTAGTTTTTGTCTCCGCCACTCCGTCCAGATCTCGATGATGGTTTCGGCGGCGGGTGCAAGGGTTTGAGTGAAAAGAAGGGGTGGTCGATCGAGGAGGCGTTTCATAGTCAGTAGAAGGTAAAGGGATGGAGGAAGTCGGGAAAGGTGGGCTGTTGAAGGCAGAGGGTAGAAGGCAGGAGGCAGAAGGGAGAAAGTATGGAAGAGGTTGCAACCTGCTAGAACAGATGTGGATGTTATGAAAAGGGAATCAGCACGTCGATGATTTTGATGGCAATAAACGGCGCAATAACACCACCAACGCCATAGAGCAAGATATTACGGCGCAAGAGTTGGTCTGCTGTCAGGGGGCGAAACTGCACCCCTTTGAGGGCTAATGGAATGAGGGCAGGAATAATCAGGGCGTTGTAAATGAGCGCTGAAATAATGGCAGACTGGGGACTTTTCAATCCCATAATATTGAGTGCGCCGATCCCTGCTGCCGCGAAAATGGTAGGAATGATCGCAAAGTATTTGGCGATGTCATTGGCGATCGAGAACGTCGTCAGCGCACCGCGAGTAATGAGAAGCTGCTTGCCGATCGTCACCAAATCGATCAACTTTGTGGGATCAGAATCTAAATCCACCATGTTGGCAGCTTCTTTGGCGGCCTGGGTGCCTGAGTTCATTGCTACACCCACATTTGCCTGTGCCAGAGCGGGTGCATCGTTGGTGCCGTCTCCTGTCATGGCAACCAGCTTGCCTTGCGACTGCTCTCGCCGAATGACATCAATTTTGTCTTCGGGTGTGGCTTCAGCAATGAAATCATCCACACCCGCTTCTTTCGCAATGACGGAGGCGGTAATTTGGTTGTCGCCTGTGAGCATAATGGTTTTTACTCCCATGCGGCGGAGTTGGTCAAATCGCTCTCGCAGACCTGCTTTTACAATGTCTTTGAGATAAATCACACCATAGATTTCGCTGTCCTCGCACACCGCAAGCGGCGTACCACCCAAACGCGACACTCGCTCGTAGGCGCTATCCAGATCAGATGGTACCGATCCACTGCGCGATCTAACAAACCCTTTAATTGCATCTACCGCGCCTTTTCGCACTTCACGCCCATTTGGAAGATCTGTGCCACTCATGCGGGTGCGAGCAGAAAATTCAACACCTGTCGCGTCCTTCAAATTGAAATCGGTTACAGCTTGACACTTCTCTGCAAGGCTGACGATCGACCGTCCCTCTGGTGTTTCATCAAACACGCTGGCAGCGAGTGCAATTTGAGCCACCTCTTCAACTGTGTGTCCGTTGACAGGAATAAATTCATCCGCCAAACGATTTCCTAACGTGATCGTGCCCGTTTTATCCAACACCAGGGTATTGATGTCACCGCAGGCTTCCACTGCACGACCAGAGGTGGCGATGACATTGAATTGAGCCACCCGATCCATCCCAGCAATGCCGATCGCGCTCAACAAGCCCCCGATCGTCGTGGGAATTAACGCTACCAGCAGCGAGATCAAAATGGCGATCGTCGTGGGCGATTGCACATAATTTGCCAACGGTGGAATTGTCGAAACCACAATGAGAAACACCAGCGTCAACACCGCTAACAGCACTGTCAACGCAATCTCATTCGGCGTTTTAGTGCGTTCTGCGCCTTCCACCAGGGCAATCATGCGATCGATAAAGCCTTGTCCTGGATCAGAGGTTACGCTGATGATCAACTCATCCGACAGAATGCGCGTCCCACCCGTCACAGAGCTTGAAATGTCTGTTCCAGGTTGTTTAAGGACGGGAGCCGATTCGCCCGTAATGGCCGATTCGTCTACGGAGGCAATGCCTTCAGTCACTTCACCATCGGCTGGAATCATATCGCCCGCAATCACTTTCACCCGATCGCCCCGGCGCAGTGCCGTAGAACTGACTTCTTGAATGGACCCATCCGTCATCAACTTACGAGCCAGGGTATCTGATCGAGTCGATCGCAGCGAATCTGCCTGGGCCTTGCCGCGTCCCTCTGCCACTGCTTCTGCAAAATTGGCAAACAGAATCGTGAAAAACAAAATTGCTGTAATTAACCCATTGAGCAAGCGTTGCTGCCCCACATCTGCCTGTACAGAACCAAATAAATTGGGATCGATCGTCACCAAAAGCGTCACTACAGTGCCTACCCATACCACAAACATCACTGGGTTTCGCACTTGAATGCGGGGATTGAGCTTCACAAATGACTCGCGCACCGCCCGTTGATACAAACCAGACATATTTACCTTGGGCGTATGCCTGCGAGAGTCGCGGGGACCCTGAGGCACCTTAATCGAACGAAGAGAGGTAGAACTGGATTCCATAGAAGACAATGCCGTGTTGGGCGTAAAGGTTGGGTTGAGATGATTGAGACAGTCTTGTCTTCGGCATTGCTTAAAACGGTCTTCGATGCCACTGGCGTTCTAACATCGTCATCCGCTGGAATGAAGCAAAGCAATGCTACTGTCACTGAGCATGCAGTCTAAGGACGAGTTTCTGACTGGCGAGAAGCGTGAGGATTAGCACAGCCCCCAGACCAAAGAAATTAGCAACGGAGAGAGGACTGGAGCGATATATATTGATTGCCTGCTGCAAGCCAGGAGAAACGCCTTCAGCACAGGTCAGAGAAGTTTCGGGGATCATATAGCATCACTTACCCAATCCCCTTGGCAATCTGAAAGGCTTCGGCGATCGGCCCCAACGCCAGCACCGGAAAGAACGACAGCGCACCCATAATCAAAATCACGCCTGCTGTCACACCCGTAAAGAGCCAGGTATCGGTGCGAAGCGTGCCAGTGGTCATTGGCACGGGCTGCTTGCGCGACATACTATCAGCCAACAGCAGCAACGCCACGATCGGCACATAGCGTCCCACCAGCAGGCTAAAGCTCGCGCTAAGATTCCACCACAGCGCTGAGGGAGCAGGTTGGCTGTCCAATAGCCCTTCAAAGCCAGAACCATTATTAGCCGCTGCGGAAGCGTATTCGTAAAGCACCTCTGTCAAACCGTGAAAACTGGGGTTGGCAATACCGTTGTAGAAGCCCTGTAAAGTGGTTCCATCCGGAGCGCTCGGCAACGCCATTGCGATCGCGCCGGGAATGAGAATGGCGATCGGATGCACCAGTAGAATTAAAAAGCTTGCCAGTACAACCTCTCGCTTCTCAATCTTGCGTCCCAAAAATTCGGGAGTGCGACCCACCATCAGCCCTGTCACAAAGACTGCCAACAGCAGGTAGGCAAAGAGATACGCCGTGCCCGTCCCCTGCCCACCCCAAATAATTTGCAGAAACATATTTGCCAGCGTGACAAAGCCACCATTGGGCATAAACGAATCGTGCAAGCTATTGACCGCACCACACATTGTTCCGGTTGTAATGGCAGCAAACAAAGCAGACTGTGCCCACCCAAACCGGACTTCCTTCCCTTCCAGGTTCGGCGCTTGACCACCCAGCAACGCATTCACTGCCGGATTGCCGTTATACTCACCGATCGCCGTCACAATGATAAACGTCACCGAAATCGCCAGCACCATCCCATACACCAACCAGGCTTGCTTGCGATTATTAGCAAACACGCCATAGGTATAAATAAACGAGGCTGGAATCGCCACCATGCCCACAATCTGCAACAAATTGGTAAAGGGGTTGGGATTCTCGAAGGGATGCGCCGAGTTGATGGCAAAGAATCCGCCACCATTCTCACCAAGCTGCTTGAGGATTTCATAGTGAGCGACAGGCCCCCGCGCGATCGCTTGACTAATGGCAGGATTTTCCAGTGTGGGAATGACCACAGGGCCTGCCAGCGTTTCTGGGACACCCGCCGCAATGAAAAGGATCGTACCGATAATACCGATCGGCAACAGAATGCGAGTAATGGATAACGTCAGATCCACATAAAAATTACCGAGTGGTCTACCCGTCAAGCCACGAATAAATGCAATCCCGACCGCTAATCCAGTTGCAGCCGAGACAAAAAACATATATCCTAACCCTGCAAACTGTGCGAAATACCCGTAGGTCGATTCGCCAGAATAGTGCTGCTGATTGGTATTTGTGATAAATGAAATCACCGTATGTAATGTAGTGTCCCAGGTCGGCGCACTCAACCCGGTTGGGTTAAACGGTAACCACGCTTGATTCACAATGATCAACGCTAGCAGCAGCGCCATCGCGAGATTGCTGTAAAGCACCGATCGCGCATACTGCCAACCCGTCATATCTTCACGGCTCTGTACGCCACTAAGTTTCAGAATGATCTGCTCGATCGGTTTTAAGAGTGGGTCTAAAAAAGTTCGCTGTCCTAAATAGACACGAGCCATATACTCCCCAAGAACAGGAGTAATTGCTACCACAATGAGTAGCGTTAATGCAATTTGAATCCATCCTTGAAGCATGGGTTCACTGAACTCCAGTTGAACGTTGAATGTGAACCTCTGACCGAAAACCGATTGTCATTAAAATTTCGTGTTTGAACGGATACCATTCTTGAAGTCAATCAGCTTTGCCACACAATCTATCCATAAAAGCAACAAGCGATCGCCCTCATCAACAGTTCCTCTAAACGCAATCAAAAGCCTTTTGTAAAGAAGCCTAAGAAGCAGCCAGAGCAATCATGACAAACGTTTCGGTAGAGCAGCTTTTCTGCCAATGCCAATTAGCACTTATAAAAGCTTTCAACTCCAATCATGGAAGATTTTATGGAAAACCACAAGTATAATTTGTCCCTACAGATTTGTATACTTCTTGCCTTATCTCTTGAAAACTAGAAGCGTTCGGTTCGTTTAGATGTATCTATATCTCAACATATAAAGATCATCTAAACAGCTCAATCTCTTCAGTTCTGTGCTGTTTTCTGACTCAGTAGAAAGTTAAACTTTGCGTATAGCCCTATTACTTTTGTAGCTATTGTTTCATTGCTCAATTATTCAGTTTCTCTATTGTTCTAAGACGCTTCTACCCATTAACTGTTCTCTTCTCTAGCAGTTGAGCAGCGGTTGACAGAGAATCCTTTTGTCTTAAATGCACCTTCGATCGTATGCCACAAAAAAATGAAACTCCGGCTTTAATACTTGCCTTTTTAATCACCGCTAGCTTAATGGGTGGTGGGTTTTGGTGGTTTCGTCAGTCTGATACAAGGGTTAATTCATTCAGCGAGGCGAACTCTACTCACTCTGCTGCGCCACTCACTCCTTCTCCATCGCCTTCTACATCTGCACCCCTTGCTGCATCTGGGCAACTTGCACTCGCCAGCGATCGCCACGTCGATTACAGCCAATTGAAAGCCGACCTTCAGAAAAAAGATTGGAAAGCCGCCGATCGAGAAACCGACCTTCGCCTTCTCGATGCCGCAGGGCCAAAAGCCCAAGCACTGGGATACACTCCCCAGGATGAGATGGATACCTTCTCCTGCACAGACCTCAAAACAGTAGATGCGCTTTGGAGTGCTGCTAGCGAGGGTAAATTTGGCTTTACGGCACAGCAAAATATTTTGAAAGCACTGGGTGACTACCGCAAAATGTATGACCAGGTGGGATGGCAAACGCTTTCTGGCGAATGGCTGATTGCATGGACATACAACCCACAAACCAAGCGGATGGATTACAAGCAGGGCAGGGAACCCAACATGGCACCACCGCCTCCCGGTTACTTTCCAACAGTCGAGCGAGGCTATAATTTTAACGTGTCTCTCGATGGCGCACTGAAACGATGTGGTTTCTAGGTTGTGTTTTAAAACTCCTAATCGCTTCGTTGCTGAAGCTTCTGCCCCCTTTTCTTGTATGCCCAAAGGGCTTTAAGCCCCCAAGATTGGGGGACTTTGAAGCCTGTTTGGAAGCCCCCAGAATTGGGGGTGGGGGGCTTTCGAGGGTTTTAAAACACGCCCTAGGTTGTGCGCGATCGACTTCTCGCTCAACGCCAGTTGCGAAAATAATTTGCCATACATCCTGTATCACTTTTCTCACAATCTCTGTGATTATTGAACCTTCCACAGTTCATTCCACGAATCTTGAAAAATGGGTGTGAGCGATCGTTGATATTTCGCGATAAATTGGCGGCGAAACACCTCTGGAAGATTCATTAAAAAAATGTTGTGAGCGTCTTGAGGCAGTGTCTTAAGTGAAAAAGCATTACCAACGGGTGGCAACAACAAGAATTGAGCATCGGGCTTGAGAAGATAGCTCAAAGAGATCATGCTGGCAGGGTTATAGCCAAACGCATCGGTAACTATGAGCGGTCGATCGCTTCCATTGACGATCGCAGCAACCTGCTCATAATTGGCATTGAGTACCTTATTCCACCAGGTATTTGACTGTATGTATACACTGCTAGACGCAACTCCCATAGTCAGGAGAAGGGAAAAAACTAGCGTTGCAGCCTGCATTTTCCAGCGTTGCAGCCTGGTTAAATAGATGGCTAGAAGATAAGCAACCGCAATTTGCAGCCCAACAAAACAAGGAATGATATATCGTGTTACGGTGAACCGCTGCCCACCCGACAATAAATCCGGTAGTCCAAAGGCCAATGCGGTGCTACCAACAAAGGTCAGCATAAACCACCAGATTCGCCTGGAAGCATGACGGCAAAGCACAAATATCGCATACCCCTGGAGCATCAAAACAGGAATTGCAAACCCGTAAGCAACGGGATTACTCAACTCAAAATTGAAATCGACAAAGCTGCGGCTAAAATTAAAGATGGTGGATTGAATGCTGTCAATCAATGGCAACGGCACTGTAATCCACGAAGTCGAGCTTTCTAGTAACCCGCCAGACGTGGTCACAAAATACGCCCAGGGCATAAAGAGTAAGCCAACAACCAGAAGCGTAATGACAAAAAGCACCGTGCGCTTGCCAAGCCGCCAGGGCAGCTTCATCAACTGGTTGCCTTCATCTACAACAAGAAGGTAGAAAAAATGACCAACAGCAAGCCACACGGCAAATAAGGCTGTATAAAGTGTTGTCACCATTGACACCCCATACAAAACCCAGTTTCGCCAGGAAGGAGACCGAATGGCTTGCAACAAAAGCGTACTGCTAGCGAGGCTTAGAATTGTCCAAAGCCCATATTCCCGCGCTTCTTGCGCATAGACCAACTGGAAGGGCGAAACGGCGAAGAGGGCGATCGCGATCCAGCCGACAAGGGAAGATTCAAATAACTCGACACAAAACCAGTACACGGCTGGAAACAGCAGTAGGCTGAGCAATGCTGTAAACCCACGGGTGACGGTCGGAGAGGTTCCCCACACTTCTGCCCAAAACCGTAAAAGGATGTAGTACAGAGGCGGATGTTGAGCATCTTCAACGCCTTTGCGCGCAATCATATCTGTCAAAGACAACGTGGGTACAAAGTGCTGATAGGCCAGCAAATCTGCTGGTTTCACTACGGTGTTTTGAAACAGACCTCGGCTAAGATAATTTCCAGGGCGGGCAGTAATGACCATAGAGGTGTAGGCTTCGTCATGCCAGTACACCTTACGATCGAGGTGTATAACCCGAAAGCAGACTGCCAGCACCAGCAACGCGATACTCAAAAGGCGAACAATCCTAACCAGCCGAGGGTGAGGCGACGACATTAAGGATGACCTTTCAGCGCAACAGTTCCTACTAAGACATTAATCGGCGATTCTGTCATTAATGCTTATGACAAAGGGGGCGATCGTCACACGATCGCCCCCTCATGATCAAAACTGAAGACCAGACGCTAAACCTTCGCCAACTCTGGAGTTGGTCGCTTGCTGTTGCGAATGCCCTCGATCGCCTCAGCATAACTGGGGGCTTTGAACACAGCCGATCCAGCCACGATCGCGTTTGCACCCGCTTCCAGCACTTGCCAGGTGTTGTTACCTTTCAAGCCGCCATCCACTTCAATCCAGGGATCGAGACCCCGCTCGTCACACATTTGGCGCAACTGACGAATTTTGGGTATCACACCTGGAATAAAGCCTTGCCCGCCAAAGCCAGGGTTGACGCTCATGATCAAAACCAAATCGCAAAGCTCAAGCACATACTCAATCAGCTCTAGAGGGCTACCAGGATTCAGTACAACACCCGCAAGCTTACCCAATTCTTTAATTTGCCCCAATGTCCGGTGCAGGTGCGGCGAGGCATTATGTTCGCAGTGCACATAGATGTGATCGGCTCCGGCTTTGGCAAAGTCTTCCACATACTTTTCTGGCTCCACAATCATCAGATGAACGTCGAGCGGCTTTTGGGTCACGGGGCGAATTGCCTCTACAATCAGCGGGCCGATCGTGATATTGGGGACAAAGCGACCATCCATCACGTCTACATGAATCCAATCGGCACCAGCCTCATCAACCGCGCGAATTTCGTCGCCCAAGCGGCTAAAATCGGCTGATAGAATCGATGGAGCAACGACAATCGGCTTTTTACTGGATGGCGTTTGGGTCATGGCGGTATGGATCTCCTAGCGGCGCTGTATTGTAGTTAGTTTAACAAACTGTGATTCAAGTCCCTAGTAGATTGTCAACTTTGAGTGAAGGGATCGATGAGTGGCTGAGTGCCTGTGCTGAACGACTCATTGACGCCTAATCAACTTCGCCTTGAGAGCCAGAAAATCGTTGGGTTTATTGCTTGAGGATTCTTAATGCCTCAAAAAATGCTTGGCAAAACACTAATCTTGTGGAGAAACCGTTGTGGCGTGGCGGCAAGTTCTGAGAACGATAGTCTGGTTCAGTGGAGGCGTGTGCGCGATCGTACTCGGTGCCACCGCAGCAGTTAGCAAAGCCCCACAGTCGAGTTCAGTCGGGGAAGCTGGCATTGACGCCTTACGACTACACGCTCCGCCGTATAACCTGATTGGACGCAAAATTGCGATCGGTCAGGTGGAAATCGGTCGCCCAGGTCAGTTTGGCATTGATAAAGCCGTCACGCAACATCGCACCGTACCGCTGGTACGCGTCTTTTTCCGTGATTCTCCAGCTCGCATGAACGCCAATGTGGATGGTCATGCTCAAAACGTTGCCAGCATTATGATCAGCGCAGCAAAGGGGCTACCGGGTGTAGCACCAGGGGCGCGACTGTATTCATCAGCCGCTGGAACGCCCAAACGTTACGGGCAACCCGAAGAATGCTTATCGGCTCAATATGTCGCGGAACAAAACGGCGGCGATGTACGAGCTATCAACTTCAGTTTTGGTGAGTCGTTGCGGCAAGATCCGCGATCGAATCCAACGCTAGACGGTAATGCCCTGCTGACCCAGTGTATTGATTGGTCTGCCCGTGTGCATGACGTGCTATATGTCATTGCAGGCAATCAGGGCAAGGGCGGCATTTCCATTCCCACCGACAATTTCAACGGCATTAATGTTGCTTTTACAACCCGGTTAGAAGGCATCTTTCGCAAGCTTGACTTTGCCAACCTGGGTGATGCGTCTGGGTCAGGTTCTGCGATCGCGGGTATCGAAAGTAACGTCGGGCCACGCCGCGCGATTGGGCTGGTGGCTCCCGGTAACGATGTCAGCCTGGTTGCTCTCAATGGTAGTCTGATGACCTCCAGCGGCACGAGCTTTGCGGCTCCTCACGTCACGGCAACCGTAGCGCTACTGCAAGAATATGGCGATCGCCAACTGCGGCGAAGTTGCATACAGCCGGGCTGTACCCTCCCCTGGACACTTGATGCGCGGCGTGAGCAAGTCATGAAAGCCGTGCTGCTCAACTCAGCAGACAAGATCCAAGATGCAGGTGATGGGCTTACTCTTGGCATGAGCCGCACCATCCTGAACAAGAACAATCGTAGCTGGATTGAATCTGATGCTTATAGCGATCGCAAAGTACCCCTAAACACTCAGATGGGTGCAGGGCAACTAAACGCCTTTCGCGCTTATCAGCAGTTTAGCCCCGGTCAGTATGCCCCAATTGCAGCCGTACCCGCGATCGGGTGGGACTACCGCACGGTAGGGCTAAAAAGTGAGAGCGAAGGGAAAACTAAAGCAGCCGAAGCCGATACGCCGTCGTTTCGAGATTATGTGCTGGACAAACCGTTGCAAAAGGGAAGCTTTGTCTCCGCAACACTCGTTTGGAATCGGCTAGTGGAACTGATAGACAAAAACAACAACGGTGAGTTTGACATGGAGGAAAGCTTCCGCGATCGCGGCTTGAACACCCTCACGCTTTACCTCATGCGTGCCGATGACAACGATGTCAATCAGAGTATCTGGTCATCGATCAGCGATGTTGATAGCGTCCAGCATCTTTTTCATCCAGTGCCTGAAACCGGACGATACAAATTGCGCGTACAGTTTCAGCGCCAGGTTAATGAAGCCACCCAGCCCTACGCGATCGCCTGGTGGACAAGGCCTGCTCATTAAGTTCTCTAAACGTCTCTAACCGAATTCTCGAACCCGATGCTGCCTAATAACACGTTGCCCAGACATTTCAAGCTTACTTTTTCTTTGGTGGCTCTTATTACCTGCATGGGTTATCTTCTCATTCGGTTTCTGCCGAATTTGAGACCGCTTGCTACAGGACTCGATCCATCCTGGGTCTATGCCATTAACTATGCAGCAGATAAAGGCTTGGTTTTTGGAGAAGATATTATTTTTACGTATGGGCCGCTTGGCTATCTTCTGACAACAATGGGCTTTGAAAACAATACGTGGCTGACGTTTAGTTTTCAATTATTATTACACGCCTCGCTTGTTATTCTCACAGTCATTAAACTATGTAGTCTTAAAAGCTTTCTACAGCAGCTCATACTATTCATTGGCTTATGCTTTTTCTATCTTCTGGCAACTGGATTAGGTGTACCCCCTGAGTATCAGATTCTGCTCTTATTGTTCACTTTATTATCAAATGAGCTGTTATTACCCGTCCAAAAGATCAGACAGCAGGCCATTTTTCTGGGAGTATTTTCAGGTTTTGCACTGTTTACTAAGTTTACAATTAGTGTATGCACCTTTGTAGTGATCTTGATTTTCTTAAGTTTCAGGGCATATCAAGCCATTGAGCATAAGTTACATCAAGAAATCTCTTTGCTTGCGATTACTGATTTCTTCATCACGTTAGGAACCGTTTCCCTAATTCTGTTGAATCCTAACCGCCTGCAAGGCTTCGCTTACGTTGGGCTATGCCTTATCGTCTCTGGCACTGTAGTGCTCATCAAACAGGTTGCTGTAGCGGCCTTTTCTCGATGGCGATCGCAGCCCGAAGCCGCCGCTAGTGAGACCCAATTTAGGCAAAGAGTCACTGGTAAGTACCTTTTCTATCTCACCTATGGCTTGACTTTACTGCTTGTCATCCTGTTTTCCTCACCATCACTGCTTGCTTACATTAAAGGCTCACTAGAGATTGCGTCAGGATACTCAAGTGCAATGGGGATTGTAGGAGAGTTTCGCCACGTTTGGCTTGCAGCCTCTATTTTACTGTTCGTTTTAGCCTTTCTAGCGTCGGGTCTATACCGCAATGATTTGGGTTTTTCCTTATCACTTGCGGTGCTCCTATTCCTTAGCTTTAAACATGGTTTTGTGCGCCAGGGTAGCCATGAATTAATCTTTTTTGCTCTAGCGCCCTGGATTGTAGCCATGCAAATTTCCAGGCTTCGTTCAAAGCGAGGAATTCAGCTCGCATCCATTCTGTTTAGCTATACGCTGGTGGTATCCCTCTGGGGTGCGAGTTTGTTTCTCCCCTACCTTTCTAGTATCGATCGCTTCCTTGAGTTTCTAGCGCCACAAGCTGCAATGAATAATCTGGTTAATGTCATACACTTTGACCAGTATCGAGCGAATCTAGACAAATTGAGTCATGATAACTTTAAGCAACGGCGGTTGCCTTTGTCAGTTCAGAAAATGATTGGCAATCGATCGATCGATATTGTGCCCTGGGAAGCCGCGATCGCGGCTGCAAATGACATTAACTGGCAGCCAAGACCGATTTTTCAGTCTTACTCGGCCTACACCGCTTTCCTCGACAACACTAATTTGGAGAGCTTAGCCAAAGCGCCGAGAGATTACTTGCTTTACTCGTTTATGGCGATAGACGAGAGACATCCTTTTTTTGAAGAACCAAAAACCTTTCGCTATATTTTTTGCCATTACAACGTTTCTCAGCAACTGCCTGATTCCATTACATTAGGCTCAGAAACCGTAGCGATGCAGGCTGCCTTGCTAGAAAAGCTCCAAACAAGTATTTGCTTACCAGAAACAGCGGAGCAAACCTTTGCTTTGAAGTGGCGAGAGACAAAGTCTTTACCTGAGAATGGACTTGTAACCTATGCTGCGATCGAGTTTCGCTATTCATGGTTAGGCAAGCTTTACAAAGCCCTTTTTAGAACCCCACCCATCAGAATGCGAGTGACATACACCAATGGCACTGTTGGCATCTACAGAGTTGTGCCAGACAACGCTCAAAATGGCCTTTTGCTAAGCTACTTACCAAAAGATCAAGCAGAAGCTGTCTCGCTATTGAGTGGTCATCCCCTAACAGCCGTCAGCTCTTTTCAGCTATTGACGAACAACCCAATGGTCTTTCAACCTGACGTGGAAGTAAAACTCGCCTCTTTCCCAGTCAATCTGCCTCAGCAGCAGCCAGTGTTTGATCTAGCACAGCTTCAGCAAACGACATTTATTGCTCAGCCAGATTCTAATTTGGCTGGTTATATTGACATAGCCCAGGTAAATGAGAGTGGTTCCCTTAAGAATACGCTGACTTTTGCAGGGTGGGCATTGGCTAAGAACTCTGCGGCTAGCCATTGGGTCATCCTCACAATAGGAACGGAACATCGAATACTGGGCATCGTCAAAACTGGCACTGCTCGACCCGATGTGGCAAACGCTTTGAAGGATGAGCGTTATCAAAACTCCGGTTGGTCAGCTACTCTTGATCTAGCAGGCTTACCGCGAGGGAAACACTCTTTTGATGCTTGGGTCTATGATGCATCTAACCAGACGGCCCTACGTATTGCTCAACGGCAAGTTGTGCTGCCTCAATTAAATCCTGCCCCCCCTGGTTGAGTGACAGGACTCTCTCACCGCTCCCAGAGCGGCTAGGGTGAGGGTGGTGCGGGCAATCAGTCAAAAGATTTGTCAGTTAATCAGCCCTGAACCCTAAAGGCATCGCTGCGGCAATCATCTTTGAGGCTATCGCTTGCTAAGCATTGTGGATGTTATGATTGCACGTTGTGGTGGGACAGTAGCTCTTTAAACGGCTAAACCAAGGACAAAGGCGCGGAGGAGTGATGAAACTATCGATCGTGATTCCAGCTCACAACGAGCAGGATTGTTTATATGGAACGGTGAGCGCTCTGGTTGAGATACTACAGCGAGAGAGAATTCATCACGAAGTTTTGATTATTAATGACAACAGCAGCGACAATACTTTATCCGTTTGTCAGCAGTTGACCTTAGACTTTTCTAGCGTGCGCTATCTCTGTAACCAACCACCTAATGGGTTTGGCTTTGCAATTCGTCGCGGCCTAGCAGAGTTTGATGGCGATGCGGTGGCGATCGTGATGGCTGATGCGTCGGACGATCCAAACGATCTAATTGCAGGGTACTACAAGCTGCTAGAAGGGTATGACTGCGTGTTTGGCTCTCGCTTCATTAAAGGCGGCAAGGTTGTCGATTATCCGATTCACAAGCTGTATATTAACCGATTGGCAAACTGGTTCATCAAAGTGCTCTTTCGGTTGCACTACAACGACACAACCAATGCGTTTAAGCTTTATCGGCGTGATGTGATCGAAGGGGTACAACCGATTCTGAGCCACCATTTTAATCTCACGGTTGAATTGCCCTTAAAGGCGATCGTGCGTGGCTTTTCCTATGCCGTTATTCCCAATCGCTGGTATAACCGCAAAACGGGCATTTCCAAGCTCAAGATTAAAGAAATGGGCAGTCGTTATCTGTTTATTGTGCTGTACATCTGGTTGGAAAAGTACCTGTCACGGGGCGATTATCACCGCAGCAAAGGTCGGGCGGCTGTTTCTGAGTTAAAGCTGAATGCCTGAGCATGTGTTGATTTTGGGTGGTGCCGGGTTTGTAGGCAGTGCTTTGGCGATCGGGCTAAAGCAATACCATCCCGATTGGAACATTACCTGCCTCGATAATTTACGGCGACGCGGCTCCGAGCTGAATCTATCGCGTTTGAAAGAGCTGGATATTGCGTTTGTGCATGGCGATGTGCGATCGCCTTCTGACTTAGAGCCGAGTGCATTTCCAGTGCAGACCATCATCGATTGTTCAGCCGAACCGTCAGTATTAGCCGGGTTCAGTTCGCCGCAATACGTCCTGCAAACCAACCTCATTGGGACGATCAACATTCTGGAACTGGCACGGCAGGCGCAGGCACGGGTGCTATTTCTCTCGACCAGCCGGGTTTATCCCATTCAGGCGCTGAAGTCGCTGACCTTGAAAGAAGGTGCCACTCGCTTTGAGCTAACTCCGGAGCAGGCATTAGCAGGTGTTTCGCCCAATGGCATTGCCGAAACTTTTGGTCTGGACGGTGCCCGATCGCTCTACGGTGCGACCAAGCTAGCGTCCGAACTGCTGATCACGGAGTATCAGGACGCATACGCTATGCCTGCGATCGTCAACCGCTGTGGCGTTCTCACTGGGCCGTGGCAGATGGGAAAGGTGGATCAAGGGGTGTTTACCCTCTGGATGGCAGCGCATTATTTTGGAAAAGCGCTAAGCTATATCGGCTTTGGCGGCACAGGCAAACAGGTAAGGGATCTGCTGCACATTGATGATTTGCTCCGTTTAGTGGAGTATCAGTTAGCGCATTTTTCGGCTCTGGATGGTGAAGTGTTCAATGTGGGTGGGGGCACGAACAGTAGTCTATCACTGGTTGAAACGACGCAGCTTTGCGAAGCGATTACCGGAAAAACGATTTCGATCCAGTCTGTCCTTGAAGACCGTCCCGGTGATGTGCCCCTTTTTATTACCGATTCGCAGAAGGTGATCCAGCAAACAGGCTGGCAGCCGAAGCTGACTCCAGAGGAAACGCTCCGATCGATTTATCACTGGATTGCTGACAACGAAGCGATTTTACGCTCCGTCCTGGGGTGACGAAGGTTGCGGCAACGAATTCAGCGTGACGTTAAGGAACTCGCAGGGTCGTATGCCGATTCAAATGCTTCGATGCCATCCACTCCTGATAAGAGCTTTGGGGCTAGTGTGCCTGGGCGTTGTGCTGGTTGGTGTAACGCTGACCGTCATCTGTGGGAGCGATCGTGTCCTAGCACCGAGCCGATCTGGGTATGTCGTCACAGGCCAGTTTGCCTTGAATGGCAGTCCTGAGGTCAGAAAAAGTACGGTTCAAACGCTGAAAAAACGAGGTGAAGGGATTGTTCTTTGGGGTTCGTGGACTCAGGGCGATCGACAGACAGGTCAACTCATGTCACCCTCTTTTCCAGCACCGCTGTTGTTGAGTCTCTTTGTTTCAGGCGAACCCTCTACGGACGGCAATAGGCTACTGATTGAGCGCATCTCGACCAGAGAACAGCGTGACTTGCGTCTACCGCCTTTAGGTCAGCGATGGCAAGAATTGTACTGGGTGTTGCCGCTGGACTGGCGCAACCAACTAATCAAGGTCATTGCTATTGACGGTAGCCAAAAGGCTCAAGGCTGGCTGGGCGTGAGTTCGCCGTTGCAGGTGAGCTTTCTGAGTTTCCTGGGTCGGCAATGGTCGGCGATCGGGTTAGTGCCCCTCTATTTGCTTTACTTTGCTCTGTTTCTTACCCCAGGGTTGCTGCTTGCTAAAGTCCTGGTGCAACGTGGCACGCTTCACCCTGCGTTAACCGTCATCCTGGCAATGGCGATCAATGCGCTGATTGGCTATGCAACGTTCTGGGTTTACCTGCTCAACGCCAATCTCGGTACAGGCCTTAGCGTTTGTATACTTTTGGCAACCGTTGTAGGCATCGCCTGGGGTCGTCAACGAAAGATGCACTTGTTTCTTGCCACTCCAGATCTTGCATGGCCTCTCTTATTAATGCTGCTGGTAGGTCTGGGGTATACCGCCATCCTCTACACAATCAATCTGGGTGTCGTACCAGAAATGGTGGCTCAAGTTCGCTTTTTTGATGGCTTTCCTCCAGACAACGTGTTGCCCAAACTCTTTGCCGATCGCCTCTATGACGGTAAAGATCCTCGCCCCTTGCTGGGTGAATGGCTGAGCAGCGATCGCCCACCGCTGCAAACAGGCATCATGCTGGTACAGCGCCCCCTCTCATTTTTAAGTGGGGCAAGAGGGCTACATTACCAAATCCTGAGCACGATCGCGCAATGCTCCTGGGTTGCGACGATGTGGGCACTGTGCCGCCGCTTGACTTTTTCAGGATGGCAGATCGCTCTAACGCTGGCGTTTTCGATCGGCTCCGGTTTCTTTTTCTTCAATAGTGTCTACGTTTGGCCCAAATTACTAGCCGCCGCGTTCGTTGTCCTTGCCTTCACGCTGTTGCTCTCGTCAGTATTGGAGTCGCGTCGTCCCTCAACCCTTGAGTGTGGGCTAGCAGCGGGTAGTGCGGCGTTGGGGATGTTATCGCACGGAGGGGTAGTGTTTACCTTGCCCGCGATCGTGCTCATGCTGATCAGGCCACGCTCTTTCCCAAAGAGGCACCAGATCGTGCTTGGCTGTTTAGTCTTTGGCCTGTTGCTTGCACCGTGGTCAGCCTATCAGAAATTTTATGAGCCACCTGGCAATCGTTTAGCAAAATGGCACATTGCAGGCGTGGTTCAAATCGATTCTCGTTCAACCATACAGGCTATTAAAGACTCTTATAACCGCTTGAGCTTGGCTCAGATTGCTAATAACAAGTGGGAGAATTTAAAGATACTTGCCGCTAGTCCAGAGACAGGGATGCTGTCTCCCAAATTAACTCGTGAGAAAGAGTTTTTTCATCTCACCAGAAGCCTTGGTCTTTTGAATCTTGGGTGGTTTCTTTGGTGCGCCATCTTATTACTGAAACGAACCAAGCTGTCGCCACAAATTAAACCTATCTCTCTTGTCTTGGGAGTGAGTGTTTTTAGCCTTTTGTTTTGGGTTCTGGTCATGTTTGGGCCTGCTACGACGATTCTTCATCAAGGCTCCTATGCCACGGTGATCCTCTTATTCATTGGGTTAGCTGGTGTGATAACTCGATTGCCTCAACTGCTGGTGTACGCTGTACTTGCGCTTCAAGCTCTCTGGTTTGTCATCAATTGGGTACTCGCACCCTCCTGGAGTATGCAAGGATATCTTCTGACGGCTCCCAATCTTTTTCTGTCAGGGGTCGCGGTTGTTTGCCTACTTAGTATTAGCCAAACTTTAAGACGGATCATGCAGGCATCTTTTACTGACACGATCGCGGTTATAGAGCCTCACACGAAGACTCTACCTGAAACGTCGTAGAGATTTTAACGGTTTAATTGTAAGGTATTGATACTTTGCATTGAGTATTGATAAAGAGTGTTCAGGTATGCCTACAGTCTTAGTTACGGGTTCTGCTGGATTAATTGGGTCTGAGTCGGTGCATTTCTTTGCACGCTTGGGGTTCCATGTGATTGGCATTGATAATGATTTGCGTGCTTACTTTTTTGGGCAAGCGGCTTCAACGCAGTGGAATCGTAACGTCCTCAAAGACAAGTATGGCGACCAGTATCATCACTACGACCTGGACATTCGCGATCGTGATGCAATCGAAGCCATCTTTAAAGACCATGCTGGCGTGATCGACCTGATCATCCATACGGCTGCACAGCCGTCCCATGATTGGGCTGCTAGCGATCCGCATATGGATTTTACCGTGAATGCAAATGGTACGCTGGTGCTGTTAGAAGCCACGAGGCAGCACTGCCCTGATGCAGTATTTATCTTTACTTCTACCAACAAAGTGTATGGCGACACGCCAAACCTGTTGCCATTAGCAGAACAAGAGTCCCGTTGGGAAATTGCTACCGATCATCCCTATTGGATTGGTATCGACGAATCTATGTCGATCGACCAGTCTAAACACTCGCTTTTTGGTGCGTCGAAAGTGGCAGCAGATGTGTTGGTGCAAGAGTATGGGCGCTACTTTGACATGAAGACGGCTAGCTTCCGAGGCGGTTGTCTTACCGGGCCTTCCCACTCAGGAGCCAAGTTACACGGCTTTCTCGCGTACTTAATGAAATGCACGATCGCGTCGGAACCGTACACCATCTTTGGCTACAAGGGCAAACAGGTTAGAGACAACATTCACAGCAATGATTTAGTCAATGCTTTCTACCACTTCTACCAAAATCCTCGCTGTGGAGAAGTGTACAACATTGGGGGGGCGCGCCATAGCAATTGTTCCATGCTAGAAGCGATCGCCATTTGTGAAGCGATGTCTGGCAAAAAGCTGCAATACACCTATGCGGAAGACAACCGCTCTGGCGATCACATCTGGTATATTTCCGATGTACGGAAGTTCCAGTCGCACTATCCCAACTGGCAATATCAGTACGATTTGCCAGCCATTCTCAAAGATATTTACACTGCGCAGATTGCTAGAGCTAGTTAAGAAAGCAGAACGTTACAGGTCGTGAAATCCTATGAGCGCATTTCGAGTGGGAGTGGCAGGGCCAGTCGGGTCTGGTAAAACAGCGCTGGTGGAGGCATTGTGCAAAACGATGCGCGATCGCTACCATTTAGCCGTCGTCACCAATGATATTTATACCCAGGAAGACGCGCAGTTTTTGGTGCGGAGTCAGGCGTTGGAGGGCGATCGCATTCGTGGTGTGGAAACGGGTGGCTGTCCTCATACTGCGATTCGGGAGGATGCGTCGATGAACCTGGCGGCGATCGAAGAATTGGAGCAACACTTTCTCAATCTCGATCTGGTGTTTGTCGAAAGTGGGGGAGACAACCTGGCAGCCACGTTCAGCCCCGAATTAGTCGATCTCACCATTTACGTTATTGATGTAGCGGGCGGCGACAAAATTCCCCGTAAAGGTGGGCCGGGTATTACAAAGTCTGATCTTTTAATCATCAATAAGATTGATCTAGCTCCTTATGTGGGTGCCGATCTAGACGTGATGGATCGAGATGCGAGAAAAATGCGGGGTGCCAAGCCTTTTGTGTTTTCTAATCTTAAAACTCAGGACGGGCTACCGATCGTGATTGACTTTCTGGTTGCCAATTTACCGCCCTGCAGATGAATTGTGAGTCCACGACCACAGTTTGTATAATCCAATACAAATACCATGCAGTCGTAACTCTAATATCACACAGTATTGCAGCACTCCATCTATACGCGGAACGAATTAACAACGGCTGACGAGCGCCGATGTTGTCTTTGCTTCCTTAGCTTGTGCAGATAAGTGCTTTAAACGGTAAGGAGAATTGCTTCATGAAGTCGCGTCAGCCCCTGTTCATACTGGGTGGTATGAATCGTCGCCGGTTTATCCAGTATGGTTCGCTTGCACTTGGCTCTAGTATCGTCGCTGCCTGTTCGAGTGGCGGCGCTCCAACGGCTGAAACCTCTGCTTCACCGGGTGCTAGCCCAGTAGCATCGACCGCATCCGGTGACGGCATCAAGGTTGGGGTGATGTACTCCACCACAGGGTCGATCGCCATTGTAGAGAAGTCTCTGCAAGACGCGACCTTCCTGGCGATCGAGCAAATCAATGAAGGCAAAGGCCCTTGGGCTGGCAAGCAGGGCATTAAAGGCAAAAAGCTTGACATGGTGGTTGTAAACCCAGACTCCAACTGGGACTTGTACAACCAGATGTCCAAGCGCTTGATCGATGAAGACAAAGTAGTTTGCGTTTTGGGCTGCTACACTTCTGCCAGCCGCAAGTCTGTGCTGCCTGTCTTTGAAGAGAAAGACAAAATGCTGTACTACCCGGTGTATTACGAAGGCAACGAGTGTAGCTCCAACGTCATCTACACGGGTGCTGCACCAAACCAGCAGATCACAGACTCCATTCCATACTGCGCTAAGAACTTTGGGAAAAAAGGCTTCTTTATCGGTTCTGACTACATCTACCCTAAAGAAAGTAATCGGATCGCCAAGGCAGAACTGGTGAAAGCTGGCGGCGAAGTAGTCGGTGACGAATACGCCGCACTGGGCACCACCGAATTCATCACCATCATCAACAAGATCAAGCAGGCAAAGCCCGATTTTGTGTTGAGCAATCTGGTAGGTGACAGTATTCCTGCCTTTTACAAGCAGTACAAAGATGCGGGTTTGACGTCGGCAGACACGCCCATCATGGCGTACCCCACCACAGAAGAAGAAATTTTGGCGATGGGTTCTGAGTTCGCCGAAGGGCACTACACCAGCTTTAATTATTTCCAGTCGGTTGAGACGCCTGAAAACAAAGCGTTTGTGGAACAGTTCAAAGCAAAATTTGGGCAAGACCGTGTGACCAACGGTGTGATGGAAGCGGCTTATCTTCAGACATTTTTCATGGCGCAAGCGATGGAGAAAGCGATGGGTGAAGGTAAGGAACTGACCACTGCCAACCTGCGTGAAGCGACTCGTGGACAAGAGTTTAAGGCACCACAGGGTACGGTGAAAGTGGATCCAGACAACTACCACACCTATTTGTACTCCCGCATTGGTAAGTGGAAGTCTGACGGACAAGCAGAAATCGTCTTTGCAACGAAAGCAGCGGTGAAGCCAATTCCCTGGAGTCAGGCGCTCTACAAGGGTCGTCTGTGCAAGCATAAGACACCGGACGATCGCAGCAACCCCACTGTGGAAACCAAGAAAGACATTCCAGCTGAGTTTCTGAAGCAGGCTTAGCACGGTTAAGTTTGTGCCTGACTAGATGGGATCGCCTCTGGTCGGGCTTCTTTGACTGGGACTGAGTCTTGCTGGGACTGATGTTACTGAGACTGATGTTACTGAGACTGATGGTATAGATGCCGTTTTGGCGAAGTAGGGGGTCATGGATTTTGTTTCGTCTCTGGTATACCTGGCACAGTCATCTCCACCTGCCAAAAGCATTGACCCGATCGCCTTTGCCAATCAGCTTTTGAATGGTATTGGCATTGTCGGTATTTTGCTGCTCACGGGTTTGGGGTTGGCTATCACCTTTGGAGTCATGCGCATCATCAATCTGGCGCATGGTGAATTCATTATGTTGGGCGCTTACACCACGTTTGTGCTTCAGAAAAACTTCAAGATGGATTTGTTGCTCACCATTCCCTTCGCGTTTTTGCTGACAGCCATCATTGGCGCGATCGTGGAGCTGACCATCATCCGCAAGCTCTACGGGCGACCGCTGGAGACGCTGCTGGCAACGTGGGGACTCAGCATTGTGCTGCAAGGCATTGTCAAACTCATCTTTACGGCGCAACTCAAGTATGTGAAAGCGCCACCGTATATTAAGGGCAACCTGTCACTTTTCAAGGCGGGCGGCCAGTCAGTTGAAATTTCCTACTACCGACTCTTTATCATTTTTGTCGCACTGGTTCTGTTGGGATTGACGGCCTTCTTGCTCTATAAAACATCCCTGGGTCGTCAAATTCGTGCCGTCACACAGAACCGTGAGATGACCCGTTGCCTGGGTGTCAACACGAGCCTGGTGGATATGGTGACATTTGCCTATGGTTGTGGTCTGGCAGGCATTGCAGGGTCGGTCATTTCATCCCTCAAGAGTGTTGCACCGCCGATGGGACAAGATTACCTGGTGGATGCCTGGATGACGGTGGTAACGGGTGGTGTAGACAAATTAATCGGTGTACTCGCAGGTTCATTGCTGATTGGGGAAGCGAACTCAGCGATCGCTTATTTGCTGAACGACCCTGTAGCACGAGTGATTGTGCTCTTTTCGGTGATTGTGCTGATTCGCTACCGTCCTGAAGGTCTGTTTACGGTGCAGAAGCGAGCTTAGAGATTATCAATGTAGGGAGATTTCAACGTGACAGAGGTAATGGGTCGGCTGCGGCAATCAACCGTGCCAGTTAAGCTACTGGCGATCGGGGGCATTGGTTTTTTGATTCTCGCCATTCTGCCGTTTGTCGCGGGCGAGTTTCAAGCCAACTTGATGGCGAAGTTACTCCTATTTGGCGTACTGGCGATTTCGCTAGATTTGGTCTGGGGCTTCACGGGCATTCTCAGCTTTGCTCACGGCGTTTTCTTCACGCTGGGCGGGTATGCGATGGCGTACTACCTGAAGTTAAATCTCTCTGCCACTGCCAATAACTATGGGGGCACATTGCCAGACTTTATGGTTTGGAATGGGTTGAAAGAGTTGCCGTGGTTTATTGCGCCGTTGCAGTTCTTTCCCATTGCGGCGATCGCAATGGTGGCGCTTCCAGCGGCTTTTGCTTACATTATCGGCTGGTTCATTTTTCGGTCTAAGGTCAGTGGGGTTTACATCACCATCATTACCCTGGCGATCGCCTCAGCGCTGACGACGTTTTTTGTGAGCCAACAGGCTTATACCGGAGGTACAAACGGCATTACAGATGTTTCTAAGCTCACCCTCTTTGGTGGTTTAGTCATTCCGCCGATCGGTCTGTACTTTATGATTTTGATCTTTGCTTCCTGTGTGCTGGCTGGAAGCTGGTGGTTAACGCAATCAAACTTCGGTTTGATCCTGCGTTCCATTAAAGAGAACGAAAAGCGCATTTCTTACCTGGGGTACGATGTTGCCAGCTTCAAGATCTTCGTCTGGACGTTATCGGCTGGGATTGCGGGTATTGCAGGTGGCTTGTTTGTGCCGTTGAATCGCTTCATCTCACCCGTTTATTTGGGCGTGGCCTTTGGGACGCAGGTGGTGATTTGGGTTGCGGTAGGCGGACGGGGTACGCTGGTAGGCCCTCTAATTGCAGCCATTTTGCTGGGACAGTTGCAAAACTCGGTCGATCGCGTTACGCAAGACTGGCAGTTGATCGTTGGTATTATTCTGCTGGTCGTAGTGCTGTTTCTACCGGATGGGTTGATGGGTTTGTTGCCAAAGCAGATCAAATCGGTAGCCAAGGAGAAATCCGCTCCCCTCACAAGCACCAGTTCGACATCAGGCTTTGTACAGGCGCGGGTGTTTGATTGGGTCACGCCGCTTCAACAGGGGTCGCGGTGGGTTGGGCGATCGCTGATGGCCTTCAAAGCTGTACGTCCCTCATCCAGTGGTACTCCTCGTCCGATAAAAGGGCGCTCACGGGTTAAATAAGCCAATTCATCCCCAATGCAAATCGCTACTTAGGTCACAGAACGCATTGACCGGGGATGTTAGGTTACGGTAACAAACTGAACGTACAAGGCTAGGTTTATGGATACACTTGTGTCTGCCAATGAATCCAGGGCAGAACCCCTCGAAGCCATTCTCTCTGTCAGAGATGTCAAGGTCGTTTTCTCAGGCTTTCAGGCCATCAAGGGCGTGAGCCTGGATGTTGCTGATCGAGAAATTGTGACCATCATTGGGCCAAACGGTGCTGGCAAAAGTACGCTGCTTGACGCCATTGTGGGCAAATCTCCAGTGGCATCTGGGCATGTTTACTATCAGGGGCAAGATATTACCAATCGCAGTGCTCACGCGATCGCGCACATGGGCATTGGGCGCAAATTCCAGAATCCCAACGTTTACAACGAGCTGACCGTCTTTGATAACATTTTGTTGGCTTTAAAGGGATCTCACAGCGTCTTTTCATCCATCAAAGCCAAGCTTACCAGCGTTAAAAAAGCCAAAATTGAAACGGTCTTAGAGCGCATTGGTCTTTTGGACAAAGCGTTTAGCAGAGTCTCTTCCTTATCTCATGGTCAAAAGCAATGGATTGAAATCGGCATGGTGTTGGCTCAAGATCCCACTGTGGTATTGCTGGATGAGCCAACCGCAGGGATGACGCCTGATGAAACCCATGAAACGGGTGAGATTATCAAAACCCTTGCTAACCATCATGCCGTTGTGGTAATTGAGCATGACATGGAGTTTGTGAAGCAGATTGCCCAGCGTATTGTGGTGTTGCATCAGGGCGAGAAATTAACCGAAGGCTCCGTCCAGGAAGTCCAGTCAAATCCCAAAGTTATTGAGGTGTATTTAGGTCGTGAACGAATCGATGCCGCTGCTTAATTTAACAGATGTGACTGTTTCCTACGGTCAAACGCCTGTGCTGTTCAACGTCGATATGGCGGTTGAAAAGGGTGAAATTGCATGTATTTTGGGGCGCAATGGTGTGGGTAAAACGACGCTTTTGCGGAGTGTGATTGGCTTGAATAAAGTCATGTCTGGCAGCATTGTATTTGATGCTGATGAGATTACCAAAACCCCCACATACTTGCGTGCTCGCTATGGCATTTCGTTCATCCCCCAGGGACGCGAAATCATCCCTTACCTATCGGTGCTGGATAACTTGAAGTTGGGCATGACAGCCGCCAAAGACAAGCCGAAGAAAATCTCAGAAGAGGTGTTTGAGTTTTTCCCGATGCTCAAGCAGCATCTCAAGCGGCAGGGCGGGTTGTTGAGCGGTGGGCAACAGCAGCAGTTGGCGATCGCGCGTGGGCTGTTGAGCAATCCTAAAATCATGCTGCTGGATGAGCCAACGGAAGGCATTCAACCCTCGATCGTGCAAGAGATTGAAGATACCTTGAAACGCATTAATCGCGAAAAAGGCATCACGGTAGTGGTGGTGGAGCAAAAAATTGACTTTGCCCGTCAGCTTGCCCAAAAGTTTTTCATCATGGAAAAAGGCTCGGTCGTCGCAAAGGGCCATACCGCCGATCTCAGCGATGCGCTTGTGCACAAGTATCTTGCTGTCTAGTTTCCTCCCTGTAGCAAATGCCTGATTGGGCTAGCCTCGCAGCAACGACGCATGGCACTGCTCGATGAGAGCAGCGCTCTGTAGATGCGGTTACACCGCTGAGTCTGTTAGATCGTACCGTCACATCAAAAAGCTATTGGCAAGTTGAACGAGAATGCCACCATTGCTGGGCTTTGCCGAATAGCTTTGGGCGCTGTCATGCGCAGTGTTATACCGATTTAAAGAATGACGGCTACAGATCAATCGGTGGGTAGGGGCAAGGCATTGCCTTACCCCTACAGGATGTGTCGCATTTTCAATTCAAATTGGTATTACTAAATGCTTGGCTGCTTACATACGGCTGCAAATCTGATACAACAAGCAAGGAACAAGTTTTTAACTGGGTAAATTCTGTTCATCCTTGTAGTGGTGTATCACGGTGTGATGAAAGCAAAACATGCCATCAATTTGCACAAGGGACTCACGGCTGCGATCGTCGTTGGTCTCATGCTGGTGTACCAAAATTTTACGCTTGGCCCCTGGGTTTACCTGGCACTACATGGCACCTATGGGTTTCTCTGGCTGCTGAAAGATCAGCTCTACCCCGATCGCCAATGGGAGCAGGAAATGTCTCTTAGTGGCGCGATCGGCGTATTCATGCTGCTTGTGCTCTACTGGGTCACGCCCTTCTTACTGGTCAGCCGTGGTACCGTGCCGCCTCTGCCTCTGGTGGCACTGGCGATCGCGTTGAACCTTGTTGGGACGTTCCTCCATTACGTCAGCGATGCTCAAAAGTATTACACGCTCAAATATCAGCCAGGTCTCATTACCGAAGGGTGCTTTGCCCGCAGCCGCAACCCCAATTATTTGGGTGAGATTCTGATTTATAGCTCGTTTGCGTTGCTAGCTCAGCACTGGCTTCCCTTCGCTATTCTGGCGCTATTTGTGAGCGTGCTGTTTCTGCCCAGCATGCGTAAGAAAGATCAATCTCTCGCACGTTATCCCACGTTTACTGACTATCAAGCCAGGACGGGGTTGCTGTTGCCAAAGTTCTTTAGGTTGCCCACTGCCGAAACAACGGTGCCGACTGAGAAGCCTTAAATGACATAGGCACAAGCCCACATGAAAGCTGTTTTTGACCAGAATCGTCCCTTGTCTCCCACCTGGTTGCGGTTGCTCGTCATCCATTTTTTGGTGATGGGAATTGTGTTTCACTTCGTCAACCTGAACCACAAAGTGTATGCACCCAGTGAGGTAGAGACATCGCTGCGGGCAGCAGGCTACACTCAGCAGGCAGTCGCTCAAGCAATCTTCCAGAATCAGGTGATTCCGGCAAAAGACCTGTTGCGCTTTCAACAACCAAAGCCAGACAGTACGTTGGTTGATACAGTGCGATCGCTGGCGCTGGAAACCCCACAGCACCCTCCTCTGTATTTTCTGCTTGATCGCCTCTGGGTGCAAACGTTAGGTAGACCCATACAGGCACTCTTTGGTAGCCCACTCACCGCACCACGCTTACTGCCTGCGTGGCTGAGCCTGCTCGCGCTCCCGTTGATGGCCGCTCTTGCTTGGGAGTTGTTTGCCTCATCTGCCATTGCTTTGTTGGCAACCACGTTTCTTGCGCTTTCTCCTTTTGAGATTCTGTTTGCGCAGACAGCGTGCCCTTTGACCTTGCTGACGCTTGCCGTCATTGCTAGTCATTACCTCCTCCTGCGCGCAACCCGACTATCCGACGTGCCTAAAATTCGTTCTCGCGACGTTCTCAAGCGTCCGCCGTTCGCCTGGCAGCATTGGGGGTTGTATACACTGGTCGTTACGTTGGGGCTGTATACACATCCGTTGTTTGTGCTTATACTCATCGGACATACCCTTTGGATTATGCAGAGCGCGATCGCCTCTAAGTCACGGATCAGCCTTCATCAGAGGCTCAACGGTTTCTGGCTCTCTCTATTGGTGGCTGGTTTGCTGTTTATGCCCTGGCTTTTGGTTTGGCTCACGCACGTTCAGCACTCCTTTACAACCAGTCAATGGCACCCCAGTTCATCAAGCCTGGGGCATGTAGCAACGCTTTGGCTCTTGAGCGTAACCACGGTGTTTCTAGACGTGGATTCTGGGTTTGGTCAGCCCTGGCTGTGGGTGATACGGTTATGCCTTGCTGCATTGATTGTGTGGGCGTTTTATGCACTTTACCAGCGGGTCGATCGTGCCTGGTTGTTTGTGCTGACCTCAACCATCATGCCCTTTCTAGTTCTGGTGCTGTCAGACCTCGTCCTCAACAGTCAGCAATCAACGGTTAATCCTGCTTTCGCGTTGTGCTATCCCGGTGTGCAGTTGGCGATCGCCTCTTTCTTAGCCACCCGACTGACACCAAAACCCCATTACCTCAGCGCCAGACCGCGTCGATCGATCAATCCATCCCGCTTTATATTGCGCTTCACCTCTTACACCTGGACGTTTGCCAGCCGCATGGCGTGGCGCATCGTTTTGTTGGCTCTTTTGATTGCCAGCCTCGCCTCCTTTATGATGAGCGCAGCCTCTCTGACCTGGTGGCACGAACACCAGAGCTACTTCAATGCCACCATTGCTCATCGGCTTAATGCAGAACCCTCTCCACTGCTGGTGAGTGATGCTGGCGACGATGCCACAAACCTGGGTAATTTGATTTCGCTCAGCTATCGGCTAAGCCCCAACGTGCGACTGCTGCTCCTGCAAGATGCCAATTGGGTGACCAGCGCAGCTTTCACGTTGCAAACAGATGGCTCAACAGTCATCGCGTTTCGCCCGTCACAGCCGTTGAAACAGGCATTGGAGCGATCGCGTTTCCTCCAACCTCTCCTGCCCGAAGCTTACGTCTGGCAGGTGTCAGCCCCAGAGAGAGGCGTTTAATTTGTTAAAGCAAAGGCTTGTGGAAGGACGAGGTAGCTTTAACTCTACCCCCTGCCCCATTCCTCTGTCTTTTGTCTTTTACCTTCTGCCCTCTGTCCTCTGCCTTCTTCCAGATTTGTGGATTGCTTGAGTAGTCAAGTGCCTGTACAATACAAATGTTTGAAGGGGAGTAGCTGCTGACGATACGTCAGCCCATCTGAGTCAACATACTGGCGATAAGCCTGGTTCAGATGACAAATAAAAATTTAGTTGAACGGTTTTAGTTCTTAGCCTTTGAAACATTGCTGAGAGGAAACCACTAAACACTAACAACGATTTGCAAGCGAGACCTTCACTGAGTTCACAGATGTGAGCTTGGTGAAGCTGTTGCAGTTCTCATCAAGCTCACTCAGATACCGCGATCCTGAGGAGTTTGAGAGCAATGTTAGCAGCGTTTACGGCTGGATTGTTGTTAATTACAGTTTCAGAATTGGGCGATAAAACGTTTTTTATCGCCATGCTTTTGGCGATGCGCCACTCTCGCCGCCTGGTCTTTGTGGGCGCGATCGCGGCCTTGGCAACGATGACCGTGCTGTCAGTGCTGATGGGGCAAGTGGTGTCGCTGTTGCCCAAAATGGTGCTCCACATAGCCGAGGTTGTGCTATTTGTTGGCTTTGGCGTTAAGTTACTATACGATGCCAGCCAAATGTCGAATACGGCAATCTGTGAGGAAGTGAAAGAGGCAGAGGAAACTATTCAACAGGCTGACACGCTCACCAAGAAGCGAGGCATGAGACGAGGCATCGTTCTGCAAGCGTTTGCACTCACGTTTATGGGCGAATGGGGCGATCGCACACAGTTTGCGACGATCGCGCTGGCTGCCGCTAAAGATCCGTGGGGCGTGACAGCAGGTGCCATTGCCGGACATGCCGTTTGCGCCGCGATCGCAGTAATGGGCGGACGGTTACTGGCCGCACACCTGTCCGAAAAGCTGATTACAGGGAGCGGCGGAGCACTGTTCATCCTGTTTGGGGTGCTTGCGTGGTTTGAGGGCAGTGGCATGCACTGACGATCCATTTCCTTTTCATTGAGCTACCGCTGAGGCACTCCAACCACCGATGCTACGCAGGTTCGGTCACTCAAAACTCAAAACTTAAAACTGAAAACTGGTACTATACCTTCCCACGCCAGTTTAGGCCGTTCTGATTGAGCGATCGCAGGTAAGAATCCGGTTGGTCAATAATGCAATGAGCCAGGGCGATCGCTTGCTCTAAATGTGCTGCGGTTAATTGCTTATAGGCAGGTTCTCGCTGGCGTTCTAACACTTCATACCAGCAGCGACCAAAAAGGTTGTCTAAAATGATACGTTGAAAGCAGTGATTGTAGCGCACTGGAAAGTGGCGAGCAGTAGCCAGGTTCGGCAAGACATGGTTGGTTAGCTCAAGATACTGGTGGCGGAGTCGCGTCAAACGATCCATGATTCATTCTCTAACTCACTGCTCGTTTTAGCTTTATCCATCAACCAATGAGGCGGCTTACTTCACATGCATGTGGGCAAAGCGATCGCGGATATTGACCTGATTCTCCTGAACCGTTGTGGCCTCTCCATCCACCCAGGCTTGCTGGATGCTCATTCCATGCACATGCACTTGAATTGATGCATAAGGAAAAGGAAAATCGCCCTCAGCCTCCCAGGAAAGATCTAAACCACCCGCAATACGCTGCATAGAGAGACGATCGAGCCGAGACGCTTCATACCCATCCCCTACATCGGTGTAAAGCGTCCATTCACTCGACCCTTCCGTGAGTGGATAGAGATGTAGCGTTAGGTGTTTTCCCTCCAAGTTTTGCTTAGGTATCAGGTTAAACGAGCCGCCCTCTGCCATCGGCAGAATGGTTCCTGCTTTCACCAAAACAGGAATTTGCTCCAGAGGCGCATCGAGCGTTACGGATCCTTCCAACAATTGATCATCCCAGAAGTGATACCAGTGCCCCGTAGGCAAGGTGATGGCACGCGATCGCTGCCCCTCCTGCAAAATGGGATAGATTAGCATGCGATCGCCTAGCAGAAAGGCATCATCGATATTCCACAAGGTTGGGTTCGTTGGATTGAGCCAAAACACAGGACGCACAGGTGGATAGCCCTTCTGCGACGCATCCCAACACAGCGTGTAGAAATAGGGCAGCAGCCGATAGCGGAGTTGCAGAAACGAGCGAATTACACTCAGGGTTGGCTCGCCATACGACCAGGGTGTGCGATCTTCCACATTATTGGCCGAATGCGTGCGACAGAAGGTGATGAAGCTACACATTTGAAACCAGCGTAGATACAATTCTGCCGATGGATTGCCCTGAAACCCACCGATGTCAGGGCCGCTGTACGGAATGCCTGACAGACCTAAGCCGATGACCGTTGAAATGGTTTGGCGTAACGCCGTCCAAGTACATTCAATATCACCTGTCCACGTCCAGGCGTAGCGTTGCAATCCGGCCCATCCCGCACGAGAGACGATAAACGGACGCTGCTTGGGACGAGCTTCACACAGGCTTTGGTAGCCAGCCTGAGCTTGCAACAAACCATAGACATTGTGGGCTTCCAGATGATTGCCCCCTCTGCCTTCCATATAATGCTGTGTGGCAAGGGGAGGGAGCGAGCGATCGCCCCAGGCAATAAACGCAGCAGGCTCATTCATATCATGCCAAAAGCCCGCAACGCCCACAGTCAGCAGAAACTCATACTGACGGCTCCACCAGCGACGAACTACCGGATTGGTAAAGTCAGGAAACACGCACCAACCGGGCCACACGGGAGCAACCACCAACTGTCCATTGGCTAGCCGACAGAAAGCATCCAGCACGCGCCCTTCCAGAAATAAGTTGCTCTTACGGCTCAGCTTGACACCCGGATTGAGAATCGTGACAAACTGCACGCCGTGTTCCAGCAATTCTTGAATAAAGCCTCTCAAATTGGGAAAGCGATCGGGGTCAACCGTAAACGCTCGAAAGCCCACCTGCACATCAATATCGAGGTGAAACACACTGAGGGGTAAGTGATGTGCCTCAAACCCCTGGTAGGTTTTTCTCACCGCGTCTTCTGTGCGATACCCCCAATGCGATTGGTGATAGCCTAAAGCCCAACGGGGTGGTAGGGGCGATCGTCCCGTTAGCTCGGTATAACGCTCTATTAGCTGCTGAGGTTCGCCTACAGCCATGTAATAGCGCAAAGAACCACCTTTAAAGCTGGCAGTGGCAACATCGCTAAACGTGAAATGGGCATCAAACGAGTTTTCATAGAAAACGAGGTAGCTGCCCTGGTGATGCAAGCCCCAGTAGAGTGGAATGCAAATATACATGGGATCAGCCCCAGCGTCGTATTTACCCGCTGCGTCGTAGTTCCACATGCGAAAGGTTTTGGGCGTTTGGGTGATTTCCTGCTTCTCTGTCACCTCTCTGGCAAGACGTAGATTGAGCGGCACGGCGCGTTCGCCCAACCCGTAAATGGCTTCTTCTGGTCGTAAGGTCGATCGATGTGTCCATCCATCCCCGGTCTTTTGGGGTGGCAGTTCTCCTCGCACGATCGCGCCCTGCGAGTCAAGCACCGTCACCCGACCGTCAGAGGCCACAGCAAGTTGAAGCACTGGCGCATCATCCACATAACTGGTGAGCGTCCAACCGTCTGCTGTTTCCTCTAGATGAGTGGCAACAGGTTCCCACGTATGACAAGCGATCGCGTAAGGAACGGGTCGTAGCCCTGGTTGCCAATCCATCCGTGCAAAATCAGGCTTGAGGAAGCAAACGTCTAGCTCGGCTTGCTCAAAGTAAAACTGGGCACCGCTGGCAGTCGGCTCAGCTCGCAATAATTTTCCCGGTCGTTCAAAGGTTTCTACAGACGGGGCGATCGCAACGTCACGTTCAACCCTTTCCTTCCAGCGCGAATAACGAAACGCCTTCGGTGCGTAACTGAGGTAAAACAGCGATCCGATGAAAAACTTGATCTTGAGCGATAGCTGCTTAGTCCAGAGCATAGCGTTTCCACCGTATTACCGCTTGCATGGGTCATTGCATGTGTCAAACGCTCCCATCATGCGTAACGTCTATCCAAAACGCTATTCACCCAGGGGCAGATTTCAACCTTCTGCCGCTTCTGATTACCTTGAGAGGTAGAGGCAGTTGCGCCTGAGGCACCATCAAGACAGCAGGCTGAATTTTACACTAAAGCGTACTCATAATGAATCCGTTTTAGCTATACTAGAAACACATGAAGCTTGAGCGATTAAGAAGGTTTGGTATCTATGGTTAAGATTGTGGGTATTGCTGGAAGTTTAAGGTCGACATCGTACAGCCAGCAGGCTTTGAGCGTTGTCATAGAACGCGTCAGGGCATTGGGCGCTGAAGTAGAGTTGCTAGATTTACGGGAGCTAAACCTCCCCTTTTGTGATGGTAGTGACGAGTACCCGGACTACCCCGATGTCGAAAAGCTTCGCAAAGCGGTGCTAGAGGCGGACGGCATCATTCTGGTGACGCCCGAATATCACGGTAGCCTCAGTGGTGTACTCAAAAATGCGCTTGATCTCATGAGTTTTGACCACTTTTCTGGCAAAGTCACTGGCCTCATGAGCGTTTTAGGTGGACAGTCTAATAGTAATGCCCTGAATGATATGCGAACCATTACGAGATGGATTCACGCCTGGACGATTCCAGAACAGGTGGCGATCGGACAAGTGTGGAAAGCCTTTGATCAAGATGGCAATCTGCAGGATGAGAACCTCTCAAAGCGGATTGATACCTTTGCACAAAGCATGGTTGAGAATACTCAAAAGCTAAGGGGACTGCCTCAACGAGCAATGGTTGCTAGTTGAAACATACGTACAAAATGGTGAATTTAAACGGGTGTAACACTCCTACTTGCTTTAGGAGCATACCCGTTTAATAGGGACTGTTACCTTAAATCTTGCACCTTTCCCAATCACTCGCCCTGCAATAAATTACGGGTTAATCGAATGAAGTCCGTTTCAACGGACTGATAAGCCGCCTCGTAGCTCTGAGTCCACTGAAGTGGCCTTACCGCTGTTAGCCCGAACTTTGAGTTCAGGGCGGGAGTATGCGATAGCCGAGCTGACTGATACCGATTTAAAGAATGACGGCTACAGATCAATCGGTGGGTAGGGGCAAGGCAGTGCCTTGCCCCTACAGGATGTGTCGCATTTTCAATGCAAATTGGTATGAAAGATGCTTTCTTGAGAATGGTGCAAGATCTGAATTACCTAATTTAGTAACATGAGTCGGAGTGGATCGAGGTAGACGAGCCAGGGCAATGGCTTCTGCTTCAGCGACTCCCAGGTTTCCTTAAACACTTCTGCCTGCACATGATAGTCCTGTGGGTGATCGGGTTGGGTATTGAATTTCAAAAATACCGTCATGCGATGCGGTGTTTCGCTAATGAGAACCAACCAGCACGGAACAGTATTGACCTGATTAACCGCATCAACAAACCGCATTTGATGAGCACGAATCCCTACATACGCGAGGTGATCGGGCAAGGCCAGCACTTGCAATGACAAACCCCAATCGGTTGCTAGAACGGTTTGTGAATCGATCGCCTTTGCAACCGAAATGTTCTTACAGCCCGTTAACTGAGCCACGCCCAACAGCCCCGGTCGTTCAAAAATATCGTATTTGGAACCATATGCCAGAGCGTGACCCTGCTCCAGCACCAGCAGATTCTCACAGACTCGATAGGCTTCTTCTAAATTGTGAGTGACAAAAAGGCTCACGCCGTGAAAGCTGCGGAGACGTGTAATCATGGCCTGTTCCATCTGGCTACGCAGGTGTGTGTCTAGCGCTGAGAAAGGCTCGTCCAGCAGTAACAATTCTGGTTCACTCGCCAGTGCTCGCGCTAACGCAACCCGTTGCTGCTGCCCACCGGATAGCTGGTTGGGATAGCGATCGCCGTAACCCTGCAACTGCACCGCTGCCAGTTGAGCCTCTACACGCTGTTGGGCTTCACTAGCAGAAAGGGCTTTGGGCAAGCCAAAGGCAATATTTTTTGCCACTGTCATGTGGGGAAACAGCGCATAGTTTTGCACCAGAAACCCGATGCGGCGATCGCGGCTGGAAACGTTAATCCCCCGTTTGGCGTCAAACAGCACTCGTCCATTCAAAACAATTTGCCCTTTGGTTGGGCTTTCCATCCCTGCCAGACAGCGCAGCAACATACTTTTGCCCGCCCCCGATCCGCCCAAAATTCCTAGCGTAGATGTCCCAACATTAAAGGTTAGATCTAAATCGAAATGGGTCAGCCGCTTTTGTATATTGACCAGTAAGCCAGACAACCCGTTGTGGAAAGCTGCTGGCTGTTCGGGTGACGCGATCGGGGCAGGTACCGTTACTGTTCGCGCGATCGTCGCTGGACTTGATAGCTTGAACGCAAAGCGTCGCTTTTTTTGCTGCTCCTGCCAAAAATCGACCATAAAAAGGCCCGACAGTGAAATGAGCATGATCACGATCGCCCAGAACCAGGCTTCCTGCATAGCACCTGCTTCCACCGCAAAGTAGATTGCCATTGGAATCGTCTGCGTCTGACCAGGAATATTACCTGCCAGCATCAATGTGGCACCAAATTCACCCAGGGCGCGAGCAAAGGCAAGCACCGCTCCAGCAATGACTCCGGGCAGCGCCAGGGGCAGCATCACGCAACGAAACACCGTCCATTCTGAGGCACCTAACGTGCGAGCAACCGCTAAAAGATTGGCATCAATTTGCTCAAAGGCTCCCAATGCTGTGCGATACATCAGGGGAAAAGACACGACTGTTGCCGTAATCGCCGCTCCATACCACGTAAAAACCACACTGAAATCAACTGACATGAGCAGTTGTCCAGCCGGCCCATTCTTACCAAACAGCAACAGCAGCAGAAACCCCACAACGGTCGGTGGCAGAATCAGCGGCGAGACAAAAAGCCCTTCCAGCAACGATCGCCCCTTGCCGCGATAGCCCAACATCCAGTAAGCAACTGCAATACCCACAAAGAATGTGAAGCCCGTTGCCAACAGCGATACCTTGAGCGAAATCCAGAGTGGAGACAGGTCAAGTGGCACTGCGATCGCATCATTCATGCTGTTCACACTGATTTAAACAGACCTCATGGTACCTCGCAAAGGCAATTTCCCTTAGTCCCCGTGGAGGACTATGAACTGATACATTTAGGTGAATGAACCACTTGAAGTTAAACATTCTTCACACCTTTGAATCCCTCAGCAACTGACGGTAATCGTCAGCACAGTCAAGTTTTTACACTCCTACTGGGATATGGCAAAGACTGGAACCAACTGTCAAAGACACGCTGTAAGACATGTGTAATTCCTGACATATCGCAAACTCAACAGCGATCGCCCCCTATACTTGCTTTTATCCATCAATCAACCACATTGTTGAAATGGGGATCACTAAATGCTGGATTGTGAATAAACGATTCATCTGTCAAGCTGTGGAGAAATGCGAGCAAGTCCTGTTTCTCTGTAGAGATGATTTGGAACCCAGAAATGAAGTGGCTTTTAAATGGGTTTTGGCTGCCAATTCCAGCATACTCTCCAGCCTGAACAGTGCGTCCACCCGCTCGGTAATGGTCAATGACTTCCTCTAGCGTGGCAATGCTGCCATCGTGCATATAGGGAGCTGTCAAGGCAATGTTTCGTAGCGTCGGTGCTTTGAAACGTCCCATATCAATGGGTTGTTGAGTGATTTCATAGACTCCGGTGTTATTGGATGGAAAAGCACCTTTACCATCGATGTTGTAAAGACCAGTATTGTGAAAAGCAATTTCAGTGAAGGCTAAACGATCATGCTTGAGTGAGTCTGAAAAGTTGAATCCACCATGACAATGAAAGCATTCTAAGCGTTCACTGTGGAATAACGTTTCACCTCGTTTTGCAGAGGCAGAAATGGCATTTTTGTCACCACCAAACCGATAGCGATCGTAAGGCGAGTTGAATGAAATTAAATTACGCTCAAAGGATGCTAGAGCTTTTGTGAGATTACTCAAATTAATGGCGTTTGTCTCTGCACTAAAAGCTGCTGCAAATAGTTTTTTGTAAGTCGAGCTTTGGCGCAGCATGGTAAGCATTTGCTCTTCCCGCCCAACCATTCCCAGTTCGACGGGATGTTCGCCAAACATCGGCACGAGTGCTTGAGATTCTAGCCTTGTCATCAGGGGGTTTGCCCAGGTCAGTACGGAGTTATAGGCGATGTTCGCCAAACTCATGGAGTTACGGGGATGCTTTTCTCCAGTCGCACCGATGCCAACGGGTTTGCCGTCGGTAAAGGCACGTTTTTGCTCATGACAGGATGCACAGGAGTAGTTTCCTGTGATTGAAAGCCGCTTCTCGTAAAACAGATACCGCCCCAATTCGACCTTTTCAGGGGTGATTGGGTTATCAGCAGGTACGATCGGTCTGGGTAAATTGGCAGGCAGATTCCATTCATAAGTTGAGGGTGGACTGGATGCCGCAAATGCTTTGCTTAGCCCGATCGCAAGCAGAAACGATAACACTAGCGCGATCGCCCGTGCGAATTTTCGTTTTCCTTTCAATGCCACTACTCAACCCGAAAGAATGTTTGCTTTGCTGTAGATTTACCCATAAAGGGTAACCCAAGATTTGCCATAATGCCGATACAACCTTTGTTATTAGGCTCAGACATACATCCCACGGCATTGGGTTGTTTTTGGCTCAAATCGGTATTAGCCGTTAGTCGTGCCAAATCGGCTACGACTGTATTTTTTGTCGAATCAAAGCGCATTAAGGTAACGGTTGCTCGGTTGGAATGGCGACAGGCAGTGGTTTTTTCGCTGGCAGCGCCACCCTCACATCCGGTGCTGCCTAAATGAATGGGAAAGCCGATCGAGTCGCCATGTCCCTGATGCTTTTGTTTACCCATTGAAGCCATTGCTGGACTTTGCAAATCAATGCGGGCAAATTTATAGCCAAACTGCCAGTTCCACCACAGCCCAGTCAAGTTAAGGGGCGATGGAGCCAGGGCAGAATCTTCATGGTTCAGATTAGATGGCACTCCGAGGGTGAATTTTAATCCAGTGTAGTTGCCTTTAGGAATAGTGCCGATAATGCGATCGCGGGTTTCAACCGTCCCATTGGCACAGGCTCCTGTCTTATCTTCAAAATCCAGTAGCGCAGTGTTCTGATACTGCCACTTGCCATCCTGTTCTAATGTGATAGGAACTGCTTTTCCAGTAGCATCAATCAGTGCGACCTCTGAAACATAAAACCGGAAGTCAGACGCGACCTGATTTACGGCAGGCTTACCCAATTGATAAGTCGCCTGACAGGAAAAAGGTTGATTTTTTACTTTAGCTGCAAACCGAATTGTTACCGATTGAGTTTCGGCTGCCATTGCAGGTTGGACGATCGCGCCTAATAGGCTTGTCAGAAGCGGCATGAGAGCGATGAGCGATGATTCAAGCGTCAGTTTCATAGTTGCAGAGTTAAACAATAGGGTTGCCTCGGTCAATGATAGGATGTTGAATGCTAAAACTTCGCTTGCACCTGAAAGCCAAAGGTCCGGCGATCGCCAAAGGATGCTAATGTTTCGGGAGGACGAAATGCCGCTGTAACGTACTCCTTGTTAAAGAGATTATCAACGTAGAAGTAAATTCCTACGCTTTTCCATTCGTACCCAATGCGAGCATTCACTAAAGCAAACGGCGGCTGCTTAATGGTGTTGGCATCATCAAAAAAGTAAGTCCCCAACCCTTGCAAATCAACCCTGCCAAAGAAGCCGCTGTTGCGGTACTGCACACCCAAATTTAGCGTATAGTCGGGTGCGTAGGTGAGACGATTACCTCTGAAGTTCTCTCCTGTGAAAGGGTTGCGATACTGAGTAAACTTTGCATTAGTGTAGCCAAAGCCAGCGTTCACCTCAAAGCCTTGAAACGGTTTTGCGGCTAGCTCTAGTTCAAATCCACGGGTTCTAACTCCTCCGTTCGTACTTACAAAGGCGAAGCCAAACTCGTCGGGTAGGAGCAGTTGATAGTCATCAATGTCACTCCAAAACACCGCTACATTTGCCGTGAAGCGATTGTCAAGCCAATTAGTTTTTACACCCAACTCATAGCTCCAGGTTTTTTCTGGGCGCACTACAAACTGGGTCAGATCATCCGATCCATAATTTTGGCTTCCTGGTTTATACCCCCGCGCCACACTGCCATAGGCCATGACTGTGGGACTAAAGCGATACTGCACCGCCAATCGAGGCAGCACAACATCCCCATTAATTTCAGAATTGTTGACGGTTGGGCCAATGGGAACCTCACCTAACCCAGAAGATTCAAAGGTGTTTGAGCGACTCAAGCGATCGCCAAAGGTTTCGTAGCGCAACCCTGCTGTTAACGTGAGCGGATCGATCGGCTTGAAATCAATCTGTCCAAAGCCAGCAAACGTTGTTTGGTCATACAAGCCCGTCAGTCGTCCAACGCCACTACCAGGCAAGCCGAATAGCGATGCCGCTAACGGCGTGTAGAAGGTTTTTGAACGAATATCGAGCGACCTTGACTGATAGTAACCTCCAATGACCCAGCGGAAGCGATCGGCAGTTGCAGGTGACTGGATGCGAATTTCCTGACTCCAGATCGTTGAAGGCTGTCTAGACTCTCCACGCAGCAGGTCGATCGGGCTATAGTCAATATCTGAGATGTAGGTAAGATCAGTTTGATTGTGGGCTGTGGTTGAGATTACATTGACGGCTGCACCTTCATAGGCAATTCGCACTGATTGGGTATTGAGCGACACATCCAGGGAACCCGGAAAGTTGCGCTGCACCTTAAACGGATCGCGCTGGCTGAGTAAAACAAATGTGGCATCTCCATCCTGGTTACTGCCACCGTTTGCATTAAAGGCAATATTCCATTCCTTAGACGGTGTCCAAACGAGGTTGGCGCGTCCAAACAGAGACGATTGAGCGTCAGCATCTTTACCCAGCAGCGTATCGCGTGTGAAACCATCCCGCGCATTATAAGAACCAGACAGCCGAAAGGCCAATTGGTCTTTGATAATGGCATCGCTGAGCGAGAGATTTGCCCGTCGCTGGTTGAAATTGCCGTAACCACCACCGACTTGAATTTCTGGGAAATTGGTGGGTGCGCGGCTGATGATATTAACCACTCCCGCTTGACTGCTGCGACCATATAGCGTGCCTTGCGGCCCACGTAGCACTTCTACCCGCTCTAAATCAAATAGCTCACCGGGCAAATACTGATGCACATTTTCGTAGGGAACGCCATCAATGTAAAAGCCGATCGCATCCCGCACGAGATAATTACTGTTGCCGATGCCGCGAATGGTTTGAAAATTAAAAGAGCGTTGCCCCAATGTGGCAAAGAAGTTTGGGACATTAGCGGCAACTTTGCGAACCGAGTTGATGCCAGCATCTTCCAACGTTTGTCGAGGAATCGCCGTCAAACTGATCGGCACATTCTGAGCAGATTCCGGTCGTTTTTGAGCGGTCACTACCAGTTCCTCTTCTGGCTCAAACGGCAGCACACTAAGAACTAAACCAGATTGGCTTTTGAGAATTGTGCCTTCTGGTGCGCCATCAATGCCAGTGATAACGACTTGTACAGTGTTGGCAGCGATCGCGCTCACACGCACTGCCGCAATTCCCGGAGCCGGATTGTTCTGGCGAAACTCTTTCCCATCTGACAGTTGCAACTGTGCCCTGGAAATTTCAGCAATCAAGCGATTTTTCTGAACAGTCGTTGTTCCCTGAAACGGCTCCCCGCCGCTAGTCTCCAGGACGATTTGCAAACCATCCTGAGTCGGGTTTAGCTTTACTGCTGTAATTTGAACGATGCCTGCGATCGGAGTTACTTGCGTCAACCACTGTTGAACGCTGATTATGGGACGAGGAAAATCTTTCACTCGTTTAATTTGGGTCGTCTTCGCTTCTAAAGCAGATTGAGCATTAACAGGTTGAAAGCCCAGGTAAAATAACCCTGGTACACTCAGGTAAATGAACCACTTACGCTTCACCATTCCTCACACCTTTAAATCTTGATAATGGCTGGCGGCAGCCATCAGCACAGGCAGCTTTTTACACTCCTGTTGAGGTGTCGCATAGAATGGAACCAACTGTCAAAAGACACGCTGTAAAACACGTAAAGCAAGCTTGATGGAGAAAGACAGCGGTTCTGTATCTCTTCATTGCCACAGGTTGGATGCCTGTGTTTAGATGCTTATGTAAGTAGGGCGCGTCATCAATTAAGCTCAAAAACCTTGAGTATCAGCCTTACCGCTTAAATTAGATTGGTATGATTGGGGACACATTTCCTATTCCGCCCCATCTCCCAACCTCTTCCCCCTCTCTACTTCGGCACAATAAACCCATACTTTCTTAAAACACCTTTTGCTTCACTGCCAGAGAGGTACTGCACAAACGCTTTGGCAGCAGCGATATTTTTGCTCCTCTTCAGCACTGCCATCGGATAGACGATCGGTGAATGGTACGAATCAGCCGCAGTAGCAACGATTCTCACCCTGTTAGAAATTTTGGCATCTGTGAGGTAAACCAATCCCACATCGGCATTCCCGCTTTCTACCACTGCCAGAACCTGCCGCACGTTGTTGGCATAGACTAACTTGGGCTTCACTGCATCCACCAGGTTCAACTTTTTGAAAACTTCTTCTGCATACTGCCCTGCTGGAACGCTACGTGGTTCACCAACGGCAATCCGCTTGATCTCTGGCTGCTGCAAACTATTGAAGCTGGTTACACCTCTGGAATCTTTAGGCACAATTAAGACCAACTTATTGTTTGCAAGGTTGGTACGGGTGCCAGGAGCGATCGCTCCCTGTTGATCGAGCGTATCCATCTGACGCTTCCCAGCTGAAATAAACACATCGGCAGGCGCGCCTTGTTCAATCTGCTGTAATAACGCACCCGATGCCCCAAAGTTGAACGCTAGACTCACATCAGCATGGCTCTTTTGATACAGCGGCTTAACGTCTTCCAGCACGTCTTTTAGGCTAGCAGCCGCAGAAACCAGTAGTGGAGTAGTGGCTTGAACGGGCACAGGGGGTACTAGCTGCAAAGCAAGCACCAGGAAAAAACTGATTAGCGCTACAGGCAGAAAAATCAAAAACTGCTTATGTCTCATATAATCCTCACTGGAATAAAAAGCTTAACGGCTAGAGTTGGTAAAATCATACCAATTTAGCCAGTTTTTCCAACTTAGTTGGTAATAAAATGCCTAGAAAAGACCAGGGATGGATTACATTCCAGGCTTCTGAAGAAGAGCGTCAACTGTTGGAGACAATTTGTCAGCAGTCTCAGCGCACGAAGACAGAAGTCCTGCGGGAGATGTTGCGAGGCTTAAGGGATGACACCACAGCTCAACCAGAACAGCCTGTCAACGTGCCGCTTCCAGAAACCAGTGAACCGCAGCCCCGCGCTCTACCCAAACGACCCTTTAAAGTTAGTTCTCGCAACGTTTTAGAGGGCAGGGTTAAACACATCATCAAAGGCTCGGTCAATACGGAAGTGACGTTGGAAATTGTGCATGCCGTCGAACTCACATCCATTATTACAACCACGTCTGCTGAGACGTTAGAACTGGCAGAGGGCAACGTTGCATACGCGGTCATAAAATCCAGCGACGTTGTCATCGCGATCGAATAAGTAGAAACTTGTAATGGAACTGATGTGTTCAGAGCGGTCAGCTTTCAGCGGTTAGCGGTCAGCTCCTCCAGTCGATTCCGTTTAAGTGTGTTCGTTTATACCAATTTGCATTGAAAATGCGACACATCCTGTAGGTGCAAGGCAATGCCTTGCCCCTACCCACCGATTGATCTGTAGCCGTCATTCTTTAAATCGGTATTACTTATAGAACTTACGCATTTGACCAAAACCTCGGAGGTTTAAGCGAGCACATTTGATGACGATGCCTGATTCTTGGTCAAAACCTCTGAGGTTTGCGTAAGTCCTAACTTGATGCGATCGCATTCCATCACCACTAGAATGAATCAAAAACGTACAGTTTGATAGAGGTGAGCCGTTAAACAAACCGCTATCACAAACTCAGGAGCAATGTTGTGACACCCATTTCAAACGTGATCTATGAAAATTCTGATTCTCAATGCAGGCTCCAGTAGCCAAAAAAGCTGTCTGTATGAGGTAAGTGATCCATTACCAGAGCTTCCTCCTGAGCCGCTTTGGGAGGCTACTGTTGACTGGACTCATCATCAGAGTGCTGCCGAAATTAAGGTTAAAACAGCGGCGACTGTGTTAGAAGAAGAAGGGCCCGCCCAGCAGCGCTCAAATGTGATTGTTCACATGCTAGAAACCCTTTGGAGTGGGAAAACCAAAGTCATTGACCATCCATCCGCGATCGATGTGGTGGGGCATCGCATCGTACATGGTGGGCAAGACCATCGAGAGAGCGTGCGAATTACCGCCGATGTGAAGGACGCGATCGCCCGTTTAGCCGTTCTCGCACCCGTGCATAATCCCGCTAACTTGGAAGGCATTGAGGCGATCGAACGCGCTTTCGGTGCAGAGATTCCACAAATTGCGGCCTTTGATACGGCCTTTCATAGCCATCTTCCAGAGGCGGCGGCAGTCTATCCAGGACCTTACCAATGGGTTACTTTAGGGATTCGGCGCTATGGGTTCCACGGCATCAGCCATCAATACTGTGCTCATCGAGTCGCCCACCTTTTACACCGAGATCTCAAAGACTTGCGGTTGATGGTTTGCCATTTGGGCAATGGGTGTTCCCTGTCTGCCATTCAGCATGGACGCAGTATTGATACCACAATGGGGTTTACGCCTCTGGAAGGGCTGATGATGGGAACGCGCTCTGGCTCGGTTGATCCGAGTATTCTGCTGTATCTCATGCGGCAAGAGGGCTACACTACTGATCGTCTGGATCAGGAACTTAATAAAGCCTCTGGATTGCTGGGTATCTCTGGCGTATCTGCCGATTTGCGTCAGGTTATGCAAGCGATCGACGCTGGCAATCCACAAGCCCAGCTTGCGTTAGATATTTACCTCCATCGGTTGCGATCGTGTATGGGTTCCATGCTTGCCAGTTTGGGTGGTTTAGATGCCATCGTGTTTACCGCTGGTGTAGGCGAAAATGCTGCGATCGTGCGCTCTCTTGCCTGCGAAAGCTTTCGCTTTATGGGCTTGAAGCTCGATGCCGAAAAGAACCAGCACCATCCCATCGATCAAGATATCGCCTCAGCAGATTCCACTGTGCGTATCTTTGTCATCCACACCCAAGAAGATTGGGCGATCGCGCAAGACTGTTACCGTCTTTTGTCCTAATCAGTAGCGAATGAGCCGTGCCAGCACAAACATCACACCCGATGCCAGCCATGCACCCACCACAATGCTAAGCATGCCCGCATCAAAACTGCCTGTCATCGCCACAATGGTGCCTGGAATCAAGGAACCACCGACTCCTCCCAATAAAACTGCCAACCCGTTATAAAGCCCCGTCCCTGCGCCCACTTGATCGCTCGGCAAAAGACGTTGAACAATGGCATATTCTTGAGCACCATACGCGCTTTGGCAGAACACGGCGATCGCAAAAAACAGCACCAGCAGTTCCACCTGCGTTGTCAGAGACGCAATGTACACCATGCCACCAGCCAGTAAAAAGCCGATACCAGCCAGTTGCGTTCGCCGTTGCAGCCTGTCTCCGATGTAAGCCATCAGAGCAATACCCACAATGCCAGCAGTAAACACCAGGGCAAGGGGCCAGCCCAATTGTTCAAAATCAATCCCCTTGGCACGATTAAAGTAGGTCGGCAACCAATTCAATAAGCCAAACGCACAAAACGCATTGAGACTCCCGCCAATGACCACAAGCCAAAACCGAGCATCTCGACGATACGCGATCGACGACTCAATTGCCTGCTCATCCTCTATAGCGGTAACAAATGGCTGGGGACGCTCCTTGCGAGACGGCTGATCTCGCACTAGCACGTAAACCAATGGCAGCGACAGCACCATCCCGCCAAGACCCAAACTAGCAAACGTTTGTCGCCAACCCCAAGACTGAATCAACGGCACCACAATGAGCGGCGCGATCGCCGTAGACAGCAGAATGCCGCTGCCCCAAATTGCATTGGCACGCGATCGTTCATTCGACGAAAACCAACGGCTGGTAATCGCACTCGCCATCGGAATATGTACGCCTTCACCCAATCCCAAAAGGAGGCGCAATACAATCAACGCCGTGAGAGAGTATCCCAAGGGAGCACTCAAGAGCGTGATAAGTGAGAAAGCTCCAATTGCCACCATTACACTCCGCTTTGGCCCAAACCGCTCAGCAGCAGGACTCAGCAGCATGTTAGAAAAGGCATACGAGACATAGAAGGCCGCTAATAATAATTCACCCTTGGAACCGATTTCGCGATCACTCCAGCCAAAATCCTGAGCAATACGAGGGATCGCCAGCGAGAGATTATTTCGATCTAAATAGTTGATAAAAACTGTGACAGCTAAAACAAAGGAAATCCGCCATCGAGTTTGGCTCTTGGAAGTTATAAGACTCATACGCCTGTCCCACTCACAGCCTTGGCAAAAGCCGATACGATTCACTGTCAACCAAAATAAAAAGGCCCAGGCCAATGAGTACAAAGGGAACGATCGCACCGCTCCAGCGAGTTAAGCCCTGCGCAATCAATGGATGTTGAGTGAGCTGGTAGGCAATGAAACACCACAGGCTAACCATCACGAAAAACGTAGTTAGAATAACGCTTAAGCTAGAGAGGCTACTGCTCGCAAAAAGCGGCACATAAATGCCAACGTTATCACCGCCATTGGCAACGGTAATGGTCGCAACTTGATAGACTGGTGGCGCAAGCAGGCTAGTAACCGCTGAACGGATTGGATGGCCCGTCTGAGGTAGGCTCAGCTCATCAGCTACGTTCTGAATGTCCGGTTTAGCCGTTTTCTGGTTTAGTAACTCTTTAAGCCCGATCGCAATGGGAATCAGGCCCAACAGCCCAATCCATGCTTTGGGCAACACCTGCCCACCGAAGAAACCAGGCAGACTCAGCGCAATTAAGATCGCGAAACCGAGGTACTGCCCCATAAAAATATGCTTTGGGCGAAACGTCGTATTCACCTGAGCAAAGAAGAGCATCAGGATCACAATGTCATCAATATTGGTTGCAATAAACGCTGTTATGCCCGCAACAACAGCTTGTATAAACCAGTTCATACCGTTCCCCTAAAGCTCCTCGCATTTAAAGCTCTCCGCTAAAAAACGTGTGTTGGCTACATCAAGGCTTAATACTGATAACGAGTCGTATCGCCCGGAGTGGTGGTTTGAGAAATAATCTCCTTCGTCATAAACCCTGTTGTCTGGATTATACGTGCTACACAGCCCGTCCAGCCTGTTTGATGACTGGCACCAATGCCAGCACCGTTTTCGCCGTGAAAATATTCGTAAAAGAGGATGAGATCTTTCCAGTATGGATCAGTTTGGAACTTTTCAGCGCCGCCATAAATGGGTCGTCGTCCTGACTCATCTTTTAAGAACATACGGGTCAGACGATCGCTCACTTCCTTCCACACGTCAAACAATGTTTTTTGTTGACCTGATCCAGTGGGGTATTCGATCGTAAACGCATCGCCATAGTAGCTATAGAGATGAATGAGCGATCGTAGTAGCAGAAAGTTAACAGGCATCCAAATAGGGCCGCGCCAGTTGGAATTACCACCAAACATCCCTGTATTGGAATCGCCGGGTAGATAATCAACCCGAAACTCCTGCCCAGCATGGTCAAAGAGAAACGGATGATCGTGATGATAGCGGGAAAGCGCTCGAATCCCATATTCACTAAGGAACTCAGTCTCATCTAACATGATGGCTAAAGTGCGACGAAGCTTTTGCTCATTCACCAGAGCAAGCATGAGCCGTCCGTTGACACCTGGCGTTGTGGGTAGATGAATGTTCGCTGTCAATTCAGGATGACGCATCAAAAAAGACTGCGCCCGTTTTTTGAATTTACTGAGTTTCTCGAAGACGTTGGGTGGAAAAACCGCGATCGCCATCAGTGGCAGTAATCCCACCATCGATCGCACCTTCAATCGCTGGCAATCGCCATTAGGCAAGCGCAGCAAATCGTAGAAAAACCCATCTTCTTCATCCCACAGCTCATCGCAGTTTTCACCAATGCGATCCATCGCGCCAGCAATCCATAATGTATGCTCAAAGAATTTGATCGCCAGGTCTTCATAGAGAGGATCGTGGATCGCCAGCTCGATCGCAATTTGCAACATCCGCTGACTAAAAAAGACCATCCAGGCAGTACCATCCGCTTGTTCTAGAATGCCGCCAGTGGGCAAGGGCGCACTGCGATCGAACACGCCAATATTATCCAAACCTAAAAAGCCGCCTTCAAAAACATTGTTGCCAATGGTGTCTTTGCGGTTCACCCACCAGGTAAAGTTAATCAGCAGTTTAGAAAACGCATATTTCAGGAAGTTGATGTCACCAGCGCCATGATTCTGCTCTCGATCGCGGGTATAAATCTCCCAGGTAGCCCAGGCATGAACGGGTGGATTCACATCCCCAAAATTCCACTCGTAGGCAGGCATTTGCCCATTGGGATGCATGTAGTCTTCTTGCAACATGAGTTCCAATTGCCGCTTGGCAAAGTCTGGGTCAACAATGCTCAAAGGAATCATGTGAAACGCCAAATCCCACGCGGCAAACCAGGGATACTCCCATTTATCTGGCATGGAAATGACATCATCGGTATACATATGATGCCAATCGCTGTTCCGCACGTGCCGTCGCTGATCGGGGCGCATGTAGGGGGTAACGTTATGCTCCTCCAACCACTTTTCCACATCGTAATAGAAGTACTGTTTTGACCACAGCATCCCTGCAAGTGCCTGCCTCATGACGTTAGTACGATCGACATCCGCCTTGACCGACGCTGGCGTGACGCTGGCGTAAAACTCATCCGCTTCTTTCTGCCGAGCGGTCAATACCGATTCAAACGCATCAAAAGGGTTTCCAAGCTGGTTGGGGTGTGTTGCCGACAGGCGTAGCCGAACGATCTGGGTTTTTCCCACTTCGACCATGATTTGGTAATGGGGCGCAACTTTAGTCCCGATCGCAGAGGGATTCACCATCTCTGTCTGCCCATGCACCACGTAGTTGTGAAAGGCATCTTTCACGTAAGGGCCGTCATTATCAGTTCCAAACAAGCGCTCGTTATTCGTTTCATTTTCCGTGAATAGTAAGGGCACGACTCGATCGCAGTACAGATAGTAGTCTTCCAGCTTTTCTTTAAATAGTGGATTGGTGTGATACGCGTGCACAACGCTATACCCTGCACCTTCGTACTTTTGCATAATAGGTTTGGAGCCACCGTCTTTCCAGCTCCAGGTGTTGCGAAACCAGAGAGTCGGTAAGAGATGCAAAGCAGCGGCTTCTGGCCCTCGATTACACACCTTAATCTGAATCAACATATCTTCAGCGCTGACTTTGGCATAGTCCACAAACACATCAAAGTAGCGATCGTCATCAAAAATGCCCGTATCCAGCAGTTCATATTCCAATTCATCACGACTGCGGCTACGGTTCGTATTCACCAGGTCGGCATAGGGAAACTCTGCCTGCGGGTATTTGTAGAGATACTTCATGTAGGAGTGCGTAGGTGTACTATCCAGATAAAAATAGTATTCCTTCACATCCTCGCCGTGATTGCCTTCACTGTTATTCAGCCCAAACAATCGCTCTTTTAAGATGGGATCGTTGCCATTCCACAAGGCCAGTGCAAAACACAGCAGGCTATGCGTATCACTAATGCCACCCAAACCATCTTCGCCCCAGCGGTAGGCACGCGATCGCGCCTGGTCATGCGTTAAATAATTCCAGGCATCGCCGTTATCACTGTAGTCTTCTCGCACAGTACCCCACTGGCGCTCGCTGAGATACGGTCCCCAGAGTTTCCAAACGGCTTTTCCGTCTCGGCAGTCCTGCAACCGTTGGCTTTCTGAAGTCATAATGGTGTGTCCTAAAGCTTAGGGTTTGATGCAACGAACTCAGTTATAGAATGAACCCAGCCTCAATTAAGCTACCAGGAGCATCTAAACCTTACAAGCGGTCGCTGACCCGCATGGGGGCAGTTGCCGTCCGCTCAACGTGTGAGTGCAAAAGCCGCAATGCCTGTTGATAGCGCTGGCTCTTACCTTTGAAGAAGGGCTAGGAAGGGCGATCGCAAGCGACATACGATCGCCATATTTAGAGGTCGAGTGAATGTTAAATTCACTGTGGCTGAAGCTTAAACCAAAAAAATAAGAATGGAGTAAGAACAGGCAGGTCATTAGTTGAGCCGTCGATCGCAAAGCGGTGATGCAAAACTCGCTTGTGAAAGAACTTTAAAGCCTGACTGTTAGCCCTTGTGCTCATGGAGCATTACGGTAAAATTAGCACCGATCGCAAAAAATATTTCACTGAACCCGCTCACATCATGGGACTCGCTATGGCAAACGTTGAAGGGGAGGGGCTGAAACCGGGAGCAAACCCACCACTACCACCTAAAATTCGGCTGGAATTTTTAGATGGCATGCGTGGGTTAACTGCCTTCTACGTAGTGCTAGTGCATGTTTACCGTGAAATTGATGCAGGTCTGCAAGGTGATGGATTACCAGTTCTCTTTTACTGGGCAACGCGGTGGATGACCCACGGTCGCAATGCGGTCTCCATCTTCATTGTGCTTTCCGGGTTCTGCTTGATGCTGCCCGTTGTACGTAGCGCAACAGGGCAACTGAGAGGGGGCGTACTTCAATATCTCAAACGAAGGGCTTGGCGAATTATACCGCCCTACTACATGACGCTCATCCTGCTGGTGCTGTTGTTTTTGGTCATTCCCAGACCGCTACAAAGCTTGATGGGGGTTGCCTGGAATGAGTCAATGCCAGCTTTAACAGAAGGCACGATTCTGTCTCACGTTTTACTGATTCAAAATTTGAGCTTGAGTTGGATCTATAAAATGGAGATTCCGATGTGGAGCGTCGCTACGGAGTGGCAAATCTACTTTGTGTTTCCCCTGCTGCTGCTAGTCTGGCGGCGGCTCAATTTGGCGACAGCAGTTGGGCTTGCGTTCGCGATCGGTTTGGCGCTGCATTTCCTGCCTCACAGCCCTTTAGATCAGGCGATTCCCTGGTTTTTAGGACTGTTTGCGCTGGGCATGTACGGCGCACATATTGTGTTCTCGCCAAAACGTACCGCGATCGCTCTCCGCAAGCGTTTTCCCTGGCGCAGCCTTGCCTGGATGTCCTTGACAGGCTTAGCGGCTGAATATTTCCTACGACCCAGTATTGATGCCAACTTCTCCACTGTTTTCATCAGCGATCTGTTAGTGGGCCTTTTTGCACTCTCGGTTATCGTTGACTGTGCCACTCACCGGGCTGAAAAGCGAGACGATCGCCTAGCCATTTTAGCCGTTTTAGAATCAAAATGGGTCGTCTGGTTGGGGAAATTCTCCTATAGTTTGTACTTGATTCATCTACCCATTCTGGGTCTGGCTGAATTACCGCTGAGTGGTTTGCATTCGCCTGTGAGCAAGTTTTTTGGATTACTGCTGCTGGGGGTACCTATGGCACTGTTAGCAAGCTATGGCTTCCATCTGCTGTTCGAGAAACCTTTCATGTCAGAATTTTCCCGTTCCAGTCGGCAAAAGGCGATCGAAACCTAGAAAGCGAGCAGCGGGCAGCCTTCAGAGCAAAGCTATGTGCTTGCAGGTATGGGGTGTAGAGTGAATCCAAAGCAAAACCGCCGTTAAAGAAAAGCTGATCGCTGATCGCTGATGGCCGATCGCTCTCTTCACGCACTAAAGCAGAATGGCGCTGACTTAAGGGGACACGCTTCACCCTGGTCGCCCCCTAAATCCCCCAAATTTGGGGGACTCTGAGATTTGGCTCCCCCAAACTTGGGGGTGGGGGGCAGTTCGGATTGTTATTTCAGCCATTCCACTAAAGCATCTTCTCAAGGAATTGCTTGGCCCGATCGCACTGAGGATTGCTGAAAAACGTATCAGGTTCGGCATCTTCTGCGAGAGAGCCTTCGTTGAGAAACCAGACGCGATCGGCCACTTCACGCGCAAAGCCCATTTCGTGAGTCACGATCGCCATCGTCATGCCAGTTTTTGCCAGCCCTTTCATGACTTCCAGCACTTCCTGCACCATTTCGGGGTCAAGGGCAGAAGTGGGTTCATCAAACAAAATCACATCGGGCTGCATCGCAAGGGCACGGGCGATCGCCACCCGTTGTTTTTGCCCACCGGACAAGCGAGATGGGTAAACATCTGCTTTTTCTTCCAGTCCCACCTTTGCCAGCAGTTCCATACCCAACTCTCGGGCTTTCTCTGATGGCACTTTGGATATCTTCGTAGGGGCATAGATGACGTTCTTCAGCACCGTCATGTGGGGAAACAGATGGAAATGCTGAAACACCATGCCTAAATGTTGACGCACGTTGGAAATATTCGTTTTTGGGGCAGTAATTTCTTCACCCTTGAAGTAAATTTTTCCTTGCGTCGGCGTTTCTAACAAATTCATGCAGCGGAGCAAGGTGGATTTGCCACACCCAGACGGCCCAATCACCGCGACCACTTCACCTTTGCGAATCTCCGTGGAAATGCCTTTGAGCACATCCAGCTTGCCAAACGACTTGTGCAGCCCTTCTGTTTTAATGATGGTTTCACTCACGGCTTTCAAAGCTCCTTTTATCAATACCTTAAGGGTAATGTCTGACACTAGAATGTCGCAACAACCGCAAGCAGTACTGCGTCATTCGCTACGTCTTAGCCGTCTTTCAAGTGCACTCGCTGCATAGGTCAGCCCCATTACCAGGATGTAGTAAATGAGTCCTGCAAACAGCAGCGGTTCAAAATAGATGTACTTATTGGCACCGACAATTTGTGCAGCACGGAGAATTTCCACTACGCCGATCGTCGAAACGAGTGAAGAATCTTTCAGCAAACTAATGGTTTCATTGACCAGGGCAGGCAGAATATTTTTGAGTGCTTGAGGCATAATGACATCCCACATCATGAGCCAGTAAGGAATGCCCAGTGAGAGGGAGGCTTCTGCCTGCCCCTTATCAACTGCCTGAATGCCTGCCCGGATGGTTTCAGACATATACGCCCCTGAGTTAAGCGTAAACGTCAGCACCCCTGCCTGATAAGGCGTAATGTTGTAACCCGTAAGTTGCGGTGTAGCGAAATAGATCAGTGACAACTGCAGCAGCAACGGCGTGCCACGAAAGATGCTGGTGTAGAAGAACGAAAACCATTGCAGTGGCTTTACACCCGAAATTTTGCACAGCGAGAGCACACCACCCCAGACCAACCCAAGCAAAACGGACGAGATGGTAAAAATCAGGGTAACGGGAATGCCCGCCAGAATAAACGGAATGTCGGGTTGAATGCGCCCAAAATCGAGATTGAGACCACCCGTACTGGCAGGAGCGTCGGTGGACGGAGGTGCTGGAACCTGAGCAACGATCGCACTCTGCTGTTGACTAGCCGTATCACGTTCAATGGATAGAGTCGGGCTTTGCGCGATCGAGGGTAGCGGTTGTGCCACCAAGTATCCTGCAAAGACAATCACCAGGAAGGTTTGGAGTACCACGATCGCCCAGCGCGATCGTAAGCGAGTCAACGCAGGGAATCTCACAGCACGTTTGTTGAAGCGTAGAAACATAAATTCCTTTCAATGCAGCGGACAAAAGGACAAATCAAGAACGCAGTTGGTAAACCTTCCACCAAGCATCCTGTAGGGACGTTACATGTAACGCCCCTACAGAGAGAACAAACTACCTTTGCAAAAACATTTATAGGCTTCTAGGGCGACTTGCTGGGAGAGGGCGACATCGCACCAGACGGCGATGCGGAACCAGAGGGTGAAGGGGACGGTGATGCAGGAGCACTGGTGGCGAACCACTTTGCCGCGAGGGTTTTAATTTCGCCGCTAGATTTCATTTTTTCCAGCGCTTTATTGAAATCTGCAACCAGGGGCGAGCCTTTAGGGAAGGCAACGGCAGAACCAGAAGGCCCTTCGGATGGAATCACGTTGAACGCCAGATCAGGGCTGGATTCAGTAAAGCCTTTGGCAACGGTATCTTCCACGATCGCCGCATCAATCCGCTTGGATTTAATTTCCTGAATGAGGTCGGGCACTTTGTTCAGTTGTTTGACTTTCATCCCAGGCACTTTTTCGGCAATTTTTTTCGCATCGCCTTCTTGAATCGAACCAAGCTGCACACCCACCGTTTTACCCGCGAGGTCTTTCGTCGTCTTCAAGTTGCTGGCTTTAGGCGCAACGATCGTGTTTTTGGCTTCGTAGTAAACGGTTGAGAAATCGACGTTTTTCTGGCGTTCGGGGGTAGGGGTCATGCCTGCCATCACAAAGTCAGCCCGTTTCGCCTGAAGTGCAGGCACCAACCCGTTGAAGTCTGATTCGTTGATTTTGAGTTCGTAGCCTAATTCACTGGCGATTTTGTTCGCAATTTCGACATCAAACCCCACGATTTTGCGTTCACCACTGGCTGTATCGTAGTACTCATAGGGCGGATAGTCGGGTGATGTCACCATCGTCAGCACTTTTTTGCCGCTGCTGGAGGTGGCGTTTTGTCCTGGCTGAGGTGGTTCACAGCTAGCCAGCGTCGTGGTTGCCACGATCGTCATCAAAGAGAGTGTTAAAAGCGATCGACGTTTCATCATTAGTTCCTTGTCAATGGGGCGTTGCGGATAAAGAGCAGTCAATCTATCAGGCAGTTAATCTATCAGGCAAATTTCACACGATCGCAGCACGTTGCAAAGCCCTTGGCACAATTCTTAGCGTCACCATTGACGAGCCAAATCATCGTAGGGCTGACGCAAACCTCGGAGGTTTTGATCAAGCATCAAGCGCCGTAACCAAATGTAGTCGCTTAAACCTCCGAGGTTTTGTGCTTAGAAAACAAACGTGGTGCGGATCACGCCTACAAAAGCATCAGGGTTGCGATCGTCATGGTTAGGAGCGGTCAACCAGATGACACCAGGCGTAATCGAGATGTTATCGGTAATCTGGTAGCGATAGAACACTTCAATGTGGTAGCCCGTATCCCGGTCTTCACGTTGCCCAGCAGGTAACCCGATCGCGCTAGCCAGAGCCGCATTACTGGTGCCCGTCAAACGGGGCTGCATCCCAAACACAATGCCGCCCAGGTTGCCTTTTTTGCCCAAATCGGGAAACGCAAAGTCAATCGAAAAGTTCCAGATATTGGCATCGCCTTTGGTGCCTGTGCCCAGTGCTCGCGCTTGCGTTAGCCCTACCCAGCCTCCTAGCTCAAACCAACTGGTAATGCGGTAGTCCATTTGGATGCTGTAGCCGTTGCCGACCACTGGCCCTGCTCCCAGGATCTTGGCGGCGTTGCTACCTGCCAGCGTATCAACCCCAAACTGCGGGGAGTATGAGTTGATGTAGAAGAAGCCCAGTTTGAAGGTGCCAGAATAAACAATGAGATGAGCAAAGGCACTGTAGCCCGCCTTAAACACCCCAAGTTGAGGGTCATTGGGGCTATCCCCTTCACCCTGATAACCAAAATCAAACTGGAAATTGGGGCTAATGGCATAGTTCACCGCAATGCCAGCCTGGTTGCCGATCGGGAACCAAACGGGGTCAATTTGGGCAAAGTTAGACGGCGATCCTGTCACCTGGTCGTTAAACGGAGTAATGGGATCGGTGACGATCGACGGGTCGATCGTATTGGCATCCAGGAACACCGTGAGCTTCTCGCCTACGGGAAAGCGATATTGAAGCCGATTCAGCGTGATATTGCTATTAGAACTGGTGCTCGTCGCTAGGAAGCGGGTTTCATCTGAGAGGTCGCTGGTCGCTCGTCCCACAGGCGACACCCCAAAGTCAGACCCGATATCGAACTTCCGCAGGTTCGTTGCTTGCAAGCGAGTCCGCAGCCGATCCTTACCTGTAAAGCTGGTATCCAAATCGAGACGCAGACGGTACCCAATGGCGGTGTTGTTGCGCGAGTCAACGCGATCGCCAAATGCATCCGCCAGATACGTCACTAGCTCTGTGCCGATTTTAGTCGTCGTCGAAAACTGCTGCTTCTCCAGCGTAGCAGTACGAGCTTCAAGGGCACCTACCCGACCGCGCAGCGTTGCAAGTTCAGCCGCAAACTCTTCTTGCAGCTTCTGCAACGCCAACAGGTCTTCTTTTTTGACCAGATCAGCCGTGCCAGCCGCAATCAACTCGTTAATGCGATCCATGCAGGCATTTAGCCCAGCCGCAAACTCATAGCGAGTCAGGGCGCGATTACCACGATAGGTTTTATCGGGATAGCCAACAATACAGCCGTAGCGTTCCACAAGCGATTGCAGTGCTTGAAACGCCCAATCAGTCGGTCTTACGTCTGTTAGCTGAGAAACTGACGTCACTTGCTCCATATTCACGTTGACGGAGGCATCCTCTGCCTCAACCGTGTTCAGAGCAGCAGACAACCGTTGATCGCTCTCTACCCCGATCGCTCGATTCGTCGTAGGGACAGCGTTTTGTTCTAATGCCACTACACTGCCCGGAAGCCTGCTTTTAGTCTGGCTAGAATCGGCCTTTGCAGGTGCTTGCATCAAAAAACCATGACCCACAAGCGCGAGAGTTGCGCTCAGGGTGATTCCAAAAAGCCTAGTCATCATATCGCCTCACTCACACCACAGATGAAATTCACAACCGAAACCCGTACACTCCAAAGCTGATGACAATCGTTTCGACCAAAGGCCAGTGGCCTCTTCTAACCTGTTTCAATTTTTCTCCGTTTACAATATTCAATAAACACAGAGATGAACTCTTTCTTTCACAGCTCTAAACTCTGAAAGATACAGTAATCAAGAACCCTGCGATCAAGATTCAAGGATTTCTGGTGTTGTTGCATACAAGGATGTTTTGCCCCATCCCCAACCCTTCGCACGAAGGAAAAGGGAGTCAGAGATCCTGTCCCCTCGCCTTCTCCTCAAGGGCGAAGGGTTGGGTAAAAGCAGCGATTCATCCCAGATTCAGCAACATCTAATTTCTTGGCAAAGTCGCTCGATCGCTCAGAACACTGAATTCATTAAACAATTGATTGAGAAAACTAAAACACGTTTGACTTCAGGATCGAGAATCCTATGATTAAAAAGCTTGCGACCCCAGAGATTCTGTTAGATTTGATCACTTTTCACCGAAATCAAGACTCATGACTGATGCTTTGCTGCCAGCGCTGATCCAACAAATGACCGCACCTGCGTTCTATCCCCATCCCGTTACGGCACCCATTCAGGTCATTCAGACGCACATCTCTTATGTACTGCTCACGGGTGATTATGCCTATAAGGTGAAAAAGCCCGTCAACTTTGGGTTTCTTGATTTCTCTACGCTGGCAAAGCGACAGCATTTTTGTGCCGAGGAACTGCGGCTAAATCAACGTGGTGCCGCCGAGCTGTACCTGGAGGTGCTGCCTATCATCCAAACGGACGATCGCTTTTACCTCAGTGGAACAGGCGAATCTGACGGTACAGACGCTGTGGAATACGTGGTGAAAATGCAGCAGTTTCCCCAGTCGAGTTTGTTCACAGAATTATTCGATCGAGGCGAACTCACCGAAGACTTATTGGAACAGTTAGCACGAGTGCTGGCAGACTTTCATGCCCGTGCCGAGACCAACGACTACATTCGCAGCTTTGGTACGGTCGCCAAAATTCGGGCGGCGATCGACGAAAACTATGAGCAAACCCTCCAGTACATTGGCGGGCCTCAAACCCAGCAGCAGCTAGACGAAACCAGGGACTATACCGATCGCTTGTTCGCCGAGCAGCAAGCCCTCTTTGAGAGCCGCATCGCTCAAAACTGGATTCGTGAATGCCACGGCGACGTGCATCTACGTAACATTGCTCTTTGGCACGATGCTTCGGGGCACGACAAAATCTTGTTATTTGACTGCATCGAATTCAACGAGCCATTTCGGTTTGTTGATGTGATGTTCGACATTGCCTACATCATCATGGATCTGGATGCTCGCGATCGGCGTGACCTGAGCAACCGCTTCTTAAATGCGTACATTGAGCAAACGGGTGATTGGGAAGGCTTACAGGTTTTACCTCTGTACCTCAGCCGTCAGTCCTACGTCCGTGCGAAAGTGACCTCCTTCCTTTTGAGTGATCCCGCTGTTCCTGAAGCCACAAAGCAGGAGGCATCCGCGACGGCTGCCCGCTACTACCGTCTAGCGTGGGAGTACACCCAACCCCAGCAGGGCCGTGTCATCCTCATGGCAGGCTTATCTGGCTCTGGCAAAAGTACGGTGGCTCGTCAACTGGCTCAAACAAGAGGGGCCATCCAAATTCGTTCTGATGCAGTGCGGAAACACCTGGCTGGCATCCCGCTAGAAGCCCACGGTGGTTCTGATCTCTACACGGCTGAGATGACGCAAAAAACCTACGATCGCCTGCTCAAGCTCGGTATCACCTTAGCAACCCAGGGCTACACTGTCATTCTGGATGCCAAGTACGATCGCCAACCTCTGAGACAAACCGCGATTGAGCACGCGATCGCCCATCAACTCCCCGTACAAATCATCTACTGCACCGCGCCACTCTCCGTTCTGCAACAACGCCTGCAACAACGCCACGATGACATCTCCGACGCAACCGCCGACCTACTTCCCAAACAGGACATGGATGACTTCAGCCCCACCGAACAGCCCTATCTCGTTACGTTAGACACGACACAAAATCTAGAGGCACAGTTGGAGAAGGTAAGCAGAGGGATGAAGGATAAAGGATGAGGGATAAGGACAAAGGATGAGAATTAAGTTCCCCTTGCCTTCTCTGCTTCCCCTGCCTCCTCTGCTTCCCCCATTCCCCTCGCCCCCTTTGCTTCCCCTGCTCCGCCTGCTTCCTCCGCTTCCCCTTCCCCCTCCCAACGATGTCCAAACTGCCTGATGCAAACTTGGGTTTATCGACTGGCTTAAAGTACTGGCTAGTTTTTATGCTCGGCTTGGCTGTACTAGGGTACGGCCCGATTCTTAGCATCACCTTTGGCGCGATCGGCGGGATTGCGAGTGGCATCATTGCAGCATGGCTAAAACCGAAGGATGTTTATGTGCCGAAGCCAGCAGAGCCACACGTGAAGGAAGCTTCTGAAGGGAAAGCAGAAAAAACAGTTGATGAACCTGTGCGTCGAGTCAGATTCCGCAGATACGGCACGCCCGCTGTTCAACGCCAGCATCAAACCAGAGCGAATAGACGCTTTGGCTGGCTTTTTCGCAGAAGGCTTTAAACCGTCAGAGTCTCAGGGTGCTGTCGGCTTTGGGGTTGGCTCACTTAAGGATGGCGTCTTCAATGGCTTCGGAGTTGATTGGTTCGCTGGCACCTGGGCATCTGATGCCTTAGCTTTCCAGTCGGCTAAAGGACGATTGACGGCATTTTCAAAATCGGTAGACACCAGCACCACCGATCGCTCTGTCGTCGCTTGGGCAGGCGGATCAACCTGGGCATAGAGCGCGCTGCGGTTAAAATTGGGTTTCCCAAGCACGAGACGATGGGTTTGCTGATTTGCCAGCTTGACATCAGCGATCGCAATCGGTTTGTCAAACCCAAACTCTGCCTGCTGTGCAAGCGGCATCTTTAGCGTTTGCTGCCGTTTGCCCGTTGCCATCAAATTGAGCAGATAGGCAACGGACGCATCATTTGCTACAGCCTTATCTGGCACAGTCATCGCCCAAACCAATGTGCCAGCTTGGGGTTGCGCCGCTTTTGGATCGTTACCAGAAGGGAATGCTACCCGCGCTGCCGGAGTTTTGGCAAACGCTAACGTCTCACTAGGAGTTGTCAGCGTGAGCGATCGCACCTCTTCTTCTTTAAAGGCAAACAGTTGCTCTGTCTGTGCCTGTGCCGCCTCGCGCTGAGGCTTCCCCTGCACCTCATACAGGTAGACAAAAGCCCCTAGAACTAGGGCGATCGCCAACAAAATCAAAGGAGTCCGTTGCAGTTTCATAACGAAGTGAGGGGACAGGGGTTAGGGCAAAAGACAGAGGGGGAAGGGGGAAAGGCATTTAAGGGATATAAGCTGACGGCTGATCGCTGACCGCTCTTTCCAACTCAAAACTCGAAACTCAAAACTCAAAACTTTATCCTTCACCCCTTACTACCGCCTTTGCCACCAAACCCCAAACGCGGTACCAAAACCGATTAAGGGAAAGATTGCGATCGCTAACCAGGTTGCTAGACTAGCTTGCTGAGCAGACAACCCTAGCCGACGGTTTTTGGCTTCTTTGGGGCGAATGGACAGAGATTGATCATCGGCATGGCTGAGCCAGCGCACTGAGTTGATGAAAACATCGCCATTAATGCCCTGGTTCACGGCCCCATCTTCAGCGAAGCGAGAGTTACCGATGACGACCAGCCGCGCTTCTTTCGGTTTTTGCTCAGTCCCTTGAGTGGCTGAGGCAGAGGGCAAGGGGCTGGGTGAAGGACTTGCAGATGCGGCAGGTTTGGGGCTGGGTGAAGGGCTGGAAGTAGCAGACGGGCTAGGAGAGGGCTTGGGACTGGTTGAGGCAGAGGGAGAGAGACTAGGTGAAGGCTTGGGGTTGGCCGAGGCAGATGAAGAAGGGCTGGGAGAGGGTTTGGGTGTGGAAGCCGCTGGCGGAGTGATGGTACGGGTGAGCGCAAAGCCAATAACCAACGGGCCGGGTCGATCGATCGCCGAGTCAAACTTTAAGGGCTGTTCCTTCACATTGCTTTCTGCCCAACTTCGCTCGCTGGTAAACAACAAGGGTACGGATTTAACATCGGTTTCGGGTTTGACATCGATCGGCTGTGCGAGTGGATAAATTGAGATTGAATTGTTAAAGTCCTTTGTAATTGGGTGGTTGCCGTACTGACTAACAGACGAGAAGGCAGGTCCCAGTTGAGCCAGTCTGCCTGACACATCAATCACCACTCGTTTGTCTACTGTCACGCCCCAACCGTTCAGCAGACTGCCTATACCTGGATTGGTATTGGGGTCAACCATCACAAACAGGTTGCCACCCCCTTTCACATACTCTTCCAGTGCGTTAACTTCTGGCTCTAGCAAGGGTTTTTGCGGGCCTGCCAGCACCAGCACATTCGCATCCGCAGGAATGGTGGCAGCTTCCAGTAGATTCAGCGGTTTAACCGTAAAGTTTTTCTCTTGCAGGGTCTTCACAGCCTGGGAGATCGCGCCCTGAGACTGGTCGATCGGGTGCTCCCCATGCCCCTGGATCACGTAGGCAAACGCTTTGCGATCGCTGATCAATTGTTCTAGCGCGCTGGTCAGCTTTACCTCAGACAGGTAGCCCCCTTCACCAACGAGGCTATCCCCAGTTGTGGGCGCGATCGTTTGCACATACTGCTTGCGTCCCTCTGGCTGCATTTCAGCAATAACATCCCCACCGCTCTTGACTTCTAGCCGCTGCACAAGTGAGGGTTGCGTGTTGGGATCGACAAATTCATAGCTCAGGCGATCGCTCTGGCGATGGTAGCTTTCCAGCAGTTCACGATCGCGTGAGTTAGGCTGTGGCACAAACACCCACACTTTCACGGGTTGCTTCAAATTCTTCACCAACTGCTGGGTTTCGGGAGCCAGCGAAAAAAGCTGATTCTCCGTCAAATCCAGCCGTCCCACATGGTTTGCCGCCAGGTAGTTGACCAAGCCTAAAATGGCAAGCACCGATAGTGTGGTAATCAGCGCATTTGCACCTACTTGTGTCGATCGCTGCTGCCAGAAGCCTGGTTGCGACTCATCTCGATACGTAGATTGGAAAACCAGCCATAGACCAATGATCACAATGCCTGCAATCACCAAACCCAAGGGAATGGGGCTAAAGGAGGCAGAGACGAGACCCGCGATCGCGCCAGCAATCACCAGCATCGGCCCCAGCCAGAACAGGTATTTGAGGAATTTAAGGTTGGTAGAAAGCGTTTTCACAGGAAGTTTTGAGTTAAAAGTGTTGAGTTTTGAGTTGGGGAGAAGGAAGCAGTAGTTAGGAGTTAAGAGTTTTGAGTTTGGGGAAAAGAAAGAAGTCAAGAGTTGACAATTCCATTTACGATTACCGCGAGTTTGTTGTTTCACTAGCCACCGATTCATAACTGATGCTCAGTGACTACTCAAAACTCAGAACTCAAAACTTTTCTCTCACGATCTCTGGAACCTGAACGCATCGATCGACTGCGCGGTTAAAAACAGTCCCAACACAATGTAGCTGGCAAAGAGCACCAGGCTGCTGCTATCCAAAATGCCCTGGTTCAAATTGTTGTAATGCTTGAGGAGGGAAAGATGCCCCAGGGCTGCTCCAATTGGGCCACCCAGCTTTTGACCGAGCACTTCGACTACCCAGAGGAAGAGGATAATGCCAAAGGTGCCGATCGCCGCCAAAATCGTGCTGTCGGTCAGCGAAGATACAAACATCCCTAATGAGAGTACAGCCGCCGCCAGCAGAATCAAGCCCAGATGCGCGACCAGTACGATCGCAAAGTTGAAGGGTGGGGTGGTGGTGCTAAAGACGAGCGCTTCGTAGAGCAAAAGCGGCAGCACCATTGTGGTAAAAAACGTCAGCACGCCCAGTAGTTTGCCCAGCGCCACCGCCCAGTTTGTCACGGGTGACGTCGCTAAAAGCTCCAGGGTACCGCGCTTGCGTTCTTCGGCATACAGCCCCATCGACAGAATCGGCAAAATGAACAGCGCGATCGAACCCAGGGTGCCTAAGAAAAACTGCAAAAACTGATAGGGCACATCGATCGGAGAGGCATACCCCGCACTATCGGCATAGGCCACCTGTTGCGTAATGCCGCCCAAAATGGTGACAAAGAAAAAGCCGGACAGCAGCCAAAACACACCCGCGATCGCGTAGGCAAGGGGTGAAGCGAAATAGCTCTGTAGCTCGCGTCGGTAAATTGCCAGAATGTTGCTCATCATCACACGCATCTAAGCTGCTTCTCCCGTTGATGGTTCTGCCTCGTCTGGATCGATCGTGGCATCCAGTGGCTTCTCTTCCGTGGTCAGTTGCAAGAAGACATCCTCCAGCGTGGCCTGCGATCGCCGCATTTCGTACAGCCCGATTCCCGCACCCACAACTGTCTTCGCGATGTCTCGGCCGATCAGTTCGGTTCCTGGTTCAGCCGTTACCCGCAGCTTATGGTGCTCTGGCAGGTCAGTCGATAGCCGCTCGACCAGCCTGACGTTTGGCAAGCCCTGGAGAAACACCATTAAGCGGGCGTGAATATCTGCCGCGTCGCCATCCACCTCTAGCTCATAGCCAGAACCACCCGTGAGCTGCGCCATCAGGTTTTCGGGCGTATTGGTTGCCACGACGCGCCCCTTGTTGATAATGGCAATGCGATCGCAGGTCATGCTGACTTCGGGCAAAATGTGCGTCGAAAGAATCACCGTATGATCGCCTGCCAGGCTTTTGATCAGGCTGCGAACTTCGGCAATCTGCCGTGGGTCTAAACCAACGGTCGGTTCATCCAAAATAATGGCGGGTGGATCATGCACGATCGCCTGTGCAATGCCGACTCGCTGCCGATACCCTTTTGAGAGCTTTCGAATCAACGTGTGGGTTTTTTCGGTCAAATTACAGCGGTCGATCGCCGTTTGCACGCGATGGGGGCGATCGCCTGCATTCACCCCTTTAATCCGAGCCACAAAATGCAAAAAACCTGCCACTGTCATATCGGTATACAGCGGTGGCGTTTCAGGCAGATAGCCAATATGCTTTCGCACAGCCATCGAATTTTCGTGGACTTCAAACCCAGCGACTTTTGCTGTGCCTGCCGATGCAGGTAAATACCCCGACAAAATCCGCATCGTCGTCGTCTTTCCGGCTCCGTTCGGGCCCAAAAAGCCCAAAATTTCCCCTGGTTCCACCGCGAACGTGACATCCTCAATGGCAGGGGTTGAGCCGTAAACCTTGCTTAAGTGCTCAACTTCAATCATGTGAACCTCACGAATCAGGGCAGCTAGATAGTACCCTTCTCTACCCCAGGTTATATCAGTTGCGATCCTACAACGACAAACCTGTCCTCTCAAGACTGAAAGACCAGAATCTTTGTGCCCGATCGTGGGTTCAGTCATCCCTGTTGCACCATAATTTGCGCGATCGCAGTAAACCTCAAAGCTGCTGGAGAGCAGTAAACCTCGAAGCCGCTGAAGGCTTATCCGCTGTCCAGATGCCCAAGCCACTGAATGACACAATCCTTTCAATGTAAGATTTTGCTTAGAGAGTGGCAGCAGGTGTAGAGGGGTAGCGTTCATCATGTTCCTGAACAGGGTCTTGAACAAGTTTCTGCGCTATAAAGGCAAGACAAACATGCTTAGGAAGCGCCTCCTCAGGCAAATGGCGATCGTATCGCTGCTGTGGTTGGGCCTGTCTAATGAGATAGTAGCCGTTGCCAACCCTGCCAGCGTTTTTACGCGACACCTTGATCGCATCCGTCAAAATTTGCCCCCAAAATTTGTGATGCGACTGCCATCGCGAATCGTGTTGAACGAGCCAGCCGATGACGAATTCATTCAAACCTTGTCTGTGCGCATTGCCACATTCGACTCACCACAGCGCGTCACCGTCGGGCTATATAGCTGTGAAGATGATTCACAATTTTGCCGCATTGGTACCTTTTCAGCCGCAAATGCTGACACTATGCAGGCACAGCAGGAATACCAACAGCATATTGCAGCCGCATCTCCCATCCAACTCGCCAAAACTATTCGTGGTTATGTGCTAATGGGCACTGCTAAACACCCCTCCTCTGCCTATGCATCCATTATGTGGCAGCAAGATGGCATGGTTTACACCATCAGTTTTGCCAACTCAGAGCGCCAAAATATGCTCTACATGGCAGTATATATGGCAAACAACACTCCCATTATGGCGAACAACGCTGTTTCAGGCACCTCTCAAAGCCGACCGTGAAAAGGGCTTTCAGCAGTCAGCAGTCAGCGATCAGCTTTGATAGCAAAAGGCATGATGAGATGGAGAAGGTAAGCCTTATCCTTGAGTGCTTTACTATTAAATCGGCAGTCAAAGATCGTGCACAACCGCGTAGGGTGTGTTAGCGACAGCGTAACGCACCAAGCTCAAGACCAGCGGTGCGTTACGGCAAAACCTAACACACCCTACGCAATCGTAGAAGACTTTGCAAATAGGTACGAACAAACATTGCCGGACTATATAGTTACGGTGCGCCCTGAGCAATGCGCCTACAGCTATAGCTTTCAGCTTCTTTGAATGGCATTCTGACCGCTGACAGCTGACGGCTACAATGCGACCGTTCAAGCTTCAGAGGCTTCAGACGCAGCGATCGATTCCAGCTTCGTACCGCACCGTTTGCAAAAGTGAGCATCCGGATCATGCAGTGCCAGTTTGCAGCTCACACACGTCGTTTGCACCTGGTTGGCCGTTTTCACTAGCCGCTTCACCAAATCTCCCAACTGCCACGGAATCAGCGCAATACCCGTCAAAATCATGAGCACAGTGAGCAGGCGTCCCAGTTCTGAGATGGGAGTAACATCGCCAAAACCAACCGTCGTCATGGTCGCTACCGAAAAGTAAACGGCGTCTAGAAATGTGCCAAACGCCTGCGGGTTAGTAGGATGCTCTACCTGATAAATCAAGCCAGAATACACAAAGATGATGATGAAGAGCGTGAGCAAAATGCGAGTAAAGATGGCACTATCTTCGGTGGTAACGTAGCCAAAAACGGTTTTTCCTTCAATAAAGCGAACCAGCCGTAGAATTCTAAACCAGCGAAATACTCGGAGAAAGCTGATATTGAAAATGTCAATATTGAAAATGCCAATAAAAAAGGGCAACACGACGAACAAATCAATCAAAGAAAAAAGGCTAAAGAAAAAGCGTGCTTTATGCTCAGCACACCAGAAGCGCAACAGATATTCAATGGCAAAAATGACGAGAATGCCGTTGTCGATCGCCTCCAATGTCTGCCTTAGGCTGCTAGAGAGGGGATACGTCTGAGCCACAAAAATTGCAGATGAAAGCAATACCAGTCCGGTGATTCCCAAATTAATGGCTCTGCCGATCGACGTTTCAATGTCTTCCAAATAAAAGGTAACTTTTTGTCGTAGCTGCATAAAACCTGGACTGATAGGATGAGAGTATAAAGCAAGTATTCAGACAGTATAAGGATCCCCAGTCATTTAATAGATCCATTGGTTTCAGCGGTCAGCGATCAGCCTTTAATTGCCTTCCGATTCCCCACTCCCCTCTTTCAGCCCTCTTTTATTTTTATGTCAAAACCTCTTTCCGCTGGCGATCGTGTTCGTCTCGTAGCACTCCCTGCTTTTGTCAAAACAGCCGATCCGATGCCTGCGCTACGCTCTCCTAACGTGCTTGCGATAGGAACAGAAGGCACTGTCATCAATCAACGACCCGGTGGCTATTGGAGTATTCATTTTGCGAATGGCACGTTTTTATTAGAGCCGCAATATCTAGAAGCGATCGAGCCTGGTTAGCGATCGTGAATACTGCTGACTCTGTGAAAACCGTAAGGGGAAAAAACGGCCTTTCAAATTAGTCCGTATTTCCACTCAGAATGATTGTTTAAAAAGACAATTTTTATGAAACAAGGGCAGATTCGTTAGTAAAAAAACATATCCGGGCAAGATAGCTATGCCATTGCTTGGTTAGTCACTATGCCTGATATTGCTGGGAACTCGCTAGGAACAGCTACATCGCTGAGCCTTACATCCAATGTTCAATCCCTCCCGGACATTGTGACCACCACTGCGAACGATTACTACCGCTTCACCTTGAGTCATCGGAGCAGCTTTAACCTTTCCCTCAATAATTTAAGTGCTGACGCAAATGTTGCGCTCTTAAGCAGTACAGGCAGTGTTCTCAGCGTCAATGGGGTCTTGCAATCATCCAGCAATACGGGCAATCTGGCTGAGTCAATTAATACCACCCTAGATGTGGGAACGTATTACATTCGGGTTGCTCCTGGTGCCTCTGCAAATACCGCCAGCTATAGTTTGAATGTCTCGGCTAAGAGTGACCTCAAATCAGATATCCTCTGGCGGAATTATGCCACCGGGGAGAATCTTTCCTGGCAGGTATCTGGCACGTCGCTAGAAGCATTCGCGTCTTTAGAGAAGGTGGCAGATCCCAATTGGGTCATGCAAGGGTCGGGCGACTTTAACCGAGATGGTCAAGCGGATATTGTTTGGCGCAACTCTAAGACGGGCGACAACGTGATCTGGTTGATGAATGGCACTGTCAGGACTGGTGCAGCCATCCTGGAGACAGTCGGCGATCTGAATTGGCAAATACAGGGAGTCGGCGATTTCAACCAGGATGGTCAAGCAGATATTGTTTGGCGCAACTATAAGACAGGCACCAACATTGCCTGGTTGATGAATGGCACCGTTAGAACGGGAACAGCCTCTTTCCTGTCGCTTAACGATCCGACCTGGCACATTCAGGCTGCTGGCGATTTTAACAGTGATGGAAAGTCTGATCTGGTGTGGCGTAATTACAGCACAGGTCAGAATGCCATTTGGTTGATGAACGGTAGCACACTCAGTACGGGCATTTTAATCAACTCTGTGGGTGGTAATTGGATCATCTCTGGGGTCGGCGATTTCAATCAGGATGGAAAGACCGATCTGTTATGGCGTAACTATAGCAATGGTGGCAATGGTGAGAATGCGGTTTGGTTGCTGAACGGCACGACCTTCAGTTCGAGTTATTTACTTAATCCGGTTGGTGATTTGAACTGGCGATCGCTCTCACCCTTTGTACGCGCGGTTGAACCTTCTCCCATCAGCGTTGCCGGAAACGCGCTGTCAAATGCCTTTAACTTGGGCAGCAATCTCACAGGCAGCGCCACCTACCGCAACTCGGTTGGCAGCCTAAATAACGACTACTATCAGCTCAATGTAGGCACGCCCAGTGCGGTTAATCTCACCCTGGCAGGCTTGACCGCGAATTTAGATGTGCAGCTCGTCAATAGCAGCAATCAAGTCTTGCAAAGTTCCACGCTGAGTGGCACCAGTGCCGAAACCATTACGAGCACTCTAGCGGCTGGTACTTATTATGTGCGCGTGTATGCGGCTAATGGGGGCACCAGTGCGTATGCGCTCAACCTGCTGGTTAACAATTTGCCTGTCATCATTACAAATGCAGGGCTGACACTGGATGAAGGTGCCACAACCACCATCAGCAGTAGCTTGCTCCAGGTAACTGATAACGACAATGCCGTCACGCAATTGACCTATACGCTTGGCAGTGTGCCAGGACATGGGGCGTTGTCTTTGAACGGGGCGGCGATCGGTGCAGGGGCGACATTCACGCAAACCGATATCAACACCAACAAACTGAGCTATCGTCATGACGGTAGCGAAACGCTTTCTGACACCTTTAGTTTCACCGTATCAGATTCCGCGGGCGGCACGGCGGCTAGCACGTTCAGCATTGCCGTCAATGCGGTGAATGATGCCCCTGTGCTGGCGGTTCCGGGGGCGCAAGTTGTTGATCAAAATGCCAACTCGTTGATTGCAGGCATTACCGTTGCTGATCCAGATGCGGGTACAGGCTCTGAGACGATTACGATCTCAGCCGCTAATGGCGTTATATCACTGGGTTTAACCGCAGGCTTAACGTTTGCTCAGGGCAACGGTAGTCCGGCGACATCTATCACCATGAGCGGTACACTGAGTGCCCTTAATAATGCACTGACCAGCCTGGTCTATCGCAGCAATGCGTCCTTCCAGGGGACGGATACCATCAGCATTTCTGTAAATGACCAGGGCAATACGGGTAAAGGTGGCGCGCTGACTGACAGCAAGACGATCGCGGTAACGGTCAACCCAGTCAACAAAGCACCCACGATTACCGTACCAGCGTCTCAGTCAGTCAACGAAGATACAAGTCTCTCCCTGTCTGGTATCAGCATCGGGGATGTAGACGCAAATGGCGGCAATGAGACCGTTAGCCTTTCAGCCATCAATGGCGTGCTCTCCCTGGGTACAACCGCAGGGTTGACATTCTCAACAGGAACTGGCTTGAAAGACCGCAATATCACGATGTCAGGCACTCTGGCACTCATCAATGCCGCGCTACAGAGCTTGACGTACCAAGCTGATAAAGATTTCAACGGGTCTGATGTCATCACCGTCAACGTGAATGACAATGGCAATACAGGCAATGGCGTAGCGCTCTCAGCCACCAAGAGCCTGTCGATCGCCGTTACGCCCGTCAATGACGCACCCATCTTAACGGTACCCACAGCTCAGGTCGTCAACGAGAATACAACCCTACATGTGACGGGAGTCAGTATTAGCGATGTAGATGCTAGCAGTGGCGCGATCGCGGTTAGCCTCGCGGCTACCAACGGCAAACTGTCCCTTGGCTCAACCACAGGTTTATCTTTCACCAGTGGGAATGGCAGCACTCCCAGCACGAGCCTCATTTTCAGCGGCACGTTGGCAGCAATCAACAGCGCTCTGAGCACACTTATCTATCAAGGAAACGCTAATTTCAGCGGGGCTGATTCCATCAGTCTGAATGTGAATGACAACGGCAATACGGGCTTTGGTATTCCGCTGAGTGATAGCAAGACGATCGCGCTAACCGTGCTGGGAGTCAATCAGGCTCCTGTCATCCAGGTTCCCTTAGCACCATCCACTACAGCCAACACCAACCTGACCATTACAGGGGTCAGCATTAGCGATCTAGATGCCGCAGGTGGCAATGAAACCGTCACGATCGCTGCCGCGAATGGGGTGCTGTCTCTACCGTCTAACGCCGGACTCACCTTCACTCAGGGGACGGGTAATCAAAATAATCGCGTGACGTTCCAGGGGACTTTGGCTGCCATTAATACAGCGATCGGTAATCTCGTTTACCGCAGCTATCCTGGGTTTACAGGCTTTGACACCATCACCATCAGCGTCAACGATGGTGGGAATACAGGTATCGGCACTGCCCTATCTGATACCAAAACGCTTTATGTGAACGTGGGCGGAGCCGTCAATACCCCGCCAACCGCTAACCCTGACAGCTACAGTACAACTCGCAACACAGTTCTTACTGTCACTGGGCAAGGTGTCCTTGCCAACGATACTGATGCTGATAGCAATACACTCACGGCCAACCTGCTAACCACCCCAACAAATGGCAGCGTCGTCTTCAGCAGCAACGGCACCTTTACCTACACGCCAAACGCTAACTATATCGGCAATGACAGCTTCATGTATCTAGCAAGCGATGGCATTGGCAATTCCAATCCAACAACCGTAAATCTTTCGGTCGCCGCACCGACCAACCAAGCCCCGAGTGCCGTCGCCGATAGCTTCACCCTGAGCCAGAACAGCACCTTCACCACCGGGAATGTTCTCACCAACGACAGCGACCCGGACAACAATGTGCCGCTGACCGCAACCTTAGTCACCGGCACTACACAAGGCAGTGTTACGCTCAACAGCAACGGCACCTTCACCTACATCCCCACCGCCAACTTCAGCGGTACCGATAGCTTCACGTATGTGGCAAAAGATGCCCTTGGAGCCGCTTCCACCACAGCCACTGTGAGTCTGAGTGTGACGGCACCAACCAACCAGGCACCGACGGCCGTCGCCGATAGCTTCACCCTGAGCCAGAACAGCACCTTCACCACCGGGAATGTCCTCATCAATGACAGTGACCCAGACAACAATGTGCCGCTCACGGCGACGCTCGTGGTTGGAC
>JAHHIE010000004.1 GCA_019358945.1 Stenomitos rutilans HA7619-LM2 | reverse complement strand
CCAACCAGGCACCGACGGCCGTCGCCGATAGCTTCACCCTGAGCCAGAACAGCACCTTCACCACCGGGAATGTCCTCACCAATGACAGTGACCCAGACAACAATGTGCCGCTCACGGCGACGCTCGTCACCAGCACCACCCAGGGCAGTGTCGCCCTCAACAGCAACGGCACCTTCACCTACATCCCCACCACCAACTTTAGCGGTACCGACTCCTTCACCTATGTTGCCAAGGATGCGCTGGGTGCCAGTTCCACTACCGCTACAGTCAATCTCTCGGTCACCGCACCGACCAACCAAGCACCGACGGCCGTCGCCGATAGCTTTAGGGCCGTTACTGATACACCGTTGACGGTTTCTGCTGCCAATGGAGTATTGAAGAACGATACGGATGTAGAAAGCTCAACACTAACGGCCCTTCTGGTGAGCAATCCTGGCAATGGTAGTGTTGTCTTAAATAGTGACGGCTCATTTGTCTACACGCCAACAACGAGCTTTACTGGGACTGACACGTTTGTCTACAAAGCAAATGATGGGGCTTTGGATTCTAGTCCTGCTACGGTAACGCTGACCGTTTTTGGCAATACAGCCCCGATCGCCAGCTCTGATACCTATGCCGTGTCTGCTGGTGTGCCGTTAACCGTCGTGGCGTTCTCTGGAGTGCTGCAAAACGACAGTGACGCAGAGGGCGATACCATCACAGCCAACCTGGTTACTTCCAGCAGCGGTAGTCTTAGCTTCAATAGCGATGGTTCTTTTGTCTACACACCCAATGTCGGGGTGACAAACGGAACGGATACCTTTGTTTATCGGGCGAGCGACGGCTTCTCGATCGGTTCTCCAACGACAGTCACGTTGAGTATTAGTACAAATGTGGCTCCGATCGCCCAGGATGATACGTATAGTGCGTTCGCTGGCAGTACATTGACCGTCAGTCAGTTTTCTGGAGTACTCAGCAATGACACCGATGCTGAGCCACTTACAGCAAGCTTGGTCAGCAATGCGGGACAGGGAACCGTTTCTCTAAATAGCGATGGCTCCTTCACATATGTCCCCAATGGCTCCTTTACAACTGGTACCGATACCTTCGTTTATAAAGCTAGTGATGGTGCCCTGACAACCTCTGCCACCGTGACTCTTAATGTTTCTGCTGCCGCTGCCCCGACGGCCCAAAATGATGCTTATCAGGTGGTTGCAGGCACTACGCTCAGCGTGAGTCAAACATCGAGCATTCTCAACAATGATAGCGACACCAATGGCGCGACGCTAACCGCTCAGATCGTGACCAACCCCAGCCAGGGCACGCTTCTCCTGAATACTGATGGCACCTTTACCTATACGCCTAATGCCAGCGTGACGAATGCAACCGACACCTTTGTCTATCGGGCGAATAACGGCGCGGTCAATTCAAGCCCTGCCACTGTGACCCTCAGTATCGTGAGCAATGCGCTTCCTGTGGTTAGCAATGACAGTTACTCAGTCATCACCAACACGGCCTTAACCATCAATACGCCAGGAGTACTCGCAAACGATACAGACAGCGATGCGGGTCAAACGGTGAGAGTCTTGCTGGCAAATCAGCCGACGCATGGTAGTTTGCTCCTGCGTGCGGATGGCTCCTTTGTTTACACGCCTGATGCGGGATACGTCGGTGCCGATGCCTTCACATACCGGGCAAATGACGGGTTGCAGGATTCGGCCAGCGTGGGTACGGTCTCGCTCTCGATCGTGACCAATGCGGCTCCGGTTGCCAATGCCGATACTTATAGCGTCAACAAAAACAATGTGCTGGTTAAGAATGCGGCCGGTGGCGTGCTGCAAAACGATACTGACAGTCAACCCCTTACCGCAAGCGTCGTGAATGCGCCAACCAAAGGCTCTCTTGCGCTTAATGCCGATGGTTCGTTCACCTACACCCCTAACGCAGGTGTCACCAACACGACCGATACGTTTGTCTATGCGGCCAGTGACGGCACCCTCAGCACCAACGCAACGGTGACTGTGACCATCAAGGACACCAGTACTCCCCCCACGGCTGTCAACGATACAGGCTACACGGTGAATGCAAACAGTACCTTGACGATCGGAGCCGGGACTGGCGTATTGACCAACGACACCGATCCTGAAGGCGATGTCCTCAGAGCGGTTAGCGGCACGGCTCCGACTCACGGGAGTGTGAGCCTCAACAGCGATGGTTCCTTTGTGTACACCCCGACGGCTGGTTATTTGGGCGCTGACAGCTTTACCTACTTTGCCAACGATGGCATTGTCAACTCGCTTAATCCAGCGACCGTTTCGATCGTGGTTGGGGGTGCCAATAATCCCCCCACGATTACGGTACCCGGTAGCCAGGTCGTCTTCCGTAACTCGGATCTGGTGATTCAATCGGGTCTCAGCATCGGCGATCCGGATGCAGGCACCAATCCTGTTGCAGTTACGTTAACGTCAGCGAGTGGCAACCTGACATTGAGTACCACCGCCAACTTGACCGTCAGCGGCGATGGAAGCCAGACCGTTACCATCAGCGGCAGCATTGCTAACATCAACGCTGCGTTGACCAACCTGGTTTATCACCCTATCAGCAGCGGGTTCACTGGCACAGACCAGATTACGATCGCGGTCAATGACAACGGCAACACTGGTTCGGGTGGGGCACAAACAGCGAACGCAGCCATCAACATCAACGTCACAGACGGGCCAACGCTCGTCAAAGACTTGAACCCAACGCAAAACGCAACGGCTACAGGCACCAATAGTTCTACACCCAGCAACCTTACGAATGCGGGCGGCACCTTGTACTTCTCGGCAAATGATGGATCGAGTGGGGTGGAATTATGGCGCAGCGATGGCAGCAGTGCAGGCACCAGCCTGATTGCAGACCTCAATACCACACCCGATTCCAGCGGTTCCTCAAACCCCAGTAACCTGACGGTTATTGGCACCACGCTGTACTTCACCGCTAACAATAGCGTGAGAGGAACAGAATTGTGGAAAGTCGATTTAACGGGCGCAACCAGCCCGACGATCGTCAAAGATATTCGATCGGGTTCCAGCAGCTCTAACCCTCGCAACCTGGTCAACTTTAACGGCACACTGTACTTTGAAGCTGATGATGGTAGCGGGTTGGTGCTATGGAAAACCGATGGCACCAGTGCTAACACCGTTAAAGTTGAAACAACCGCTAGCTACAGTCAACCAGGATTAATCGTTGCAGCAGGTAGCACGCTCTATTTCACCGCAGGCAACGGCAATCAACTCTGGCGCTTGGGCGCTTCCGGCACACAGACCACCTTGTTGCGAGATATTGGGACAGGTGCTGGCATTACCAATCTGGTGGCGATCGGCAATACCCTCTTCTTTACAGCCACCACGAGCAGCAACGGCCTGGAACTGTGGCGTAGTGATGGTACGGCTGCTGGCACCACCCGCATTTCTGACATTAATTCGGGCGTGGGTGATTCAAGCCCCAGCAGCCTGGTGAACGTGAACGGAACGCTGTACTTCATTGCGAAGAATGGGTCAAATGTGTATGGACTATGGCAAAGCACAGCGGCTGGAGTGGTCTCCCTGGTCAGCGCCCTCCCCTCCGTAGGGGGCCTGCCGACCAGCCTGACGGCTGTTGGCTCCAAGCTGTTCTTGATCGTTGATGCTGGCACCAGTAGTTCGCCCGACCTTGAACTGTGGCAGAGTGACGGCACCACAACCAGCCGCGTGAAAGCCATCAACGCTTCAGGCAATGATGCTGTAGCCTCACTAACCAGCGTCAACGGTAGTTTGTTCTTTACGGCAAATGATGGCAGCACCCGCATCTGGAAGAGTGACGGCACAGATGCAGGCACCGTTGCTGTAAGCGCAACCTACACAGGTATTGCGCCCCATAACCTTACAGCCGTTGGTAATCGCCTCTTCTTTACAGCCGAAACCACAACAACGGTGCTGCTCAACACAGATCCCAATGACCCCACTGTCTTCACACAAGTGACAGGCACAACGGGCGAAGAACTGTTTGTGCTCTAATTTCATCAATTGCTTGATGAGCCGATCGCGATGAGTTCAAGGGAACGTCGCCAAGAGCATGTCAGCGAGTAGGATGAAGGTGTTTCAATCAAGGAGCGATCGGCGGCAGTTTGCGCCAGGTGTGTAACGCAATTGCACCCAGGGTGATAGGTGCCTCCATTGGCTGTTGTTTAAGCTATCCCTATGAGCCATGATAGGGTGCCAGCTAGCGTTCACTCAGTATGACAATGAATCCCGATTCACCTGGTTCCAAGCCTTCACCCGCAGAAAGCGAAACCGTCCGTCTTGACGGGTTGACTAGCAGCAATGGGCATAGAGTAGGCAGCTATGAGGCAGCCACGGGAAAGACGCTGGAACCAGTGACGTTAGCGTCTACAACACCAGGGCCAGTGGCTCAGTCCAATCTCTTTGACTCACCGCAACGCTTACCAGCCGCTGTGATCGTGCTGGTGGGAACGGCTGTCATGCTGGTGGGACTGGTGCTGAACTTGAGCTGGTTAGGGTTTATCGGTGCCACGATCGCCCTTGCTGCGTCTGTTAGCATCCTTTGGCAGCCGTTCCTGCGCCCGTTTTTAAGTGAACTGGTTTCAAGCCAGGAAGCTGCGATCCCGATCGCGTTTGTAGGTGGGTTCATTGCTCTGGTGACGTTGCTCAAAGTCATTGGCGTCGATCGCTGGTTTAGCCAGTTATTTCAAGCCGCCAATTGGGATGCGGTTGGTGCCTTGGGCGAGGTCTTTGGGGCAGTGGGGCAAATCCTCATTGCAGTGCTGGCGCTTTATATTGCGTGGCGGCAGTACATTATTGAAAAAGACCTGACCACGCAGCAAAACCTCATCACACAGCAACAGACGATCGATAGCTTCTTTCAGGGTATTTCGGATCTGGTGCTGGATGACGAAGGCTTGTTAGAAGATTGGCCCCAGGAGAGGGCGATCGCTGAAGGGCGGACTGCTGCCATTCTCAGCAGTGTCGATGGTGGCGGCAAAGCCAAAATCATTCGCTTTCTCAGTCGTGCCCGGTTGCTCAGCCCCCTCAAGCGCGATCAACGTTTGGGACGTGCGATTCTAGACGGCACTGGCGGCTATCAAGAAGACCGTGTTTACGGCGTGAGAGTCATTGACCTGGGTGTCATGCTAGCAGGAGCCGATTTGTCGAAGACCGATTTACGGTGGACTGACCTGAGTGAAACCAACTTGATTCGCGCCAACTTGAGTGGGTGTGATTTGGTGAGAACCAACCTCTCCGGCACCGTTCTTTGTCAGGTCAGCTTGCGTGGTGCAGATATCAACGGCACGCGCTTCTTTTATGGCAAAGCATCAACAGCCAGCCCTCGCAGCAAAACAGAGCTACCAGACTACCGTACCGGAGCGTATACCGGAGCCGTCGTAGAAGGTGCTGACTTTACAGGTGCAGTGCATCTGTCTCAAGAGCAACGTGAATATTTCTGCGCCTGGGGGGGAGCTAAAACCCGGAGTTCGATTCCTGGTGGCTGTGAAGGCATTCCAAATAAGTTGGAACGGTAGGAGAAGGGAGAAGGTAAAAGGCAGAACTTCCACACTGACGGCTGATAGCTGATAGCTGATAGCTCTCTTCAACTCAAAACTTTTACACTGACCGCTGACCGCTGAAGGTTCTTTGCCCCCAAACGCCCCTTTTGTGCTGTAATGGGTTGGATTAAGGTCTCAATGTCTTTATGACTCAGGTATTTAACAAGCAGCCTTCCAGTGCAGCAGACCGATCACCACAAGCAGCCAGTGCTGATGCGCTCGTGTCTTTGCAGGGCGTGAGCAAGACCTATGAGAACGGCAGTAAAGCGTTGGTCAACGTCAGCCTTGACATCAAGCGGGGTGATTTTCTCTTCATTACGGGGCCGTCTGGTTCTGGCAAATCAACCCTGCTGAAGTTGCTTTACGGAGAAGAGCGTTCTAGTGAAGGCGATGTGCTGGTCGATAGTTGTAATTTGTCTACTCTGCGGGGCGATCGCCTTTCCCAACTACGCCGTCGCATTGGCATTGTGTTTCAAGACTATAAGTTAATCCCTCGTCGCACCGTCCTGGAGAATGTAGCGTTTGTGTTGTGGGCACAGGGCTTACCGCGCAAAGAAATTCATCGTCGGTTGCAGCCTGCCCTTAAAATGGTTGGGCTGACGCACAAGGCAAATTGTTTTCCAGAACAGCTTTCGGGGGGTGAGCAGCAGCGCGTCAGTATTGCCAGGGCGATCGTCGGCACCCCACCAATCCTGCTAGCCGATGAACCCACAGGGAACCTTGACCCCGATAATTCCTGGCAGGTGATTAAAATTCTTAAGAAGCTGAATTCAGTGGGTATTACTGTGATTGTGACGACTCACGACGAAAGCTTGATTCGCCTGTCCAATCATCCCGCTGTCCAGTTACGTAATGGCTATTTGTATCGTCCTAAAATGTGATGGAAGGTAAAAGGCAAAAGGTAGAAGGTAAATAATAAGGAGCTGATAGCTAATAGCTCTTCAACTCAAAACTCAAAACTTCTACACTGACCGCTGACCGCCCAACGATTTTGTCACACTCTCATGACGATCGACGACTTAATCAAGCTGCTGCAAGTGTTTGTTTCGCTGGCGCAAGCCTTGAGTTGGCAACTGCTCATTCTGTTTGTACTGATCTACTTTGGTGCGCCGCTACGGAACTTTGTGAACAACCTGGGCGAATTTAGCTTTAGGGCGGGTGCCTCTGGGCTAGAAGCGACGGCAAAACGGCGCATTGAGGCAGGAGTACTGTTGGGTTCGGCGGCAGCGATTAAGTCTGGTGATGCTACCAGCAGTAGTCCGCAGCTTCCGGGTGCTGAGGAAGCCAGGGAAATCGCGGCGGTTGTTAGCCAAACGCTGAAGCCAAAAGTCGCGCAACAGCTTGCCAGCGCTTCAGTGCTTTGGGTCGATGACAATCCGTCAGACAACGCTCACGAGATTCGATCGCTCGAAGCCCTGGGCATCGTCTTTACCATGAGTGCATCCGTGCAGGACGCGCTCGAAAAAATTCGGCTAGCTCCCTATGATGCGATCGTCTCCGACATGCGGCAAGCCAACATCTCCCAGGCCGGTTACATTCTCCTGGAAGAACTCCAACGCTTGGGCGTTGATACACCTGTCATCATCTATGGCAGTACCAACGAACCAAGTTTGAAAACCGAAGCTCGCCAGCATGGAGCCTTCGGCAGCACTGGCGATCCGCAAGAGTTGTTTAGCCTGGTGACAATGGCGGTGCAGAAGAAAAGGTAAAAGTGAGGGGAGTTTTGAGAACGCTTAGCGGTCAGCTTCCAGCTTTCAGCAGTCAGTGTAGAAGTTTTGAGTTGAAGAGCTATCAGCAGTCAGTGGTTAGCCATCAGCCGCTAACCGACTCCCAACTCCCGACTCCCTTCTTCTGCCTTTTAACTTTTACTTTCCTACGCCGTCACCGCTGTCTCCAAACCCAGTTCGGCAATGAGCCGATCGGCATCGAAGTTTTCTGCCATCGAGTTACAGATGTATTCGACTTTGACGGGTTCGTTGACGCGGACTTGACCAAAGGCACGATCGACAATTTCGACAGTTGAGAGAGTGTCGAGATCAACGGAGAGAATGGGGATTTCGAGATCTTCGGCACGGCTAAGAATGGCAGGAGACGGCGGCATTTGCCCGGTCAAAATGAGGCATTGGGTGGAGGTTTCCAGGGCGGCAAGTTGAATATCGGTACGATCGCCCCCCGTCACTACAGCCATATTGCGTCCTTTTCGGAAGTATTTCAGCGCTGAGTTGACGTTCATCGCGCCGATGCTGAGGCTTTCGACCATTAAATCCAGGCGATCGGCACGGCAAAGGACTTCTGCATTGAGTTGGTGTACCAGTTCGTTCACGCTCACGCTGCGTAAAAGAGCACTGCGGGGTAACAAGCCAAAAATGGGAATGCCGCGTTCTTCTAAATAGGGCTGTACGGTAGTTTTGACTTCTTCCAGACGGTCTTCAGGAATGTCGTTAATCAACACACCCAACAGGCGATCGCCCAAACGTCGTCTGGCAGAAATCAACGCACCGACAATCAACAGCGAGTGAAACCGTGCGACGAGCAAGATTTTGGCATTCACGCCTTCAGCCACCTGCCGCAGCGAGAGGTCAAACAGACTGCCTTCCTCAAGATTGGCTGGCCCTTCCAGCAGTACCAGATCGGGGCCACGCATCTGGAGATATTTTTTGAGTGCCTGCGGATAATCCACGCGATCGTCCCCCAAAATTCGCTGTTGGATGGTGGGTTCATCGAGTGCGAGAATGGTGGGCTGAAGGCGATCGGCAGGTAATTTCAACACTTCGGCGACAAACTGAACATCTTCTTCAACGTCGTTTGTGTCGCTATTCCAACAAGTGCCTAGCGGCTTACCATAGGCGAGATCCAGTCCCTTTGCTTTTAACTGGTGAGCCATGCCCAGCACGGTTGCTGACTTACCGCTGTATGCTTCGGTCGATCCCACCAATAAATATCTTGCGGATTTTGGCACGCCTTCACTCCCTCCGATGACCTAAACAGCTTAACCTTACGGTTAAAAATGATCTGCTGCCGCAGTATCAATCAATGCATCTTCCCATTTACGCACATCCCTCATTGTACAGCGATGCACTTCACAGCAAATTTCCAGCGCAGAAGGGAGAAATACGGTTCTGCACGTGCGGGCTCTGCGCTAGGAATTTCTTCGTCTAGCTTCTGAAACAGGGTCTTTGCTTGTGTTCAACGGCGTGCCTTGCCGTGGGGTGATGGGAGGCTCAAAACCACTCACTTCTCCAAGAATGTAAACGGGACGATTTTTAACCTCTTCGTAAATGCGCCCAATGTATTCGCCCAAGATGCCGATGCTAAAAAGCTGTACCGCTCCTAGAAAAAAGATGGCAACTGCGATCGTTGCAAACCCTGTAAGCGGTGAAACAGGTGAGAAAAAGCGCCAGTAGAGCACCAGAATCGCCATGATGATTGCCACTACCGCCGCAAACAGCCCTACATAGGTCGAAATGCGGAGCGGCACTCTGGAGAACGATACGAGACCGTCGATTGCCAGTGCCAGCGATTTGCGGAACGTGTACTTGACCTCGCCTGCAAACCGAGAATCGCGCTCAAAGGGAATGGCGATTTGCCGAAACCCTAGCCACGATCGCAACCCCCGAATATAGCGATTGCGTTCTGGCATGGCGTTAAGGGCATCCACCACCCGTCGATCCATCAGGCAAAAATCGCCCGTATCAGTGGGCATCTCCACATCGGCAAGCTGACGCAGCAATCGATAGAAGACATAAGCCGTCAAGCGCTTAGACCAGCTTTCTTGATGGCGCTGTACTCGCTGGGCATACACCACGTCATAACCCCGTCGCCACTTATCTGCCAGGTCTGGAATGAGTTCTGGCGGATCTTGCAAATCGGCATCTAGCACGACGATCGCCTGCCCTCGCACAAAATTCAGCCCCGCTGTCACGGCCACTTGATGCCCAAAGTTGCGCGCAAAGCTGAGATAGCACACGCGACGATCGCGTTCCCGTAAATCGCGCATGATGGATAGGGAGCGATCGTGGCTACCATCATCCACCAGCACCAGTTCCACCGTCCCATCCATGCTATCCATGACCGCACTCAGGCGACGATAGAGTTCCACCAGCGTGGCTTCCTCATTAAACACGGGCACAATGAAGGAATAAGTAGGCTGCATGGGATATCGAGGTAGAGACTTGCGAAAGAAGAAAGGATCGATAGCTTTCAGCGGTCAGCTTTTGGGTAATTCAATAAATGGATATTATCAAACTGAAACTTGAAAAGGCAGAAGGTAAAAGGCTGACCGCTAACCACTGACCGCCGACGTTTTATTGTCACCCATTACTTTGCTGGTGGATGAGTCTCATCAGATATGGATAGACTGGCTTTAGAACGGCGCGATCGCTGGCGGCGATACAACGTTGTGCCACCAATGAAAAGCCCCGTCAGTGTTAGAGCACCGACAAAGGGCAGCACGTCACCTGTCCGCAGCGCTCTTAAACCAGAGCTGCCTAGCAATACATAGGGCAGAATCCCCGGCGTTGTCCCTACCAGGGTACCGAGAAGATAGTCTCGATAGCTCACTGAAGTCAACCCTGCTGCAAAATTGAGCAACCCGTAGGGCATGAAGGGGACGAGCCGAATGGCAATCATGTAGGGCAAGCCGCCACGCCGCACTTCTGCATCCAAGGTTTGCCAGCGTCCAGACAGCCTACGGGCGATCGCCTTGCGTCCCAGCGTGCGGGTAAACGCAAAAGCCACGATCGCGGCCAGCATCGCTCCTGCACTCGTCCACAATGTGCCAAACCAGGGGCCAAACAGCGCGCCTCCCAGCAAATTCAGCGGAGTAGAGGGCATGATCAGCACGGTGGCGATCGTGTAGAGCAAGACATAGAACAGCGGTGCCCAAACGCCCGTCGATCGCAACCAACCTTGTAGCTGTGCTGGGTTAAGTCCGCCTAACCCATACGCAATAATCGCCGTCACTGCAATGCAGCCGAGAGCGATTAGAAAAACGCGAGTCTTAACATGCGGCACAGGCGAAGCCATGAGACAAGAGCCATTAAAGAGAACGTGAAGGATATCCGTTCCCAACCGCCAATAGTCTAGCCTGTACCCTGGTGTTTACTGGCGCTGACCCATGACATTCCTGGCTTGTTTCTGGGACTACGAAGTCGGTGATCATTCTGGGCTATATTGAGCCTCAATCGTTAGCTCCGTCTCAGGTATCGATCGCATGCGAAAACGTTACGCCACGTTTGCCCTTCTGTTTGCGCTGACTTTAGCGACGGTGATGACCCTACCAATATTCGCGCAAGTTTTGCCAGGTAACGTCACATCAACGGCTATGTTGCAATCTCGATCGTCTGACATGATTGCACAAGTGCCGACGGCACCCACTGCTAAGCGACCTAACGTGGTGCTATTGGCAACAGGAGGCACAATCGCAGGCACGGGGGCGACTTCAACCACCACTGCTGGGTATCAAGCGGCTAAACTTCCTGTGACAGCCCTCATCAACGCGGTACCAGAACTAAAGAACATTGCCAACGTGACGGGTGAGCAGGTGCTGCAAATTGCCAGCGAAAACATGACCAACGAGGGGTTGCTAAAGTTGGCCGATCGCGTGAATGCGGTGTTGGCAAAACCGGATGTTGATGGAGTCGTGATCACGCATGGCACTGACACGATCGAAGAAACCGCTTACTTTCTCAATCTCGTCACCAAAAGCGAAAAGCCTGTGGTGATTGTAGGAGCCATGCGCCCCGCCACCGCTCTCAGTGCCGATGGGCCGCTCAATCTTTATAATGCGGTGGCGATCGCAGGTAGCCCCGCAGCCGTGGGCAAAGGCGTGCTGGTCAGCCTCAACGACCAGATCTCAGCGGCTCGTGAAGTGACCAAAACCAATACAACCAGCCTCAACACCTTTCAGTCACCTGATCTGGGCTACTTGGGCTATGTCGAATTAGGCAAGCCCTACTTCTACCGCACCTCCACGCGCAAACACACGACCGCAACCCCCTTCACCGTCACGCCCACTACAAAATTGCCCCAGGTTGACATTATCTACGGCTATGGCAACAACAGCCCGGTGCTGCTCAATGCGGCAGTTGCCGATGGTGCCAAAGGCATTGTGTATGCAGGTGTCGGTGATGGCAGCATCTCAGTCCAGTTAGAACCAGCGGCGATCGCGGCCCGCAAAAAAGGGGTCATTATTGCCCGGAGTGCACGCGCAGGGTCGGGTCGGGTTGTACGCAATGGCGAAGAGAAAGACGACGAGTACGACTTCATCGTGGCAGATAATCTGAACCCACAGAAAGCTCGCATTTTGCTGATGCTGGGCCTCATCATCACAAACGACACCAAAGCGCTACAAGACATGTTTTACACGTACTAAACGCCGACCTGAAACCCATCCGTAGGGACGTTAGAAGGGCAGAGAATCAGTGGTTCCTAACCGATACCGAGCAAGCCGAAGCGCAAGTGCTACAAGCAGCCCGCAACCTACTGGCAACCGGAGCGGAACGCACGCAAGTCGATCAACTGTTGGGATTATCAGACGCACAGCTCGACACGCTCTAGTGCCGTGAGTGATTGAAATCGCCCAGAATCTCTGGCTTTACATCGGAACCAGCACGATCGTTTAACATCGCTTTCGACATAAACTTTACCGTTGCTTAATCGTTAGTAACCACAGCTTCACCGTTAGTAACCACAGCTTCATCATTACTAACGACAGGATGAGTGGGAGTAACGACAGCTTCTCCATTCCTAACGACACGATGAGCGGGCGTCAGGACAGGTTGTGCAGCAGTAAGGACGGCTTGTGTGGAGGTAAGGACGACGCCTGCTGAAACGACCAGAGCTAACGCTTCTCCTCAAACCGCTGATACCAGATGATATTGCCCAAAGTGGTAATGACCAAAGCAACGCCGCCTCCAATCCAAGCCGATGTAGGATCGTAGCCGCTCTTGCCAAGATTCTTCATCCATAGATGGGTCACCTCAGAGCCAACTAGCCGATCGGCAAAGAAGGGAAAGAGATACATCAAGGCTGCGCCAACGATGAGCCAACCCACCATTGAGGCGAGCAGAAAAATAGTTTTGGCAGTCGATTGGCTACCCATAAGCAACTATCCACCCGCGATCGTGTAAAAACTAACGCTGAGATTAGCACAGGCGATATGACGCAGCACATCAACATAGCAATACTCGGAGTACATTCCTCACGACTAGAGTAAAAACTTCTCTACCACGGCAATACCTCTCCATTCGCGTGCCAGAATGTACCTGTGTTCTCTAGTGTCAGGGCATCAATTCGCTGTAGTAATCCATTCACAGAAGCCTCTGGCGTCATGCCGCCCGTTGTGAAGTTCGTCATTTGCGTTTGCACTAAACCGGGATGGAGGATGGCAACGGCAATGCCACGCGGTTTCAGGTCATGTGCCAGTGACTTTCCTGCCATCGACAACGCGACCTTCGACATGCGATAGCCATAGGAACTGCCAGAGGTGTTGTCCGCGATCGACCCCATGCGGCTCGTCATAAACACCAGCTTGGAACCTGCCTTGAGATTAGGTAACAGTGCCTGAGTGACTCGTAAAGGGCCAAGAGCATTCACCTCAAACTGTTCTCGAATGCAGTCAAAATCCAGGTTTTCGAGCGTCACACGCTTGAGGATGCCAGCGTTGTTGATCAGCGCATCAATACCCCTCTCGCCCAAGCGAGATTGCAAAGTCGCCACCGAAGCCTCTGACGTTAAATCAATCCCTTCTTCGACCTGCACTCCTAGCTGTTGCAACGCCTCAGATGCAGCGCGACAGACCGCGACGACCGTCTCGCCTCGTGCTTGCAGTTGACGACAGTATTCATAGCCAATGCCCCGATTTGCACCCGTTACCAAATAAATTCCCATCGCTTTAAGCCGTCCTGTCCTTCAAATTACTATCAGCAGGTTGAGGCGTATATTGTTGACGAGTAGCGATCGCAAGCAGCCCCACTAGAAAGGTAAGAATGCCAGCCAAGTAAAGCGGATACGTGTAAGTGACAGGGTTTTCCTGATGAATGAGGCTACCAGCAATCACAGGCCCAAACGCATTAGACACATTCAAATAAGAAGCATTAAGACCCATCGCAGTGCCCTGTACATCCGGCTTAGAGTTAAGCGAAATTAATGTCGTAACCATCGGCTGCACCAAAGCATTAAATAGTGAAAAAAGGATGCTTACACCAACAAAATAAGCCAAGCTGGGTACAATTGGCATTACACCAAACGAGAGGCTACGAACCAGCAGTGATAGAAGCAAGATTTGCACCAGACTTAACCGTTTTGTAAGGAACGGAATGCCTTTAACTTGCATGATGAGAATCAACGTACCAAACAGCATAAACATCAGCGTGAGTGACTGGCTATTTTGACCCAGTACATGCATAAAGTAAGGCTGAAAAGCAAAGGTAAAAATTGTAAATGTGGTACCAATCAGAAAGTTGATGATTAGCAGAATACCTACTCGCGGTAGAGCCAGCCCTTTCACTAAATTACCCAGGCCGACATCAAAGATATTTGTTGCTTTCTCTGCTTTTACCTGCAATGTTTCTGGCAGGAAGAAGCATGTTACCAACAGTGCAATGAAAGCAAGTCCGCTTGATATTAAAAAGCTGGCACCCAAAGAAACTTGCTGAGCCATCAAACTACTTGCTGGCCCTAAAATAAAACCCAGGCCAAACGTCGCCGAACTATAAATGCCGAAGGCTTTAGCTCGCTCTTGCGGAGATACAACATCCGATACGATCGCTTGCGAGACAGACGCATTTCCACCCGTGATGCCATCAAAAAACCGTGCAAAAAAGAGAACCATTGCACTGTGAGCTGTACCCGCTATAAAGCTAGCAATAACTGTTCCTGCTAGACTGATGAGTAGTAACGGTTTTCGCCCGTAGCGATCGGATAACTTCCCAATGACAGGTGTAGCTAAAAATTGAGCACCTGCATACGTTGCAAACAGTAAGCTTGTTTGAAAATCAGTCAACCCAAAGTGTCTGCCATACGGGTAAAGAATGGGAATGAGAATTGTAAAACTGATTGAGTTGACAAAAGCAATAAACGTTGTAATCCAAAAACTACGATTCATTGATATACTGCATTGACGACATAACTAGACGTGCATACAGAGTATAGCTTTGCAGCGGTTTTCAATTCAATCAGCCGTAGTCTCATGAAGACGGGTAGTGAGTTTAGGGTATAGGAGCGTGAAGGCAAATGAAACTGGCTGTAAGAGGAGACTGCCCAACTATGCAAGGGGCATGTTTAGCGCTTTAGATTGGGTGTCAAAGTTGATTGATGGGTGATGTAATCGCAAGGTTTGAACTTGTCGTTAGGGCTGCAATGGCAGAATAGCATTGCTCTATGGGTTCAGTGCAAGTGACAAGGGTGCAACGGTGTGAATGCGCAGCATGACAACAAACGCATGGCAATGAGAGCATGGCTTCTTTCGCTCATCGGAGGATTGCTGAGTTTAATGGTGGCGATCGTGCTGCTCAAACCGCCAACGGTTGTAGCGACTACTGCTCCTGATGCTGCACTGTATAAGCAGGCTCAGCAAGTGCAAACTAGCTTTCTTAAGTCCTTGGAAACTCTAGTCAATATTGATTCTGGGACGGGTAATCAAACGGGTCTGACTCAGGTTGAAAAGCTGGTTATCGAGCAACTTCAAGCGATCGGTGCAACGGTGCAGACCGTCGCGGCAACACCCAGCGTGGGACGGACAATTCTTGCAACTCTACAAGGCACTGGTAAGGGTAAGATTCTTCTCTTAGCCCACACCGATACAGTCTTTAAAGAGGGCACCGCCACACAGCGACCCTTTAAGGTTGTTGATGGCAAAGCTTATGGCCCCGGAGTGATGGATGACAAGGGCGGTATTTTGCTCGGCATCGCAGCACTCAAAATCTTAAAAGAACAGAATTTTAAGGACTTCGGCACCATTACCTTTTTGATCAATCCCGATGAAGAAAAAGGCTCGTTTGGTTCCCGCGACCTCATCAAAGCAACCGCTAAAAAGCATAACGTGGCATTGGTGTTAGAATTTGGCTCACCAGAGGACAAAGTAACTGCCTGGCGCAAGGGCATTGGGTATTATGGGCTAGAGGTTAAAGGTCGAGCTGCCCATGCAGGTGCAGAACCAGAAAAGGGTTGTAATGCCTTACTAGAAGCCGCTTACCAAACTCTGAGGCTTAGCAAACTGGGCAATCCAAGCAAGCAAACATCGGTTAATGTTACGGTTTTTCAGGCAGGCGATCGCCCCAATACGATTCCAGATTTTGCTACCGTACAAACCGATGTGCGGGTGTTGGATGCCCAAGAATACAGTCGCCTCACCCGTGACTTTACGCGCTTAGCTACAACGAAGCTATTGCCCTGCACAAAGATCAACGTGCGGGCTGAACAAGGTCGTCCACCCTTTCCACCTAATCCTCAAACCGATGCGCTCGTGAAAAAAGCGCAAGCCATTTATCAAGAAATTGGACTTCAGCTTGGCGTAGAGGGTAGTGGCGGCGGCACTGACGGTAACTATGCAGCATCAGTGGGCACCATTACCCTGGATGCACTTGGCCCTGTTGGTGGCGGTGCCCATAGTCCTGAGGAATACATCGACGTGGATCGTATTGCACCACGACTTTACCTTCTTACCAGGCTTTTAATGACGTTAGGAACATCAGCCTGACACTTGCAACGGTTGCAATAGTGGAGAAGAGCTAAACTCCTGACGGCTTATGATGCCATCCCTGCTAGCGATGCACCTGACGTAGCCGATTGCTTCCATGTCTTGTAAGGTACTGCCACTGAGCGTGTTGAGGATACTGCCGCTGAGCGTACTTGCAATGCTGTGCCAGGCGACTTCAGCGAATAGACCATAAAGGCAACAGCCAGATACGCAAAGAAAAAATATTCCACCACAGTGGCAGCAAGGGTCAAAATGTCTTGAAGATTTTCCATAGGGCACTGTATCCAGCGTTGATCTTACTGTCTCACTACTCTACCGCGTTGTCTGCTACAAGCAACATATGACCTAATGATATTGAGCGTATTCTCGTACCAGATAAATTGAGAATGCGACACATTCTCTATTACTTGCGTAAGCTGCAGCCTATTGAAGATGGATGCAGGGTGTGGGATATCCAGTGTGGTGAAGGCAACGGCAACGGCTGTAAGACATCTTTCAAGAAGAAGCATTAATTCGTTAGCAAAGCTTAAGATGAAGAAGATTCGTCCTGTAGGTCTTGAGCATGGTTGCAATTCCACACTCTCAAACGTTCGCTCTTGTACAGACGCTGCAATGGGTGTTTGATCCGGTGGGCTACATGGAGAAAAATTTTCAGCGCTTTGGTGGTTTCTTCAGAGCAGAAATATCGCCCGTCAATCCTGAACCCATTGTCTTTGTGAATCACCCAGAGGCCATTCAGTCTCTCCTTTCCCAGGACAATAGCGATGAACTGTCGGCACCGGGAGAAGTCAACGCATTGCTCAAACCACTCTTTGGTGAAAACTCGCTTCTACTTCTAAGCGGTAAACAACATCGTCAGCGACGACAGTTGATGGTGCCTCCGTTTCACGGCGAGCGGATGAAAGCTTATGGCGATTTGATTTGCGCGATTACCCAAGAAGTTATGGATCAATGGCAAGTAGGGCAACGATTTTGTGCGCGTGAAGCCATGCAGAAAATTACGATGCAGGTTATTTTGCAAGCTGTCTTTGGCCTATATGAAGGCGATCGCTATCAACGGCTTGAATACCTCCTAGCTGAACGACTCAATCTCATCAGTACGCCTCTCAGCTCTGTTCTGCTCTTTTTTCCACAACTAACGGTTGATTTAGGCCCCTGGAGCATTGGTGGACGGGTACGGCGACTAGTTGAAGAGACCGATCAACTCTTGTATGCCGAAATTCGAGAGCGACGTGCCCAACCTAATGTCGATCGCACGGATGTTCTCTCTCTCCTACTCGCCGCTAAAGATGCTGATGGTAAAGGCCTTACTGATGAAGAACTCCACGATGAACTCATGACGCTATTGGTTGCTGGACACGAAACCACCGCGACAGCGCTTGCTTGGGCACTGTATTGGATTCATCATCGCCCGGAGGTACACCAAACGTTGACGGCGGAGTTAGAACAGTCGAGCGACATGGCTGATCTGATGGCAATTTCGCGTTTACCGTATCTCACAGCAGTCTGTAGCGAGACCCTGCGGATTTATCCTGTTGCTATGGTGACGTTACCTCGTCGGGTGGAAAAGCCGATGCAGTTAATGGGATACGACCTTGAGGTGGGTTCCTTACTGTTGGGCTGTATTTATCTGGTGCATCACAACGAAGCACTTTATCCCAATGCTCACGAGTTTCAGCCTGAACGGTTTTTAGAGCGACAGTTTTCTCCCTCTGAGTTTTTGCCCTTTGGTGGAGGCAGTCGCCGCTGCATTGGAGCCGCACTTGCAATGTATGAAATGACGTTGGTTTTGCGAACCATTTTGAGTCAATGTGAACTGCAACTAGCAGAGCCAAAAGCTGTGAAACCTCAACGCCGAGGTGGTACGCTCGCACCAAAAGGCAGTGTTCAGATCAGAAAAGTTGGCGATCGCTCCCAGGTATTGCCAGCGCTAGAGACACCGCCTGAGTCAGCCGGAAATCTAAACGGCATTCACACTTCTCGATGACGCTACTGGCACTGGAGCTTTTGGCATTCGTGCTAGGGTTCGCTAGTTTTGATTTTGTGCTTTGGATTAAGTAAAGGTTGTTATTTTGTGATGATACTCAAGGGTGTTGAGCTTAATTGATGACTTGCCGTAGATTGATGAGCTACTCACTATCGATAAATCTCCTTCGGTTCTACGTTTTCCACTAGAACCTTTATCTGCATTGCCTGATTTTCTCCAGAAGGTTGAGTAGACGCAAGTGTCTCCAAAAATTGAATGGCTGCTTTAATGGATGCGAACTCACCGCTAATTATTCGTTGCGGTGCTGAATGTACTACGTCTTCACCCTCAAGAGCGGATTGAAGATTGGAGTGCCCCAGATCGATCGTCGCCAACTGCTTTGTTTCTGAGCCAATTTGTTCAACGATGAGTTTTTCACGACGCACAGGTACCTCGATTACCTGCGTTTCAATTTCTTTGCGTACAATCACTTCGCCAACTTTACGCCGTTTGCGATCGACAACCAGACGCTCTTCAAATAGTGGAATGACTTTTTCTTCTGCCACTTGGGGCGATGTAGAAGGCGTCCTCTTCCCTAAAGATAAGTTTTCTTGCCTGTAATAGGCCGCAGGCGGTGCTTCTACTGGTATTGCCGCCTGCTTACTATAATCGCGCTCCACGATCGCCTCTTGAGGTTGAGGTTGAGCAGTATCCGAGAATGGTGTTGCAACTGGAGGATTGGTTGGTGGTACTACCGTTGCCTCATTCTCAGTGTCTACCTCATCCCTAAAGTCTAACGGGGCGGATGCTTCTAGCGGGGCAGACGCTTCTAGCGGCGTAGAATTTAGAGACGTGAAATGATTGGGATGATTAGAGTTTGTAGGCGGCATATTTCTAAAGCTTCTTTGTACACGTATGACTTAATTTGAAGAAAGTGCAGGTAAAGATTGTCTAACTTTACCTGCACTCGTATGCTCTATCTGTTCATCACTGCGCCAATAGTTCTAGGCAGTGCGTTAAAGCCTTTGGGTTGTTTCCTTGACCGCTAGTGATCCCCAAATCTCCCTTTAAAGGGAGGACATTGAACGGTTTGGCTCCCTCCTTTTTACCAACGTTAGCAGCGCGGAGCGCGAGGGTTGAGGAGGATTGAAAGTTTCAAAGCACGCACTAGAAAACCATTGGCTTAGAATCGTGGACTAAATAAAACCGACAACTTTTTTGCAGGTAGGTGCGGCCATGCGCCCCTACGAGAAATGCCGAAGTTATTGAATGCTTGTTCCTTAGCGTCGTTTATTAGATCGTTGATTGGGTGTTTGATCAATGACTGGATGACCTTGGGTATTGACATCCAACTCTTCGCGACGAAGCTCCTCTTGGGCCTCAACCGTGTCACGATCAATCTCTTTGCGAACGCTCACGTTCTCACGAACGATCGTTTCCTTGTGAATATCAGGCACCTCTTCGTAAACCTCCATACGGGCGACTTCACCTTCACGGAAATCAGCACTAGCCGCATCAACCGGAGTTCCAACGTTATCTCCAGCCGTGCGCTCAATGATAACGCGCTCTTTTTCAACAGGTACTGAAACACGAGCGGTCTCAGTTTCTACATGTTTGCCAACAGTAACCTCTCCAGTTTTCTGACGTGTCTTATTAGCAATCAGCCGCTCTTGGTAAAGCTTGAGATTTTGGTCACGCTCATTGAAGTTGTAAAGATCGGGATCACGATCGTAGCTGTAGGTATCACGATTATACGCAGCAGCATGAGCTGAGTTTTCGAGCGGCGCATCGCCGATTGCAGCAGAGCGATCAACGGCAGCATTACTAGCACTGCTACTAGCGGAAGCACCGGAGCGATAAGTCCCACGAACTCTTTCTTCATGCTCATAATCAACGGTTGAGTTTTCGTCAAACTCAGGAAGACTTTCCACTTGAGAGCGGCTCAAGTTGTCTGCATAAATTCGATGCTCCGGATAAGAAATCCGTGCACGACCGATCGGGAGCAATACCTTTTTGCCAAAAACCCAAAGACCAGTGTTGATTACAAAATAGCGAAAACTGCCATCTTCATCCACCAAAAGATTATTGACTGAACCAACTTTCTCATTACCGTTGTAAAGATCAAAGCTCAAAAAATCCTGGTTGTCAAAATGCTGACGATAGGCCGGATCAAAGTCTTTTATTTTATAGAGAGCCATGCTTTTGTCCTTCCGTAATGCCGTGAACAACTTCAATATAAAAAGTAGACTTTTGGGCTACCTCTCTCTAAAAGAAGATACGAGATATTTAAGATCTTTTTATCTTCTGAGGTATGTCAACAGCTTTACAAGTAATGCTTACAAACTTGCTGCATGGTTTATTCCTATAGATAGGGGTAAGCGATCGAGCCGTTGCCTAATCTTCTTACATATTTCCCGCTCTAGTCGCTTTCGATGAGCGTAGGAAAATTGAGTTAAAGGCATAAACAATGGCATACGCAGACAGACCAATCAATAATGTTGTGGAGCGATCGACGGCCGTTCCTGTAGCTGATTATCACGACCGTGTCCGATGGGGTCCAATCATTGCCGGACTCGTGGTTGCTTTGAGCACTCAATTAGTCTTAAGTGCGTTGGGTGCTGCGATTGGCTTGACCAGCCTTTCTGGTTCAGGGGCCCCTCGCAGTGACGCAGATAATATTGGCTCCGCTGTTGGCATTTGGGCAATCATTAGCTTGCTGATTTCGCTTTTTCTGGGCGGCTGGACGACAACTCGTGCCTGCGGACCCATGAACCGCAGTACAGGTTTACTGAACGGCGCTATTCTCTGGGCAACGACGTTAGCCATTAGCGCCTGGTTGATTTCCAGTGGTGTTTCAGGAGCGTTTGGTATCGCAGCATCAAACGCTGGTGAAGTGATCAATCAAGCGCAGCAAAGTGGAGCTGGTATTCCTAATCCAGCGGCTTCTCCAAATGTGACAGCTCAACAAACGCGTGACATTGCTGGAAATGCAGCTAAGGTTGGCTGGTCGTTTGCGATCGGCTCCTTACTAGGGTTAGCAGCCTCGCTGATGGGTGCATCCATTGGAACTCGGACACATCGGACAACCACCACCACGACCGTTCAACAGTAGGTGTTTGTGGCTTATGCTCTACCCCCCCTACTAAGAAAGCCATTTGTGATGTTACCAGCGTATGGAGCACCAGTTATGTCTGGCACTCGGCGCTTTTGGCAAATCGCCACTTTCTTATGAGCTTTATTCACCAGGTCTTACAGATTAGAAAGCCTACCTGCACACTTTTCAAGTTCAAACATTGCAAACTCAAACTCTGCAAATTCAAACCTTTTAATCCTGTTTAACAGAGAGGAACACATGGTATCAACATTAAACGACACAAAGCGCAGCGCGATCGGTATGCAGCTTGCTAGCATCAAAGCAATCCAGGAGCTACTGATTAGCAACGAGCAAACACTGATTTCTGAGGTTTCGGACGCTGAGGTGCGTGAGCGACTTCAGAAGATGCTAGAAGACGATCAAAAAAACTTGGGTGTTTTAAATACGGTTATCGTTCAGTATGGCAACAAAGAGGAACCAAAGAAGACTGTCACTGAGTTTATCAAGAAAGCAAAAGAATTGATTGCAGGCTCAGAACTGTCCTTATACGAGAAAGTGTTTCAGCATGAGCTGCTTAAGCATCAGCAAGTTATGAGTGGAGTCGTTGTTCATAAAGCAGCACAAAAAGTTGGTGCAGATGTTGAGGCTGCGATTACTCCGCTTAACACAGTTAACTTTGAAAATCGCGCCCATCAAGAACAGCTAAAGGGAGTCCTTGAGGTTTTGGGTGTGCGCGAATTGACCGGGAAGGAAGCTGATCAAGGACTGTGGGCACGAGTGCAAGATGCTGTAGCGGCTGTCACGGGTATTGCTGGTAGCGCCGTCACTCAAAGCTCCAACAAATCTGACATGAATGTTCAAGACGTGATTCGTATGGATCACCAAAAAGTGAACGCGTTGTTTGTTGAAATCAATAACTCAAACGATTCTCAAAAGATTCAAGAATACTTTGGGCAAATCTACAAGGACTTAATTGTTCATGCGAAAGCAGAAGAACAAGTTGTTTATCCTGCTGTTCGTCCCTTCTACGGTGATGACAACACCCAGGAACTCTACGATGAGCAAGCTGAGATGGCTACCTTATTGAACGAAATCAAAAGCATCGATCCTGCTAACGCTGAGTTCAAAACCAAAGTCAATCAATTGAAAGATATTGTGATGGATCACGTTCGACAAGAAGAAAGTACAATGTTTGCTGCAATTCGCAATAACTGTAGCAGTGAACAAAGCGAGCAGTTAGCAAGTCAGTTTAAAGCGGCAAAAAGCAAATTGCAAGATCAGCTCAAGGCTGAACTTAACTAGCGGTTCAATAGCTTAGCGGCTATTCAATCAATTAACTAGCAGGACGAACTTGAGTTCGTCCTGTTTTTGTAAGCATTAGCTTTATTTTGATACTCTGAATGAGCTAGGCAGTATTTTAAAGTCTTTAGGGTATTTCCTTGACCGATGGTGAATCCTCTTTAAATTCTCCTTCAAAAGGGGGACTTTGAACAGTTGGGTAACTTTCCATTAACCTGGCAATCAAAGATCTGACGCTGATTGGCTGACAAAGGTCTTGAAAGGCTGATGGCTTCATTACTCATCCGCTCGTGATTAGAATCCGAGCTAATGGTGCGAAACCCGTTTTGTTAGCCCGCATTTTCATTGCAGGGTAGGTGATCGCTAAAAATTTTGTCAATCAACCAGCTAGAGCAAGTAAGCCTAGCGTAAGAGTTTTTAAAGTGCCTTAGTTTTTTTACTGAAAATCACTAGCCGATGAAAACTTTGGTCAAAAGTCGTATTTCAAAAAAATAGGCTGGTATATCTTACCAGCCTAAATAGATACGGATTTTATGAGCTTGTTGTGCGATCGTAGTTGCACAAGATTATCGTAATGATGGCTAACCACTTTCTCATCAGCCAATTTAGTGATAGAGCACGACCTAATGTAAAACATTAAGGTATCTAGCAATACATAGCTTTGTTTTAAAGAAACACTTAGCTTGAGAATTTATATGCTTTTAATGCATATCCTAAAAGCGCTTCATTCCATAGGAAGACAAAGTCGCTGTGGTTTTTTTGTTACATTCATCAGTGATGCCATAAGTTAAAAGTTGGAGAACATCATGGAAAATATCCAAGATACGATTAAAGACGCAAAAGACGCACTGCCAAACGTTACGCCTACACCACCTGGCCTGAAGGCTGAGTCTTCCGCACATGATCTAAAATCTCGCTTGGAATGGGGTGAGCCTGCATTAACGATTCTCGATGTTCGCGATCGTGAATCGTTTAACAAAGGTCACATTATGGGAGCAATGCCCATGCCTCTAGATCGGTTAATTGACGGCGCACAAACTATTGACAAAGTGCGCGACATTTATGTCTACGGCGAGACAGAAGAAGCTACCACACAAGCAGCCTCAAGGCTGAGCGAAGCAGGTTTTCGCAATGTGGCAAAGCTGAAAGGTGGCCTTGAAGCTTGGAAAGCGATCGCTGGTTCTACTGAAGGTACAGAGGAAATTTCCCATCCTGGTTCTGAGGCTTATAACGTCGTTTCTCGTCTTGCACACCATCAGCAAACTCAGCACAAATAGAGTACACATACTCCGTTATGCTGAGCAGGAAGCGACTGGCGACTCAACGCTCTTTTACTAGCCTTTTACAAGGTAATCTACAATGATTACCTTGTAAATTGCAGCGATCGTTAAGGGCTTTGTAAGAGGTCTGACATGTGCCCAATCGTGTCTAACTCTGCATCTCACCTAAGTAACTGGTCTCCACAGTTAGGGCACAACCTCACTTAATTTAACATCTAACTTGAGTGAGAGGTAGCAAACGTATTTGAACTGTAAGGTTCGGAAATGTAGACGATGCGACTTTTTGGAGTGCGGTTAACGCGAGTGCTTATTTCGTTGTTTATAGACACTTTAGACTGCTCACCCATTTATATGTCATGCAATAGTCATACATCGCCTCGCCTGCTTTCTTATTTTCCCGTTCTCTGTAGTGCTAGAAAAGTAATTTGTCGGCAAAGTTTTGTGCTTATCGCATCATGTTGTGCTGGATGGGTTAACTAAGGCAGATGAGCTATTTGAAAGGTAGAGTCGATTTGAATCGCCTGCTTTTCAATTTAGCTGTTTAACTTAAGTGTAGAAATGGGAAACGATTTCATGAATGCGCTAGTCTCTTTTTGTAAAAAGATACATCTCGGTAGAATTTTTGCCGTTCTTGCAGCAAGCTTTGTTCTACTTCTAAATGCCGCCTGTAGTAACGGAAATGCGGTTGGTGCTCGCCCTAATAACCCACCTGTTCAAATGGGAGGACAGAATAATCCTCACAAAGTTGGTGGTGATGGCTATAGCGAGTATCAGATGTCTACTGATCCTGCTGTTACTAAGCGCGATCGTGCTAGCGCTTCAAAACATGGTCAGTTGATTCAATCTCTGATGATGAGCGCTCATTTTCAGATCGCGACGCCCAAGGTTTAGATGTAACTGGAACCTTCTCCAGAAATATAAATAGAGATCCACTGAAAGAGGCGAGGCAAATACCTGAGCAGCCTCAGACGGTCATTGATCGAAGTAATCTAAATGAAAGGATTTTGGAGAAGACAGGCCGAACATTTGAAGAAGCTTCTAAGCATTTAGCAGGTTCAACCGATCAGTCAATTGAGCAATCAGGAGCGGTACAGCAAGATTTGAACCACTAGGGCGGTTTTAAAACCCTCGGAAGCCCCCAACTCCCAAATTTTGGAGCCTACAAACCAGCTTCAAAGTCCCCTAGCATTGGGTGGTTAAGGCCCTTTGGGCATACAAGGAAAGGGGGCAGAAGCTATCAGCAATGAAACGATTGAGGTTTTAAAACACCGCCTAGCGTTTTCATTGCACTTTTAACAGCGTAATGTAAAGGCTCACGGACAATTTTTCCACGCTGTTAAGGATGGTTGACTCAGTACCAGTTGTAAACATTGACCAGCATGATTAACAAACAATGGAGTGACAGAATGAACAAGGGTTTTTCCTTCTTTAAGGATATCCAGTTGGAACGGATTTTGATAACTGCAGCGGTTAGTGTGCTGATGCTGTTTAGTACTGCATGCAGCCGTGCCACTGCGACTGATGCCGCATCAGTAAAAGCTCCGAGCGGTTCTAGTCCCAATCCTCCTGGGCAAGTGCAGCCTTACAAAGGTGGAATGAACAACTTTGATGATGTTGATCCCACCCGTTCAGATAAAAGCAGCGTTGATGCAAAAGCAAAAGCGTTAAAGGATCAAGTAGAACGTAACATCAACGAGAGGGGCATTGACAGCCCTGAGCAATACGTTAAAAACTATCGCAGTGGTACACCCATCAATGAGCGTGTTGAGAACATCGGTAAAGACTTAGGCAAAACTGCTGCTGATGTTAAAGAAAGCCTGCAAGAGGTTGGGGAGCGTGGCTCTAAGAACCTTGAGCGCAATGTAAAGAGCGCACCTGGACAGGCTTCACGCACGTTTGACCAGGCTAAACAAAACGTGAAAGCAGCCGGTGATGACGTTTCTCGTGGTGTTAAGGAACCCGTCAACAAAGCTGACAAAGTACTTGATCGCGCAGGTGAATACGCCCAAGATAAGGCAGATGATGCGGTTAACGCGGCTGCTCGTGCAGTTAATTAATTACCCTGAAACCACATCTTCTAAAGGTAATCCCCTTTAGGAGTAAGAGCTTTGAGGCCGGAACCTGAAGAGGCCAGTTTTTAACCCGATCGCGATTCTTTGAGGTAGAACTATGACCCAAACACCGAACATTCCGCCTGTGATTGAAAGCGATGAAAAGGAATATCGTGATAGCGGTGTGCCCAGCACAGTGGCGATCGCAGGACATCCATTTCATCCATTAATTGTTACCTTTCCCATAGCGTTTTTAACGGGTGCTTTGGGAACTGACGTTGGCTACTGGCTTACAGGTGATGCTTTTTGGGCACGTGCATCGTTTTGGCTCATTGGTGCAGGTATTGTTACAGGTCTTTTAGCGGCCGCAACAGGCATGCTAGATTTTTTGAAGATTGATCGTGTCCGCGAACATCAGGCAGGTTGGGTACACATGGTAGGCAATGTAGCTGTGCTTGCCTTATCACTGGCGAGTTTTGCTCTGCGGTGGGGCAACCAGACAGGAGCAATTCTTCCGACAGGGCTTGTCATTTCACTATTTGTAGCAACGTTGATTGGTATTACTGGTTGGTACGGTGCTGAACTGGTTTATCGCCACAAGGTTGCTGTGATCGGTTATGGCAGTAGGCACAGACCTTAACGATCGACTTCAGTCTGGCTGACAAAACTCAACTCATTAGTCGCCAGGAAAGCTGTTTCCTGGCGATTTATCATAAACAGATGTGACTGGGCTTGCCTTTGCTGATCACTAAGCACGTTTCAATCGTCCGCATCCATCAAATTTAAATCTACAGATAGATGTGAAAACCCCGTGAAACCGCTAAGCTGCTGAACATCTAGCGAATGAATTGAATTGAATAAAGCGATTATGCCCTATCGAATGCCTTCAAGAGGCGCAGTTTTCAACAGCGATGCTCTTGCTAATTTTAGACGTATTGCAGTGGTGCGATCGCTTGAGGGCCTGGGTGATTTCCTCTGTTTGATCCCGGCGCTGCGATCGTTGCGTGCTGCTTTGCCACAAGCACACATCACGCTAGTGGGATTGCCACAGACGCAAGCATTGGTGCATCGTTTTCATCAGTATCTTGATGCCTTGCTGGCTTTTCCGGGATACCCAGGCTTGCCAGAGCAAACACCTCACCTTCAGCAGCTTCCATCGTTCCTTGCAGCAGCACAAAATCAACGCTTCGACCTGGCGCTACAACTGCATGGTAGTGGCCTGATTACGAATCCATTGACCGTCTTGCTTGGTGCAAAGCATACGGCTGGCTTTTTTCTGCCTGATCAATATTGCCCTGATCCAAAGAGCTTTTTGCCGTATGTTGACAACGAGTCAGAAGCACGGCGTTATGTGCGGTTAATGGATTTTTTGGGCTTCCCTTCTCAGGGTGAAGCGTTAGAATTTCCACTCGACGAGGATGATTATCGGGCAATGGCTGCGATCGAATCAATTGCTTTACTTCGTCAGGGCCATTACATCTGCATTCATCCGGGTGCCAGTACTGCCGATCGTCGTTGGTCTCCAAAACGATTTGCGCTGCTGGCGGATGTATTGGCGCGGCGAGGGTATCAAATTGTGCTGACTGGATCGTCAGAAGAATTGCCATTAACGCAAGCAGTTGCCAGGTTTATGCAAGCTGCGTCGATTAATGTTTCAGGTTGTACCAGCTTAGGTGCGCTGGCTGTTCTACTCAAAGGGGCTTGCTTGTTGGTTTGCAATGATACAGGCGTTTCACACCTGGCAGCAGCGCTTCAAGTACCTAGCGTGGTAATCTTTACAGCTTCTGATCCAAAGCGGTGGGCACCATTAGATCGTACTCAGCATCGGGTGATCGACACTTCTAACGGTGGGACATTGGAAGATGCGATTGTTCAGGCAGAAATACTTTTACAACGGTCGTCTGTTTTTAGGAATTCCCCTTCTACAGCATCACACCTGGAACAGAACAAAGGAGTATCCGTATGACTCCTCCATTTGAGCAAGTTGCAACTGCCATTGCAGAACGGTTAGCTCAACTCTTAGCAGCAGAAGTTTCAGTGTTGAATGCTCAAGGTGAAACTGTGACAACCAGCAAACCCAATGAGTTGTTAGGTTCACCTCATACGATCGTCGCCACTAAGGACGTCAATACTCTGTGCATTCCCATTCATTTCAACGGGCAGGAGGGGAAGGTACTCATTACCCCTTCGGCAGAAAGTGAAGCCATTTCGTTTCGTCCGGCGCAGATGTTAGTAGAGTTGATGCTTCGCCAAGTGACCACAACAGCGCAACTCAATCAGCATGAGCTTAAAAATAAATTTATTCATGATCTATTACGTGGGTCAAACGCTAGTGAAATGGATCTGCTGCGAGAGGGGCAAATCCTGGGGATGGATCTCTCTCGTCCGCGTGCTGTCATTCTAATTGATGCTGCAGACTACATTCTGTCTACGATCGCGCTCAGAGAGTTTGAACCATCAGCCCAAATTTTGCGACGGGCACAGCTTGTCATCAGTAGCATCGTGCGCTTTTTTCACCTACCCAACGACACCATTTGTGCGTACATTGGGGATGGCGAAATTGCTGTGCTGAAAGCTAGCAGTACGCAAGATTTAGCTGCATGGACGAGTCGTGACGATGAGCCAAAGCACGTCGATCCATCCTGGGCCAATCTTATTGCGTTGAAACGGGCTGGAGCGGCTTTACTCGATCGCTTGCGCGGTGAGACGCAAACCACCATCAATATTGGGATTGGTCGTTATCATCCCACATTGAAAGGGTTGGCAGCTTCATACCAGGATGCACGAGCGGCTTTATCGTTGGGAAAGCGGTTCTCTGGTCAAAATCAGGTTCATTGCTTAGATGGCTTAGGCATTGCAGCGTTTGTTGGTCTTTCCCACGAACGTACCAAAATTGATCTGGCTAAATACCTGCTGAGTCCGCTTGATCAAGAAATGGAGCTGCTTGAAACGTTGGATGTCTTCTTTTTTGAAAATTGTTGTCTTTCCACAACAGCAAGTCGGCTGACAATTCACCGCAATACCTTGAGTTACCGCTTAGAAAAAATTACCTCGCTTACCGGGCTTGATCCACGTCGTTTTGATGATGCTATGCAAATTCGTTTGGCGCTTTTTTTGCGATCGTTTCAGGGTGATGCTAGCAAGTTGTGCAAATGCACAGTCGTTGAACACTGGGATCACTCGTATCTTGGGCAAACATCCGATGAATCTTGTCATGCAGCCGTTCATCATAAATAGTAACGATGAACTATGCAGTGAGGTTTGGTGACGGATCAACTGCGGTTCGCCCTGCCTTTAAAGTCAACAATTATTGATTTGGATGACATTCATGCGCCCACTACGCATTTTAATCTGGCATGTACATGGGAGCTATCTTTACTATTTGACTCAATCCCATCATCAATTTTATTTGCCTGTAAAGCCAGGTTATCCCGAAGGTTACGGTGGGCGCTTAGCAGGCTTTCCGTGGTCTGACACGGTGCATAATGTGCCTGCTGAAGCAGTACGTGATCTGGAGTTTGACTGTGTGCTGTTTCAATCGCGCAAAAACTATCAGGAGGATCAGTACGACATTCTCTCGGCAGCCCAACGTCAGCTTCCGCGTCTTTATTTAGAGCACGATCCTCCGCAGGAACATCCCACGAACACACGCCATCCAGTTGATGATCCAAACGTCCTATTGGTTCACGTCACACCGTTTAATGCCTTGATGTGGGATAGCGGTCGCACACCCACTTGTGTAATTGAACATGGAGTTATGGTGCCAGAGGTGCCGTATACGGGTGAACTCGATCGCGGTTTAGTCATTGTCAATGGGCTGCGATCGCGCGGTCGTCGGTTGGGTGCAGATATTTTCGAGCGTGTGCGACAGCAGGTGCCCCTGGATTTAGTCGGCATGGGCACCCAGGGTGATGGCTTGGGTGAAATTCCCCACGCTCAATTGCATGCGTTTCAAGCGCAGTATCGGTTCTTCTTTAATCCCATTCGGTATACGAGTCTGGGGTTAGCGGTCTGTGAAGCCATGATGATTGGCATGCCGATCGTCGGTTTAGCGACGACTGAGATGGTCACGGTGGTTGAAAACGGTGTTTCTGGCTATGTGGATACAAACGTCGATCGTCTAATAGAGAAAATGCAGCAATTGCTGGACGATCCAGCAGAGGCGCACCGTTTGAGCCAGGGTGCTCGTCATTATGCGGAAGCACGGTTCAACATCCAGCGCTTTACGCGTGAGTGGAATGCTGCTTTTGCGCTAGTGACCGGGCAGGGAGAACGGCAACTTGCCTCAACAGTCCAGACGTTAGTACGAGGTGGCGTATGAAAAGGCGACTTGCATTGATTAGTGAGCACGCTTCCCCGTTTGGTGTGCTGGGTGGTGTGGACAGTGGTGGGCAGAATGTCTATGTTGGGCAGCTTGCAAAGCATCTAGCTACAATGGGATACGCAGTGGATGTCTTTACACGACGCGATCATACGCTCTTGCCAGACGTGGCTGATTGGGTTGATGGCGTGCGCTTAATTCATGTGCCTGCGGGGCCAGCAACGCATGTTCGAAAAGAAGACTTGTTGCCCTATATAGCAGAGTTCACGGCGTATGTGCTTCAGTTTTGCAAGCGCCAATCAACACCCTATGACCTCATCCATGCCAACTTTTGGATGTCGGGCTTGGTGGCGGCTGATGTCAAGCAACAGCTAGGCATTCCCTTTGTGATGACGTTTCATGCTCTGGGACGAGTGCGGCGTTTGCATCAAGGCAAAGCGGATGAATTTCCCGATGAGCGCTTTGCGATTGAAGACCGGATTGCGGCTGAAGCGGATGCCATCATTGCCGAATGCCCTCAAGATGAGGATGATTTATGTCGTCTTTACCAGGCTGATCCCAATAAGATCGTCATCATTCCCTGTGGTTTCAATCCAATGGAGTTTGAGCCGCTCAGTAAGCCATTAGCCCGTGTTGCTTTAGGATTGCCTGCCGATGAGCGTGTCATTTTGCAATTGGGTCGTATGGTGCCTCGCAAAGGAATTGATACCGTCATTCGAAGTCTGGCGTATTTAATTCAGGAACACCAAACCCCTGCACAATTAATTATTGTCGGGGGCGACGCAAACGATTTTGACTCGCGCATTACGACCGAAGTAACACGGTTGAAAACGATCGCCGTTGAAACAGGAGTGGCCGATCGCGTTACGTTTGTGGGTCGTCAGGGCCGCGAGGTGCTGAAGTACTACTACAGCGCAGCGGATGTGTTTATCACCACGCCCTGGTACGAGCCATTTGGCATTACGCCGATCGAAGCAATGGCGTGTGGCACACCCGTGATTGGTGCGAATGTGGGGGGCATTAAATTCACCGTGCGGGATGGCGAAACGGGATATCTGGTGCCACCCAACGAGCCGACCGCGATCGCAGAACGGTTGGCGTATCTATATCAACAGCCTCAATTGCTCGCGACCTTTCGGCAGCAAGCCATTAAGCGTGCCAATGAACTGTTCACCTGGCAAACGGTTGCAACCGCAATGGCAAGTCTTTATGAGCGCGTCATTGTTGAAAACCAGCCAGAGCAGCAGTATGCTACTCATGCATTAGCATTGATCGATCGCGGCTTCGATGGAGCATTAACGGCACTGCGAACCTCTCGACAAACACTACAGGGTTCCATTTTAGAGGCGGCCGCCCTGTTAAGTGAGTGCTTTCAGCGGGGCGATAAAGTGCTGCTTTGCGGAAACGGGGGCAGTGCGGCAGACGCTCAACATTGTGCAGCAGAGTTTGTGGGTCGCTTTAAGTGCCAGAAGCGACCGGGCTTTCCAGCAATGGCGTTGACGGCAGATAGCGCTGTGTTAACGGCCTGGTCAAACGATGTGGGTTATGAAAACGTCTTTGCGCGTCAGGTGGAAGCCTTTGGTAAAGCGGGTGATGTGCTGATTGGCATTAGCACCAGCGGACGATCGCAGAATATCGTGCAGGCGGTTGCGGCTGCGAAAGTACAGGGAATGCATACAATTGCCCTTTTGGGTGGAGATGGTGGTGACGTGCGATCGCTGGTAGATCACTGCCTGTTGGTGCCATCGTCAGAACCGCAACACATTCAAGAGGTACATATTGTGATGATTCACCTTCTCTGTGAGTTGGTGGAAGAATGGTTTATCACAGAACCATCAACGGTTGTAAACCATCAGCCTTCACCTCATATTTTTGAGGCAGTGGAAAGGCAGCTTGGTAAGGCGATCGCGCCGGATCAATTCTCAGCCTCAATTGGCTATTGACAAGCATGACTAGTGAAGGAACCGACATGATGAACGAATTAACCGGAAAAGTTGCTTTAGTGACGGGTGGTGCGCGTGGGTTGGGTGAAGCCATTTGTCGCATGCTGGGTGCTGAAGGCGCGATCGCGATCGTGGCGGATCTGCGTGAAGAACTGGCCGAAACCGTTGCATCAGAAATTCAGGCCGATGGTGGCAAAGCCAAAGCCTTACGGTTAAATGTCTGCGATGAACAGCAGGTAGACGCCGCTGTTGAGCAAATTATTCAGGAATTTGGGCATCTGGATATTTTGATTAACAACGCGGGAACTGATGTGACCTTGCCCGTCGATGAATTGACGATCGCAGAGTGGGATCGCGTTCTAGCCGTCAATTTGCGTGCGCCCTTTGTCCTCTCAAAGCAGGTGTTACCCACCATGCAGCAACAAGGCCGGGGACATATTGTCAACATTGCTTCCACTGCATCAAAGCGTACCTGGGCAAATGCCTCTGCGTATCATGCAAGCAAATGGGGGCTTTTAGGCTTTAGCCATGCTCTGCATGTGGAAGCCAGACCGCATGGCATTAAAGTCACGGCTGTCATTGCGGGTGGGATGCAAACACCTTTTATTCTCGATCGCTTTCCCGATACGCCCCTAGACAAACTTCAAGATCCTAAAAATGTTGCCGATACCATTCGCTATGTGCTGTCTCAACCCGATGGAACGGTCATTCCTGAAGTGATGGTATTGCCGATGCAAGAATCATCCTGGCCTTAGAGGGGTGAGGCGTAAGGGGTGAGGCATGGGGAGAGTTGTGAGTTTTTAGTTGTGAGTTGTGAGTTTTTAGAAGTCAGAAGTCAAGAGTCAGGAGGAAACTCTACGCTGATGGCTGATAGCTGAAGTGAGGGATGAAGGATGAAATGGGTGGAATGCAGATGGGGATGAATGCAAGACGATGATGAATCAAGCGGTGTTTTTGGATAAGGATGGGACGTTGATTGAAGATGTTCCATACAACGTTGATCCGGCACAGATGCGTTTAGTGGCAGGTGCAGGGATAGGACTACAACAGTTGCATCAGATGGGATATCAACTGATTGTCATCTCTAACCAATCTGGTGTGGCACGCGGTTACTTTTCTGAATCGGCGTTAGCAGAAGTAGAACAGCGTTTGCAGGCGTTGTTGGCACCGTTTGATGTGTCGTTGGATGGCTTTTATTACTGCCCTCATCATCCAGATGGTACTGTGATGGACTATGCGATCGCCTGCGAATGCCGTAAACCTGCCCCTGGCTTGCTCATGCAAGCGGCTCGTGATCATGGGATTGATCTAACTGCTTCCTGGTTTATTGGCGATATTCTCAACGATGTGGAAGCGGGTCGTAATGCTGGTTGTCAGACGGTGCTGCTGAATAATGGGAATGAGACGGAGTGGCTACTATCAGTCGATCGCGTACCTCATTACATGACGGCGGATTTGGCTGAAGCGGCAGCAGTGATTGAGAAGGTAGGAGTCAGAAGTCAGAAGTCGGAATACCGCAAAGCAGAAGCAAGCTACAGGAGTCGGGAGGCAAAATTGGTAGGTTTTTAATGACCACGAATATCATGCTCGGAGTTAAAAACTAACGACTTAGGACTTACGCAGTCGCTCCCTGAATCCCCCAATCCTGGGGTACTTTGAGTCCTTGTGCCTCCAGTTTGGGGGTTGGGGGCTAGTTTTGCGAGAATTTGCGTAAGTCCTACAACTAACAACTAAAAAAGCTTTCATGGAAATGACTCTGCCTGCCTTAGTTCATTCTTTTACCGATCGCCGTGTGGTGGTGCTGGGTGAAGCGATGCTGGATAGCTACTTGATGGGTAGTGCTGATCGCCTGTGTCAGGAAGCACCTGTTCCGGTGGTGACGTTGAGCGATCGCCGGGATGTTCCGGGTGGAGCGGCGAATGTTGCGGTTAATCTTCGCGCATTAGGAGCGCAAGTGTCCTTTCTCTCGGTTGTTGGGGAAGATGAGAATGGCGATCGCTTACGACAAGCGTTAGCACACTGTGGGGTGAAAATAGATGATCTTCTCGTGCAGACCGATCGGCAAACGTTGGTGAAACAACGCATCATGGCAGCGTCCCAAATGGTTGTGCGGTTGGATCAGGGCAGCATTGAGGCGATCGCGCTTGAGATGGAACAGCAACTCATTGACCGACTGCACAAACTGGTTCCATCTTGTGATGCGATCGTGATTTCGGATTACAGCTATGGCCTGCTGACTCCGCGTGTGCTGGACGCGATCGCCGCACTGCAAGCCACCGCACCAAAATTACTGGTGGTCGATTCTAAGCGGTTGGCAAGCTATCGATCACTGGGTGCTACGGTGGTCAAACCCAACTATGAGGAAGCCTGTCGCCTGTTAGCTGATCCAGCAACAACATTGACAACGGCTGTGGAAACTCGGCTTGAGTTTATGGCGCGGCATCGTGAACAACTCCTAAACTTGACCGGAGCCGACATGGTGATTGTGACGCTGGATACCGAGGGTGCCGTGATTTTGCAGCGACAGCAAGCACCACAGCGGATTCAGGCGAAACCCACAACGTGCAGGCAAGCGACAGGTGCGGGTGATACCTTCATTAGTGCGTTGACACTGGCATTGGCAAGCCATGCTCCGGTGACGATCGCGGCTGAACTGGCAGTCACGGCTGCGGCTGTGGTGATTGCGAAGGAAGGCACCGAAACGTGTTCTGCTGAGGAACTACAGACAATACTGAACACACCGATGATGCACAGGATACCTACATCTGTGTGGAACAACGATGCTGAAGGCAATCCATCAACACAGGAGGTTGCATGATGTCTCATGTCACAAATGCACTTGATACTGATCAACTGAATCAATGGCAGCAAGCCAAAAGGATTCTGTGTATCCGCCTGGATGCGATCGGTGATGTGTTGATGACGACTCCGGCAATCAAAGCATTGAAGCAGTCAGGCGATCGTCACATTACTCTACTGACATCCCGTTCAGGAGCCGAAGTAGCGGCGTTAGTGCCAGAGATCGATCGGGTGATGACCTACGATCCACCCTGGATGAAGGCAACGACACCCAGATTAGACAGTGGCCCTGAATTGGCAATGATTGAAACGTTGCGTGAAGGCAATTTTGATGCAGCCGTGATTTTTACGGTGTTCAGTCAAAACCCTTTGCCGTCCGCCCTGATGTGCTATTTGGCAGACATTCCACTGCGGCTGGCTCACTGTCACGAAAATCCCTATCAACTTCTCACTAGTTGGGTGCTTGATCCCGAACCCAGCAGCGGTATTCGTCATGAAGTACGCCGCCAGTTAGATTTGGTCGCAACAGTTGGATGTCGTCTTGAAGATGAACGTCTTTCCTTGCAAGTACCCGACAGCACCTATCAACGCGTGTTTCATCAGCTACACACGCTTGGCCTTGAGATTGAGCAACCGTGGGTGGTCATTCATCCTGGTGCTACAGCACTATCACGGCGGTATCCGGCAGATGGGTTTGCGGCTGTGGCGCGTCGTTTGTTGATGGATGCCAATTGCCAGGTGGTGTTTACAGGGACGGCACCAGAGCGATCGCTGGTCGAAAGCATTCAAGCAGCGATGGGAGCCGCATCTTTCTCTCTAGTGGGTAAACTGGATCTGGCGGAAATGGCTGCGCTGCTGGCGATCGCGCCCCTTCTCATTGCTAATAATACAGGGCCAGCGCATCTTGCGGCGGCTGTTGGTACGCCTGTGGTTGACCTGTATGCGTTGACCAACCCACAGCACACACCCTGGGGCGTGCCGAGTCGCGTGCTATTTCATGATGTGCCGTGCAAGTTCTGCTACAAGAGCCTCTGCCCTGAAGGCCATCATCACTGTTTAGAGTTGGTGACACCCGATGCAGTCTTCAAAGCGGCCTGTGAACTGTTGGATCACAGCAATACATCCGCGATCGCTTTAGAGCCAGTGGCAGATGTCTTCACACAACCAGCGTTGACGATCGCTTCTGGTCAGGAGTACCCGTCAGCAGTCATTCCATCAGCAAGGCCATCAGCAAGAGAGGTATGGGGATGACCGCTGTTGATGTGTTGATTCCAACGTGTAACCGTCCTACTGCTCTGGCAGTGACGCTCACCAGCTTAATTGCTCAGACGTTTCAGAACTTTCGCATTATTATTTCTGACCAAACAGAGGATACCAATCCGTTAGAAACGGGTGAAGTGCAGGCAGTGCTGCGAGTGCTGGCAGCGCATGGACATGAGGTTGTGCTGCACAAACACTTACCGCGTTTGGGGATTGCAGAGCAGCGTCAGTTCCTTCTGGATCAGGCATCAGCGACCTATGTGCTTTATCTGGATGATGATTTAATTCTAGAAGCAAATCTCACCCAGCATTTAGTCAGAACCATTCAAACTGAAGGCTGTGGGTTTGTGGGCAGTGCGCCTCATGGACTGAGCTTTCGTTGCGATGTGCGCTCTCACGAGCAGGCGATCGAGTTCTGGCAGGGAGCAGTACAGCCAGAAGTGGTGAAACCAGACACGCCTCAATGGGAACGATGGCGACTGCATAACGCTGCAAACCTCTACCATGTGCAGCAGCGCTTAGGGTTAGCGGCGGCTGATCCGCAAACATACAAAGTTGCCTGGGTGGCAGGCTGCGTGCTGTACGACCTGGAAAAACTTCGCAGCATTGGCGGGTTTAACTTTTGGCGCGACCTGCCACCAGCACACGGGGGCGAAGATGTACGGGTTCAGCTTCTATTAATGGCACGCTATGGTGGCTGCGGTATCATTCCATCCGGTGCGTATCACCAGGAAGTGCCAACAACCATTCGCGATCGCGCAGTGGCGGCCGATCATGCGATCGACTGGTCAAGCGTGCAGTCGGTTTCCAGGAGGTGAAAAAGGCGTGCAAACGATTTTATTCATTGAGTTGCTAGGCGGCCTTGGGGATGTGCTGATTGCTCTATCCGCAATCCAGGCACTGGGACGTGCGTATCCCCAGGCAAAACTCACGGTTTTAACCTTTGCACCGGGGGGAGAACTCCTTCAGCATGATCCCCTCATCCATACCGTGATAAGTATGCCTCCTGAACAAAAACAGGTGCCTCACGCCGCCCGTAATGTCATTGAAGCCCTGCTCGAACGCGTTCCCTTCGACTTGATCGTGTCGGATACAACCTATGACGGCATTGATGCTTTGATTGAGCAGAGCCATACGCCGCGAGTCATCACCAACCTCTGGCGATCGCCACCGCCGCATGAGAAAGTCAGCGATCGCTTCTTGCACATTCTGCAAGCCGAAGGATTGATTACGCCTGATCACATTGCACCCGCACAGCTTCATCTCCTGCCTGCTGAACGTGAAGCCGCTCGACAACAGCTTGACGGTATGGCTCAGCCGTTGGTGATTCTGTATCCCGATGCGGGCATGGCGATTAAACGTTGGTCAACAGCAAACTTTGTGCAGGTTGGCAAAGCGTTGCAGCAACATTACAACGCCACGATCGTCGTGCCTGTTGGTGCTGATGTAAAACAGTCCACACAGATTGCTGAAGAAATCGGCGGTACTGCAACGGTTTGGGCACAGGGTACCTTGCGAGAACTGGCGGGACTTATGGCAAACGCCGCGTTAGTGATTGCCTCGGACACCGGCCCTGCCCGGATTGCAGCCGCACTTCACACACACACCATCACACTCTTTGGCCCCTCCTGGCACGATCGCTACGGGCAACCTGCCCCGCATATCAATCTCCAGGGCTATCCCGATTGCCCTGAGCGCAATATCAGCAACTTCACCACACAGCACTGTTGGTATAGCGGCGCATGTCCCTTCGATCGCTGGCAAACCTGTCTGGAAAATATCTCACCCGCTCAAGTTCTGGCTGCTGCCGCTCCCGTTCTACAAGCTTCAGCCTCTAGTCATCGATCGTCCTCTGAACATGAATCACTTAGCTCAGAGTGGAGTCAATCCATCCCCGAACCTAGACGAATTAGCTCAGAAGTCGCTCACCTCACCTCCAAACTCAAACCACCTAGCTCAGAAGTCGCTTATCCTAGCTCAGAACTCACTCATCTGACCTCAGAACTCACTCATCTGACCTCAGAACTCAGCGCACCCATCTCCGAACTCAGCGCACCTAGCTCAGAAGTAGCCCATCCCACCTCAGAGCTCACTCATCTGACCTCAGAACTCAGTGTACCTAGCTCAGAACTCACTCATCTGACCTCAGAACTCACTCATCTGACCTCAGAACTCACTCATCCTATTTCTGCACTCGAAACGCCCAGCTTAAAACTCAAACCATCAAGCTCTGAACTCGAACCCTCCAGCTTAGAACTCCATCACTCGACCTCTGCACTCGAACTGTCAAGCTTAGAACTCGGAATACCAAGCTTAAACCTCGAACTGTCAAGCTCAGAACTCCACTATGTAACCTCCAAGTTTGAACGATCGAGCTTGAAACCAAACCCGCCAAGCCTGGAGCTTAAACAATCAGACTCCGAACTCCGAACTCCGGACTCCGAACTCAAAACTCAAAACTCAAAACTCTCTAGCGTAGCGGCGCAAAGCGCTACTCAAAACTCAAAACTCAAAACTTCCCTCCCCCCTCCCCTCTCCCCGCGCGCCCCACACCATACACCCCACACCCTCTCTCCCCCTTGGTCACTCGCCCGCAACATTCTAGTCATGCGCCTGGACAACATTGGCGATGTCTTAATGACTAGTCCTGCCCTGCGTGCCATTAAAGATGCTCTGCCAACCGCTCGTTTAACGCTCATGGCAAGTCCCGGTGGGTCACAGGCCGCTGCACTCTTGCCCTGGGTGGATGAGGTTTTACCCTGCCGTGCACTGTGGCAAGACTTGGGTAAGCTGGCTTTTGATCCCAATCGAGAAGCATCCTTGATCCAAACCCTGCGCGATCGCCAGTTTGATGCAGCCATTATTTTCACCAGCTTTAGCCAAACGCCCCATCCAGCAGGCTATCTGTGTTATCTGGCAGGCATTCCCTTGCGATTGGGGCAGTCCAAAGAATGGGGTGGCTCTGTATTCACAACCGAGGTCAGATCAGGACTCGACACGATGCATCAGGTCGAGCGAAATTTGCGCCTCGTCGAAGCGGTTGGTTTTCCTGTACGCGATCGCAGCTTGGGAATTCACATACCTACCGCTGCTCAACACAGTGCCGCCGCAAAGCTACTGGAACAGGGATTAAAACCTCATGAGCCGTATATCGTGCTCAATCCCTGGACAAGCTGCCAGTCACGCAATTACTCGACGGAGCGTTTTGCGATCGCCGCCCAAAAACTGGCGCAGCAGACGGGCTATCGCATTGTGGTCACAGGGGTTGCTGGCGATCGTGCTCAGAGTGCTTCTTTAATGGAATACTTGGGTTCAGGTGTGATCGACCTCATTGGGCAGACTAATCTTGCGGAGCTAGCCGCGCTGATTGACAAGGCAAGATTGATGGTGAGCAATAATACATCTACAATGCATCTTGCTGATGCGATGCGGACTCCTAGCGTAATTCTGTTTGCGGGTACAGAATACGAATGCCAGTGGCAACCGCGTCATACGGCTGCACGGCTACTGCGGCAACCAACGGACTGTAGCCCCTGCTATGCGTTTACCTGCCCTTTCAATCTGGAATGCTTGGATATTGCACCGGAGCAGGTGGTTGAAGCTGGCTTAGCGCTGCTACAAACCTCGATCGTGTACGCACGATCGAGCTTCGTTGCTAGTCCTGATCGGGGGACTTCCCCCCGCGCCCCCGCCATGTGGAGGCCTAACTCCCCCACGCCCCTCGAATAAGAGTATGGCTGGCTGCTATGCGATGTTGCTGAATGAAGGGAAATATGTATGCTTTCTAGAGATTCACCCGTCTCGTAATCCTTATGTTTCACGTCACGCTGATTGCAGGCACTTATAAGCCGACCCGTTGTGGTGTGGCCCACTATACTGATCGCCTCCGCATGCAGCTTGACAAAGTGGGTGTGCAATCAACGGTGCTGACGACACACCCTGCTGCAAAAACGGCGGGTCAGTCAGATATTATCGGGGCTGTACAGAATTGGCGCTTGGCAGCACTCATACCACTGGTGCGATCGCTCCAGATGACCACAGATATTCTGCACATCCAGCATGCAGCAGGCACCTATGGTTTTGAACGGGCGATCTTTTTGCTGCCGTTGCTATTGCGGCTAACGGGTTGGCGTAAGCCGATCGTCATCACCGTGCATGAGTACGGCTGGTGGGAATGGCAACCCCGTTGGCTGCCAGCATCGTTCTTAGAATGGCTGAAGCAATGGGGACAGCAACGCGGCTGGTGGGATCGAGAAGATGGCTTTTTGCTGACCCTTAGCGATGCCATCATCACGACCAATGGCGATGCCGAAAAAGCTTTACATGAGCGGTTGCCAACCTTTCACGATCGCATCCATCGTCTGGCGATCGCGCCTAATATTGATGTTGCGCCGATTGACAAAATCACTGCCCACCAAGGCTTGCGTCAGCTCTGTGGCTGGGCAGACGATACGGCCGTGATTGCCTTCTTCGGTTTTTTACATCCCGTCAAGGGATTAGAGACGCTGCTAGCGGCTTTCAAACAAGTTTTGGTGGAGCATCCACACGCCCGATTACTGCTGATTGGAGGTGTGGAAAGCTTAGCGCTGGTCGGTGAACAAGCAACTCATTATTGGCAGACATTACATACGCTAGTTGAAACTTTAGAGCTAGATGCAACGGTGCATTTCACAGGATATGCGGATGCAGAAACAGCATCTCATTATTTATCAGGTGCCAATTTGGGTGTACTTCCATTCAATCATGGGGTCACACTAAAAAGTGGGTCACTATTGGCGCTTCTAGCACATGCGTTACCTGTCGTGGCAACCCAAGCAAAGCCATCCGATCGCGAACTAGATGATTGCCTGTCGCTTGTTTCTCCCCGTGATGTGAATGGTTTAGCGATCGCGCTTACCAAGCTTTTGAACGATCGTGCAAAACGAGAGCAACTGTGTCAGGCAGGTCTTTCCTTGGTTCAAACAATGGGATGGGACGCGATTGCAACTACACATTTAGAGATCTACCAATCAACGTTGCTCACATTCAATGCGGTGAAATAGTGAAACACTGTGATGCACTTTACTATGCAGCATCTCGATCGTTCTTACGAAGGGCGTGGCTGACAATGGAATGATCTGTCCCTTTCGACAGAGTAGCCATACTTTATCAATCGTTACAGTAATGGCATGAACTGAAGGACATACATTCATGCAATCACCCTCTGAAAAAGCAATTTTAGATGCCACGACAACCGCGCCTGCATATAACGGCAAAGATCGAAACGCTTTCTTGTTTGGCTTTACACCTCAAGCCGAATTGTGGAACGGACGACTAGCTATGATTGGTTTTGTCGCATACCTGCTATGGGATCTCGCTGGCTATAGTGTCGTTCGCCTACTGCACTTGGCTCCATAAAGCGTTTCTACTTGTCACTACTCTCAGTTTCCAAGCAAGCTATAACCCCTGCTAGCATCAACCCTTATTGGATGGATGCTGGCAGTTTCTCGTCTTGGTATCATCAATCACGGGGGCGTGGGATGGATAAGCGAGGCGATCGTGGAATGGACAAAACCTTTTGCCAAATCTCTTCATACCGCTTCGCCATTTGTGATGCTGTAAACTCCGCCATTGCCACATCACGTCCACGTTGACCCAAGCGATCGCGCAGGGCAGGATCATCCTTTAAGGAACGCAGAGCAGCCGCCAATCCATCAACATCACTTTTTTCGATCAATAGTCCCGTTTCACCGTGAATGACCGCCTCGGCAATGCTACCGACCCGCGTAGCAATCACTGGTCGCGCCGCTAACATGGCTTCAACGATCGCCAGTGGAAAGCCTTCAGACCGAGACGGTAAGACGAAAAGGTCATAGTTGGGCAAGCGATCGCGTGGTTGCTCAATCCATCCTGGCAGGCTCACGCGATCGCCAATGCCCAACTCAACAGCCAGTGTTTCTAAAGCGGCGCGTTGCTCCCCTTCACCCAAAATTTCAACCCACACGTCTTCGACCTGCGCGATCGCCCTCAATAAAACATCGTGGGCTTTCATCGCGTCCAACCGTCCCACACTCCCGACTAAAAGCGTTCCATCGGGTTGCCTGGTTGTTGCTATCTCGTGCATGGATGGCTCCGGTACCCCATTTGGCACGGATAAAACCGTGTGGCGACCCAGGGCATAAAAGTCTTCCATTCGCCTTGCCGATGCGTCTCCCACTGCAACATGGGCATCCACACGCAATGATAAAGCTCGCGTCCGCCAAAGTTCGATCGCATCAGTAGTGCGTAAAGGTAATTGATCCACCCGCACCACTCGTGAGTTGGGTAACGAGAGCGCTGCAACAAGACCGATCGCACAAGCCCACGGTGTGCAGAGGTTGAAGTGGACAATTTCTGGTTTCAATCGATGAAATGTTGCAATGTGCGCAACCAATGATTGAAAACCCGTTTCAGGCAGCACAATTCTTTCTGTACAGGGGCGCTGAGCGGCGATCGCGTCTACAACCTGCGGTGAAACACCGACAACAGTTACAGCAATGTCACTCGATACATTGGCAATAAGATGCCCAAGGCTAAGCTCTGCGCCACCAATCCCCATTGCATCGGTGTACACCATCACCTGAAGTGAAGAATATGCACTTGATTCAAACAGTGCCATAGCTGAAATACATCTCTATCAATCTTCGATTCATACAGCATGCAGCCTTTCAATCTTGATAGACCCTATGTCTGTCAAGGAAGTTTAATGAGACTTACGTAAAAGCGGCCATCTTTTGCCCCCTAACCCCAATTCTAGGGGAACCGAGTCAATTAAAGCCCCAATTCTGGGGGCTTTGAGGGCAAATGCGTAAGTCCTATTTAATTGACTTTGGTGAACGTCAGTGCCCACTATAACGTCAATACCAATAACCTTAATAGAGGCTCTCTCTTTTGACGTATAAGGTTCTGCCTCATGATGGACGGATGGGACATTCATTGTCAGTAGCTTTAAGAGGAAATCGCATGAGTGAACACGCTTTAACGTGTTTGTTTGGAACTGATCGCTAAGAACGGTTATGACCAGAGCCGTTAAGGTTAAAAAATTAAGGAGCTGAAATGCAACTAAAGCCAATAGAGCAGCAGGTTGTTGCGATCGTTGGAGCCTCCAGTGGTATTGGACGTGAAGCGGCGCTTCGTTTTGCACAACGCGGTGCCAAAGTTGTAGTGTCAGCACGAAGTGAAGCAGGTTTAAACTCACTCGTAAATGAAATCCATCAGCTCGGTGGAGATGCAACCGCAGTCGTAGCTGATGTCTCTGATTTCGAGCAGGTACAGGCGATCGCGGATAAAACTATTGCCGTCTATGGGGGGCTGGACACCTGGGTTCATTCCTCTGCAACGGCTGTTCTCGCGCCCTTTGAGCAAGTGACTCCAGAAGAATTCAAACGAGTCATTGAAGTGACGTTGCTGGGACAGGTCTATGGTGCAATGGTCGCGTTGCCCCATCTCAAGCGTGAAGGACGAGGTGCATTAATCCATATTTCTTCAATGGAAGGACGGCGGGCACTGCCTCTGCAAAGCTCCTACTCATCAGCAAAACATGGCGTAGAAGGGTTCCTTGAATCGCTACGGGTTGAGCTACAGCATGAAGGCAGCGAAGTCAGCGTCACCAGCATTAAACCAGCAGTCATCAATACCCCATTTTATAACAATGCGTTGACTAAATTGGGTGTCAAGCCAACCGGACTGCCACCCTATTACGCACCAAGCCTAGTTGCTGATGCCGTACTTTATACCGCCGAGCATCCTACACGCGATTTCATTGTGGGCGATGTGGGCAAGATCCTGGATATTTTGCAACGACTTTCACCTGCACTGGTTGATTCCTTTTTGGTGCTAGCAGGCTTTCAAGGTCAGAAGACCAACGAATTGAAGTCAGAAGATGCACCTCATAATCTTTATGAGCCAGTACCAGAACACGATCGCGTCGAGGGTGATTTTGGCAATCTTGAAGTACCCAGCGTTACAGATTGGCTCGATCGCCACCCTGCGATTGGCTGGGGCGTTGCTGGCACGGCTGTAGGAGCAGCAGTTTTAGCGATGTTAGCTGCACAAGCGTTCAATGGTGATATGTAGCGTGAAGGTTCTTGAGGCCGTGACAAATCAGAACACGATGACTGTTCTCATTGCCTCAAATCAAATCCTTCAACAAATGGAATACTGATTGCAGGAGGATTCTAAAGCATGGAAGAAGTTACAACAGTACAAAACTCCCAACCATCAACTTCTACGCCAAGTGATGCCGAGCGTTGGGCATCTGTCATTGGTGGCAGTGCTCTAGTTTTGTTTGGGTTGCAGCAGCGATCGCTGCGTGGCGTGCTTACCGCAATAGCCGGAGGAAGCCTTGCTTATCATGGTCTTCAGGGTGAAAAAAGCATTCCAGATGCCGTCGGTGAAGCCGTTGGTTTGAACAAAGTTATTCGGGCTGAAAAAACTGTCACGATCAACAAGCCTGCTGAAGAGCTTTACAGCTATTGGCACGACTTTGAGAAACTGCCCGCTTTTATGAAGCATATTCAATCGATTCAGGTAGTGGATCAGCGGCGATCGCACTGGGTTGCAAAAGCACCGATGGGACAAAGTATCGAATGGGATGCCGATATTATCGATGATCGACCAAATGAGTTAATTGCCTGGGCTTCGATCGAAGGTGCAGATGTTGATCACTCTGGCTTTGTCCGTTTTAAACCTGCTCCTGCTGATCGGGGTACAAAGGTAAAAGTTGTCACAGAATATAACCCTCCCGGCGGTGTTTTGGGCGCTGCACTTGCCAAACTCTTTGGCGAAGAACCAGAGCAGCAGATCGGTGATGAACTCAACCTCTTTAAGCAGTTGATGGAAGCAGGCGAGATTGCCACTACCGAAGGTCAACCATCTGGCAGAAACCAGATGAACGGTTAAAAGGGTCTTTCTTCTAACTGCTAAGTAACCCGTTTCAAATCTTAAATTTTTCAGGAAGGAGCATTTTTGTGATTCGTGTAACTCAATTACGCAAGCATCTTAGCGCTGTTTTAGTTGCTGTCGTACTGCTCCTAGGCTCTATCGGTTTGTTTGCTTTTCAGCCTGCGGCGATCGCGGCACCGTTGACACCTGAAGCGGCTGCCTACGAAATTGATCAAGCCAACAGTCCGGATGAAGCTCATGCAAGGGTTGAGCAGAAAGCTCAGAACTACAAAAAAGAGTTGCGAGACGACTCGGCCTATACAAAGCAAGCTGCCAGGAACGCAACTGCAAACACTAAGAATGCTCTGGAACGTGCGGCTGATAACGTTCGAGACAAGCTCAATCTGGATGAACCCGTGCCTCAAAGCACCAAAGATTTCTTGAATGATATCAAGCCATAGGTGCATGGTTGCTTCATCACCGTGACGTTTGAAACAAACTCCATTTCTACTTCTTTACAGGACAACATCATGTTACAGGACAAAATCATGAATCGTATTGCTCAATTACGCAAGTTTTTTACTGTTTTGCTACTTGCTGTGGCGCTGTTAATGAGCACAGCCTTCAGCCACGTAGTGCCTAGCGCTTTAGCAGGCGACACCCACGAAACAAACGAAATTTCTAACTTCAAGGGTGATAGCAGCAATGTGAATCGGTCTTACCATAACCTGCAAGATGCGGCTCAGGAGTTTCGGGAAGACTTCCGAACGGACATTACTAGCGGTCGCCGTAGCCCCATAAATGATCAGGCGTATGATCAAACGAATAGCCCTAAGCAAGCGGCTAAAAACATTGGCAAAAATACTCGTGGCGCTTTTGGACGTGCGGTAGATTCTGTTCAAGACGCAGTAGATCCTAGCTAACGCGTTCATCAACGCATTTAAGTTAAGACAGGCTTGAGAGTCCGTTTAGGCAGTGCCTAACGGGCTCTCAAGCCTGCTGGGGCATATATTCGCCCCTACGTATAGGTCACACAGAAGGGATTTGTACAATTTCTGTCAGTGCATGAATGACTAATTTATCCTTCTGAGCTTCCAACGTCTGAAGTTTCATTGAAGTGCCTGATAGATCAAAGTTCCGTAGATCTAACAGATGCGTAACCTGCTCAAAAATGGCGGTGATAAGTTCCTGCGTTACATCCTGCCCTTCAGCCGATAATATTTCTAAGACAATGCATTGTCCATCCTCTTCAACCCTTGGAACAGCGGTAGCAACGAGTTTTTTGTTTTCGCCTGGCTCAAGTAGCAGAAAATCGGCATTCACAATAATTTGATTGTCTCCTGGTAGTTCAATTTCTGCTTTCTCCACACTCATCGTGACCGGTTTACCTTCCAGTTGCATTTTTAAGCCACGTAATTTTGCCCGGATATAATCAGAGCTGAAGGCCCTATTCATATCACTTTCTAGCAAAACAAAGCGTGCTTCAGCATTGGTTGGATGGGTCAGCTCGACATTGCCCAACACAGCGTGCAGAGGATTGATGGATACTTGATCAGTATTGATTTCTAGAGTCTCAAGCCGTAGATCTCGTTTCATCACCAGACCTTTGCCCACGATCGCAACCGAATCAACATTTCCTTGCATTAATTTTCCTGGATCGGTTCGAATATCCACATCCATTGCTTCAGCATGATCCAGTTGACTTGACAAGCCGACTTCAACAACTTTGCTGAGTGCTTTTTCTCCCAAGTCAGCATTCCCTTCTGCCATGTATTAAACTCCTACCGTTTCCGTTACGTATTGAGATTTAGCGGCAGCCTACTTTAGTTGAGCCGCTTCGATTTTGAACAGGCATCCTTCCATATCAGATGGTTTTTGTCATCTTGAAGCAGTTTGCCTTGTTCTTGCAATTTGCCCAGTACACGAGTTACCGTCACGCGGGTTGTTCGGCAGGCCTGAGCAAAGTCTTGGTGAGTAAGGCGTGCCTGCAAGCGAATACCTTGTTCTATAGGTTGCCCCAGCGTTCGTTTAAGCAGCGTCAGAAGACTCGTTAGTCTTTCTTCCACATGAATATGTCCGTTGATAGCAAGTAGGCTTTCTGTCTGCTGGAGCCGTTGCTTTAACGATCGCAACAAAGCCTGAGCAAGTTGAGGCGATTGAGCAACCTCTGAAAGTGGAATGGCAGCTAGTTTTACGTCTGACAATGCGATCGCCTGATAAGTTTGCAACGCCGTCAGACTAGACCCAAACACCATTGGTTTTCCCAACAGCCCAACAAGCATCTCTTCGCCCCGCTCAGAGAGCGTCGTCACTTTAACCACTCCATCGGTTATGAGCCAGACAATATGAGGTTCTAGAGGAACATTTTCGCCCTTACTGTAATGCACCAACGGACGATCGAGACCAGGATTGTAGTGAGGATCATCCAGAGCGGCCTCGGCGCGCTTGCGTTCAGTATTGTCCCGCAATAACCACTGTATGTACAAGATTTCGCCGTTGTGATGACGCCGTACATTTGCCGTCAGGGTTGCATGAAAAAGACTACCTGTCTGTCGATAGAGTCGAACCGAGAAGTTGATGCCGTTGCCGACTTGAGACTTTAGCAAAACTTGAGACAGTCTGACCTGGAACAGTGGTAAATCTTCTGAATAAATCAAGCTTGTTAGAGGTTTGCCAATCAAACTTTGAGACTGTGCAAGGGTAGTAGCGCCCGCTGGATTGACATCTAAAATGACCGCTTGTGCGTCTGTCACTAGGCACCCATCGGTAACAAACTCAAATAAATTTAAGTAGCGTTGACGTTCAGTGTCTAACTCCATCTGAGCGCTTGCTAATTGCTCTGATTTTTGAGTAAGTTCCGCGATCGCCGCCCCCATCGCTTCAGATACAACGCCAAGCTCTATGAGCGCTTTTGCTAAGAGTTCGGGTGAAACCGAGTTAGACGCATGAATAGATCGGCATAATTCGGACGATCGCTCACTGGCTAATTGGGCACGTCGTTTAAGAGAAATGAGATTGCTCATATCTTGCTTGCTTTGTACTGGCTAAACAATAGTCCTGCGCCATACATAATTACACTCTCTGAAGACATAGAAAGAACGTCTTTCGATCGCAATCTTACTGGAGTGTACTAGCGGCTGTTTTTGCCCTCTTCCACATCAGGAAGGTGGAAAGATGACGTTAATGCAATGCCTTTCAATCAAGGCCTAAAGGAATGGGTTTTGGTTGTTTTAATTTTGGTTTTTCACAAGAGTCTATAGTCGTCCACATTTAGCAATTAATGTCACTTGTTAGTAAGGCAAAAGCTCAATCTAAAAGTGCGGACAGTGCTTTCGCTGTAACGCTAATCGTGATCAATAAATTTGACGCAGAAAAATGATGATAACAGCATAAGAACAGGCTCTATATAGCGATCTAATTTGAATTGTGAGCAAGGCTTTACGCAGAAGTCTTTTCTCACAGAGCCTCTCAATCTCACAACTGATTTAGAACTGCTATGTAATGTTTGCTGCTGCTGACGTGAATGATGGCAAGCAAGAAATTGCTCTCGATCAGACGCTAGCAGCGAGAGCAAATAATCCTCTCTATTAACCTCTTGATGGATTGATTGACCGACTGCGCCAAACCAACCTATAAACCTCAAGGGTTTCAAGAGCTTTATCAGTCAAGTAACTTGATATAGATAAACCACTGGACAGAATCGAGAGCTGATTTTCGGACAAGGCTGCATACTAACAAAATAGCTGACCTTAGCAGCGAGTTCAGTACGGTTTTAGACGTAAAGCAGCGCGACTTCTGCTAACAATGAGTCTTCGAGGCTCTATCACGAACGCTGACGTTGCTATTCGTAGAGCCAAACCCGCAGGAGTGACAATAACTGTTCCATATCAACGGGTTTTGTGATGTAATCGGATGCACCAGCTTCGATGCACTTTTCGCGATCGCCTTTCATGGCTTTAGCCGTGAGGGCAATCATGGGCAAGGTGCGGAACGCCTCTAGCTGGCGAATGGCATGCATCGTTTCATAGCCGTCCATCTCTGGCATCATGACATCCATCAAGACTAGATTGATGTCAGGGTCGTTTTGCAGCATGGTGATGCCATCACGTCCATTTTCGGCATACGCCACTTGCATTTGATAGCGTTCCAGCATGCTGGTGAGTGCAAAGATGTTGCGCACGTCGTCATCCACAATCAGCACTTTCTTCTGCGCGAGAACGGGATCGGTTTTCTGGAGTTGCTCCAGCATCAAACGCTGTGACGCAGGCAGATTTTCCTGCACCCGATGCAGGAATAACGCCGTTTCTTCCAGCAAACGTTCGGGCGATCGCACATCTTTCACGATAATGGTGTCGGAAAGACGTCGCAGTTCGGTCTCTTCTTGAGCGGTGAGTTCTTTGCCCGTGTAGATGATGATGGGGAGGCGCTGAAGATTTGGTCTTTGTTTGATTTGTTCAATCAGCTCAAAGCCCGTTACGTCAGGCAGTCCGAGATCCAGAACTAAACAGTCAAAATGACCTGACTGAAGTGCTTCTAAGGCATCTGCACCCGTACCGACGGCTGTACTTCTCACGTCACTGTTGCCAATAAGCTCAACAATACTGTGGCGTTGAGTTTCATCATCTTCAACCACCAGGAGATGCTTAACTGGACGTTCAACAAAACCTTTGATGTCGCTGAGAGCCTGTGAGAGCGTTTCGCTGCTAGCAGGTTTTTGCATGAAGGCGATCGCACCCAGTTGGAGACTACGCTTCTGCCCCTCTTCAACCGACATCATATGGACAGGGATGTGTCGCGTGGCAGGGTTGTGCTTGAGCCGATCTAAGACCGCCCAGCCTGTCATGACGGGCAATCGCACATCCAACATGATGGCCGTTGGTTTCAACTCTTGCGCCATTGCCAATCCCACATCACTCCGAACGGCCACCAATCCCTTGAAACCTTGCTGGCGCGCCATGTCTAGAAGGATCTGAGCAAACGTAAGGTCGTCTTCAATGATGAGGAGGACGCAATCACTGGGTTGAATAGTGTCGCGATCGTCGTCGATCGTGGGATCAGCAAGGAGGGACGTGAGAAGCGGTTCCTCTAGTGCCACCGATAGCTGTCCGTCTTCAAAAGATGGCGTAGGCTGCCAGGCCGACGGTTTTACCAGGTTACCAGGTTGTATCCTAAAGTCAGCCAGCTCTGCCTGGGAAGGGGCAAACGGTTCAGTGCGATCGTCAACTGCAACATAAGACTGCGGTAGATATAGCGTAAACGTGCTGCCATTGCCTGCTTCACTTTCTAGCTGAATCTCACCACCCAACAGTTGCGCAATCTCACGGCTAATGGATAGCCCTAAGCCTGTTCCGCCATATTTACGGGAAGTCGTGCCGTCAGCCTGTTGGAAGGCTTCAAAAATGACCCGTTGTTTCGCTAATGGAATGCCCACACCTGTATCGCGCACCGCAAACGCAATCACCGTTTCTGCCTGATTTAGCAGTTTCTGATCTTGGCTCCAACCGTGCGTAGCCACGCTGACTTGTAAATTAACATCCCCTTGCTCAGTAAATTTAAATGCATTTGCCAGCAAGTTCTTCAACACCTGCTGAAGACGCTTTGAATCGGTGTACATGAAGCGGGGCAGCGATTCATCCAGGTGAATGTGGAAATCCAGCCGTCTGGTTTGCGCCACCTGACGGAAGGTACGCTCCATATGTTTGCTGAGGTCGGTAAAGAGGGTTTGGTCAATCTCTACCGACATGGTGCCCGACTCAATTTTTGCGAGGTCGAGAATGTCGTTGATGAGGGTGAGCAGGTCGCCACCAGAGGCATGAATAGTGCGGGCATACTCAACTTGTTTAGTGGTCAAGTTGCCATCACTATTGTCGCCCAGGAGTTGCGCCAGAATCAACAGGCTGTTGAGCGGCGTGCGTAGCTCGTGGGACATATTTGCCAGAAACTCAGACTTGTACTTGGAGGTCATTGCCAACTGCGTGGCTTTTTCTTCTAAAGACTGTCGGGCTTGTTCAATTTCTCGGTTTTTGCGCTCTACTTCCTGGTTTTGCATTGCCAACAGTTCGGCTTTTTCTTCCAACTCTTCGTTGGTTTGCTGGAGCTGATCTTGCTGGTTCTTAAGCAGTTCTTCCGATGCGGTTAGGGATTGTGCCTGTTGCTCCAATCGTTGGTTGGTTTCGGTGAGTTCCTTCTGCTGGGTTTGCAGTTCTTCTGCCAAGGATTGCGATTGCTTCAGGAGTTCTTCGGTTCGCATACTGGCGGCGATCGTGTTGAGGACGATCGCGATACTTTCGGTCAGTTGGTCAAAGAACGTCAGGTGAATTTCGCTAAAGCGTCGGAAGGAGGCCAGTTCAATGACCGCCGTGACCTGACCTTCAAACAGCACAGGTAGAACGACGGCATTCAATGGAGTGGCTTCACCCAAACCAGAGCTGATTTTGATGTAATCGCTGGGCACTTCGGTGATGAGAATGCGCTCTTTTTCCAACGCGCACTGTCCGACCAGCCCTTCACCTAAATGAAACTGGTTCGCCAGATGCTTACGCTCTCGGTAGGCATAGGTGCTGAGCAGCTTGAGGTATGGGGGATGGAGTTCGCTGCTTTCCATCAGGTAGAAGACCCCGTGCTGTGCCGAAACCAGCGGTGCCAGCTCCGACAGAATCAGCTTGGAAACGGCTTCCAAATCTCGTTGCCCCTGAAGCATTCGGGTGAACTTCGCCAGGTTGGTTTTGAGCCAGTCTTGCTCGGTGTTCTTCTGAGTTGTTTCCCGCAGGTTGGCAATCATCTGGTTGATGTTGTCCTTCAGGATGGCGACTTCCCCTTCGGCTGCCACGGAGATCGATCGGGTCAGGTCACCCTTCGTCACCGCGGTTGCCACCTCTGCAATTTCGCGCACCTGAGTGGTGAGATTTGCCGCCAGCTCGTTCACGTTGTCGGTCAGGTCACGCCACGTTCCTGATGCACCCGGCACTTTTGCCTGACCACCCAGCTTCCCTTCAATGCCCACCTCACGGGCCACCGTTGTCACCTGATCGGCAAAGGTCGCCAGCGTGTCAATCATCTCGTTAATCGTATCCGCCAGGGTTTCAATTTCACCCTTTGCTTCCAGCATCAGCTTCCGTTTCAGGTCGCCATTTGCTACAGCGGTCACGACTTTGGCGATGCCTCGCACCTGCGCTGTCAGGTTGCCTGCCATGAAGTTCACCGAGTCGGTCAGGTCTTTCCAGGTGCCTGCGACCCCGCGTACCTCTGCCTGACCACCCAAAATCCCTTCGGTTCCCACTTCTCGCGCCACCCGCGTTACCTCAGAGGCAAAGGAGTTAAGCTGATCCACCATCACGTTAATGGTGTCTTTCAGGTCGAGAATTTCGCCCTTCACATCCACCGTAATTTTTTTAGAGAGGTCGCCGTTGGCTACCGCTTTCGTCACTTCGGCAATGTTTCGCACCTGCGCTGTGAGGTTCCCCGCCATTGAGTTTACGTTGTCGGTAAGGTCTTTCCAGGTACCCGCTACGCCTCGCACATACGCCTGCACGCCTAGCTTCCCTTCCGTACCCACCTCGCGTGCCATCCTGGTTACCTCAGAGGCAAAGGAACTAAGCTGATCCACCATTGTATTGATGGTGTTTTTCAGCTCTAGAATTTCGCCCTTCACATCCACCGTGATTTTTTTGGAGAGGTCGCCATTGGCTACAGCGGTCGTCACTTCCGCAATGTTTCGTACCTGTGCGGTGAGTGAGCCTGCCATAAAGTTCACGGAATCCGTCAGATCTTTCCAGGTGCCTGCAACCCCGCGTACTTCGGCCTGTACGCCCAGCTTGCCCTCCGTTCCCACTTCGCGCGCCACCCGTGTCACCTCAGAAGCGAAGGAATTAAGCTGATCCACCATCGTGTTGACGGTGTTCTTCAGCTCCAGAATTTCGCCCTTCACATCTACCGTAATTTTCTTCGACAGGTCACCGTTCGCAACTGCCGTCGTGACCGCCGCAATATTCCGTACCTGGGCGGTCAAACTGCCTGCCATGAAATTCACCGAATCCGTCAGGTCTTTCCAGGTGCCTGCAACCCCACGGACATCGGCCTGCACGCCCAGTCGCCCTTCGGAACCCACTTCGCGCGCCACCCTGGTTACCTCAGAGGCAAAGGAACTGAGTTGATCCACCATGACGTTGATGGTGTTTTTCAGCTCTAAAATTTCGCCTTTCACATCCACCGTGATTTTTTTGGAGAGGTCGCCATTGGCTACAGCGGTCGTCACTTCGGCAATGTTCCGTACCTGGGCGGTCAAGTTGCCTGCCATCGAGTTCACGGAGTCGGTCAAGTCTTTCCAGGTGCCTGCTACGCCGCGTACTTCTGCCTGCACACCCAGCTTGCCCTCCGTACCCACTTCGCGCGCGACCCGCGTTACCTCAGAGGCAAAGGAACTGAGTTGATCCACCATGACGTTGATGGTGTCTTTTAGCTCCAGGATCTCGCCCTTTACCTGCACGGTGATTTTCTTGGAGAGGTCGCCATTGGCTACAGCGGTCGTCACTTCCGCAATATTTCGTACCTGTGCCGTCAGGTTGCCTGCCATTGAGTTCACGGAGTCCGTCAGGTCTTTCCAGGTGCCTGCTACGCCTTTCACGTCGGCCTGTACACCCAGCTTTCCTTCGGAACCCACTTCGCGCGCCACTCTGGTGACTTCCGAGGCAAAGGAGTTGAGCTGATCCACCATGACATTAATGGTGTCTTTTAGCTCCAGGATTTCACCTTTCACATCCACGGTGATTTTTTTGGAGAGGTCGCCGTTGGCTACAGCGGTGGTCACTTCGGCGATGTTCCGCACTTGCGCCGTTAAGCTACCTGCCATGAAGTTCACGGAGTCCGTCAGGTCTTTCCAGGTGCCTGCTACGCCTTTCACGTCGGCCTGACCACCCAGCTTGCCTTCGGAACCCACTTCTCGCGCCACTCTAGTGACTTCCGAGGCGAAGGAATTGAGCTGATCCACCATGATGTTGATGGTATTTTTTAGCTCTAGAATTTCACCTTTGACATCCACCGTAATTTTCTTGGAGAGGTCACCGTTGGCGATCGCCGTTGCCACCTCTGCAATATTTCGCACCTGTCCGGTCAGGTTGCCTGCCATCGAGTTCACGTTATCCGTCAAATCCTTCCAGGTACCTGCCACGCCTCGGACTTCCGCCTGCACGCCCAGTTTGCCTTCCGTACCCACTTCTCGCGCGACCCGTGTGACCTCCGAGGCAAAGGAATTGAGCTGATCCACCATTGTGTTGATGGTATTTTTTAGCTCTAGAATCTCACCTTTCACATCCACCGTAATTTTTTTGGACAGATCGCCATTGGCTACGGCGGTGGTCACTTCGGCGATGTTCCGTACCTGTGCCGTTAGGGAGCCTGCCATGAAGTTTACGGAGTCCGTCAGGTCTTTCCACGTACCAGCCACCCCACGGACTTGTGCCTGACCACCCAACTTACCGTCTGCGCCCACTTCGCGCGCCACCCGCGTCACCTCAGAGGCGAAAGAGTTGAGCTGATCCACCATGATGTTGACGGTATTTTTCAGCTCTAGAATTTCGCCTTTGACATCGACCGTGATTTTTTTGGACAGATCGCCATTCGCTACAGCCGTGGTCACTTCGGCAATGTTCCGCACCTGTGCCGTCAGGTTGCCTGCCATCAAGTTCACGGAGTCGGTGAGGTCTTTCCAGGTGCCCGCCACGCCTTTTACTTCTGCCTGCACGCCCAGTTTGCCTTCCGTGCCTACCTCGCGCGCGACCCTGGTGACTTCCGAGGCGAAAGAGTTAAGCTGATCCACCATCACATTGATCGTGTCTTTTAGCTCCAGGATTTCACCTTTGACATCCACCGTGATTTTTTTGGACAAATCGCCGTTCGCTACAGCGGTCGTCACTTCGGCGATGTTCCGGACTTGTGCGGTCAGGTTGCCTGCCATCGAGTTCACGCTATCGGTGAGGTCTTTCCAGGTGCCCGCCACGCCTTTTACTTCTGCCTGTACACCCAGTTTGCCTTCCGTACCCACTTCGCGTGCGACCCGCGTGACCTCAGAGGCGAAGGAGTTGAGCTGATCCACCATCGTATTGACAATGCGTGCCGTTTGGAGGAACTCCCCTTGCAAGGGTCTGCCATCGATTTCGGTGGCGATCGTCTGTGACAAATCCCCATTCGCTACCGCCCGAATCACCCGCGCCGTTTCTGCGGTCGGCTGCACCAGGTCGCTAATGAGCGTGTTCACAGAATCAACGCTGGCTTTCCAGGAGCCTTTCGCACTGCCCAGAGAGGCGCGTTCATTGATTTTGCCTTCTTTACCCACCACCGTACCAATATGCTCTAGCTCGCTGGTGAGTCGCTCATTCATATCAATGATGTCATTGAGCGTATCGGCAATTTTGCCCGCAATCCCTGTCTGGTCGATCGACATGCGGACTGAAAAATTACCTTTTTTAATCTCTGTCAGAATATTTAAGAGCTGCTTTGGGTCGAGATTATCTGTATTGGCAGGTACTTGTGCAGTGGGCATGGCAAAATCCTTTTCACAGGAGAGATGGCTGTTACGAATGCTGGCAATCATGTGTGCCAATGGCAGAGCAACAATCAACCTGGGGCAGAACCGCAGGAAGCATGATAAGTACTCATTATGGTTGAGGTGTATCTCGAAGGGGGTCTGTCTTAAGGTAGAGGATAGATGGCGATTGGTTAACTTCAGGACTTATACCAATTTGAATTGAAAATGCGACACATCCTGTAGGGGCAAGGCATTGCCTTGCCCCTACCCACCGATTGATCTGTAGCCGTCATTCTTTAAATCGGTATTACGCAGTTACCCCCTTTTCTTGTATGCCCAAAGGGCTTTAAGCCTCCAATTCTGGGGGACTTTAAGTGCTTACTCCCCCAAAGTTGGGGGTAGGGGCAGTTTTGCGAGAATGTGCGTAAGTCCTGAACTTAAATCTTGTACCATTCTCAAGAGAACGTCTTTTGCCCCCGACCAGCAACATGGATGATGTAGAGCTAAAGCTTGATGATTTGATTGATACCGTCGTTAAGGCGATCGTGAGTGCCTATCAAACTCAGGACTTGGACAATGCTCTGGTGATCCGAGATGAATTACAGCGACTGCCCAGTGCCTTGACCACAGAAGTCATTAACGGGGTGATTCTTCGTCTGGTGCAGACCGATCCCGATCTGTGTCGCTGGTTTCTTTTGGATGTCTTTCTTCGTGAAGCTGACCCCGATGGGCGGGCGGATGTGGCAGAGCGCATCAACCTTCTCATGGCAGATCTAAAGACACAGCAAGATCGGTAGAGGTTCAATGTCAGGCGATCGATCGAGCTTCGACGTTGCTACGCGCTAGGAGTATTCCACAGTACGAACCTTGCCACGCGTTTCCATAAACGTCCTGATCGTTTGCATCAGGAGTTCTGGCTCCACGGGTTTCGTCAGGTGCTGCTGAAAGCCAGCGGCAAGCGCTTGCTTCTGGTCAATTTCGCCTGCATAGGCCGTGAGCGCGATCGCGGGAATGCTACTGCCCTGCTCAGCCGTTTGCGCTCTAATCTGACGCATTAAAGCATAACCGTCCATTGTAGGCATTCCAATATCGCTAATCAGCAAATCAAAGGTGGTGTCTCTCAAGCTACTCAGGGCTTCACTAGCTGAGGCAACTTCCGTCACGCTGGCTCCATATTGTCTGAGCAAAAAGGTAATTAACTCGCGCGAATCGCGATCGTCATCGACAAACAGCACGTTCAAATCATGCAGATCCAGATGGGAGTCATGATGAGACACGGTATGCTCTGGATGTAGTTTTGCCACCGTCATAATGGGAAGCTGGACGACGAACGTTGCGCCCTGGCCGTCTCCAGGACTGGTGACACAAACAGTACCACCGTGTAGCTCAACCAGATGACGCACGATCGCGAGACCCAGCCCTAAGCCGCCAAAGCTGCGCGTCGTTGTACTATCGGCTTGGCGGAAGTAGTCAAAGACGTAAGGCAAGAAGTTGAGAGCGATGCCTTTTCCCGTATCCTTGACAGTGATCTGAGCGTAGGAAAGGGAGTGGAGGGTGAGGAGTGGAGAGTGGGGGGACGTTTGCGTAGCGGCTCCGAATGCATCAGGGTGGGTGACATGTAACGTTCCGTGTTCCCCCACCCGTTGCCCCATGCTGATAGCCTCTTGTGCATTCTCGACCTCGACCTGCTCTAGCCGTACCTCAATGTCACCTCCGTGAGAGGTAAATTTTACGGCGTTGGTAAGCAAATTCCACATAACCTGTTGCAGACGGCTGGAGTCGCCCAATACTTGCCCAACCTCTGGTTCCAGCATGGTGTGGATTTGAATGTTTTTTGCCTCAGCCGCAAGGCGCACCGTTTCAAGCGCCGCTCTGATGGTAACCGCTAAACTGATTGAACCTTTGTTTAAGCTCAACTTGCCTTGCAAAATGCGGGAGACATCCAGCAAGTCTTCGATGAGTTGTGCCTGTAGTTTGGCATTGCGCTCGATCGTCTCCAGGGCGTACTGCGTTCTGGCTTCGTCCTGCTGGCTTGTTTGCAAAATTCTGGCCCAACCCAAAATGGGATTGAGGGGCGATCGCAGCTCATGGGACAATACCGCCAAAAACTCATCTTTGATCCGATTGGCGGTTTCAGCTTGCTCACGGGCAGCTTGCTCACGCGCCAGCAATTGGTCACGTTCAGCGTCTGCGTATTTTTGCTTTGTGATGTCGCGCGAGATTGCCAGGAGTTGAGTTACCTGTCCAGAGGCATTCTGCACGGGCGTGACAATGCTGTCCCACCATTTGGGTATGCCCTTGTGAGTAGGGAGGTAGCCTTGAAACTGTCCGGTATGGCCTGCTCTAGCTGCCGCGATCGCCGTCTTCGCCTTTTCATGATCCTCGCCTTGCCAAAAGTCAAGCCAGGGAGCGCCCAAAATGAGTGTTGGGTCTTCAATCTCCAAAAGCGATAGTCCGCCTGCATTGATATAGGTAATTTCGCTGTTAAACGTTAAAACTTTAATGCAGTCTTTACTGCTATCGAGGATGCGTTGCTTCAGTTCTTCACTTTCTCGCAACGCCGCTTCGGCCTGTTTGCGATCGGTAATATCTGTCAGGATAAAAACAGCTCCAGTAAAGGTACCATGCTCATCCAAAACGGGATCCATTGTTTTGGCAAACCATCGTCCTTGCGCCTGAAATTCTACAACTTGGCGCTGCTGTGTTTCTTTGGCGAGGCGAAAGCAGGTACCACTTCCCATACCTAGCGTTGCTGCCATTGACTCATAGTGAACCTGACCTAAGAGGGCATCGCAAGGCTTGCAGAACAATTGGCTCATGGCCTGGTTGCAGCGTAGAATTTTACCTGCCTGGTCAACCAGGCATACACTGTCATTGATCGAGTCAAACGTAGTTTGCCAGCCTCGTGCAGATGACAGAGCCGACTCCTCTGCCTGACGAATGCGGAGCAGCGATCGCACCGTAGCGACCAGTTCAATGGGGTCAACGGGCTGCGCGAGATAGGCATCTGCACCGCTATCTAAGCCTTGGGCTTTATCATGGCTTTGGGTAAACGTAGCCGAAAGGTGCAGCACTGGGATAAAAGCTGTTTCAGGGTTAGCTTTGATCTGGCGGCACACTTCAAAGCCGCCTAAGTCGGGCAATTTCACATCCAGAATGACTAAGGCTGGCTGATGCTCGGCGATCGCGGCCAACCCTGCGGCCCCGGTTGCGGCCTCCACAACGACAAAGCCTGCCTGCTGCAAAATCCGCGTAACCACATACCGATTGGCCTCGTTGTCATCAACGTGCAGGATGGTTAACTGTGGCTCAGGCATAACCGTTCTCCTTACGCATCTAAAACGAGTCCTGCCCTAACCAGCGCCGCTCGAAGGGGTGTTGTTGCGCCTGCCTGAGCAGTCGTTTCTTTTGACAGAATGGCAATACTCTGTGCCGCTAAGCGACGTTGCGCTTCTGCATCCAACTGCTCTGCATCCAATTGTATAGAGGAGTGAATGATCACGGGAATCGATCGAGTCGTGGCGGTTTCCTTAAGGCGATCGAGGACAGCCAGTCCATTCACATCTGGCATTTCGAGGTCAAGCAAAATGGCTTCTGGCTGTTCGCGTTCTGCCAGCGCCAACCCTTCCTGTCCGTTTGCGGCTTCTAAAATCTGCAAGGGAGTGCTTGCCAATACCTGTTTCACCACATATCGGTAGGCTGGATCATCATCAATGAGTAAGAGCGTTTGGGCGTTGCCCTGCTTAACTAGCGTATTGATCTTGTTGAGCAAGGGCAATCTCTCTACAGGCTTAATTAAAAAGCCATCTGCTCCCAGTGCCAGCGCCTGCTTCTCGTTATCAACGACTGTAATAACCAGGACAGGAATCGCGCGAGTGGCGTCATCGCTTTTGAGTTCGCGCAAAAATGTCCAGCCGTTTTGCCTATCAAGCAGAATGTCGAGCACGATCGCCGCCGGGCGCAGTTGCTGTAGGGCTTGCCTCGCCTCTGCTAGCGTTCGCGCTGCAATGAGCTGATAGCGTGACTCTTGTAGATGCTTCTCGTAAATAAAGAGCGTTTCGGTATGGTCTTCAACGGCGAGAATGGGTAGATGGGTTGCTTTGAGCGGGGTGGGTGGTTGCAGAGGAGGGCGCTCCGTTACATGGGGGTAGACGATCGGCAGCGTCACGGCAAACATAGACCCCTGCCCTGGCTGGCTACGCACCGAAAGACTGCCACCCAGCAGCTCTGCCAGCTTCCGAGACAACGGCAAGCCCAATCCCGTCCCTTTCACCTGCTTTTGCAGATGAGACTCAATTTGCACAAAATCTTCAAAAATGCGCTCTTGATCGTCAGGCGTAATCCCAATTCCGGTATCAGACACCGAGAGCGTGATCAGATGGTCGGTCTTTCGGGCGCTCACTCGCACCTCTCCCTGCTCCGTAAATTTGAGCGCATTGGAGATAAAATTCCGGATAATTTGAGCGACTTTGCCCTCATCGCTGTAGAGCGTTGGCAAGCCATCGGGTTCCTCAAAGATGAGCGCTACCGATGCGCCTTCGACCAATAAGGGGCGCAGCATACCTCTCAAGGTGCCAAATAAATCGCTGACTGCAAAGGCACTGGGACGCACCTCGGTTTTGCCCGCCTCGACCTTAGCCAGATCCAGCAGATCGTTCACCAGTTCCGACAGGCCATCTGCCGCATGTTGAATAAAGGTGACTTGCTTTTCTTGTTCTGCGGTCAGGTCGCCATCCATCCGAGCCAGCAGCATCCGAGAGAGCGACAGGACAGAGTTAAGCGGTGTGCGAAACTCATGGCTCATATTGGAGAGAAAGCGGGTTTTTAGCTCATTGGCCTGTTGCAGGGCGTTGGCCTTCTCATCCAGTTCGGCATACAGAGCCACCACGCCGCGATTAGTGTCTTCTAATTCTTGATTGAGCTGGGTCAGTTCTTCTTCTCGCTTCCGCAAATCTGCCATTGCCCGCAGCAGTTCCTGGTTTTGCCGCTGAATTTCGTCGTAGGGGTTTTGGGGCGATCGCGCCATCACCGCCTCTCGAAGCTGCTGCAAGTGTGAAGCGGTTAAAATGGGTGCCTGCTTTGGCAACCACTTACCCACGATCACGGTCGTTCTCTCGTCTGGCGGCGATTCAATCTCAAAGAAATCTACGAGTCTGCGAGTGCCGACAATGCCCACACCTATTCCTGTGGAAGAGGCATAGCGCCCCTCCAAAACGTCATCACGATGGGGAATGCCCACCCTTTGATCTTGCACCCGCACCAGAAACATTTGCGGATCGCCTTCTACGCTATAGGCAACGGTGCCGCCACCCGCATACTGAAACGCATTGCGGGCAAGCTCTGACACAGCGGTTGCCAGTCGCACCTGGTCTTGAGTTTCAAAGCTCAACTGCTCGGCAAGTTCGCGCGTTCGCTGCCGAGACTGCACCACATCCTGTTCATAGTGCACGGTAAGGGTGAAGAGGGTTGTCATAGGCCCTTTCCTTTGGCGACTACTACGGTCACATCGTCGCGCTCTCGGTGAAAGTCTCGGTACAGCACCCCAGCGATCAGGCTGGGATGTTTTTGGCTCAAGCCTGGGTAGCGATCGAGCTTCCACTGAGTGCCCAAACCATCAGAATGCATAATCAAAAGTCCCTGCTCGTACCAGGGGTAGGTAAACTCTTGAATTTTACGCACCTCATGCCCGACTGTACCATTGTGAGAGACTAAGCTGCGGTGCTCCGTGGGAGAAGACAAACTCGCTGCAATATTGCCAATGCCAGCAAAGCGAACCGACTGGTGCTCAAAATTGATTTCAGCGATCGCCAGTGCGGCACCCCTGGTACTGCGTAGAGCCGCGTGGGCGGCTTCAATCATCAGATGGGGCGATCGGTGATGCTGCTCCTGAAATACTCTCAAGGCGGCAGCCGCAGCGCTGGCAGCAGCAGGCCCATGCCCCAGGCCATCGACTACTAACAGCAAACAACGGTGATGCTCTCCCTGGCACGTCCAGGCATCGCCCGAAACCGTCTCGCCCCGCTTTGGTAGACACACGCCACTCACCTCTAGAGCCTTCTCGGACGGATGGTGGGTTGCATCTGCCCAAAGTTGGGCCAGGATAGCTGCTCCCTGCGTGGGAGGGGCATAGATCTCAAAGAAGCTAGAGAGGCGATGAACCGCACCCAGCCCATTGCCTGCGGTGCCATTAGTAGAGAAGCCGTCTTTCAGGCACTCATCGACATCGATCATTCCCCGGCCTTGATCGAGCGCTAAGATCTCGATGCCAAGGATGGACTGTTGCTCAATCGCTTGGAGTAAGACCATACCGCCGCCCCCATGCTGTACGAGATTGTTCGCAAGCTCAGTGACTACAAGGCTCACTTTGCCCCGCTCTAATGCATTGAAGCCAAGGTGAGCGACCAACACCAGCGCTGCGCGTCGGGCTTCGCCTATTTGACTTGATTCAGTAATGGCAATGGCGATCGATTCTTTCATGTATTAGTCATCGCTTATCCCTCAAAACACTTAACTATGTACGCTATCGATCATAGACCGAGTTTGCCTGCTTGCTCATCCCTCTAATGCCGCATCTCTTTTACTTCCCGTCACTTCCAGCGGACGATCGTGACCCGTGTGCCTTTTCCCACAGCGGACTCAAGCTCAAATTCGTTGGCGAGACGTTTGGCACCGCTCAGCCCCATCCCCAGGCCGCCCCCTGTGGTATACCCATCCTTAAGCGCCAGTTCAAGGTCAGGAATCCCCGGCCCCTCATCTTCAAACGTGAGTCTAATGCCCCGGCGGCTCCCTTCTTGAAGGGTTTCTAGCTTCATTAAACCGCCACCACCATAATCCAACGTGTTGCGGGCTAACTCGCTAGCGGCTGTCACAATTTTGGTTTGGTCTACCAGGCTGAAACCGAGCGCAACCGCAACCTGCCGCACGGCTTGCCTTACTAAAACCACGTCTCCCGACGACTGGATGCTCATGTTTTCAAGCTTCTCCATCGTCATCTGCATCTCCTTGAGCGGCGACCTGATGGGTGCTGTCACCCAATGACGATCGCAACAGCGCCATGCCCTTCTCCATGTTGAGCGCGGTGCGAATGTCTGTCAGCGTCAGCCCCAGTTCTACCAGCGTGATCGCTACCGCAGGCTGCATACCGACTACAACCGTCTCAGCGCCCAGCACCCGCGACATTTTAGCGATATTACCTAAAATTCTACCGATAAACGAATCCACAATTTCTAGCGCCGAAATATCAATTAACACCCCGTGAGCATAGGTTTGCGTAATGCGATTGGTCAGATCATCCTGCAAAGACATGGCAAGCTGGTCATGCATATCGACCTGAATCGTGACCAGCAAGAATTCGCCAATTTGCAGTATAGGAATGCGCTCCATTCGTTTCTCCTGTCCTTACTTGGCGGGTAAGCGATTGATGGCCGCTCCCACTTGCTTGAGTGCTACCAGCAAGGCATCAGCCAGGGTCGCTTTGGTAATCACCCCCGTCAAATCGATACCGAGATACACGATCGTCTGGGCAATTTGAGGACGAATGCCGCTGATAATGCAATCGGCTCCCATCAGGCGGGCGGCTGTCACCGTTTTGAGCAGATGTTGAGCCGTTAGAGTATCGACCGTTGGGACTCCAGTAATGTCAATAATGGCGATCGCTGACCCCGTTTCAACAATCTTCTGCAACAACGACTCCATGACCACCTGAGTACGGGCGCTATCCAGCGTGCCAATGATGGGCAGTGCGAGAATACCGTCCCAAAGCTTCACAACGGGCGTCGATAATTCCATCATCTCTTCCTGCTGCCGCAGAATAATTTCCTCCCGTGTCTTCTGATGCGCTTCCACCGTCAGTAAGCCAAGCTGATCGAGCAAGACGGTTGCTTCCCAAATCACGTCACCCAGTTCAATCGGGTCTTGCAACTGCTGCCGCAGGCGCTTAAATAACGGTTGCTTGAACGAAAAGACGAAGACAGCCGTTTCAGACGGGGTGAAGCCTTTTTGCGATCGCGTCCGCGAGACGCTCATCAGCATTTCCCGTACTTCTTTCCAAGCGGTTGCCTGCACATTGGTCAAGTCGCCCTGCTGCACGGCGATGCGAAGCAGCCTGAGAAATTCACGGCACTCTTCCTGTAACTCGGCCTCCTTAATCAACCCTTTCCGAGCGTTGCTCGCGGCTAACTCCTGGTGCCACTCTGCCAGCAAATCTGCTTCATAGGTTTCCAGTATTTCGGGTATTTTGCTTCCGCTCATCATCTCTACAGGGCAACCCCTTTCATCGGTGCAAGATTTAGTTTATGTCTACTTCGGCCCAACTAATACCAGTTTTAAGTTTTGAATTTTGAGTAGCGCTAGCTCCGAAGGAGCCACTTCGTGAATGCGCCGACAAGCTAGAGAGTTTTGAGTGTCCGCACCTGCGTAGCATCGCTGGTTGAAGTGCATCATCTGTAGCTCAATGAAAGGAAATGGTATAGAGAGTTTAAATTGACCAGATTTGCGATACAAAACCACCTGCTTTCCGATGTGTCGAAAAACAGGTGGTTTCATTTTGAATCAAAACCTCGGAGGTTTAAGCGACCGCATCTGGTGACAATGCTTGCTTCCTGGTTCAAATCTCCGAGGTTTGCGTTAGTCCTACTTAAGTGAGATGTACCCAGCGTGCGATCGACGGCACACCGTTCCGATCCGTGAGGAACAGCATGTACCAGCCCGGAGGAGCCAGGTTCGGGTTATTGGTCACGCGCACTTGCAGGGTTCCACCCGCTTGAGACAGGATCTCGACATCTACCAGGCGTTGACCGCTATCAAACGAATGGGTGGTGACACCGTTTTTGATCAGGCTGACCCAGCGAATGTTGCCAGCTTGAGGCGATTGCAGCGTCAGGGTTTGCCCGTATTTCCACTCGTTTGGTGGAGGGGCGATCGTCGGTCGTGGCCCTTTAAACAGGTATGGCGGGTTGAAGATTTCTAACCGCATTTCCTCTTCTTCATCGGGGGGTTCCCAGGTAACCGATTTGCCGCCTTCGGGGTTGCCACCCGCTGCCACCACGCGCCCATCTGGCAACAGCAGTGCAGTGGAGTGGTACAGGCGAGGAACGGTCGCTTCTGCCATCAAACTCCAGGTGTTGGTAGCTGGGTCGTAGATTTCTGGTTGTAGTCGTGCCAGCGGTGTGTCTTCTTGTTTAAGCGAGCCGCCTGTAACAAAAACGGTGCGATCGGGCAACAGCACCGCGTTCAAGTGCAGTCGGGGCAGCTGCATCGGAGCCGCCGCTTTGTAAACTGGCTTTGCTGCCTTCAAATCGACAATGCTCACTTTATCAGTAGCATCGGTCTTGTCTTCCTTCCCAACGGGGCCACCGCCAATGATCATCACCTTCTGATCCTGCGCTGGAGGCAACAGCACGCTGGCTGACTGGTTCCGCAGCACAGGGTCAAGCAAGTCAGGAACAGGCTGAGTCGGTACCGGATTTTTGGTCAGGTCAAAAATGCACGGCTCTACCTCCATGGGGTCATCCATGCGACCACCGGAGAAGAAAATCCGGCCATCCTGCATCAAGAACAGGTGCGCATAGAGCGGTAGTCCAGGGAATCCGGGTGCAAAATGCTTCACCTGCCAGGTATTGGTCGTACCAGAGTAGATTTCTAACGCCTGGTTGTGATCGTTCCCCGCTTCGTTTAAGCCCGTTGTGGCAAGCACGCGTCCATCGCCCAAATTGGTCAGGGTTGGGTACCAGCGTCCGTGAGCCATTGGTTTGACAAACGCCCACTGCTGCGTCTGCGGATCGAACACCGTGGCATCATTGCGACCCATAAAGGGGTTGTAGTGGGAGGTACCACCCGCTGAAAGCAGCAGCCCATCGGGTAAAAACGCATCGCCACCACAGAAAAAGTCGAAGGGTTTACCGTTGGCAGCCCGAATTGTTTTGGGATGGGCAAAGCTCGCGCCCGCTTCCCAATCCCACACCACACTGGTGAAAATGCCTTTTGCTTCATTGCCAAAGTCCTGGCTAGCAAACCGAACGGCGCTACTACCAGACCCCGCAAAGAAGAGCACTTTTCCCGTCGGCAGTAAGGCTGCATGCACCGCTAGAACGCCTGAATGGAAAGGCAACAATTCCCATTTCCCTTGTGCTGTGGGATCGGGGTCGAGATCCAAAACCTGGTAGAGACCTGCGTTTAAACCTGGTGGATTGTCCACCATTAAGGTCACCAATTTGTGTTTGCCACCGATCGCAGTCACCGCAATACCGCCACCCTGGTTTTCCCAGCCAAACCAGTTGGGAATGCCCTGCCAGTTGCCCCAATCACCCGCGATCGCCCCATTGGCTTGCAGCCGTTTCCCAACGCGATAAAACGCCTGGTTTTGCCCGATCGCATTGTCAATGTGGAAGATGACGAGATCAAGGTTGCCTGTGTTTTCCAGGTCGGCGATCGCAACCCCTGCGCCTTGATTTTCCCAGGAGAACCAATCCGGCACATCGATCCAATCAGTCCAACCACCCGTCACAATGCCGTTAGCGTCTAACCCTTTACCAATCCGAAAAAGGCCGCGATTCAGTTCGGGTGCATTGTCGATCGTGAACACCACCAGATCGGGGGTGCCATTTTTATCGAGGTCAGCAATGGCAATGCCCACCCCCTGATTTTCAAACGAAAACCAATCAGGCACAGCAATCCAATTACTCCAGCCACCCGTCACATTGCCATTGCCGTCCAAATCCCGACCGATTTTATAAAACCCCTGATTTTTGCCCGGTGGATTATCCACCATGAACACAACCAGATCCAATTTGCCGTTTTTGTTGACATCCGCGATCGCCAACCCTGCCCCTTGATTTTCAAACGAAAACCAATCAGGAATCGCGATCCAATTTCCCCAGCCAGCCACCTGGTCGGCTGCACTCAATCCCTTACCAACGCGATAAAAGCCTTGATTCTTGCCCTGTGGATTGTCCACTTTCAATACGATCAGGTCTTTCTGCCCAGTGTTGCCTAAATCTGCAACCGCAACGTTCGCTCCCTGATTTTCAAACGACTCCCAGTTTGGGATGTTAACAAAGGCGTTTGCCATGATTGATTATTCCTGTGTGACAGATTTGCAGCGATCGAACGTAGTTGATCCAGCAGCTTGTTCTGAATCCTGATGAAGCCTCATACCCGATGCTTAACGTTGCCGCGTAACCACACGAAACCTCGAAAAAAACGGTGCGAGAGCATAGCAAACAACTCAACGATGGGTGCCACAATGGTTTTCAACAAATGGGGTTTTCAACAAATGGGTTGCAGCCAATATCGTCAAACGGTCTTCGTCCAACCCAACGTAACTGTGATTACAGCGATTGAAGGTACCCATCAGGGTGATTTTTTAGTTGTGATATAAAAATGTTGCGATCGCTACAGTTGATTTGCCGTAGGAACCTTGCGGGTAACGTTCCTACAAACGAAAACAACCTCTTTGGAAAACCACTCAATCTGGAGTTGCCGATACGGTAAAGTGCAAGAGTCACCACTCCAGGCATCTCTACTGCCATGAGCAACGGTTTACACCAGTTTCCCCGACCCAAAGGCTCACTATTACTGGGCAACACCTTTGATTTTGCAAAAGATCCCCTTGGCTTTCTGACCCACTGCGCTGAAGACTACGGGGAACTTGTGCCCTTACGCTTTCTCTTCTCGTCTGCCTGCCTGCTCACTCAACCTGAGCACATTGAGCATGTATTGAAACACCCAGAACTGTTTACGAAAAATACACCAGCGTGGCAAGCGGTTCGCAGTCTAGTGGGTGATGGCTTGCTGACGAGCGAAGGGTCGTTTTGGTCTCGTCAACGCCGACTCATGCAGCCTGTATTCCATCAACAGCACATTGCCGCCTATGGTGAAACGATGGTGCTGTATGCCGATCGTATGCTTCAGACATGGCAAGAGGGCGATGTATGCGATATCCATCAAGCCATGATGCAATTAACGTTAAACATTGTCACCAAGACGTTGTTCAATGTGGATATGGCTGGGGCAACCGCACAAACCATCGCACAGACCCTAGAAGTGGCGATGGAATGGTTTAGCAGTCGGCGACAACAAGCTTTTCTGCCGCTCACCGGGTTGCCGACACCGATCAATCGTCGCTACAAACAGGCACTTCAAACGATGGATCAGGCCATTTATGCTCTGATTCAACAACGTCGCCAGAGTGGGGACAATCCAGGCGATCTGCTTTCCCTTTTGTTGCAGGCTCAAGATGAAGACGGTAGCCGGATGAGCGATCGCCAACTGCGAGACGAACTGTCCACTTTGATTCTGGCAGGACATGAAACAACCGCGAATGCTTTGTCGTGGGTCTGGATGCTATTGGCACAAAACCCGCCTGTCGAACGCAAGCTGATGGGTGAGTTGGGAACCGTGCTGGGCGATCGTAGCCCTACCCTGGCCGATCTGCCCCAGCTCCGTTACACCGAGCAGATCATCAAAGAAGCCTTGCGCCTTTACCCACCGCTCTTTTCCTTGGCGCGTTCTCCCATTCAAGACTACGACCTGGATGGCTATCACATTCCAACCGGATACATTCTTCTCTTTAGCCCCTGGGTCATGCATCGCAGTGCGCGTTACTTTACCAATCCACTGCAATTTCAGCCTGAACGATGGGAACACGATTTGGAAAAACAGTTGCCTAAAGGCGTTTACTTTCCCTTTGGTGATGGGCCGCGTGTTTGCATGGGTAAGAGCTTTGCCTTGATGGAAGCCGTCTTGTTGCTCGCCACGATCGCCCAAAAATGGCAGCTCACCCTGTTGCCTGATCAACTGCTGGCACCGTTGCCATCTATGACCTTGCGCCCAAAAGCAGGGATTACCGTTCGGCTCACAAAGCGCATAGCAACGCACTAAGCCACCGCAACATCTTCCTTGCACCTGCTGACGATCGAGGGCATGTGCCAAAGCTTGAGGCTTCGATCGGCCACAAAATGGGTCATGTCCTTTTAATTTAGATCGTTTGTACTATAAAATACCTGTACTATAGAAGGACTGATCTGGCATTGACCGCATGGCAAACCTGCTGCTGATTGAGAGTCCGGGCAAATCAAAAAAACTGAGTCAGATTCTTGGCCCCGGTTGGATTGTGAAAGCCAGCATGGGGCATGTGCGGGAGTTGGCAAACGATGGCGAAGATGCGCTGGGCTTTGATCTGCTCGACCAACGCATTGAGTGTCGCTACGAGCCGAGGGATGCCAGAGGTCAAAAGGTGCTAGCAGATCTGCGGCAAGTCGTGAAGCAAGCGGATGCTGTCTACATTGCCACTGACCCCGATCGTGAAGGCGAAACCATTGGCTGGCATTTGCAACAGGCATTGAAACTCAAACAGCCGCGCCGAGTAGTCTACAGCGAAATTACACCCCAGGCTGTGAAAGCCGCGATCGCCCAGCCTCGTAGTCTCGATCAGGCCCTCATTGCGGCTGGGCGTGCACGCGATTGCCTCGATAAGCTGGTGGGCTATAAGGGCAGCAAGCATGTGGTGTGGCGGCTCAACATTGGTGCCAAATCGATGGGGCGAGTGCAGAGCGCCACCTTGCATCTGCTGTGTGTGCGCGAAAAAGAAATTCAAGCCTTTAAGCCTCAGGACTACTGGAGCGTTTGGGTGGAGTATCAAGAAGGGTTCAAGGCGTTCTATCAAGCAAAGCGAAAGGCCAACGCGTCAGCCGATCGAGAAACCCCCGATGATGCCAAAGAAGGCAGGGATGGGCAGGAATCCGATCGCGTGACCACTCAGGCAGAGGCCGATCGGTTAGTGGCGATCGCGCGTACCCATCCGCATCACGTGACCACCGTCGAAGGCAAAGTCGCACAGCAAGCCCCACCTCCACCCTTCATTACCTCATCCCTGCAACAGGCCGCTGGAGCCAAACTGCGCTTTAGCCCCGACAAAACGATGAAAGTGGCGCAATCGCTGTATGAAGCAGGCCATATTACTTACATGCGCACCGACTCCGTGACCTTAGCTGCACCCTTTTGTGCTGCCGTGCGGCAATACCTGGAGCAGCATGATCCCACCAATGTACCCAGCAAAACAACCCGACATCGAGCCGTCAAAGGTGCCCAGGAAGCACATGAAGCGATTCGTCCCACACATGTGACGCACCTACCTGCACAACTGACCGTGAGTGCCGACGAAACCAAACTGTATGAGTTGATTTGGAATCGTGCCGTGGCTTCTCAATGTTACCCTGCCCGGTTGCGGAAAACACGCGTCGTCACGACCTCTGGCTCGGTGCAATGGGAAGCGAAAGGACAGGTAGTCGAGTTTCCGGGCTACACGCGCTACTGGAATAACCTGAGTGCCGATACCCAACTGCCTGCATTGCAACAAGGACAGCCACTCACCCTGAAACAGGCCACCGCCGACAAAAAACAAACCCAACCCCCACCGCGCTATACCGAACCCAAGCTGGTGCAGTTGATGGAACGCCGAGGCATCGGGCGACCTAGCACCTATGCGCCGACGATCAAGACGCTGAAAGATCGGGCGTATGTGCAGGTAGAGAAAGCAACGCTACAGCCGACTCCCCTGGGATTAGCCCTGGATGAGGCGTTGGCAACCCTACTGCCAGAGTTGATTCAGCCGGAGTTTACCGCACAAATGGAAGCAGCCCTGGACACGATCGCCCAGGGTAAACAAGACTGGCAGGCCTATTTAACCGATTGGCACCACACCTACTTTGCGCCCGCGTTGGCGAAGGCCAGTCAACTGCTGCACACCCAAAGCGCTCAAGGGTTGCCTGTCGATGGAGTACGACGCTCACAAGGAGCCACTGCACAAACGTCCACTGCCACCCCTTCCAAAGCGCAGGCAACGGTAACAAAAACCCCCTGTCCCAAGTGTGGCGAGGCCATGCAAAAAGTCCCATCGCAATCCAAGAAGCTGAAGGCAAATCATTTTCTCAAATGTGGAGCGACAGGCTGTGGCACGGTGATGTTCTGGAATCCTCAAGGGAAGCGCTATGAGTTGCCCTATGCTCAGCGATCGCCCGATCCAGAAGCCTTTACAGATTTGCCCTGTCCCGTTTGTGGGGCGTTGCTAGAGCGGTACCGCTACACCAAAGAGGGTAAGGAAAAAGTCATGTTGCGCTGTTCACTGCTGGAGCATCGTCGTGGCAAATGCAAAGAGGTCGCGTTCTTTCAAGGGCACGATGGCTTCTGGTCACCAAAGTTTGGGACGCTGAAGTTGGATTTAGTGCAGTAAGGGAACTGGTAACAAATAAAATCCCAGGCTGAAGGGGGTGAATGGGTAGATGAGTGGATGAGCGGTGGGATGTCATTTCCCAGCAAGTCCCTAAAACAGCGATCGTCAGTCCCTTAACTTTGAGAGGATGTCTTAAAAGTCAGGATTGTCGCCCAAATCGCCCCCCTAGCCCCCCAAATTTGGGGGAAATTGGCTGGAAAGTCCCCCAAATTCGGGAGATTGAGGGGGCAAAGGCAGCATCTTTCCGCTTCTCAGACATCCTCTGAGGGACGTATAGAAGCCTGTGACACAAAGTCTTTGAACTCTCAGCCTGTTCATGCCGATGATGGATGCCTGAAGGTCGGCACAAGGGTTAAAGACGATGCCCAGATATTCTCGGTAGGCACAAAGCCTGGCATCTTAACCTCAAAGGCGATCGCAGCCCTTGAAGGCTGATCAATAGGATCTGGATCGAGGGTGATCAGGTGGCCTGTTTTTTCAAGGCATCCAGGTAATTTGAGATGGCGTGATCTTTGAAGCGTTGGGTCAAAAAGTTGAGGCTGAGACGCGGGCCAAGCCTGTATTCAGCATCCACATGGCTATAGCCCTGCCACGGTCTGGGCAAGGCTGGCACAATGTCCATACCATAAATAAACCGATAGCTCTTGGGTACGCGCTCGTTAAACGATTTGCAGAACCCGCTGTTGCCGACTCTGGGCGCGCCAAACGTGTAAAGCTCGATCGCGATCGACGAAAAGTTGTACTGTACATCAACGGCGCAGAGAGTCGCCAGAGCGCCACCCAGGCTATGCCCTGTCACAGTGACACGGGTCGTCGGATGATCGCGCAAGTAGGTGTGAATTTGCTCTCGCACAGAGAAGTAAGCATCCACAAAACCCTGATGCATTTTTGCGCCAGAGCTACTTTTAGCCGCGTAAGGGTACACTTGCGCCCGGTTCTGCACAATTTGCTGTTCAATCACGGCTTGCTGAAAGTCTGCCTCTTTTTGAGAAAACTCAAAGTTGGTGTGCCAATCCAATCGTTGCTCACTCCCTCGAAACACGATGTAGAGAGAGGAGTCATTCCCATCAACCAGAAGGGCACCCTGGGTATCTGTCGTTGCCTGGTTAATCCACGCGGGCGTAATGTCAGGAAAATCAGCAAACTTAAGCTGCGTAAAATCATTGTAAATTTCTTGAGATAGAAGGGCGCATTTAATTGCTTTCAAGTTATCCATCATTGCTCTCTTGCCGATTGGCAGTTAAATAGGGTTTGTATAAACTAAGCGATCGTACTTTTGGATTTTAGTCTGTGAATCTTTTGACGATTGCTTTTTACGATTGACAACCGCGTGGGTCGATCGTGCCACCAGAAGCCATTATTTAAACACTTCATCTCCCGTTGGTTCGTAGTGAGGCACAGCATTCATCGACTGTCGCAGTTTGGAAAGTTCTGCATACATTCGTCGTCGCGCCCGACTTTGATTGCCCAAGGGACGATGCTCAGGAATGCAGTGCCACGGATTGTAGGAGAGACGTTTGGCAAAGTCCATTTGTGCAGGCGAGTCAAAGATCTGTTGAGGGAGACGCAGCGTTGCGACGGATACACGGGGTGACAACCGTTCAGGCCAGAGAACCGCGTTGTTTTCGATCGGCATCAGGTGTGGGTCGGTTTGCAGTTGCAGTCGAATGTCAAACTCCACATCGTCTTCTGCCAGTGCAGAAACCATCGCCTCACGCAGATAATCATCAGGCGGACGGCATGGCAACTTTGGAATCGGAGTCCGCTTCCTGGTTTTGGGCCACACCGAATACTGCATGGCCTGCCCTTCCCCCAAAAGATAGGGAACGCAGCTAAAATAGGGTGCTTCAAACGGGCTGCTTTGCGTCTTAATCCACAGCGACTGCATGATGAGATCCAGGATGTGGGGTCGATCGAAATTCACGAAATAATATAACTGTGCGTTCTTCAAACTCTCGATCTGCAACTGAGCATTCGCTTTCGTATCAGGTGTCACAAAGGTCGGTGTGGAAACGCCAAATAAATCTTGCGTGAACGCCTCCTCATCCATCAACTTTGGGCCGGGCACACCCATCAACTTAATGCTGATACTCATAAAACCCACATCGTCGATATCTGGTGTGACGTAAGGGCCAGGGCCAGAAAACCGCACCCAGGCAGGAAATGTCTGTGGTTGCGCGAAGATACCGTGTCGAAATGCATCAGGCAGATCATCGTGAACCATAAACTCGCCGCGTACAATGCCGTGGGTTTTCGTATTGCCACCCCGCTCAAAGCCACCGGGTTTCCACAGTCCACGCATTTGCTTTTCAAAGGTGGTGATGATCGAGTTGAGAAAGTCCTCTTCATCGGGAAGCGGCTTTTCCTCGGCAAGCTTCAAGCCTTCGTTGGGGCGCTTCAGGTTGATGAGTGCAGTGGTTAGATTCGCGATCGGATCGCGCAGCACTGCATCAAACGCAGGTCGAATGCAAGGGTCAATTCGCCGTTCCATCTGCAACAGGAACGTTGCTGTGTTGCTGACCCAGTTTAAAAAAGCAGAGCCAGTATTGGCAGGTGGCACCGGACGACTGGTGTTTGAGTTCATGGCGGGTTCAGATGGAAAGGGATGCGAGATAGCGGCAGGCACGGATGCTTGGCAAGAAAAAGTAAGCGCCTCCCCGCACCACCACAAAGTTAGGAAGCCCCATTACACGGTTTCTCACGGGTTGGGCCTGTGCGGTGAAAGCGTTTGCGGTTCCAACACCACCAGGAGCACGATCGCCCACTAATGGATCGGTATCGCTATACAACCCATTGAATTTAGGATTATTGAGCCAGGTTTGTTGGACGAATTCAAACTGACGCGCAATGTTGGCACTGATGCAGATAAAGTGAATGCCTCTTTCCCCCGTCTCCTCAGCCTTCAGCATGTCCTGGGGATTCAGAGAGTCTGCCACTGGTTTTCCATAGGTGCGACCGCGCCGTAACAGTCGATGGGTTTTATTGATCGCGATCGACTTAGGTGTACCTGGTTGAGGATCGAGCGAATCACGGGGATTGGAACGCCGAATATGAGCACCTAGCGGACATTTAAAGCCGTGAGGATCAGCGTGATGATACGCAAACTCATTCTTATCTCCAAGCTTTGACTGATCGCGATCGGGCGCTTGTACCAACGGTGTGCCACTGGGCCAACGTCCCACAATCTTAGACGCTAACTGCACGCGAGCCTTTGGATCGCTGGTGCCATCACTTTGTTGAGTGACACCATCCAAAAACTGCCAGAATGCCTGTACTTTCTGCCCCAATTGCCTGAACACAACATAGCTGCCGTTGCGCCCCAGATCATGCTCTTCAGGGCCATTCTGCCCCTCCGGCAAAAGATTCTGGCGATCGCGCTGAGCGCTCACCGTGGGAGTCTCTGTCAACAGTCCATACTCATTGGGATAGCCCAAAATAAATTCACCTGCTTTGATTGTGTTATCGGGTGAACCTGTTTTGCTCAGTCCTTCTACAATTGGTTGCCCGATCGCATCCCGAAACCCAAAATGTTCCCGAAAGCCACCGTGTTCATCTTTCAACATGAACGTGTCTAATTTACGGATCAGGGCTACGCCACCACTGCCAAAGGCGTTTGCCAACTCATCATAGAAGGATATGAGTTTACCCTCATCGGCGGCATACAACATAAGCATGATGTGGATAGAGGGCGAGTGAATGCCGCTACCCCAATCCCATAAAGCAGGTGCATTATCGCCGTGATCACCCAATACACGGCTTTTATAGGGTGGTGTCATGCCTTCCCGAAACTCAGTTGAGAAGGTATCCAGTGTCGCTTGATCCAGTCCCAATGCCTTTAGACCATCACAGGTAAAGGCAAGATTTAAACAGGTGTCTGAAGGTCGATCGTGCCCATTCTGAATCCGATCGACCAGCGAACCAAGCCAGTGTCGGGCCGACACCGCGTTCTGAATACTCAGTAAGACAAAACTGGCCGCTTCTAGATTAGAGTAACCCCGGACGATAATGCCCTGGATATCCTGGAGTTCAAGGGTAGACATAGCGAGTCAAACGGGTATAGGGTGTAGGAAAGGGTATAGGGCGTGAGGTATAGGGTGTAGGAAAGGCTATGGGACTGTGTTTCTGAAACGAGTACTTCTGAAACGAGTACTTCTGAAAATAAGCGTCGGGCGATCGCTAGCTTACAATCGACGTAGCCATGCATCCGTTTCTGATGGATTTAAAGGCTTGCTCAATCCAGCCCGAAGCGCCGCATTGTTGCTCAAATTAACCGCTGTAAGCTGTGGGTAAGCCGTATACCAAACCTGAGTCACCATTTGACGTTGGCGAAGGAACGCCTTAAAGGCCTGTTCATCCTTTGCGCCGTCCAGCACTAGCCAGCGCGTTTTGGGATACCCCACTCCATTGCTAAAGACAGCATTCAAGCCCCAGGCAACCTTATTAATAAAATCATTCATGTAGCTTTCCAGGCTGCCGTCATAGTTACTCATAAACAACACCCGCCGCCCTTCATCAATGACGATCCAGCGTGCGAAATGAATGGTATCGACTCCATCCAGGTTGAGCAAGGGCACGCCAGCAAGGTTGCCATGATTGAAGATATGACGCGCCGTGAAATTTACAAGCCATAGCAGCACTCTTACCGTTGTGATCCGAAAGAAGCCAGGTTTAATTAATCCCACGGCGCTAAACTGATTCTGCACCACGTGATCTTCCCGGATGGCGAGTTCATCACGCTCTTTACTGCTCAACCGGAGCCGATCGTGCTGGGCATCCTGTGTTTCCTTACGGCGTAAAATGGCTACATAAATGGGAGAGAATGGTAAAAAGGCTAAACCCAGCATTAGAATGAGTAACAGTCCCCCAATGAGATGGATGGTTTCGCCAAGACGCCAGACCAGGCTGGGAGATGGAACAGGTGCTAAAGACCAACTGAGCGATCGCTCCCCTTTGAGATAGGTTGGAATCGCCTGCCGCACTTTGAGGCTATTCCAACCAATCCATGCCCATTTAGCCTGTTGTTGATCCGCAAAGACTTCAATCTGGTCACGCAGTTTTGCCTCTTGATGGATCTGCGGCACCGTTCGATTGATTGTATTTACATAAAAGGCCTGAACCTTGACCTGATGGGCCTGAAGATAGGCCAAACGGTTTTGCCGAGTGCGATCGTCTGGAGATGGATATCCTACACAGTGGCTATAAATCTCATCCAACCCATCCCCAGCAATATCCACGAGATCATGGAAATACCGTTCTAATGGCGCATCAATTTCACTGGAAAAGGCGAGGCTGGGTTGAATCACTTGATTGTTTAAATCACGAGACTCTTCCAAAACCACAAAGCGGGCAAAGTGAACCTGAGTGAATCGCGTAAAGGGAAGGATTGCATTCGAGCCAACATCTTTGCTCATTAGCTCAAGCGATCGCTTAAGCTGCTCCATGCTGTCAGGCTTTATCTTGGTAATGATGGTAAGTGGAACTTGATGTACCATGATCCATAACTCAGTTTCAATAGGATTTGATTCATAGTTGTGATGATACAGCGCTGATCATCTCACCATCGTGCATTCATCTTGATCCATCTTTGCCTCTGTAGGACACAAGACCTTGTGCTCCTACTCTTTAGAACTCAAGAATGAAATTCAAAACTCTTGTTTTACCCCAATATGCCTGCCCTAGATAAAGCCCTGGTGCCACTTCTCGGATTTCATCTCGGATTTTATGTGCCACAAAAGACGTTTTGGCATAGTCCAAGACGATCGCGTCTCCACCATCAACCCAGCTATCACCTTTGTAAATTTGCGCCTTCACTAGCTGGATACCAAAGGGAGACACTTTATTGAACAGGTACTCCTGATCTCGATGAAAAACTTTTCCTTTCCAGGCCAATCCCTTGATCAACGGCATCAGCACCTTGCTCAACCAGGAACCTGGAAGCACCATTGCCGTACCCTGACTATCGCCATCAGGTAGAGCACCTGCGGGACTTTTCTGATACAGATCATCGAGTTCGGCTTGAGACATGTTGGTCATGTCGGCTGTTGTCACTGTTGTTATGGTCATTCCATCACCTCATTGGGTTGAATGTTTAGGTTTTGAGTGCTGAGAATGCATACAAGCTTAAATCAACAATTCCTGATTGCCATACATTTATTGACTACGAAAGCGCTGATGTCTAAAGAACAAGCGTCGATCGCCATAGTCAGATGACACAAATTCTGATGTCGTTTCGATCGAGCCAATGAGCTGAGCTTTTTGTCGATAGTCTGCTCGATCAACGTCGTCATTCCCCGTTGCTGGCTCAACCCCATACACTGAAAACAGCGGTGTTCCTGGTGAGATTGTCGCTAGATCAGTTCTAAAATCATGAGGCGTTTCGACAAACTGCACCGATGGATTAGGCACTAAAAAAATACGTAAAGGATAATGAGGCGCTTTCTCTGCCCGCCCATTTTGATCAACGGCTCCTAAATTTTGAAGATCAAGCTTTGTGGGAAAGCGAGAGGCTCGCCTAAAGATCAAATTAATCAATTTTGGGCCAAGATGATTGACCACAGGCACAATATTGGAAAACTCGTGAGCAAAAAAGTTATAGTTTCTACCCTGTCCATCCAGCGATACCAGCGCTGAAAAATTGGCTGATGGTTGCCCATCAATCAAAAATTTCACTGCCAGACCCGGTGCAAAACCACGATCGTCGGGTTTTCCAGTAAGAGATAAGCGCAAAAGTCCATAATCAGCACCCTTAAACAATCCTGTGAAGGGCATATCTGGCACTGGCACAAATTTAATTGTTGCGACGCTGGCATGAGCGTGAATGGCTTTTTTCCAATGCCGTGGCGCTTCATCAGAGGTGCAATCCATCTTTGCGTTGAGAACCGTGAGAAATAAGCCAATGACATCAATTTTCTTAAGTGCAGGCAGGCGATCGTATTGAGAAGGCAGAATGCGTTCATGCCACAAGAACCTCTGCTTTTCGTCAGCATTCCAGGCTGTGTAATCACTCGGTAGAGCATCATTAGCCTGAATTGCCTGATCAAATGGTGTAATTTTCTCAGAGCTTTGCATTGGTATGATCTTTAGCAATAAGTTTTATTGAGCGAATATAAACAACTGCCTGATTTTTGAGCAGTAGCACGTTAGATAACGGTAGTATTTCGTCAGAAAGCGGCTCGATCAGTCCTTGAGTGATCCTCACTAGTACATCGTCAGGAGGCACCACCAGCACTTGAATAAGCAATGACGCAACGAAGCACTAGCGACGACCTTTTGATTTTTCTCTCAGTTGATTCATGCACGCTATTCTACAAAGCTCATGCAAAATCTGATAGTACCCGAAAGGGTGCTGCCTCCCTCTATGGAAGTTGCTAGAGTGCTTCTGCTGGGGCGCGTCATCAATCAAGCTCAGAAAGCTTGAGGTATCGGCATAATCGCGCCCGTCCTAACAAACGAGACTAGGGGCTAGAATCTCTGCTGCAAGCCATCTGCATGAGTCATTGATGACAGCCCCTAGTGCTTTCAACAAGTATGTTGACGAAAAACTAACTTGTTAATTTTTTTATTGTTAATGGTCTTCGTGAGGCGATCGCACAATGTCTAAAAAACTCTGGCATCAGCTACCTACCCCTTTAGCCTTGCTCGAATTATTTAAGTTTCGTCAAGTGTTACGAGACAAAAATCTTCATGACACATCCCAATTACCGCAAAAAGACAAATTGCCGCGCCCTCCTGCACCAAGTGCCGATGGTCACCACTTAATGGCTCGCACAGCAGATGGCAGCTATAACGACCTTGAGCATCCAGAAATGGGCATGGTAGGCACTCGCTTTGGGCGTAATGTGCCTTTAAACGATGCGATCGTCGATGAGGCAAATTTACTCAAGCCAAGCCCCCGTTTGGTGAGTAGCAAACTACTGGCACGAGAGGAATTCAAACCCGCTACGATCTTAAATTTGTTAGCCGCTGCGTGGATTCAGTTTGAAACGCATGATTGGTTCAGTCATGGTAACAACCAGCCTGATCATAAAATCAATGTTCCTTTAACACCCGATGACCCTTGGGAACAGGAACATCACCAACCGCTGGCGATCGACAAGACGCTCGATGATCCCACCCGTACAGGTGATTCTAACCATCCTGCAACCTTTATCAACCACGAAACTCATTGGTGGGATGCGTCCCAAATCTACGGTAGTAGCCAGGAGCGGATTGACGAGCTACGTTCCCATGTAGATGGGAAGATGCAGATTGGAAAGGATGGATTACTGCCCATTGATCCAACTACCGGCATCGATCGCGTGGGCAATCCAGGCACCTGGTGGTTAGCAATGGGATTGCTACATACCCTTTTTGTCAAAGAACATAATGTGGTTTGCGATCATCTAAAACGGGAATATCCAGATTGGAACGATGATCAACTGTTTAATCATGCGCGCTTGATCATTGCCGCGTTAACCGCAAAAATTCACACCGTCGAATGGACTCCCGCCATTCTGCCCCATCCTGCGACCAAAATTTCGCTTCATGCCAATTGGTGGGGCATTCTGGGGCCTGACTTCAAACGCATTTTTGGGCGCATTGGCGATAGTGAGATTCTGAGCGGCATTGTGGGCTCTTCCACCGATCATCATAGCGCTCCCTACTACCTGACTGAAGAATTCACTTCTGTATATCGGATGCATCCCCTGGTGCGAGATGAATATGAGTTCCATTCCATCAAGACGGGCAAATTGATTCAAACAAACACTCTGTTTGACCTGTTTGGTAAGCAGGCCCGTCTGCTGATGGAATCCATCCCGATGGCGGATTTATTCTACTCGTTTGGGTTGATGCATCCGGGTGCAGTGACGTTGCACAACTATCCCCACTTCTTGCGAAAGCTGGTGAAAGAGAATGGAGACGCGTTTGATCTAGCAGCGGTTGATATTTTGCGAGACCGAGAACGGGGAGTGCCACGTTACAATCGCTTCCGTGAATTGCTTGGTCGCGGACGCGTTAAATCGTTTGAGGACATTACTAGCAACCCAGTGTGGGCAAAGGAATTGCGCGAGGTCTATAACAACGATGTGGACAGTGTAGATTTGATGGTTGGTTTGTATGCCGAAGACTTGCCGGAAGGGTTCGGCTTTAGCGATACAGCGTTTCGGGTGTTTATTCTGATGGCATCTCGACGGCTGAAGAGCGATCGCTTCTTCACCAAAGATTACCGGGCTGAAGTGTATACCCAGTTTGGACTGGACTGGATTGAAAACAACACAATGCTCACGGTTCTGCGCCGCCATTACCCCGAATTGGCCCCAGCTCATAGAGGGATTGATAATGCGTTTGCACCTTGGGGCGTATTGATGCATTCATCAGGAGCTTGAAGCGTCTACTGCACGCACCTTCACACCGCTCATCTGAGCAAGAAAGTCTGGTGAATGCAAAATACCGTATTCCGACCGAATAATCGTATTATGTGTTAACCTGATCCGGTGTTGGAGTTACGGGCGTTAGATATTTTCTATGCTTAAAGATATTCAAGACCTTGCGGTCACCAGCGTTTCGCCGATCGCGATCGTTCACCTTAACGACTTTGTGCAACAGGCGCTCGGCTATGGCAAAGACGCTGAGGTCGCAATCAGCCAAGCGCTTGCCGCCGACCCAAGCTGCGCGATCGCCCATGCCTATGCGGCTGCCCATTTTCTATCTCAAGAGAATGCGGTCGATCGTAGTCAGGCGATCCGTCACCTTCAGTCGGCTCAGCAGTACGCTCGTCAGGCAACCCAGCGCGAGCAGTGGTACATTCAGGCGATCGCCGCCTGGGCCGCAGGAGCCATTGATCGAGCGATTCAATGGCACGAGGCGATCGCTCAAAGCTATCCTCAGGATTTGATCTCGGTGCAGCAGGGGCAATATCACTATTTCTACCGGGGGGAAGCAACCAACCTGAAGCGCCTTGCAGAAACCGTGCTGCCTGCTAACGCTAATAATCACTATCTCTACGGCATGCTGGCGTTTGGGCTAGAGCAATGTGGTGCTTTGCAGCAAGCTGAAACGATCGGACGGAGAGCTGTCACCATGAATCGGCATGATTCCTGGGCACAACACGCGGTTGCTCATGTACTGGAAACGCAAGGTCGAGTCGCTGAAGGCATTGCGTGGATGGAACACCATGCCGATACCTGGGTAGCCTGCAATTCCATGCTGCTGACGCATAACTGGTGGCATGTCGCCCTTTATTACCTAAAGCAGGGTGACTGGCAAACGGTGCTGGAACTGTATGACACCCGTGTGTGGGGGCATGCTCGCAAAGAAACCCCCAAAGATCAGGTCGGGGCGATCGCCCTACTCTTGCGGCTAGAGTTGCAGGGCGTGGATGTAGGCGATCGCTGGCAGGCGCTAAGTAGTTACCTGCGGTTTCGACTGCATGAGCATGCGTTACCGTTTCAAGACCTGCATGCGCTCTATGCGATGGCGCGGGCAGGCAAAATGGCGTGGGTTGCAGAAATGCTAGACAGCCTTCAAGCCCATGCCCAAACCGTCGATCGATCTCAGCGTCGAGCATGGCTAGAGGTTGCTGTGCCCACAGCTCAGGGATTGATTGCTCACGCTCAAGCAGACTGGGGCCTTGCTGCTACGACGCTGAAGCCTGTCATGCACCGACTTCAAGAACTTGGCGGTAGCCATACCCAACGCGCGTTGTTTAAGCAGATCTATCAAAATGCTCAGCGCCATGCAACTACGTCGGTTCGTCTTCACCCTGCCATTATGTCCAGGCAGTTATTGATAGCTGTGTAATCTGCCGCTTTGACCGCAGTATAGCGTTGAACCATCATCTGCTGCATAGCTGTTTGCAGTGCTTCATCGGGCTGTAGTAAAGCTACTTGAGTGCGATCGCCCAACGCGCGTCCCAAATGAGTGGCTGTTACAAGGGGTGGCATCGGCGATGGGCCAATGGACTCGATTACTCGAAGCTGAGGCGCGAGTTCAGGAAACTGACGCAGCTCTTGTTCTAACACGGTGCTGTCGATCGTCGCCCAATCTGCTTGTCCTGACAGCACCCAACGGATGGATTGCTGATGAGAACCAGATGCGATCGCGTTGGTCAGCGTTGGCTGTAGCGATCCACTCTGGAGCAAGCGCTGCTGTACCAGATGATAGCCGCTATTGGAACCGCGATCGTTGTAGCAGAACATTGACCCATTCAAACGTTCCAAACTATTGAAAGTACTCCTTGCGTGCACAATGACATCTGCAAAATAGATGGGTTGATTGCGATACCGGGGCGCTTGCATCACGGGTGCTACTGCCGCTTGCAATTGATGTGGCACGCGTTGACAATAACGGCGAAATGGCAGCCCACAGATGAAAGCCAGATCCCATTGGTCTTGCAACAGCGCTGGATCTTCGAGTGGATCAAACACTGCCTGCACAAGTTGCACCTCTCGCAGCAGCGATCGACTCAAAAACTCTGCCACTGCCTGATAAAAGCCAAACCAGTTTGGGGCCAGGTAAGAGACGGCTCTTAGCGGTGTTTGTTCAATCATAGTTGCGTATTTAACCCTAGTTAAGCCAATCACTATCGTGAGTCTTTTTTAATCATCTTTTTTGTTAGGACTTACGCAAAAGTGGTCATCTTTCGCCCCCTAGCCCCCCATTCATAGCCCTTTGGGCATACCCTTTGGGAAGCAAACTACAAGAAAGTGGGAATCGAGCTAATTAAAGCCCCCAAAGTTAGGGTTTGGGGCAAATGCGTAAGTCTTATTGATCATAAAGGCAGAAAAGCCTGGATACTTTTTGCTTCTGCGTCGTCGCTACCCCCTTTCTTACAACACTGAGGAATCTGAAGTGGATCTCTCCTAGAGTGTTGCTTCACCCATTTGAGTGCCTTGAAGAAGGGCTGAGGCAAGTTAAGTCACGAGTCTTTCTAGACTTGGCTGCTTGTAGTGGTGTTAGAAGGACGGGTCTGGGAAAGCATTGAACTTGAAGACGTATGGGTCGTAGAATTACTTCGTTCTAGAGAATCTTAATTTAGCTTGCATCATTCGGCTGCACTTAACTCAGGTGGATAAGCAAGGCGACGACAGCAAGCGTCACACCCACGCCGACAGGGCCACCAGTCTCGATCCGCACGGATGGCCTGCGCTCTGGCTTCAATCTGTGCGTCTAGTCTTTGCAATGGCGACCATCCTTTACTCATAGCGCTATTTCTTGGAACGCTCAGAGTGCATGTTACAGCGGCAGCATTAGTTTGCGATCGTCACGTTCTTGAACGCTTGCGTTTTGGGGATGAGAATGTCGATCCCTTTTGTACTTTCGGGAATTTGCATCCACACATAAGCGTCAGCGGTCGCGTTTTGATTCAGGTCGCTGACAGAGATGTTGCTGGTGGCACGATTAATGCGATCGACGGCCTGATACGGTTCGCCTGTCGTTGGATTGCGCGCCGTGGTGCTGCCAGGGTAGATCACGCCCTGCTCATAGCCAATGGCATCGGTTTTGGGAGCCACTCGACGCACCCGAAACTGGATGTTGACAAAGTCCCGCAGCTTCGTATTTGGATTTTGAATCCGGTTGACCGCGATAATTTCAACCTGCGCTTTGTTGTCGATCGCAGGTTGCGTTGTTCCTGGCTGGCTAAAACTGTTGGTTGGTGCCTGAGCAGACGGTTGAGGGGACTCTGTTGTTTGACTTGCTGTTGGATTTGTAGACGGTTGATTTGTTGTCTGCGATGTCTCCGCGTTAGGCTTCTGGGCTGCATTCTGATTCAGCGCATCAGTTACAACCGAGACTGCCTGTTGTACATCAAGGAAGCGGTAGGCCAAAAAACCGCTGATGCCTAAGCTCAGCAGCGAGAGGAGAAATGCCAGTGTTGTCAAGAATGAAAGCCCTGCATGACCGTGCGATCGTCGGGCGTAGACAATAGCGTCCTTGTCCGTTGCTTGAGGATTTCGTGTTCTCATAACAAACGCTGTAGTGCTAAGCTACAGAGCTAACTTGGCTATACGAGCATTCCATTTCCGCTCTGGAATATCCTCTACCGCCAGAGAGAAAGCGTACTATTCGTTTAGACAGGTATTTTTGGAACTTTCGCTTCAACCGATCGCTCAAAGAAGGCAACAGGAAAGCGTAGACTGCAACATAACAATGATTGTGGTTGCCTCCCCAAAACGTGCTTCTCACCCTATTGGCTGTCGATCGATGAAATTTGAACCCTCTGTTAGACGCTTCAAGCTACTTGTTACGGCTTCAATCTCGCTTGTGCCTATCATGCCAGTACAGACAAGCATGGCTCACAGCCCGACAGCAACACCTTTAAATACCAACGCTTTTGTGCAAGCAACGTCTTTAGCGCAAGCCTCCGCAGGCACCCTTTGTCCAGCGCAGATAGGCAGCGCCATCGATCGTATCACTCAGCGAAAAGCGTTGGCTGGTGTCCGTTGGGGCATCGTGGTTCAAACGCTGGCTAATCCTGCGAACCGCAAAACACTGATTGCTCGTAACGCGACGACACTGCTTGCCCCTGCTTCCAACAACAAGCTATTGACCACCGCCGCTGTACTGAACGCACTGGGAGCAACATACCGCTTTCGTACGGCTGTATATGGCGATAGCCCCCAGCCCAATCTGGTTACCTTGCGCGTTATTGGACATGGCGATCCTAGCCTCACCACTGCCCAACTCACCACCCTTGCCCAACAGATTCGCCAGAAAGGGGTACAGCAAGTAGAGCAACTCATTGGGGACGATACTTACTTTCGCGGTGCTGCCGTTAACCCCAACTGGGATACAGATGATACGCTCCAGGGGTATGGTGCGCCTGTGAATAGCTTGATGCTGAACCAGAATGGTATTGGACTTACGCTGTTTCCCCAACGAGTGGGACAACCACTACGAGTGCAGTGGGATGATCCAACAGACGCGGCTAGCTGGAGCCTTCGGAATCAGTCCGTGACGGTTTCTGCCAATGGTGGCGAGTATGTGGATGCGGTACGCACGGCACAGCGGATCATTCAAGTCAGCGGACAATTGCGGGTTGGGTCAGAATCGGAGCCGATCGCAGTCTCTATCCCCAACCCTGGCAACTATTTGATCGACAAATTCCGCACCGTGCTTATCAATGCCAATATCCTCATTCAGCGTGCGACCGTCGTTAAAACTACTCCTGCCCCATCCGGCCTGGTGGAACTTGCTGCCATAGAATCAGCTCCTCTGGCGCAACTGCTCATTGAAACCAACCGCGAAAGCAACAATACGTATGCCGAAGCACTGCTGAAAACCCTGGGAGCCACACAAACGGCCATTAGCCAGGATGCGACGACTAGTGGTATTGCGGCTGTAAAAGCCACACTCACACCCTTGGGTGTCAATGCCGCAGGCTATCGCATGGTTGATGGCTCTGGTTTGGCAAGCCGCGATCGTGCCACCCCCAAAGCGTTGGTGCAAACGCTCCAAGCAATGGCTCAATCTCCAAACGCACAGGTTTTTCGTGATTCGTTAGCGGTAGCAGGTATCAACGGGACGCTCAAAAAGCGCTTTCGCAATACGGCGGCGCAAGGCAAATTGCAAGGCAAAACAGGCACGATTGCGGGTGTAGTTGCGTTGTCGGGCTACCTCACGCCACCCAATCATCCCGATCTGGCACTGAGCATGCTTGCAAACTACTCAGGAGCTTCAACAGCATCGGTCAGAAGTGCGGTAGATGAAATGGTGCTGGTGCTGACGCGGCTGCGATCGTGTTAAGACGGCTATTTGACCTTGTTTCGTCGAGTGGCGCTCTTACAAAAGGCTTTTGTAAGGCTGGTATTACTTTTCAGTTCGGCACCGTCAACGGCTGTCCATTATTTTCTGGCTTTAGACTCAGTAAGAACAGAATCGCCTTGACTGTCCAATCTTTGAGCGCTGTAAAGTTGGCGGCATCATCGCCATAGCAGATTTCCAGCATCTCGGTATGCACAATGCCAGGGCTAAGTGGAATCGCCGCCATGCTTGATGGAAGTTCTTGAGCCAGAGCGCGGGTCAATCCTTCGATCGCCCACTTCGAGGCACAGTAGGAAGCGACATTGGGTGAGGTCGATCGACCCCAGCCAGAACTCAAATTCACAATGATGCCGTTCTGCTGCGCAATCATGGCTGGCACAAAATGGCGAATGACGTTTGCGACCCCTTTGATGTTGATGTCAATCAGCGCTGAGAAGTCTGCGGAGGGCACTTTCCACAAGGGAGCCAGGGCGTTAATGATAGCCGCGTTGTTAATCAGCAAATCTGGCGGCGGATAGTCTTTGAGCAATTGGTTTGCCCAAGCCTGTACCTGTACCTCATCTGATACATCAACCGTTTCAAACGCATGGGGTGAACCAAACTGTCGGCGTAATTCCGTCATTGACTCTGCTGATCGCGCACAGCCCAACACAGTATGTCCCTTTGCTGCAAGGCCTTGTGTCAGCGCCAGCCCTAGGCCACGACTCACGCCGGTAATTACAATCAGTTTTGACATTCCTTCTCCAGGGGGTCGCTAATCAGGGCGTAGGGATTCAGTAAGATTGCAAATGAACCGCAGAGGTGTAGAGAACGCAAAGAATGATCTCTGTAGCCTCTGCGATCGAGCAAGCGTCAGACAACTTGTTTAATTTACGATCCTACGTGCATCGTATAAGCTTACAGCCCATAATCAACCACTAAAAACGCCACAAAAACGGTTCAGTCTCCACCAACGCTGATGTCACTGCCTTCTACCAGGGCACCTGTAATATCAACTCCATTCATTTGGGCACCTGTGGTTTCGGCATTGCTGACATTGGCATTCTTCAAATTGGCATTCTTAAGGTTTGCCAAATTTAAACTCACATTGCTGGCAAACGCTCCCGCCAGGTTGGCGTTTTGCAAATTAGCGCTGGTAAGATCAGCCCCTTCGAGATTGGCAGCCGTCAAATTTGCTCCTTGCAGGTTGGCTTTTCTTAAATCAGCACCCACTAGATAAGCGGCTGGCAAGTTTGCTCCTGAAAGGTCGCAGCCAACGCACGATCGTGTTTCCAGCAACTGCTTGACGTGGCTAGGGTTTTCAGCGCGCACCGGAGCTGCGATCGCCACAGCAGCCATAAGAAAAAAGGTAGAAAAAAGCTTGTTCATTGTTTGCCTCCTAAAAGCTGAAGCGTCCATTGACGACTACACGATTGATGCGACCAAAAACGGAATCGGGTCAAATTCAGTGGGTAGAGTCAACGGGCCAGACTTGATCGGTAAAAAGTGAAACTCGAAGAAAAGGACAACACAGGGTACACATTTGTACGGGAAAGACACTCGCTTGGACGACTCTATAAGCAACTCTAAATCAAGCAAAGTTAATACAGAACAATCGAGAAACCCCTTGCACTGTAGCTTTAGCACTCTAACGTTGACGCTGTAGCACGCGTTGCGTTACTCACGCATTCTCCTAACGCATAATGTGAGTTTATGCACCGTACAATCATGCCAGTACAGGGGGTAATCGTCCTCTTACCAGAGAATGAATTGATACTAAATGCTTGGATCGGTTATGAGAAAATTGTGACAGGGCGATCGCGCTTCTTACCGTTTTGGGTTGCTACTAGTCATGATTCTGGAGCAGTTTTGCCAAACGCTACAGCACTTAAACCTACAGGGGTAGAATACTATCTCGCGAAGTTAATCGAAGGCTACAAGTCCTGGCCTGCCTGCAAAAAACTATAGTCCGTCCTTTTCCAGAGACGAACAATCCCGTTATGATTTGAGACCAATGGCTTCTCAGTAATACTACAGACCCTCACTATAATCTTCGTTGCTTTCTGCTACATGAACTCGCCACTATTACGCGTTGAACGAATATATTTTTCTGAGCCTTTATTTTTACTTTATGAAGGTTTTATGAGAAATTCATAAATACAGTGGTTTCCAACGTTTAAGCTTGGCTGCAAGAGTCATTTAACAGCAATTTCACACAGATTGTTGCAGCATTTATCCCTTTGCAAATCTGTACTTCTGTATACTTCTCGACACGGAGAACGTGGTGAATGCTAGAAATTCCTGCCAAACCAGTTCATTCTGATCAATCGATCGGAGTACCTTTTGAGGCTGATCCGAAGCTCTCCCAGCAGCGCCGTTTGTTTCTAACACTTGCAGCCGTTTCTTTAGGTGCTACAGCGATTGCGTTTGGGCTTTCTTCGATTGGGTATCGTTTAACGCACTTAACCATTGATAATGGTCTCATTAATGCTCGGGCGGTGCGGCTTCAAGCGCCAATTAACGGCACCATTAAAGATTTCTATGCACAGCCAGGAGTGGTGGTTAAGCAAGGGCAAATGCTGGCTCGTATTGCGCCCACGCCTCAAGAAGATCAGCAAGTTTTAGAGCTTCAAGGTGAGATTAATGCGATTGCCACTCAATTGGCTGCAAGTCAGCAATCGCTGGCTCTGCTACAACAGCAACTCAACGGGATAGAGACTCAGGATCAATCGATTCAGGGTGCCAATATTGAGCTGGCAAGCAACGATATTCGTCGCTATCAAGCAGCAGTGGACGAAGCAAAAGCAAAAGCTCAGTCGGCCCGCCTAGATTATCAACGCAACCGTCAATTGGTGGAAGAAGGCGCGATCGCTCAACAAAAAGTTGACCAATTAAAAGCGGTCTGGCAGTCTAGCGAAGCTGAGATCAGACAAGCACAGGCTGATTTAGATTCTGCTCGTACATCTCACACGGTGTTGAAAGAGGGGACGGCACTTAAGGCCTCCGATCGCTTATTGAGTCAGCGGGTTAACTTAGCACAGGCCATTCAAGCTCAGTTGGCACAAATCAAAACGCTAGGAGCACACCTGGCGACGAAAAAAAGCCTCCTGGCCCAAGCTCAAGCTCCCTACACAGCTCGAAAGGATATGGCGATAGTGGCCCCGTTTAGTGGAGTGATTTATCGCACCGAGCAGGAGCAGGGTGAACAGGTTAATCGCCCCAGCAACTTGTTGACCATGCTGGATTGCAACGAGCTTTGGGTGGAAACGCTCGTGAGTGTAGAGCAGGCAAACCGCATCGATCGACAGCAGCCAGTGCGGGTTCAATTGCTGGGTGATCCAAAGACTCTAACAGGAGACGTCGATCTCATTGAATCTGTTAGCAATATTGAAACGATCAAACAACAAACTCAGGCCATTACACCAGCCACCCCATCTTATTTGATGGATCAACCGCTGGTACGGGTCACAGTTAAGATTCCACCATCGCAACAGCAGGCCCAGGCACACCGATTTTGCGGAGTCGGTCAGTCTGCAAGCCTCACTTTTGGCACGCGCTAAAGAGGGCTTAGGTCGAGTTTTGTGGGTGCCTATTCTCATCATGTCGATCGAGCGATCGCACGTGTTTGAGCATTGATTCTATCTTTTGAATTGCAAGAGTGATGGTCTGTCTATGTCCAGCGCAAGCGCTTCCTCCCCGAAAAGAACGCTAAATTCTCAATTAAATTGGTTCGCGTGTTTAACCATCACAGTCTTTGGCTTTGCCTTGTTGTATCTCTCTCACAGTTCAAAGCACATTGCCGTTTGGGATGTCTTTGCACTCGTTAGCCTGGGTATCGTCGGTACCTGGCGCTGGAGTCTTTTTCTCCTTCGAGGGATTCGCTCTCGCCTGTATTTAAACTGGACGTTTCCGCGCTGGCGACGCCAAGCCAATGCTGTGGCGGTAGAAGAACTCCCGCCTGTATGCTTACTGGTGCCAACGTATAAGGAGAAGCCCTGGATTACAGAGCGCGTTTTTCGAGCGATCGCGTGCGAAGCCAAAACGCTGGTTCAGCCAATTATTCTGCTGACCAACAGCAGTAGTGATGAAGAAAATGCGTTTATCCGTCAAGTGTTGGAAACTGAAGACCCGGAGTTGCGATCAATCCAACTGATCCAGATGGTGCAACACGATGGCAAACGCCAAGCGATGGCAGATGGATTACGCGCGTTAGCTCGCCACAATCTTCCGGCGGATACCGTGATTGCGTTGATGGATGGTGATTCAGAATTAGCTCCTGGGGTGCTACGTCAGTGTTTACCGTTCTTTCGGTTGTTTCCTCGCTTAGGAGCACTCACGACCGATGAACTGCCCGTGGTGAAAGATTCTTACCTATTTTCTGAATGGTTTCAGATGCGGTTTGCCCAACGGCACCAGCAAATGTGTGCCGATTCGCTGTCCAGTAAGGTGATGTGTTTAACCGGACGCTTTTCACTGTTTCGGTCAGAGGCCGTGTTACAACGATCCTTCTGTGAGCAGTTAGAGAACGATAGCCTGGATGATTGGCTGTGGGGGCGTTTTAAGTTTCTGTCTGGCGATGATAAAAGTACCTGGTTTTGGCTGCTGCGTCATGGCTACGACATGCTCTACATCCCTGATGCACTGGTGTATTCCATTGAGACGCTGTCAGGATCAGCCGTTGATCGGGCCTACGAAAACATGCGGCGCTGGTATGGCAATATGCTCCGCAACAACAGTCGCGCGATCGCGCTTGGTCCCAAAGTTACAGGTTACTACCTCTGGTATGGCTTACTCGATCAGCGCATTAGTATTTGGACATCGCTCATTAGCCCTAGCTGTTTACTCCTATCTCTCCTTCAAGGTCATTTCATTGCGGCGGGCATTATTGCTTCGTGGATTCTGTTTAGCCGCTCTTTTATGCTGCTGCTGATTTTTCAGGGCAGAGCGGCTGATCCAAAACCGATCCATCTACCCATTTTGTTGGTCACGCAATGGAGTTCATCGTTGGTCAAAATTTGGACTCAGATGAATCTGGCGAAACAACGCTGGGCAAATCGGGATAACCAAAGTATTTCGGCTGAAGGAACGGGCAGAGAACGCGTTGCAAAACTGGGAATTTCTCGCTTTCTGCTGGTGAGTCAGGTGTTTAGTTTTGCGATCTTTCTTTTGTGGTTAAATGGCATCCTCAATCCATTGTGGGATCTAGAAGGACTACACCTGAAATTTACAACGGCGCAACAACCTGTAGTACAGGAGATTGAAGCCCTCGACCAGGGCATCGTGCCCAGTGATGGCAAAGATGATTCCACCGCTCTACAGGCATTAATCGATCGCCAACCCATTGATCAAACAATTCAAATTAATCTACCGATCGGTGAATTGGATTTGTTTAAGCCGATTAGTATCGAGCGCAGCCACATCCGCCTTAAAGGACAGGGTGTGAATCGAACCATCCTGCAAGCTCAATTTGATCCCACTGCTGACACAGCCATGCTGATGGTTTCGTCGCTAAAAGCTGCTCAGACAGAGCTAATTGCAAATGCACAAGCGGCAACAACCACTGAACAAAAACCTGTTCAAGACATTCAAATTAGCGGCTTTACATTGCGCTATAGCCCATCCAAACCAGACTTGCCTAACCAGTCGATCAATGGCTTAGTCTTAGACAATGTGGCTCAAGCAACGGTTAGCAACCTTCATTTAGAACAAGGCATTCGCTATCCTTTTGTGCTGACGCGATCGCGTGACGTGACTACCCAATATGTAACAGCAGTAGATGATGTTGATCGGAGCAAGATTGTCATGAATGGTGAACTCGATCGCGAGACTATTGCGAAGTAGTCATGCTGCTTAAGGAGGCATCGCTGTTCAATTTCAACCTCTTTTGCAACTTTATCTCCTTGCATAAGTCATGAAGTTTAGCCTTATTGATGCTGGTCTATGGCTCTTTGCGTTGCTCAGTTCTACCCAAGTTGTGAGTGGCTGTAGCCAGCTAAATTCAATTGCAGCGATTGAAAATGTTCAGCCATCATCGCGGTCGGAGTCTCGTGACATAGCCAGGGCAAGCGATCGTGTGGCGGCTGGAAAACGACTGTGGGCAGGAGACTTTTCTGGCTCTCGTTGGCAATCGCAATGGCATATCCGCAAGCAAGGTGACTGGGGATGGCAAAATACAACGATTATTGCTGATCCTCAATTTTCACGCGCCTTGAGAGTGCGCTATCCAGCCGGATCTGCCAGCCCAGCGGTTAGTCGTAAAACGGGCGCACCTGCAGGTGGAGCGCAATTTTACACCAAACTACCGTTTGCGCCACAAGACTCTTTACGGCTGAGCTATTATGTGCGCTTCTCTAACAATTTCAACTTTGTGAAAGGTGGAAAACTACCAGGTTTTTTTGGCGGCACTGAAACCAGCGGTGGACGCACGCCAGACGGTACTAACGGCTTTTCGACTCGGTTTATGTGGCGCAAAAAGGGACAAGGGGAAGTGTATGCCTATTTACCCACTAGCTCTAAGTATGGAACCTCGATCGGTCGTGGCAACTGGATCTTTACACCGGGCACCTGGCACCATTTAGAACAACAAGTTGACCTGAACCAGCCTGAACAGAGCAATGGTCGCGTTCAAGTTTGGCTAGATGGTCAAAAAGTCTTAGATCAAAACAAACTGCAATTTCGGACAACTGAAACGCTCAAGATTGAAGGCGTTTTCTTCTCCACATTTTTTGGTGGGAACGATCGATCGTGGGCAACTCCCAAAGACGTCACGGTTGATTTCGCCAACTTCTCGGTTACACAGTAGCCGTTTGGAAGGACATTGTTTTGGGTTACGGATGTCACACACGTTATATCCCTTGCCACGCTCACAAACGGACATTAGCACCTTTCAAAGCTGGTTTTCTTTGCTCGGAAACGTGCACTTGACTAGAACTTCAAGATTACAATCGGTAGAACCTTCCGTAATGTAGGGAATGCCCGTTTTAACGCCGATCTTCAAGCCAAACTTCAGGCTGACTTCCTCTACGTTGGCATCGCCCAAATCTTTAAAGGCATTGAGCGCATACAGGGTGTAGCCCCGAATCATGTTCTGTGCTATGAGTGGATGCATCGTCTCCAACCGCTGCTGGAGCAAACCCTGGGTGAGAAGCTGGTGTTGCCAGAGCGGAAGCTCGCTAGCCTTGAAGCGTTCTTGGAGCGCTTTCCAGGGGTAAAACGCGTGATGATTGATGGCACCGAACGACCCATCGCCCGTCCTCAAGATTCGGCAGCGCAGCAAGCCAACTACTCAGGCAAAAAGAAACGCCATACCCGCAGACATCTCGCAGCTGTCGACGAAACCAAACGCGTGTTGGTACTGAGTAAAGCACGGGAAGGCAAGTTGCATGACAAACGGTTTCATGATGAAGATGATATTGCTGGCAGTGTGCCAGACGAGATGCCGATTGAAGTTGATTTAGGCTTTTTAGGTTTGCAAAGAGAGTATGACAACATCCATCTACCCCACAAAAAACCGAGAGGCGGAGCGTTGAGTGACCGACAAAAGCAAGAGAATCGCACCTTGAGCCAATTACGAGTCGTTTGTGAAAACGCCTTTGCGGGAGTCAAGCGCTACAACGCCGTCAGTATGATTTATCGCAGATGCCGCTGAGCGATCGAATGTTTCAGCCCGTCATCAACGATCGCTTGCAAATAGACAACACATTCGCTGCTACTGAGAAAACACAGATAGCAACGCAGTGAGTATGGGAAAACTCAAGTAGAAGACTGTAATCACGCCTTAGTTCAGTGAAGTAAATTCAACAGGGCTTACGCAAATTCTCTAAAGTCAGCCCCCGACCCCAATTTATAGCCTTAGCGGGCATACAAGTAAGGGGGAGCAAGCACTCAAAGTCTCCCAGAATTGGAGGCTTAAAGCCCTTTGAGCATACAAGAAAAGTGGCTGCGTAAGTCTTATTTAATAAAGAGTCCTGAGCTTACTTTATGTAACTCAGATAGAAGTGCCGTAGACGAAACAATAGAAATTTCAAGATGCGCTTAACTAATCACAACTGTAAATGACAGCACGCAACTCTAAATCCAGCTTCAAAACCCTCTCCATCCATGCAAACGACTCAAATTTCGCAACGACAATCGCCTCATTCGCTAGACCTTTTGACCCGTCAAACGGCTTCTACATTCATTAGCATTTATCAAAAACAAATCTCTCCCCGCAAAGGGTTCTCCTGTGCATACCGTGTGCTGCATCGCAGCGAATCTTGCTCGCAGTACACTAAGCGCGTTATTTCTGAGTTTGGTATTGGTCAGGCGATCCCTCTGATTCGGCAGCGCTTCCAAGCGTGTAAAGCTGCCAATCAAACGCTAAAAGCGCAGGGTTGCCGTTTCACTAAACAACAAGAGACCGCTACAATGTCACCCGCGATCGCTCTCCAAGACACCCAATCGACTGAGTTGGTAAGCCAACCGTGGAGCGCAATTGAAGACGTGCCACTTGATGAACCAATCGAACCACCCGATGAGAACGCTAACCCTGACGGAGAGCGATCGCAGCAAAAGGGGAGAAGCATTGGCGGCGGCGGTTTTAGAAAGCCACCTGTTGCCAACAGTGCTGACTCTACAGGTACAACCAATCAAAACAACAGCTCTGATTGGAACTGCGACTCTATTAACTGTACTAGCTTAGGTTGTGACACGATCGATTGCGCTAGCACCGACTGTAGTGGGATGGACTGCGGGGTTAGTGATTGGCAGGGCTTGGACTGTAATGGGCTAGATTGCAACGGAGCCGATTGCGGCAACCTCGATTGCGGTAGTTGCGATGTCGGTAGCTGTGATTGCAGTGCCTAGAGCGATTAACGGAGAGTAGGAATTGGGCAAGGTGTGTAGAGGAGCTAACCTCATTCCTTTTAACCGATCGCCGCTTCTCCCTGTTTATAAAACGCATGGGCATAATCTGTCCATACGCCGCCTTTGGTAGCGGAAACAGCTTGTGCACCGCAGCAGGTTGTACAGTCATGCTTTGTGGTAGTGAGACGTTTTTGTGAGAGGTGTCTGCTCTGGCTCGGAGGGGATTGCACGAGCAAATTGAGCGTTTAGCGGAAGTGCGCGCTGAGTTGATTCATGGGGGTCAGCACTAGGACTTACGCAGTTACCTCCTTTTCTTGTATGCCCAAAGGGCTTTAAGCTCCCACGTCTGGGGGACTTTGAGTGCTTGCTCCCCCAATTTGAGGGTTGGGGCCAGTTTTGCGAGACTTTGCGTAAGTCTTAAGTGAGCAGGTGGATAGGTAGATGAGTACCCTTGCTGAACGGCGCGTTGACGCATTCACCCATCCCCTCCCTACCTGTCACGTTGATCTTGACGAGCCACTAGATTGCTTTACTCGTGGTCACTACACAAAAGGGCATAAGCCGATCGACTAAACGAATAGGCAGGGCTTTACCCATAGACTCATTGCTACTGGTACACCATTCAAGGCAGACTACATAAGCGATCCCACGATCGCGCTTTCAACTACAGATCAATTCATATCAATCTAAGGATTACGACATGGCCACTTATCAAGTCAGACTCGTCAATGAAGCAGAAGGCTTAGACACCACTATTGACGTGCCTGACGACCAATATATTCTTGATGCTGCCGAAGACAACGGCCTGGATCTTCCCTACTCTTGCCGTGCAGGTGCGTGTTCATCCTGCAATGGCAAATTGCTAGAAGGTACCGTTGACCAGTCCGATCAGTCATTTTTAGACGATGACCAGATCGCGGCAGGCAACGTACTCACCTGCTATGCCTATCCCACATCAAACTGCACCATCCAAACACACGCAGAAGATGCACTCCTTTAGGCATTAGCATTACGGGTATTGACGTTGTACAGTCAGCGTCAACAATGAAAGGGAAAGTCACCTGTGGCTTTCTCTTTCGTATTTAGCAGCATCGCTGACGGAGATCGCAATTCGCACTCAAGTGCGGTACAACTTTGCAGCAGAAGGCAGGAGGCAAAAGGCAGGAGGTCAATCTGTCTTAGGGCTTACGCATTTGCCCCAAACCCCAAATGCTGGTGCTAGGGGCTTTAATTGGCTCGGTTCCTCCAGCATTGGGGGCTAAGGGGCGAAAGACGACCGCTTTTGCGTAAGTCCTATGTCTAATGCAGAGGTAAAGATGGAGTGGCATGAGGAAAATCATCTTTGCGTTCGGCAATGCCTGGAGTAGACAACCGAAAAACCGTCTAGCGGACTGAACGGCGATTCTGTCTATCGTATACACTGGCGGACATATTTTATACGCATTGGGTGCGCTCCACTAAGCTTGTAACTGGGCTAATCATAAGCAAAGCAATACATTTGGAGAAGCACACATGTCTATTATTACAGTTAATAATATCAACGATAGTGGTACTGGTTCTCTCAGAGATGCGATCGCCCGTGCTCAGTCAGGTGACACCATTCAATTTTCATCCCGTCTGGCAAATCAAACCATTCGGCTCACCAGTGGTCAGCTCAGCATTCCTAACAACAAAGATTTGATCATTGATGGAGCGTCTGCAACCGGGTTAACGATCAGCGGCAATAATGCTTCGCGCATTTTCTATGTCAACTCTACGTATGTCAGTCAAACAAGTTTAACAGTCAAAAATTTAACGTTAACCAACGGATTTACTGCCGATCAGGGTGGAGCAATTTTTACTACTCACCAGGCAGTTCTGTCGATCGAAAATGTGACCTTCAGAAACAATGTTGCTAACAACGGTGGAGGCGCAATTTTTAGTGCCTATGAGGGCAAATTAACCGTTACGGGCAGCAAGTTTGAGGGAAACAAGGCAACAGTAGGAAATAACGAACGAGGGGCAGGCGCGATCGCGTTTCTTGGTCCGGGACCTTTGACGGTTCGCAATAGCGAATTTGTTGGTAATCACGGCATTAATGGTGGTGCAATTAACAGCCTCCAGGGCAAATTGACCATTGAAAATTCCCGATTCATCAACAATGACACCACAGCTGCACGATTTGATACCGGGAAACCGAATTCCTTTTTAAGAGGCTACGGAGGTGCCATTTACACCGATCGCGCCAGTTCCCGTAGCGAATCATCTGGAACAATTCGGATTACCAACAGCATCTTTGAAGGAAACCGGGGCAGAGCTGAGGGAGGCGCTGCCTATCTCTATACGGGAACTCAGGATAACGTTGCGTTTCAATCCAACCTGTTTCGCAACAATGAAATCATGGGGTTGCCCGGCGGCAATAGCGGCAATGGCGGTGGGGTCGTGGTACTGAGCAATGGCTCCAACCGAGGGTTAACCATCCAAAGCACCACCTTCGCCAACAATATTGCCAGCGGGCAGGGTGGTGGACTATGGACGTATGACACTCCAACCACCATCACCAATAGCACCTTTTCGGGAAATCGAGTCACGGGCACTGGCTCCAGCAACGTGGGCGGTGGCATGACGCTTTACAACGCTCCAGTCAATATTGTGAACTCGACGATCGCCAACAACTTTGCAGGCTGGGTTGGCGGCGGCATTAGTGCCAATAACCGCAGCAGCGTCAGTGTAAAGAACACTCTCTTCTACAACAACACTGCCGCGAATGGCGGCAATCCCTGGAATATTCAGCAACACACCAATGGGCAATTGACCGATCTGGGCGGTAACCTGCAATATCCTCCCGGCAATGGCAGCACCAATAACGCAACCGCTAACATCACCATTGCAGATCCCAAACTGGGAGCATTGCAGTTGATTAATGGCTCCTGGGTTCATCCTCTACTCACAGGAAGTCCTGCCATTAACGCTGGTGTTTCGGGGGCACCTGCCACAGACGAAACTGGCAAAACTCGTGATGCTCGATCCGACATCGGATCGGTTGAATTTGGTGGGAATACGTTGCCCACGCTATCGATTAACGATGTGACGTTGACAGAAGGTAACACGGGTAGGTCAAATGCAACCTTCACCGTCTCCCTTTCTGCCGCCAGCACTCAACCTGTGCGTGTTAACTACGCCACTGCTAACGGCACCGCGACTGCCGGGATGGACTACACTGCCCACTCTGGAAGCTTAACGTTTAATCCCGGTCAACTCACCCAAACGATTACCATTCCAGTTACGGGTGACACTTCAGTAGAAGCCAATGAAACCTTTGTGGTCAACCTGAGTAGTCCCACCAATGCAACTATCCGGGATACTCAAGGTGTCGCAACCATTCGTAATGATGATGGTCTCGCCAACGTTGCGCCCGTTGTTAACAGTGCCATTCCTAACCAAGCAGTCGATGAATTTAGCACATTCCGCTATACGGTTCCCGCAAACACATTTACCGATGCAAACGGTGACTCACTCACCCTCAATGCAACGTTAACAGGTGGTGAGACTCTACCGAGTTGGCTTATCTTTAATGCATCGACTCGTACCTTTAGTGGCAGTCCTACTGGTGCCAATGTCGGAGTCGTTTCTATTGACTTAACCGCCCGTGATGGTAGGGGGGGTAGCGCGAAGGATACGTTTACTTTAACAGTGAGAGATTTGCCTACAGGGGTGCTGAATGGCACGTCTCGATCGGAAACTCTTGTGGGTAAATCTACCTCCAATCAAATTCGAGGGTTGGGTGGACATGACCTGATTACAGGCGGCGTTGGCGCGGATCAGTTGTGGGGTGACGATGGGAACGATCGCCTCTGGGGGCATGCTGGAAACGACACGCTTTACGGCGATAGTGGTAACGACCAACTCTGGGGTAATGCTGGAAACGACACGCTTTACGGTGGCGTGGGGGATGACCAACTGTTTGGTGATGCTGGCGCTGATTGGCTTGATGGCGGTAGTGGCAATGATGTGCTGACAGGGGGTGCTGGTGCCGATACGTTTGCCCTAGCGCGCGGACAAGGCATCAAAATCATTCGTGATTTTGAGGTCGGTACCGACACAATTGCTTTAGGTAGTGGCTTTAACCTCAGTGAGGCGCTGCTGCAACAACGAGGAAGCCAAACCTGGGTAATCGACAACTCGCTGCATCAGGTTGTTGCGAAGTTGGATGGCGTGAATGCATCTCTGCTGCAAGAGAAAGTATCGACGGCTTTCGTTTAGCCATCAGCGACTTCAGATTGACAGTTAGCAAACCTAAAGAGTCGTTTGGAGGGGTGTCATCTCTCCAAACGACTTGATGCAATCCTGCGCGAGCGTAAATAATTCACAAAATATTCACATTTTTCAGATTAAATGATAAGGATTTGTACCTTTTGCCGTAGTTCAAATTGGACAATTAGTGGCACAAAGGCAGGCTTCAGTTTAGCTTCAACAACACTGCTTCAAAGATTCATACCTCTGATCCCAGGGAGAGCGATATGTCAAATGGTTTGAGTGGAAAAGTTGCCATCATTACAGGTGCATCTGCCAATTTGGGTAAGCTATTTGCAGAAGCCCTTGCAGCCGATGGTGCGAAAGTTGTGATTCATTACAACAGTGCAGCCAAGCAAGATGAAGCAGAGCAAGTGGCTCAAGCTATCGTTGAAAAAGGCGGTAAAGCGATCACCTATCAAGCTGATTTAACCCAAACAAGCAATATCAAAAGGCTAGTTGATGCAACGTTTGAAATCTTTGGCCAGTGGGACATTCTTGTCAATACCGCAGGCATGATTGTACGCAAGCCGATCGCTGAGTTTTCAGAGGATGAATTTGACCAACTCTTCAAAATTAATGCGAAAATACCCTTTTTCTTAATGCGCGAAGCTAGCACACGCATGGCAGATCAAGGGCGTATCATCAACATGATTACGACCGTTGTTGCAGTTACCGCGCCAACATACGGTGGCTACGCTGGCAGCAAAAGTCCCGTTGAGCACTTCACAAAATCACTTGCAAAGGAGATTGGTCATCGCGGTATTACTGTGAATTGTGTGGCTCCGGGGCCATTAAAGACATCCTTTTTCTATCCTGCTGAAACCGATGAGAATATTGCCTGGCTAAAAAGCATGAGTATCAATGGTGACATTGGTGAACCAGCAGACATTGTTCCCCTGGTACGCTTTCTTGCCTCTCCAGACGCAAAGTGGATCACAGCGCAAACCATTTATGCTAATGGTGGTCTGGTCGCTACTGCTAGCTGAACGTTGAGAAGTCCGCATCAACATATGTCCACAGCCTTTGATCTTTAAAACCTTTTGAAACGCAAGAGTTTATTCGGTATAGGCGTTATTTCTAATACCTGTTCTTAATTTGACGAAGGCGCTTTAAATCAATTCAAGACCTCTTTAGATCTAATCTTTATAGGTCATTTTATCGTCTTTGTTAAACTCAATTTATAAACAAAATCAACAAGTAAAGAAATCAAAAATATCCGGGTGAGAATGCATTCAGAGCGATTGAGCTATTAATAGCTTCGTATGAAGATCACAGCTCTTCTCTAAATGTATGTCTGCAAAAAAGCTCACCCGTGTAACTGTTTGTGCGGCGGGTCTACTGTTGGCGGAATTTGTTTCAACCAACGCAGCACAGGCCAGTGATCAATCCGTTGAATTCGGTGATGATGCAGCCCCAATCACTTCAGAAACCAGCCACCAGTCCCTCTCTACTCACAAAGTAGTATCGACTCAGCCAGCCCAACTCAGCCATCCAGAGCAATTCAATCAAATTGCATCGCGCCTAAACGAGTCTCATAGCATTAAGCGAACCCTGATCGCGTCCAGACCCCATGACGTCATTTCATCATTATCCAGGCCGGAAACAATTCCGGTGCACGTCGAAGAACCGATCGCTGTAAGCCAACCAGTCACAATCGCCCAACAAGTCGCGTCACCAACTGCGATCGCGCAGCCCGAAACAGTATCACAGCCGATTGCCTCAACAGGTAATGTAACGGTACCAGTCCCAACAGGTAATGTAACGGTGCCAGTCCGAGCCGCTGCTTTAACTGTTTCAACTCGTGCCAGCGATTTAGCGCCATTACCGGCATCCACGATCGTGCCCGCCCTTCCCGCTGTTGCTCAAACGCCTTCAACGGCATTAGCGGCTTCGCCACCCAACATTTTGCCGCGCGTAGGGGCATCCTTCACAGCTGGTGATGGAGTGGGTGTTTCTAATTCGTTTGGCAGTTTGAATGGCTTTGTTCCCATCAAGCAGACGCCGGGACGCAGCATTACGTTTGTGGAAGGGCAACTATCACTTTCGACAGAAGGTGCAAATCCAAGCGCTAATTTAGTTGTGGGACACCGTTTTTTTGATGCTAAGAGCGATCGTATTTATGGCGGTTATTTAGCGTTTGACCATCGTAATACGGGCAACAATGGTTTTAACCAGATTGGGTTAGGCCTAGAAACCTTGGGCAACACCTGGGATGCACGGGCAAACGTTTATTTACCCATTGGGGATACACGTCAACTGGCAGCAGAAAGCATTAGTAACACGGTCACTGCAACCTCAAACCCCTTCTTTCAGAGCAATTTTTTAGCGATTAACCGCACCATTCAACAGCAAATTACCCAGCGCTATGAAGCGGCGGGTACTGGGTTTGATGTGGAAGCGGGTGGCAAAATTGCCAGGTTAGGGCGATCGGGCGATCTGCGTGGCTACGGTGGTTTGTATTACTTCAGTTTGCCGGGTGGCGACAACACAGTGGGCCTCCGTGCGCGATTGGAAGCGCGACCCACCGATACCCTTCAGCTTGGACTGACGCTTTCCAATGACAACACCTTTGGTACCAATGTTGCGTTCACTGTGGGCATCACGTTCCCTCAAAGCCGTCCTCGTCGAGATGAATTGAAAGCGCCACTCTTGGCACGGCTAGGCGACTCGGTAAGCCGAAACGCCAATATTGTGATTGATACTCAAACGGAGTCCCAAGCTTCGACGATTCAAGACACGACGCTTGTGACTAATCCAGCAACAGGGCAACCCTGGCAGTTCCGGCACGTCAATTTAGGCATTGGTACGGGTAATGGCACGTTTGAACAACCCACTGGCACTGTTGCGGAGGCTTTAGCAGTCGCTCAATCCAATGATATTGTGTATGTTCAATCAGGAACCAATCCGGGTATTCCTGCGTTCTCCATTCCTGATGATGTGCAGGTCCTTTCAACTGGGCCTGTGCAGCGAATAGATACAGTAGAGCTAGGCAATTTGCAACTGCCACTGTCTGGTGCAGGTGTGTTGCCCACCGTGCAAGGAACGGTCACGCTAGGGAACCGTACAACGCTCTCTGGTTTTACGATCGGCACCGCAAGTGGTCCTGGCATTACAGGAAACAACATCAACACGGTGACTGTCCGCGATAACGTGATCGCCAATACAGCTGCTCAAGGCATTTTGCTGAATAACGTCCAGGGTACCGTTACGGTGCAAGATAACTCCATTCGGCAGGCTGGGGGAGAGGGCTTCTCACTCGCCAATGACCAGGGGCAGGTGGATCTGTTGCTAACGCGCAACCAGATTGAAAATAATGGAGCAACGGCAACAGAGGGCGATGGTGTGAAGCTGGCACTCAGCAATGGTGCAATGGGGAATTTCACCATTACCAATAACACGATCGCTAACAATAGTGGGACGAGTGGCCTTGCTGATGGCCTCGATGTCAAACTCTTTGATACAGCCAGCGGCACGTTTAACTTAGCTAACAACACCATTACGGGCAATCAGTTGAATGGGGTGGCGATCGATCTAGAAGCGACAACTCAGAGCACCTTTAACCTGTCTGGTAACACGTTGTCTAGCAACCAGTCTTCTGGTATCGCCACGCTCCTCTCCAATGACGCTACGAGTACGTTTAATTTGGATAGCAACACGATCGCCAACAATCAACTAAAAGGAGCGCAGTTTGTGTTGAGCGATCGGGCTAATGGAACGGTCAATCTTACCAATAGCACCATCACTGGCAATCAAGATGATGGTGTCTTCCTGCAAACCTCTGACCAGGCAAAGCTAACGGCACAACTGCTTAACAGCGCCATCACCAACAATACTAATTACGGCCTCTTCACGACTGCCAATGGTACGTCTCAACTGCGGCTTCTAACGAACTCAATCACCGTTACGGGCAATGGGTTTGCGGGTATTTCAATTAACACCGATGGGAGTGCCAGTAGCGCAGCGTCTCTGCGATCGAATACCATCACAGGCAACACGTTAGGCGATGTGGAATCATTTACAAACGCATCCGGTGCCACTGCTTGTTTGAAACCCCTGAATAATACCATTGGCACCCTCTCACTGGATGACAGCTTCGGCGGGCCAATTTCTGTAGAAAGCGGTACTTTATCAACCAATACGATCACAACCAGTAATTTGACGTTCTGGTCAGGCACAACCGTATCAACTGATACATGCGGGTTGTAATTTTTTGCAGAAGTTATAAAAGGATTCAGAAAGGGCACGTTGAATGTGAAATGACTTCACTTAAGCAAACAAACCCATGCCTCTTCCAAAGTTTAACGGACCAAAGTTTAACGGGCATGCTTGGAGTGTGCGTTTAGGAGGCAATCTCACCCTTGCCCTCATGTACTACATCCTGGCTGATCTGTCCCGGACGCTTGCTTCAACACCCAAATCTGTCACCCCTGTGTGGCCTCCTGATGGTCTTGCGGTGGCAGCCACGTTAATCTATGGCAACTGGCTATTACCAGGTGTCTGTTTAGGCTCTTTCTTGGCCAATGTTGGCGCTTTTTGGAATCCCCAAGGGTGGCTACCGTTTCTAACTTCGTTACTGGGTGTTGTTGGGATTGCGGTTGGTACAACGTTAGGAACCTGGCTGGGAGTCTGGCTGTTGCGTCGAGCCGTGCGGCAGCGCTACCCGCTCAACCGCGTCAACGATAGCATCAAATTTTTGACCTATGCAGGGTTGATTGGCCCTATTGTCAACGCTACGGTAGGCGTAGCGATGCTGGGTCTCACTCAAAAAGTGCCCTGGGCTGCCTATCAAAGTGTTTGGCTCACCTGGTGGATTTCTAACGTGGCTGGGATCTTTATTCTCACCCCTGTGTTGTTAAGCTGGCACCATTGGTTTCAGTCCAATCAAGCCTCTGTAGTAGGGCAACCCTTGCCATTTCAAATTGGTCGTTGGTTCGCGTTATCACAAGAGAAGGCGTTAGAAGCGTTAGTTTTAGGTGGATTCATTTTTGCGATCGGTAAAGCGGCCTTCTGGGGCAACCAACCCTTTGCGTATATGCTGGTGCCCCTGTTAACGTGGGCAGCTTTCCGCTTTGGGCAACCAGGCGCAACTCTTGCCATGTTCTTGATTGCGGCGATCGCCATTTTAGGCACGGTGAGAGGACTGGGCACATTTGCGGGTGCTGACCTCAATTACTCTTTAATGGGGCTGCAATCGTTTATTGCCGTCGTGGTATTTACCACCCTGACACTGGTGGCAGTTTTATCAGAACGCTTGCAGGCAGAGGCAAAGCTCAGGCTGGCTTTTTCAGAATTGCAGCAGTCCAACGAAACACTGGAACAGCGTACAGAAGAATTGGCGGGAAAAAATCAGCAGCTTGAGCAAACGCTGGAAGAACTCGGACGCACCCAGGCGCAGATGATTCAAAGCGAAAAAATGTCGGCCTTGGGAAATTTGGTAGCAGGTGTTGCTCACGAAATCAACAACCCGGTTGGTTTTTTGAAGGGGAATATTCGACCCGCACTCACGTATATCGACGATCTGTTTGGCTTAATCGATCGTTATCAGCAGGAGTATCCTCATCCCAGCGCTTCAATCAAAGCCGAAATGGAAGACATTGATTTAGCGTTTTTGCGGGAAGACTTACCTAAGTTGATGGGTTCAATGACCGAAGGAGTTGAGCGGATTCAAGATATTAGCACCAGCCTTCGCACCTTTTCTCGTACTGATACGGATCACCCCACCACGTACAACCTGCATGATGGTATTGATAGCACGCTCTTAATTCTTAAGCATCGCTTGAAAGCGAATGAATTTCGTCCCGAAATTGCCGTGCTCAAAGAGTACGGTGCCTTGCCACTGGTGGAGTGTTACGCAGGGCAAATCAATCAAGTATTGACCAATATTTTATCGAATGCCATTGATGCCTTGGATGAAGTTGCCACTCAACGCACGCAGGCAGAGTCAAAAAAGAATCCTGGTCAAATCACCATCACGACTGCCATCATGGAGAAAAAGTGGGTGCAGATTACGATCGCTGATAATGGTATCGGCATACCTGAGTCGATTCAAGCGCAGATTTTCAAGCCATTCTTCACTACAAAGCCAGTGGGTGCAGGCACAGGTATGGGCATGTCGATTAGCCATCAAATTGTGGTAGAAAAACATGGTGGAGACTTGCAATGCGTTTCAACTGATGGGACTGGCGCTAAATTTATCATTCAATTGCCAGTGCAACAAGCTGTGCCAGTCAGTAATCTCTAAAGGTTTGGGCAAGCAACGCAATTGATGCAACCGCTTCAGCCGATTTCATGTGCATGCACCACACCGGATACCTCATACCCGTCTTTACAAGACCTTGATTTACCAGATTGGAAACCGCCATAAAGTAAAGAAGCCATAAGTTCTGCGGCGATCGCCTTACATTCACAAAATATTCACAGTGATCCGTTGTTATAGTGAAAGGTGTATTTTACCAAGTCTACCCACTCATTTATACGCTCATGCTCGTCGTAAGCCAGTGTGAGTAAGGGTTGCAACACTGCATTCTACCCGCCTTAACCGATCGCTTGGAGCATTCAGAGCTTCAACTCGGTACGTCACAAGCCGACAAAACCATCTACCCATTTGATCGTTGTTTTTAGCGTTTAGAGCGACGTGCGATCGCAACGCTTCAATGTTGAGCTTTTAAGTTCTAAGCAGACCTAAACAGGATGACTTAACGCGGCAAGTGCTGTGCTGATGAATTCGTCAATGTGCTGCTTTCAGTAAACGTCTTTAAATCGCTGCTGTACAACCAGTAGTGTCACCATACTCAGCGTCAGTGTTGCTCTATCATGACCAATGAGCTTCAAATTGGTAAGCAAACAATCACAGGTTCAGATATTTTGCCTCTGCTGTCGAATTACCTCTTGCTACCGTCATTAAAGCGAGAAGTCTTGATTGATCAGGCGATCGCAGACATTGAATGTACGCCGGAAGAGCTTAACAGCGCCTACCAGCAATTCTGTCAACGCTATCAGATTTCTTCAGAGGCCAGTTTGCAGACGTGGATGACGCATTACAGTATTACATCTCAGCAGTTGAAAACGGTCGTTGCGCGCTATGCAAAAATCGAAAAATTTAAGCAAGTGGCTTGGGGACAGACGCTCGAAGCTTATTTTTTCAATCGCAAGGGGCAGTTTGACAAAGTCATCTACTCCCTCCTACGCGTTCAAGATGCTGGCGCGGCACAAGAGTTTTACTTTCGCATTCAGGCGGGTGAACAATCCTTTAGTGAGTTAGCGCGCGAGCATTCTCAAGGTCCCGAATCACGAACAGGCGGAGTTGTTGGCCCCCTTACCGTAAGCGCCCTTCATCCGACAATGGCAAAAATACTGTCGCGGAGCCAACCCGGTCAACTCCGTACCCCGACTCAAATCGATCAATGGTTTGTGCTTTTGCGTCTAGAGAAATTTATGCCAGCAGAGCTAGATGAATCCATGCGCTACCGTTTATTGAACGAGCAATTTGATCAATGGCTTGAGAACCAACTGCAAACCCTCAGTGCTCCTGTCAACACTTCAACTGCTCCTGCGACTGCCTACTGACTTTCCACCCAATGACTTACACCAAGACCAGCATTCAAGAATTTTTAGCAGGCACGTTTCCCTTCAGTTTATTAGCAAGTCAATCCCTCACAGACCTGGTGAGCCATTGCCAACTGCTCCGCTATCGTTTGGGGCAGGTCATGCTGGTACGCGAGACGCTACCAGATCGGATTTCAATTCTTTATGAAGGGCAAGTGCGGTTGATTGGCTATGAACCCAATACGCAGCAGGCTATCACCCTTAAGCGGTTACAACCAGGTGTCCTTCTCGGTTGGGTTGGGGTTTTGCGAAACATCCCCTGCGAAACTGCGATCGCCTCTACCGAAGCTACCTGCATTTCTTTACCAACTGAGCAGTTTTTAGCGCTCTTGCAGCGAGAGCCAGCGGTTGCCAATGAGTTCAACCATCAATGTACGTTGATTGAAGTATTTGAACTGTTGGGTAAGACGTTGAGCCAGCGAGCCGATAGCGAAGCGTTACTCCAATCGGCGGGCGCAGACAATTTACTGGAAATTGTCAACAGGTTGCATCGTGATGCGGTGGTGCGTACACTGCCTCCTGGCAAGACGTCGCTGGCTCATCTGGACAGCGATCGCGAGTGGTTTGTCAGCAGTGGTACCGTCGCCGATTTTGCAGTGGGCAGTGGTCTACAACGCGATCGAAAGACAACTCAGTTGAGCGTAGAAGGTGCAACTACCGCTCGTTTGGTTGGCATTCAGAAAGCCGCTTTACAGGGGTTGCTCACCCAGCCTGACCGTCCGCCAACAAATGCGGCAGTGGATGAGGATGACCGTCCTCCTTATGCTCCAGATCGCGCCTTTAAGCGGGAGATGGCGAAATCACAACGCCGTTCGTTTAAAAAATATCCCTTTGTGCGGGGGCAAGATCCGATCGAGGCGACGATCGCTTGCTTCCAAATGCTTTCACGCTATTGGGAACTGCCGTTTAAACGCGAAGTTGTGCAACGGGTGCTTACCAATCAGCTTGACCGGACTCAATCACTCTCGCTGCAACTGTGTGGTGCGATCGCCGAATTATGTGGGTTGAATGCTCAGCTTGTTGCAGTACCTGTCGAATCCATTAGCCATTTAGCGGTGCCCGCACTCATCCGTTGGCAAGACAGTTTTGCCATTCTGTATGACGTTAGTGAAAAAGAGCTTGTCCTGGCGGTACCAGAATCGGGTCTTTATCGCCAAACGCCCGCTCAATTTGCCGAGAACTGGGGCAAAGAAGGACAGGCGTTACTGCTCAAACCAGCGATGCAATCTTCTCAGCAACCATTCAATCTGCGCTGGTTTCTCCCGTCTCTCGTCCGGTATCGCCGCGTTTTACTGCAAGTCTTAGTCGCCTCCTTCTTTGTGCAAATTCTGGGGCTGGCGAATCCTCTGGTCACTCAACTTATTATCGATAAAGTCATTGTGCAAAACAGTGTCAGCACCCTGCATGTGCTGGGCATTCTGGTCATCATTCTGTCTGCCTTTGAAGGACTCATTTCCAGCCTGAGAACCTATCTGTTTGTAGATACCACCAACCGGATTGATCTCACACTGGGGAGTGTCATTATTGATCACTTGCTTCGCTTGCCCCTCCGCTATTTTGAACGTCGCCCAGTGGGGGAACTCTCTACGCGTGCCAATGAACTGGAAAATATTCGTCAATTTCTGACGGGCACCGCTCTAACGGTTGTCCTCGATGCGGTCTTTTCCGTTGTCTATATTGGCATTATGGCGTTCTACAGTTGGGTGCTGACGTTAGTGGCATTGGCGACAGTGCCCTTGTTTACGGTGCTCACCCTGGTCATTTCACCGACCATTCGCCGTCAATTGCGCGGAAAAGCAGAACGCAATGCGGAAACTCAATCCTTTCTGGTTGAAGTTTTATCTGGTATTCAAACGGTGAAGGCGCAAAATATTGAACTGCGATCGCGCTGGCAGTGGCAGCAGCAATATGCCCGGTATGTAGACGCTGGCTTCAAAACCGTGATTACCTCCACAGCGGCAGGTGCAACGAGTAATTTTCTCAATCAGGTGTCTGGTCTGTTAGTGCTGTGGGCGGGTGCCTATCTGGTGTTGCAAGGGCAACTCACCCTGGGCCAACTCATTGCCTTTCGCATCATTGCAGGCTATGTCACCAGTCCACTTTTGCGTCTGACGCAACTTTGGCAAAACTTTCAAGAGACAGCGCTTTCACTGGAACGGCTCGGTGATATTCTCAACGCAACGCCAGAAGCGGATGCTCTAAATCGACATAACATCCCCATGCCGGAGATGCGAGGGCATGTCACGTATGAGAATGTCACCTTTTCCTTCAATCGGAACAGCCCACCTCAGCTCAGTAATATCAGCCAACGGTTTCAGGCAGGGCAATTTGTCGGCATTGTGGGACAGAGTGGTTCTGGCAAAAGCACCATGACCAAGCTGTTACCGCGCTTGTACGATGTCGATTCTGGACGCATTCTCATTGATGGTTACGATATTGCTAAGGTGGAACTTTACTCGCTGCGACAGCAAATTGGCATGGTCTTGCAGGATACGCTGCTTTTTGATGGCACGGTGCAAGATAATATTGCGCTGACCAATCCTGAAGCGACGACAGAAGACATTATTGCAGCGGCAAAAGTGGCGGCGGCTCACGACTTCATTATGTCGCTGCCCAATGGCTACAACACCCGCGTGGGAGAACGGGGTGCGGGCTTATCTGGAGGGCAACGGCAACGGATTGCGATCGCCCGTACCGTGCTCCAAAACCCGCGTTTACTGATTTTGGATGAAGCAACCAGTGCGCTTGATTATCAATCGGAACGACAGGTGAGTTTGAATCTAACGGATGCCTTTCGAGGCCGCACCGTCTTTTTTATTACCCATCGTCTCAGCACCGTTAAACATGCCGATGTCATTCTACTGCTGGAGCAGGGAGCGATCGTTGAACAGGGAACCCATGAGGAGTTGATCGCTGCCAAGGGACGCTACTACTGCCTCTATCAACAACAGGAAAACCAGTTATAACGCTATGAGACAAGCAACGCTCGACATGGAATGGGTTGAACCCATCCAGTGGTCTAAATCCCTACCAACCGCATTCGCAGCAGCATTACCAGCAACGCTGCCCAATGAGATTCCAGTCGCACCAAAACCATCTGGTGAGTATGGCAAGTACACTCAATCCGTCTCATTGCGGCAATCACCACTCTGGTCAAAAGCCATTTTGTGGGGCTTGATGGGAAGTATTGCTGCGGTCATTGCTTGGGCTTGCATAGCGCAGTTTGAAGAAGCCATTCCCACGCAGGGACAGCTTAAACCACAGGGAGCAGTGAAAGAGGTACAGGCTCCGATCGCGGGAGTTGTGAAAGCGGTCTACGTGAAAGATGGGCAACGGGTGAAGAAGGGCGATCGACTCTTAAGCCTGGATGCTACGGCGGTTAATGCTCAAATCGCTTCACTCACCAAAATCCGAGCGGCCTTGATGCAAGAGAACCGCTTTTATCAACTCCAAATGGCTGGAGGCAATCCGTTGTCCGACCCGGCCTTTGCCAAGCTTCAGATTCCACCCTCGATCGCGGCGTTGACGAAAAAGCGTCTTGCTCTGCTTGCCGAAAACCGCACTGACCGGGCACAGCTCAACGGTTCTATTCAGAGTGGGGAGTTGAGTGCCGATGAAGTTGCCCGCGTTCAGGCGGGGTGGGCAGACCTCATTTCACGTCAGCAGGCAGCTCAATTTGAAACGCATCAATTAGAACGTCAGCGCGAGCAGGCGCAGATTCAGTTGACGGATGCCAAGATGGTGTTGGCAGTGAACCAGAAAATTCTCAATGACATGGAACCGCTAGCCGTGGCAGGGGCGATCGGCCAGGTGCAATATCTCAAGCAAGTGCAGGAAGTGGGCACACGCAAAGCCGAAATTGCACGACTCGCCCAGGAAACATCCCGCTTACAGTTTGCCATTGCTCAATCTCAGGAACAGAAGCAAACCATTTCTGCCCAATCTGAGCGCGATTTACGGATGCGCTTGGCAGACAATGACAAGCAAATTGACGAGATTGATGACCAGTTAAATAAGGCGATCGTGGAGAACGAGAAGCGTCTGGCTGAGATTGATAGCGATATGAGCCAGGCTCAAGTGTCTCTAAAGTATCAGGAACTCGTGGCTCCCACGGATGGTGTCATTTTTGATCTTCAGGCACGATCACCTGGTTTTGTCGCTCAAGCTAGCCAACCCATGCTAAAAGTGGTTCCAGATGATTCCCTGACAGCAGAAGTCTTTATCACCAATCAAGATATTGGGTTTGTGCAACAAGGCATGAAAGTTGATGTTCGGGTCGATTCCTTTCCTTACAGTGAATTTGGCGACATCAAAGGAGAACTTGTTTGGATAGGTTCTGATGCACTTCCCCCAACGGAAACCCGCCGCTTTTACAGCTTCCCTGCCAGGGTGCGGCTCGATCGTCAATCTTTATCCGTGCAGCAACGAGATATTCTGTTGCAGTCGGGAATGTCGATTCAGGCCAATATCAAACTGCGGAAGCGATCGGTGATGAGTATCTTAACCGAGTTGTTTACCAAGCAAGTTGATAGCCTTGAGTCGGTACGCTAGGTTTCATCCCAAAGCTACGAGCGTCCGAAGCCACGAGCGTGTCCTGAGCCAATCTGTAACGACAGAATTTCTTTCAGTCGATGAGATTCGCTGTGATGGGGTGCGTTGTGATGGGTCGCGCTACATGGGCTGTTCTGTGGGGCGGGGCGGTTCCTGGGGCAAGGGAATGAACTCTGTTTCCTGAGGGACTGATTCAAACCGCCCGTTCTGCCAATCTTGTTTGGCCTGCTCAATACGATCAAGGCGGCTGGAGACAAAATTCCACCACTTATGCCGTTCGCCCAGCGGCTCACCGCCTACGATGATACAACGAGCCCTGCGATCGGCAGAAACACGATCAGTAGAAACCTTAACGGGTGTACCAGAGGCGAGAACGACGAGCCGATGCTGCTCTAGTGGGGCATCGTTGAGGTAAAGTCCTTCTGTGACGCTGTAAACCGCTTGCTCTTTGTAGTCAGCAGGCAATGTAAATTGCGTTTCAGGAGCCAGTTGTACATCCACATACAGCATGGGCGAAAACGTCTGCACAGGAGATGTGTGACCAAACGCTTCACCAGCAATTAGAGTAAACGAAGCTCCATCCTCTTCCCAACTTGGCAACGTGTTGGCTGGGTGATGCCGAAACCAGGGCTCTGTTTCTTCATGTTCGTCGGGAAGTGCCACCCAGGTCTGGATGCCATGCAGAATGGCTTCTTGGCTGCGATCGTCATCAGGACTGCGCTCGGAGTGCACAATCCCTCGTCCAGCCGTCATCCAGTTCACTGCACCAGGCCGAATTTCCTGCACGCTGCCCACGCTGTCGCGGTGCAATAACACGCCTTCAAACAGATAGGTGACGGTTGCTAAGTTGATATGAGGATGGGGCCGCACATCAACGCCTTTGCCCGGTGGAAAGACGGCTGGACCAAGATGATCAAAGAAGATGAAAGGTCCAACCGTCGTGAAAACATTTGAGGGAAGCAGGCGACGGGCTTGAAACCCGCCTAAATCCTGAACGTGCGGCTCAATGATGTGTTGAATGCCAGCGGTCATAGTAAGTCTGCATAGGGTTATTGGACACCATCAGCGCGAAGACAGCCCTCGATCGCAGGGTCGATTGACTGCATCCAGCCACACATAGGGAAATGGCGCTGAAATAAGCAAAAGTTAGCCCTCTGAATCCCCCAAGTCTAGGGGACTTTATGGTTCGGCTCCCCCAGATTTTGGGGTTGGGGGGCGGATCGTTCCGTCAGTACTATTCACCTATAGGGCATTTTAACGGGAAACAGGGTGCGGAGACAGGTGCGATCGCAGGATTGGCGAACGGCCATCACGTTTTTTGCAACCCTGGAGCGGTGAATGGTTTATGCACTGGCTGTTGTTCAACGTTTGACTGGAATTTGTAATTCTATGACAACCGCATCAAAATCAACCTTGGGATTGCAATCCCATACCGCTCCCACTTGTTCAAACTCGCGTCCAAATAAATGGATTTCTCGGTAAGGGCCATCAGCAGCATATCCATTCTCACCCATCCAGGTAAATAATTCGATCACCCCTTGCCCGATTTCGCACATTTTACCGTGACGCGTCAGACTCGCCATTGTTTGTACCGCAGGCAGTTCATGGCAGTAGACTTGTTCATTTGCACCCATGAGCGTTGATGGAATGGCGGCTTGATCGATCGCAACTGCCATTTCCATATCAATCGCTTGTTCCGTATACTCAGCATTATGATAGATTGCCATTTCTGGTTCACCAGCTTTAAGGCGATGTTGCTTGAGCCAGGTATACACATCTGCATACATACGGCTGCGATAGGGAATCATATCGGTCAGATCAGGAAGAATTTGGCGAGCCGCTGCAACAAACTGTGGCTCAACGCGCTTCAACACAACCTCGTAATCGGCTAATTTACCTTCACGCTCAATTTGCCTGAGCCGTGCCTCAACCTGGGTTAGTTTCGTCAACCCTGCCTGAACCTGTTGCTCAATCTCGGCCTGTCTCAGTGTCAGCATGGCCCGCAATTCCACAACGGTGAGATCTTTATCTACCAGATCTTTAATTTGAGTGAGTGAGAAGCCTAAATCCTTGAGCGCCAGAATGCGATTGAGACGCGGCAATTGATCGACCGAGTAGTAGCGGTAGTCTGTAAAGCGATCGACCTTGAGCGGCTGAAACAAAGCCATTTCTTCGTAGTACCGCAAGGTTCGCACCGATACCTGGGCCAGTCGTGAAAAATCGCCAATTCTGAGCATGAGCAAGCTCCTGTAATCAAAAAACGAAACGCACTGTTTATGGCACGTGTGCTTTAGACCATAAACCCTAACGCCACGTGAGTGTCAATGGGTTGGAGGCAAAAAAGGCCAACGCTGATTGGGTTGACTCTAACGCTACGTCAGAGTGCATAGTTTCTCATGTAGACGCTTTGAACACATTTTGAACACGCTACTCCGCGATGGAAGCAGTCGTGTGAGCGCTATCTCAACTGTTGCTTTAAGGAATCCAATCATGGTTCACGCTGCTCTTTTTCAACGGCTTGGTCAATCCATTCTGATCACGACAGGCATTATGGCGGTTAATCATACCTTGCCTCAGCCTGTACAAGCTCAGGAGCGTCTCTGTCAGCGATTGCCTCAAAGCGCTCTGTGCCAGGAACAGCGATTGCCCAATTCTGCTAACGATCGCTCAGCTCAACCATTGCAGGTTATCCAACCGACGTTGGATGCAGTCAGCAAGCATCTATGGAACTTCAACAATGAAGACTAAAAAACCAAAGCTATTACCGACCCTCATTTGCTTTGCGATCGTGGGACTTTGGGCGATCGTGCTTCCCTATCCAAAGTTTGACGTTTTACCCTTAATGGGCAATACAGCCAGTGAATCAGCATTCTCTTCAAAGTGAATGGATGCGTCCTGGTTCAATCTACTGGTTAGGGAGCGATCGCCCCTGATCGTACAAAGCTTGCCTTGCGCGACTTCAACTGCTAGCACGATCGTCCTTCCAATACTGACCATTCAGTTCACTCGCATTCACTACACCCTGGAAACAACACCAATAGTCCTATGACTGTCCCGTTTGCCATCAACCACTACATGGGTACGAACAGCGTGATCAATCCTCTCCCTTCCTTCCCTCAAAAATTTCTCTATCGCACTACCGGATGCGTGTTGATTATTGAAAGTCTGCTGCTTTTTGCACCTGTTGCCATTTTAGGCAGCGCCATTAACTGGCCTCAAAGTTTGAGTGCTCCAGCAGATGTCATGCTACCGCTGTTAACGCAACAGGCCGCAGCCGTCAGACTGGGCTATCTGCTTTACCTGCTTTACTCAATCCTCTTTTGGGTCGTGGCTCTAGCACTGGTTCGCCTGTTGAGTCATGAAGAAGCGTATGCCACCTGGCTGCGTGTTGCGGCTGGCTTTGGCATTGCTTCAACGATCGCTCGCTGCTTAGGCATTATTCGTTGGCTCGCTGCCATGCCAGCCTTGGCAACCCTGTATGTCAATCCCGCCACATCCAGCCAAACTCGTGATGCGATCGCGGTCGTGTATCGCGTGCTGAATGATTACGCTGGGTCGATTGGTGAAGTGCTGGGCGTGAGTTTATTTGCCGCACCCTGGTTGGCGATCGTGTCGTTGATCATTCTGCAAACGAGGCGCTTACCGCGCTGGCTAGGCTTCTTTGGACTGGTATCCGCCACGCTGTTAGCCCTGCAAGTAGCCGAATTATTTGGAGTGGATCTGGGCGCATTCATCACGGTGTCGGTGAGTGTGCTGCAACTCTGGTTTTTGCTCACTGGGATTGTAGTACTGCGCCGCACGCCACGCTAAAGCCTTTCATTGTTGATCTCATTGTTGAAAAGAACATCTTGTTGAAAAAAGGAAGCCATGAAAACAGAACTCCATGTCATTTTTGGGACGGGACCGTTGGGTCAAGCGGTGATGCGCGAATTGCTAACTCGTCCAGTGCGGATTCGGATGGTCAATCGCAGCGGACAGGCCACTGTGCCTGAAGAGGTTGAAGTCATTGCGGCTGATGTTTATGACCTCAAGAATACCCGTGCAGTGACGCAAGATGCCGCCGTTGTGTATCAATGTGCTCAACCTCCTTACACCCAATGGCCTACCTTGTTCCCGAAACTGCAAGCCAGTATTGTACAAGGGGCGGCTGTCAGCGGTGCCAAATTGGTTGTGGCAGATAACCTCTATATGTATGGAGCCGTTAATGGCTTGCTCCGAGAAGATTTACCCAATGCGGCTACAACCCGCAAGGGACGTACGCGTGCTCAAATGTCAGAAGCCTTGCTCACAGCCCATCAACAGGGTTTAGTGCGTGTTGCGATCGCGCGCGGGTCGGACTTTTATGGCCCTGGTGTCTTAGGCTCTGTGATGGGCGATCGCGTCTTTCCAGCCATCTTAACGGGGAAAACGGCTGCTGCCGTAGGTGATTTGGATGTACCTCACACTTATACCTTTATTGACGACTTTGGCAAAGCATTAGTCGCCCTTGGAGAGCAGGAAGCAGCCCTGGGGCAGATCTGGCATGTTCCCAATGCTGAAACCCTTACAACGCGTCAGTTTCTCACGTTGGCATTTAAAGAAGCTGGGCATACACCCAAAATGAGCGGTATGGGAAAATTCATGACGCGAATTGCTGGACTGTTTATTCCCGAAGCACAGGAAACCGTTGAAATGATGTATGAATTTGAGCAGCCATTTGTCGTGAATCACAACAAATACGTGCAAGCATTCGGCAATCACGCAACACCTTTACACACTGCAATCAGAGCCACATTAGATTGGTATCGTCGGCATCTAAATTTGTGATGGCTTTGGTGCGATCGTCGATCGCCTGCCAAAACTCCTCTGCACGATCGCCATCCCCTTTAAGCCGTGAGCCTCATCTTGCAAGCAACAATCAGCCGTTAGCCATCATCAAAAGCTAACGGCTGACGGCTGACAGCTAACACCGATTCAAATAGATTTCACGACAGATCCATCTGTAGGGCCGTTATATGTAACCCCTACAGATGGATCGGCAAGCTAGAACGTAAACGTGGTACGAATGACAGGCACATAAACGGTAGAACTACTGCTCAACTCTTCGGCATTGAAAATGACAAATAAGCCTGGAGTGACGCTAATGTTGTCGCTCAACTTGAAGTTGAAGAAGCCTTCCACCTGATACGGCGTGCGGTTGCCCGGATCAAACGCGCGTCCACTCGTGCTAACGCGAGACAACGGTTGCCCAAAGATGAGACCTGCCGTACTTCCCTTGCGGAGCAGATCGTTTGCCTGTATGCCAACCTGCCAGCTCAAGAAATTGGTTGAGGCATCAACATCCACCAAACTGCTAAAGATATAAGAGAATGAGCCTGCCAGCGAAAACTGTGGTGAAAGCCTAAAAGCAGCGGTTAGGCCCAGCGTATCTAACGTAATACCCTGATTAATGACAGCCCCTGTAGCGCCCAGACCCGCTCCCCGACGCGCAATTTCACCTGCCGTTGGTGTAAACACGACAGAACCAATATCAGAAGCAGCCAGTCCTGTTCCTAAGATATTAATCTGGTGGTAGCTATGGGCGTAGTTCAACGCAATGTCCAGACTTTTAGAAGGCTTTACGGTTAACTGTGCCGCTGCAATGTAGCTACCGTCAAAAAGGCCAGAACCCAACGGTGTACCTGGAAAGCCTGCATTATTTGGCAGACTAGCTGACGTTACACCGTAGAGCGCCCGAAGGTCGATCGCGTCTGACAGGTTCAAAATAAGACCCGCCGCCGAGTCTAGACCCGTTTGCGAGGTGCCTCCCGAAACTCGCTGCGCCGCTGGAAGGGTCGCAAAACGAGAAAGTGCCCCCTGCCCTTCACTTGACCACGGCAAAATGGATGGAAACGCATCCGATACTTCTGCACTGGTGCCAATGAACGCTGTCACTTTGTTCGCAACAGGAAAGATGTAGAGTAGTTTATAGAGATCCACTCGATTGTTGCCTCGTCCACCCGTTAAGTTTTGGGGGTTGGTTTCAGGAAACTGAGGGGCATAGCCTAAATAAACCTGGCTAGCGTTACCGAAGACCGGATCACCGTAGCCCAAAGTGCCGCCCAAACTGCCCGACCCACCTAACAGTGCGCTTGGCCCTTGCCCAAAGTTATAGGCTTGCAACCCTGTAATCAGCAAATCTTTCCCTGTAAAGCTGGTCGTCAAATTCAGCCGCAGTCGATCGTTAAACACAGGCTGAGCATCTTTGAAACCAGGCGCTGCACCATACGCGCTAGCTAAACTAAAAATCACTTCACCATTCAGCTTAGTCGTGGTAGAGAATTGCTGCTTTTCTAGCGTGGCGGTACGCGCTTCCAGCGCACCGACCCGTCCTCGCAACGTGGCTAGTTCGGCGGCAAATTCTTCTTGCAGTTTTTGCAGCGCAACCAGATCTTCTTTTCTCGCCAGGTCAGCCGTGCCTGCTGCAATCAGTTCATTCACCCGATCGAGGCACGCATTCAAACCCGCCGCAAATTCATAGCGCGTGAGAGCACGATTACCCCGAAAGGTTTTGTCTGGATAGCCAACAATGCAACCATAGCGCTCAACCAGTGACTGCAATGCCTGAAATGCCCAGTCGGTTGGTTTCACATCCGATAGCTGAGACACGGAGGTGACTTGTGCCATCGGTTCGGTGTCCGAAGCGGTTGCAGTAGAAACATCCTTCAGCGGCGTAGTGACATCGCTGCTCGCTTGTAGTTGGGCCTCAATGCGACTCAAGGGAGGGGTGGTTTTGGGTACGTTGATGGTACTCATGGGTATCGCCGCGATCGCGGCATCAATCCCAAACGGTGACATCCCCATCAGCAAGCCTAAAAAGCCCCATCGCTTCATGGCAATCAATCCACTCAAAAGCCCTCGATCCTGGTTCACAAACATTCCTCACGCTCTAAGTTCAACTTGCTTTGCAAAACGGTTGTTAACGCTACATTTCGCTCTAGATCAAACTATATTGCGAAGCTGAGATAATGAAAAATAAATGTATTTTTGCTTATCAATAGACTAAAATCTATTCTCTATTGCCTGTTACTGGGTGTGTTCTTTGAGCAAGTAGGCGATCGCGGTGAATCGCTAGGACAGAAAGCGGAAGTATATACTCTGCTTTCTGCAACGCAAGCTGTAGATGCAAAGACCCTTTCGATTTGCTGTGTTTTTATAGGACTGAGTGCGCTGTAGGTAATCTTGAGACGCAGTAAACCCTGTACACATATCGGAAAACCGTTGTATAGTCGTTCGCAGAGGTGACTGAAGCAACTATTGAGACGATCGCCAACTGTTTTTGGGCTTAGGAACGAGAATTAATTAAAGTGTGATCTTGGAGTACGGGCGCACGGCAGTGCGTCCCCTACAGAACAGCTCACTCGTCGAAGTTATTTAAGCTGCGATCCTTAGCTATAGCGTTGGCACCTGCACACCTTTCTCATGTTCAAACGTGGAGCCAAACAATGAGCCAAATCCTGGCAGAAGTCCTTTCAGCAAATCGCGCCTATGCTGAAAACTTTGGGGACAAAGGAAAACTTACCATTCCCCCAGCCCGTCATTTCACAATTCTCACCTGCATGGATGCACGGCTTGATCCTGCTCAATATGCAGGGTTAGCAGAGGGGGATGCGCATATTATTCGCAATGCGGGTGGACGTGCCAGCGACGATGCTATTCGCTCTTTAGTCATTTCCTACAAGCTACTGGGCACCCGTGAATGGTTTGTCATTCACCACAGTGACTGCGGCATGGCGCTGTTTACTGACGATATTATTCGCAGATTGCTGGCAAGCAGTTTAAAGACGGCTGTGATTGATGAGCAGGGCTGGCAAGATGTGGGCGAAGGGCCAGGATCAATAGAAGCCGAGTATATTGACTGGCTGACGTTCAAAGATTTGTCCCGCAGCGTTTATGATGACGTGAAGCGAATTCGCAATCACCCCTTAGTGCCCCATCAAATTCCCATTTATGGTTTTATTTATGACGTTAGAACTGGGAAGCTGACTGAGGTACCCGAAGCAACTGAGGTTGGCAAGGCGTTGTAGCCGTAGCTAAACACATTCTGTTGGTATTGCGGGGAATGCTGAGTTAAACCTAAGCTGGACTGCGCTACTAGGTGGTCGGCGTTGGTAAATGAGGAGATGAATTTAGGCAGGCACAGGCACATCCCCAAACTTGAGGTATGTGGATTAACAATCGGACAGAATGCGTGAGCATTTCAACCGGGTTGGAGTAGCACAACATTTTGCGATGTCACCGTGTAGATAATGGCGCAGACGAGTACTGTCGTCTTCCACAAGGGTCATGTAAGCCTTACTGACAATCTGATCTCCTGGCGGAATAAACCCTGGGTTAGACAGGGTTGCCATTACTCACCCAGCAGTAGCATTGCCAAACTGAGATCGCGTTCCATCAGGTCGAAAGGTTTGGGCGCTATGATCGCCGATCGCCCATCCAAGGACTCCAGGCTGAAAGTGATTCACTACCGTCCAAATCCACACCTTGCTTTCCTTCTTGCCGACAAACGTTTCCAGTTCATCCAGTTCCCTCAGTGGGGGAATCTGCTTTAGGCCATAGCTATCCGGTAACTGTTCCCCCGAAGCTTCAATCCAGTTCAAAATGGTCGGGTGCGCAATCTCGGTGACACGGCTAATCCCTCGCACTCCCATGGCATCGGGCACATCTTCAGGCATAGCCGCTTCACGTCGTCACTGTAGCCGCGATGCTCATACTGGTTGAGCAACTGCCACCAACAGCTCATACAGATATAGTTTTGTTTGGTCTGGCGCTGCCCATTCTTGCGAATATGAGTGCCACCACAGTCGGGACATTCCATTGGCTTTGCACTCCCACTCTAACTGACATTATTCTCCATCCTGTCTAGGCGTTAAAATCTGAAGTTCATCTGCTAATTCACCAACGCTGCGACGACAACGCCAAGCAGAGAGACTAGTCATGTTGATGTGAACCGAGTCAGCACGGAGTGATGAGTGAGTATTGGCACAGGCGTTCGATACAATGGCGTGGTATGAGCGACAGTAACCGATTCAACGTGTGGGGGATCAATTTCGGAACAGGCCTGATCCCGATCGCGTAAAGAGATGTGTGCAGGCAAACATTCTCAAGCATTGCGGGGCAAACCTGGTTTTAAATAGTAATGAGGGGTTTCAAGTCATTGGAGCAACCAACACTAAACGCGGTTACACTCCAATAAACTTGAACCTATGATTTTTAGCTGCGATTTGAGTTGAGCCTATGAAGTCTTATCTGGCGGCTGCTGTGCAAATGACCAGCCTGCCCAATCTCGAAAAAAATTTAATCCAGGCGGAGGAATTAATTGACCTGGCAGTCCGTCAGGGTGCTGACCTAGTTGCCCTACCCGAAAATTTCCCGTTTTTAGGTGACGAACACGAAAAACTAGCTCAGGCAGAGGCGATCGCAGTTGCCAGCGAAAAATTTCTCAAGACGATGGCACAACGTTTTCAGGTAACTCTGCTGGGCGGCGGTTTTCCAGTGCCCGTTGGAAACGGCAAGGTGTACAACACGGCGCTACTTATTGGTCCAAATGGGGAAGAACTGGCACGCTACGAAAAAGTACACCTGTTTGATGTCAACGTGCCAGATGGTAACACCTATCAAGAATCCGGCACTGTGCTGGCAGGTGTACGACTACCGCCCGTGTATCCGTCTAAAGAACTGGGCAATCTGGGGTTATCTGTTTGCTACGATGTGCGCTTTCCAGAACTTTACCGTCATCTCGCTCAAATGGGTGCGGAGGTGCTGTTTGTACCAGCGGCGTTTACCGCATTTACCGGAAAAGACCACTGGCAAGTGTTGCTTCAAGCGCGGGCGATCGAAAACACCTGCTACGTGCTGGCTCCGGCCCAGACAGGACGGCACTACGCCATGCGTCAAACTCACGGACACGCGATGGTTATTGACCCCTGGGGAATGGTGCTAGCAGATGCAGGCGACGAACCAGGCGTGGCGATCGCCGCGATCGAACCTTCTCGCTTGGTACAGGTGCGTCGCCAAATGCCGTCGTTGCAGCATCGAGTGTTTGTGTAGGGAGGAGAGAGGGGCAGAGGAGGCAGAGGGAGCGGAGGAAGCGGAGGAAGCTAGGTTTGAGTTGATTTAGCAGAGCTTTCTTCTTTCTTCAAAAAACTAGCTTCCTTCTACTCTTCCCTGCTTCCTCCGCCTTCTTCTGCTTCCCCCCGCCTTCCTCCCCGCTTCCCCTGCCCTCCCTTGCTTCCCCCGCCTGCTTAACCTTCTGCAATAGAAACTGTACATTGGTAAGGAACATTTTCCCCAGGGGCCAATGGTAGGTTTCATGACTTGGTTGACCGTTCCGGTGTTGTTTGATGGTGCTTCAATGCCGCTCGGCCATTCTTTGCTGGCGGCAGCGGTTGAGGCAGCAAACGGCTCTCTAGTGCTGGCTGGGGTGCTGTTAAGCTTGGTGGTCATCTTTCTGGCAAGCAAGATTGGGGGTGAGTTGTGCGATCGCATTAACCTACCCCCTGTTCTAGGAGAGTTGGTCGGTGGGGTTGTTGTCGGGGTGTCTGCTTTCCGGCTGCTCGTGTTTCCGGGCAGTGGTGAAGACGGCAGCCACTCACTGATTATGGGTTTGATGCAACTGACGGCAAACCTAAGCCCAGATGCATTGACATCTGTGTTTCAGGCGCAGAGCGAAGTTATTTCCGTCTTGTCAGAACTGGGTGTGATCATTCTGCTATTCGAGATTGGCTTGCAGTCTGACCTTAAAGAACTCTTGCGAGTCGGGCCACAGGCAACGCTGGTGGCAGTGGTTGGGGTTGTGGTTCCCTTTGCTTGCGGTACGATCGGGCTAAGCCTGATCTTCGGGATTCCCACCATACCAGCAATTTTTGCTGGAGCCGCGTTGACCGCAACGAGTATTGGCATCACGGCAAAAGTGCTCGCTGAGATGCAGCGCTTGAGTACTCCTGAAGGACAGATCATCATTGGCGCAGCGGTGATGGATGATGTGCTGGGCATCATTGTGCTGGCAGTGGTTGCTAGCCTTGCACGCGATGGCTCGGTGGAACTCACGAAAGTGGCTTACCTGATTGTGAGCGCGGGTGTGTTTTTGGTCGGTGCCATTCTGGTCGGGCGTTTGCTCAGCCCACTGTTTGTGGCACTCGTCAACGGCATGAAAACGCGGGGTCAACTGCTGTTGGTCTCTCTGATCTTTGCGTTTATCCTGGCGTACATTGCGGCGGTTATTCAGCTAGAAGCCATTTTGGGTGCCTTCGCAGCAGGGCTGGTGCTGGCAGAAACAGAGAAACAACGGGAGCTAGAGGAAAAGGTGGTTCCGATCGCCGATATGCTCACACCTGTGTTTTTTGTGGTAGTGGGTGCCCGTACCGATCTGAGCGTGCTAAATCCACTGGTGCCGGAGAATCGCCCTGGGCTGATTATTGCGACATTCTTGCTCGTTGTGGCGATTTTGGGCAAAGTGGTAACGGGTCTCAGCGTGTTTGGTGTACCTGGCGTGAATCGACTGGCGATCGGGGTGGGCATGATTCCACGAGGGGAAGTGGGACTTGTGTTTGCAGCGGTTGGCTCTGAGAGTGGCGTGCTTTCTAAACCACTGGAAGCTGCCGTCATCGTCATGGTGATTTTGACGACGTTCCTCGCGCCACCATTGCTGCGGCTTGTGTTTGCTCAGTCCGATCGAGCGGGTATGGGCCGTGGGGAGCCAGATCTCGCTCAGGCAATCACGTTAAATCCGGGCTTAGTGGATTTAGAAAGCGTTGAGTCAGAATCAAAGTAGCGTAGAAATTCCGATCGCACACTTGATCCATCGAGTATATTCTTACAGCAGTTTTGTGTGGCGGGTACCCTCGTTTTGACACAACTGATACTCGGTAGCGTCTGGTTACCGCTGTTTCAGATTTTGCTCAGGGCGAGAACAATCGCGGTATAGGCTGCTAAGGGTGTGATCACTCTTCCGATGTCTCTGGTGAGCAGAAAATTCTCTTTGGGCATGAAACTAACGACTCAAATTTGCGTCAGGCACCTGTACGCGCCGATTGTCTGGCAGTCAATTGTCTGGCAGTGGTGGCGCGACGAAGGCAACGATTACAGCTTCAAAATTGACCGGATTTATGGTTTAACGGAGCGGAGTTGTTGAATTGAAGCCCCAATTAGCACACGCGATCGCTGGTTCTGTACACCGCAGTTGTTGCGAACCACAGTTGTTGCGATCGCAAACAAGACACCCTCATCGACACATTGACGATCGTCTTCGCTCTGTACGGTGAAGCGGGTGTGAGGAGACCAAGTTGTGAACTGTTCCTGGCTGATATCCAGCTTTTTGAGAACCAGCTTTTTGAGAACTAGCTTTCTGAAAATTTGACGAGATACCGTGAAACACCTTCCCCATTTTCTGCTCGCTGCAACGTCCCTCCTACTCCTCGCAGCTCCGGCTCATGCCTCGCGGCTAGAATCGTGGCGGTTCGACTCTAACCGCAACCAGTTAGAATTCACCACCGATGAAGATGTACAGCCTAAAGCACAGCTAATTTCTGACCCAACCCGGCTCGTGATTGATTTGCCAGGGGTCATTTTGGGTCGTCCCGCCTCCACCCAGTCTTACGGTGGGGCAATTCGGTCTGTGCGATTGGGGCAGTTCGATCGCAGTGCCGCACGACTGGTTGTAGAGCTAGCACCGGGCTACACGATCGATCCCAATCAAGTGCGGTTTCGCGGCATTACAGCGCGACAGTGGACGGTACAGCTACCAACACCACAACTTTTACCGCCTGATACAACGGCTACTGCACCATCCGGAGGCTTGACTGGCGGCAGTAATCAGTCCAGCACCTCTACTCAAATTCAGGGTGTACGAGTCACGCCCGACGGTATCTTTGTTCGTACCAATGGTGGGTCGCCAACTCTGGATGTGCGCCGTAGTAGCGATCGTGGTCAGATTACTATTGATGTGCAGGGCGCAACGCTTGCCTTGGCAGCCCCCCGTGACGTGCTAGTCAACCGTTTAGGTGTAAATCGCGTCACGCTAAGCCAGCAGCAAGCATCGCCACCTGTTGCCCGGATTACTCTCAACGTCGATCAAGCCAGCCCCGATTGGCAAGCCAGCACCAGCAGCGTAGGTGGGTTAGTGTTGCTTCCCACCAGTAAAGTGGCGTCGAGTGGTGAAGGCAATACGACCCCTGCTCCCGTGCTTCGCCCAGGGGCACTGGCTACGATCGAATCGATTGCGTTGGAAAACAACGATTCTCAGCTTGTGGTTCGTGCTAGCCAGCCGTTGAAGTACACCACAGGATGGGATCGTACCACTGGTGCGTATCGCGTCACAATCAACTCTGCTCAGCTAGCCAAGAACGTTAAGGGGCCTCAACTTGAAGCCTCCAGTCCGGTACTCAAGTTGCGACTGCGACAAGAAACGGCCAACACGGCTGTGATTTTGGTGACGCCAGCTTCAGGTGTGCTCATTAGCGATCTGAATCAACCGAGCCAGCAATCGTTAGCACTGCAACTCCAACGCAGTCGATCGCCCGTTGCTGCTCAGCCCAATCCCTCTGCCAATATTCCTGTACCAGTTGCCCCCCGCACCGATCCAGTGCCGCCACAGCCGAGCTATCCTAACCCTGACCCACCCAGAGCAACGAATGGACGGCCTGTTGTCATTATCGATCCAGGGCATGGTGGCCCTGATCCGGGCGCGATCGGCATTGGTGGCTTGCAAGAAAAAGGTATTGTGCTGGATATTGGGCAGAAAGTTGCGGCCATTCTTGAGCGGCAAGGCGTACAGGCTGTGATTACTCGTCCGGACGATCGCGATCTCGATCTGGAACCACGTGTTCAACTGGCAGAACGGATTAATGCCACTGTGTTTGTCAGTATCCATGCCAATTCTATCAACCTGAGCCGACAAGATATTAGCGGCTTAGAAACCTACTACTATCAAAGCGGACTGAACCTAGCTCGCACCATTCACCAAAGCGTGCTCGAAGGCACGGGCATTCAAGATCGAGGCGTGCGATCGGCTCGCTTCTACGTGCTGCGCAAAACGTCAATGCCGTCCGTGCTAGTAGAAGTGGGCTTTGTCACGGGACGTGATGATGCGGCTAAGCTGTCGGATGCCAACTACCGCACCCAGATGGCAAACGCGATCGCCCGTGGGATCTTGCGGTATCTTGGGCGCAGCTCGTAGCTGGGTAAATGGTAAACTTTGCAAATTGTAAAATCTGTGAGAATTTAAGAGTTCATACAGCAGTTTGCAAGCTAACCAGCCACCGTCCCATCAAGACGGGTAGCGGGTTTAGGGTCTTGGATGGGGTGAATACCCATGAAACTAGCTGTAAGTGTGGCAAGGGTTCGTCAGTAAGAGGAGTGAGGAGTGTCAGGTTATCGCTTTGTTCGCAGCAGCCTTCCAGGTCAAAATGCTGCTCCGATCGGTCTGTTTGATAGTGGTTTGGGTGGATTGACAGTACTGCGCGAACTGTATCGCCAGTTGCCTTACGAATCCGTCATTTACTTTGGCGATACGGCGCGCTTGCCCTACGGCGATCGCACACCGGCCCAAATTTTGCAGTACGTGCGCGAAATCCTCGGTTGGATGGAGCAGCAGGGCACCAAAATGGTCGTCATGGCGTGTAATACCAGTTCTGCCTTGGCGCTAGAGGCGGTGCGCTCTGAGTTCGACCTGCCCATTTTAGGGTTGATTTTGCCTGGAGCCAGAGCCGCTGTGCAACAGGGCCGTCGCATTGGGGTCATTGCCACGCCTGCAACTGCTTCCAGTCAAGCCTACAGCCGCGCCATTGCAGAAATTGATGCGACGACGCAGGTTTGGGAGGTGGGTTGCCCCGAATTTGTACCTCTCATTGAGGGCAATCGGCTGAATGACCCGTATATCGGCGCGATCGCTCAGGTCTACCTGGAGCCTCTCATCGAGCAGCAAGTCGATACTCTAATCTATGGCTGCACCCACTACCCCTACCTGGCACCGATTTTGCGTCAACTTTTGCCCTCGTCGGTGAAGCTGGTAGACCCTGCGGTTTCGGTTGTGGCGGCGGCAGCACAGGAGCTAGATCTCCTGGCGCTTAAAAACCTTCGGCCCCCTGCACCCACTCGCTTTTGCGTGAGCGGTTCGCCTCAAACGTTTAGCCAACTGGCAACGTCCTGGCTTGGCTGCACCCCTGTTGTGGAACAAGTGATTCCTGCCCAAACTGTTCAACCAGCCGCGCTAGAACCCGTTGACTAGAGACGATCGCCCAACCTTAGACACATGGCTCATCTATCGGTTCATCTAAATGGCAGTCAATGAGAGAAAGCATGATCACAACGGTTATGCACATTTGTATGTTTGTCAAATAGGCAATCCTGCTGGCAACCATCTGAATGCATTTGACTAGAAGCAAGCCATTAGCGCAAACGCGACAAACGATTGCGCTGAGCTATCAATAACAACAGATAGACAGCCAGGAGATACACAGCTGCACAAACAGGAATGGCAAGAGACAATTGAGGACTGAACATGGGCAGGTACGGGCGCAGGGTCAGCAAGCAAAGCAGAGAAAAGTCAGAAGCAAAGCAATAGTTTGCGGGTGGCGGCGATCGGAAGCCCCAGCTTGACACTTGGCTCAATAGGCACAGCCACGTTTAAGAGCATCTTGCGAAGACAGGATGCGCCTCTCGAGGTGAACAAACCGACCACGCCACACGCGGCCCTTAACCTCGGTCGATCGCCTAGCCTCAAAGACCATCTGCGGCTTAAGCTCAGCATCTTTCACAAAGTCTTTCGCTAAGAAAGATGAGAAAGATCTACACGGTAAGATGAGGGGGCACACCTACAGTCTGGTTGCCAAAAGCAGCACCAGAGGGTCAGATACCTGAAGAGCGATACCGCAGAGCTTAATTTTTAAAATGCTTCTAGCCCAAGGCTAACACGATGTTAGACGCTCTGTCCAAAAGTTTTTAGCCCTGTGCAAGCACCCCTCGTTTTGCCTTTGAGCGCCGACAAAAATCCGACGAAAATGTATAAAAAGGAAGTTTTATGTTCTATAGATAGGTGGCTTAGCTTAAGATAGATGGAGAATAATTAAAGTTTCGTAACCTTATATCGTCTGAGTCGGATATTCATGACTTCAGCTACTTCCCTTTTTTCTCCGGTTGAAACAGATTTGCAGGTGCTGACGGAGAACCTCAAGAACCTCATCGGGGCACGCCATCCAGTTCTGTACGCTGCCGCAGAACACCTCTTTGGAGCCAAGGGAAAGCGAGTTAGACCCGCGATCGTCTTCCTGGTTTCAAGAGCGACCATGCTCGATCAAGAGATCACACTGCGCCACCGCAGACTGGCCGAAATCACCGAAATGATTCACACGGCGAGCCTTGTGCATGATGATGTGGTGGATGAATCTGAACTGCGTAGAGGCGTACCTACGGTACATAGCAGCTTTGGCAACCGCATCGCGGTTCTGGCTGGAGACTTTTTGTTTGCCCAATCATCTTGGTATCTCGCAAACCTGGACAATCTGGAAGTGGTGAAGCTGCTTTCCCAGGTCATTATGGATCTGGCAGAAGGTGAAATCCAACAGGGGCTGAATCGGTTTTCAACCAGTCTTTCGATCGACGAATATCTCGAAAAAAGCTATTATAAAACTGCCAGTTTGCTTGCGAATAGTGCCAAAGCCGCCGCCACCTTAAGCGAGACTTCTACCGCGTTAGCCGATGACCTGTTTCAATACGGTCGCCACATTGGCTTAGCCTTTCAAATTATTGACGACATCCTCGACTTTACAGGCTCGACTGAAGCACTGGGTAAACCCGCTGGCTCGGACTTGAAGAGTGGTAATCTCACGGCACCCGTTCTTTATGCGCTAGAAGAAAAGCCCTATCTAGAAGTGCTGATTGAGCGCGAATTTGCCCAACCAGGTGATTTAGAGCAGGCATTGACGCTGGTACGCGATAGCAAAGGCATTCAGCGATCGCGCGACCTGGCAATGCATCATACCCGCACCGCGATCGAGCACCTTGCCGACTTGCCTCCCTCAGAGTCGCGTCAGGTGCTGGTCAAACTGGCAGATTACGTTCTCAGCCGCCTTTACTAAGGCAGAGGGTAGAAGTTCAGAGAGCGAGAAAGAAAGCGTTCAAGCTTCGACGTGTACTTCATTGAGCGGCAAACAGGCTGCAAGCCTGGTTTTCCCTACAGACAAGCTCCCGTAAGGAGATCATATGCCTCTATGCGTGTAAAGTTTACATAATGCCTTGAATCGTAAGCTGATAGGTCATGGCTGCCTTAGCACCGTTTGCCTGCTTAAATGAGCCAGTAATGGGTGATGCATAGCGAGATAGCGGACTGGCTACCAGCGCCATATGTCGATCAGCAACCGCTAAGCCATTGGTTGGATCATACCCACGCCAACCACCACCGGGTAAATAGACTTCAGCCCACGCGTGAAGGTGACGATCGTCGCTATCAGGATCTCCCTCCTGATACCCGCTCACAAAGCGAGCCGCCAAACCGATCGCCCGACAGGTTTCCACAAATAGCACCGCAAAATCGCGGCAGGTGCCCGATCGCATTGTCCACGTTACCCCTGCTGGGAGCGGATCACCCGTGTCACGAATCATGTACTGACAGCCAGCGTAAATACGTTGATTCAGTTCGCTTAAAAAGTTAAGTGTATTGCCATCTACGGCGTGCCCAATCTCTTGTGCCAGTTGAAGCGCGATCGGGTCAATGCCCGTTTGATAAAGCACCTGTTGACCGCCCAGGTAGGGCTGTAGCTGCGAAAGCAAGGACGAAGGGTAGTCGATCGGCAAGCGCGTTGCCCAGGTTTCTAATAAGTAATCAAATGGGTTCGTGCGATGGGTTTCCACTGATGACAGCACTTGGACTGTCAGCGTTTGTGTTTCCTCAGGCTTAAACCGCAATGTTGTTAAGGTATTACCATCCAAATCAGACACGATCGATTCTTGGAATGGCGAAGGGGTCACATTAAGAGAACACGATCGCAATGTCTGCCAGCTATCACTACGAGGGCGTAACCGCACCACATGAGGCAACAAACTCACGGGCTGACTGTAGCTGTAGCAGGTCGTGTGGTTGATTTGGTAAAGCACGAAGAGTTGTTGGTTGTTAGAGGGAGGCAGAAGGTAAAAGACAGGAGTTAGAAGCCAGGAGCTAGAAGCCAGAGAGTAAGAGTAAGAAGCATAAGCTGACGGCTGACGGCTCGCTGATAGCTGTCTTAACTCAATGCTTTCTTTCCCCTCACTCCTCACTTCTCACCCTACTGGTTGAAGCGCTACGAAGGTTTCAAAAATCTTCTTACCCACGTCGTTCATGCGAAGCTGCAAGTCATCTAGCGTTTCGTGCAGGCCAGCTTCGATGATATCATCGATCGTCAGGTAGTCGAGGTCAGAGCGGAGCCGTCCCAACGTGCGTTCGACAGGGGTCTGCCAAGTGCCAACGGGCGTACCCGTAATCTGATGGAGCGATCGCTCTGCTTGCAAAATGCAAAAGCGCACCGATCGGGGAAAGTCTCGTTCTAGCACCAAGAATTCGGCAACCGAATTAGGTGAAATGCGATGGATGCCTTGTTTGCGGTACATCTCGTAAGCACTGGCCGACTTGAGCAATGCCATCCATTGAAGTTCATCCAGCGTGCTGCCCACATCTTTCACTGACGGCAGCAGGATGAAGTATTTCACGTCTAAAATCCGCGCCGTTTTGTCTGCCCGTTCTAAAAATCTACCAATTTGCCCAAAGTGCCAACCTTCGTTATGCGTCATGGTGGCATTCATCACGCCAATAAACTGATGGCTTGACAGCTTCACTTCTTCAAAAAAGCGGAGGATAGCCGATAGATCCTGAAGCGATCGCGTCTGCGCCACTTCCGTCACCATCAGATAAAACTCATTCACCTGATGCCACATTTCCGACGAAATGATTTCGCGTACCGATCGCGCATTCTCCCGTGCAATGCGAAGGCAGGAGACGATCGAGTTGGGATAATCCGGATCAAAGGTGAGAAACTGAATGACCTTTTCGGCGGTGGCTTCCCCATAGCGCTCCTGAAACAGCGGCAAATCGCCCGTTGTTAAAATCAGCGGTTCCCACTGTTGCGTCGTCCCCGCAGGCGAATCGAGCAGCAAGTTCAAGTTCACTTCCACAAAACGAGCCACATTCTCAGCACGTTCAACATAGCGATTGAGCCAGTAAATTGAATCAGCAACACGACTTAGCATGGCAAAAAGGATGTGTAGGACTCCAGCAAAACGAACCGATCAGAGCAGTTACTTAATTTGCTCAGCTCCTTAACCGAACAAGCAGTAAAATGAACCAGATGTTTAGTGCTGTTTGAGCAGTGCCAAGAATCGCACGCTCGATGAGCAGAAAATTTTGAATTCTTTCTCCGCTAGTTGCACCTAGCCACAGGAATGAACCATCCTCAATTGCCTTTAATATTGGACTCGTCAAACTAGGAACGAGCAAAGCGCTAGCAATAAAAAAGCCTAGCCACACAAGAATAAACAGCTCTTTCGAGTAAAAGTAGCCCCACAGAAGCGTTGCCACTGTTGCAAGCGGCAGAAGAACCAGGTAAGCGCTGAGAAAAGTGCTTATTTGCATACAACCCACGTATCTTTGCTGCCGCCACCCTGAGATGAATTCACCACCAGCGACCCTTTGCGAAGGGCAACACGCGTCAACCCACCGGGGCTAACGTAGACTTTCTTGCCATAAAGAATATACGGACGTAAATCGACATGGCGACCTTCAATGGTGTCATCAATGAGTGTGGGAACCCTGGACAGAGACAGAGTTGGTTGGGCAATGTAGTTGCGCGGGGAGGCTTTGATTCGTCCGGCAAAGTCGTCCCGCTCTTGTAAGGTTGCGGTGGGGCCAATCAACATCCCATAGCCACCCGATTCATCTGCGGCTTTGACGACCAGGGTATCTAAATTTGCCAATACGTGCTGCTGTTGCTGCTGTTCCCAACATAAGTATGTGGGAACATTCGCTAAAATTGGCTCCTCACCAAGGTAATAGCGGATCATCGCTGGTACATAAGAGTAGATGACCTTATCGTCGGCAATGCCTGTGCCAAGCGCATTTGCCAGCGCTACCTTGCCAGAGCGGTAAACATCCATCAGTCCGGGAATACCCAGCAGCGAATCAGGGCGGAAGGCTTTGGGATCAATAAAAATGTCGTCTATACGCCGATAAACAACATCCACTCGCTTAAGACCTTTGGTGGTGCGCATTTGCAGGTAACCATCTGCCACGACTAAATCGCGCCCTTCGACCAATTCTACGCCCATCTGCTGCGCTAAGAAGGAGTGCTCGAAATAGGCAGAATTGTAAATGCCAGGGGTTAGCACCGCGACCGTTGGATCGATCAGGTGCGGAGGGGCAAGGTTGAGCAGGGTTTCTAACAGGTGGCTGGGATATTCTTCCACAGGTTGAATTTGCATCGTGTTGAAAACTAGGGGAAAGGTGCTTTTCATGACGCGGCGGTTTTCGAGCACGTAAGACACGCCAGACGGACAGCGCAAGTTATCTTCTAGAACGAACCATTGCCCGCTGCGATCGCGCACCAAATCGGTCCCCGTAATATGGCACCAGATGCCACCCGGAGGCTTCAGCCCCATGCACGGCTTTAGGAAGCCACTGGCAGAGTAAACAATCTCAGACGGAATCACGTTGTCGCGCAGAATCTTCTGCTCATTGTAAATATCTGCTAAAAACAGGTTGAGCGCGTAGATTCGTTGTTCCAAACCTTTTTCCAGCGTTGCCCAATCATTTGCCGAAACAATACGGGGAATAATATCAAACGGAATGATGCGTTCTGTGCCCTGGTTGTCGCTGTAAACGTTAAAGGTCACACCCATTTTAAAGAGGGCGATCTGCGCCGCTTGTTGTCGCCGCTGCACTTCTTCAGACGACAGAGAATTGATGCGATCGATCAGCGGCATCGCCTCTGTACGCGGCTCACCTTTCGCCATAAACAGTTCATCGTAAAAGTTCTCTGGTTCGTAGTCGTTGAATTGCACAGCGCTTGATCCAATGCATACCCCCTCATGAATACGGGTGAGGGCCACTGCAAACAGTAGCCTCCGATACATTTCCTTGGTTCGCGCAGTTGTTTGTAGGCAGAGCCAGCTTCTCACCTAGAAGCACAAAAAGTCTGTAAGTCTTGATGTCAGCGCTTAACACAAGCATGCCATCCCTAGCTTCAGAAGACAGTCAAGCAAGAATGCCAGGTTTGCGTTCGGAAAACTGCTGACCCACGACGAAGACATAAACGAGAGTATTAGCGCCAATCTTAGAAATTCGTCCTGATGGATTGACAAATCGTCCGTAACAGGTAAGAGGAACCTAACACGAACTAAATTTATGGGCTTTCATCCGACTGCATTGTTACCAGGCTTGCTGCTCGTGCTTCTCATCTCGGACTTGCGTGATGCTAAGGCGATCGCAAATCAAGCACTCCGCTCTTTGGATCAATCCGCGCCGACGACTCAGCTAGCAGATGCAACCGTGCAAACCTTTCACCGTGGTAGTGGCCGTCGTCAACTCTTTCGGGAATTTACGCTGCTTGGGGCGTAACTGCTGCTAGTTTATGCTATTCAGCGTCTCAGTGTGTAAAAGCGTCTGCTTTCCTGGGGTGCCTTGTTAGTGATTAATCACGCCAGAACACCAGCTGTTTACCTGATTCATCGTCTCGTTGCCCAGTTAGATCCGCGATGTGATCAAGCCCATTGTGTGATCAGAATCGTTGCGCTTACCATGTGTTGGCTGCATGCTGAATGCTAGATGAATGACGTTACCCGTTCTTGAGCGTTGGCGTCACTTTCCTACTGCTTACATAGCAAGCAGTTGAGAGCAGTATATCGTGGTACCCAGCATCGACCTCTTTAAATAAACGAGCTTGAGTGTCTTTGTTACGGTGCGATCGTTCCTGGAGTAATCTGTTACAAAGTAAGCCGCACTTTTACTGAAAAATCTTTGTCTACATAATCTTGCGTTAGAAGGGGACAAAGCTACAGAAAGTAAACTCTAGGGGCACTAATTCATCAGTTTAAAGCTTGAATTGTTGGGGAATACTAGGATAATAGACAACTAAGGGTTTGAAATGAGCCGTTTAACGAGCACAGTGGCAAAATAGTCTAGCTTAAGCGCTATTGCTCTGTACGTTGTGGCGATTGCCGCGAGCAAGATGTAACAAGACGATGCTTATAGCATCATTGACGCGTCCGTAGTGGTTCCAGTGGATTAGTTTGGCTGACATGATTAAAGACCTCGATCTGATCAAACGTCTCGGTCCTAGTGCCATGGATCAGATCCTGCTCTACTTGGCGTTTAGTGCCATGCGAACCAGTGGGCATCGGCACGGAGCGTTTTTAGATGCAGCGGCGACGGCTGCCAAATGTGCGATCTACATGACCTACCTGGAGCAAGATCAAAACCTCCGGATGACGGGGCACTTACATCACATTGAACCCAAGCGTGTAAAAGCGATCGTCGAAGAGGTCAGACAAGCGCTGACAGAAGGCAAACTGCTCAAGATGCTAGGTTCACAGGAACCGCGCTATTTAATTCAGTTTCCTTACGTTTGGTTGGAACAGTATCCCTGGGAAGCGGGGCGATCGCGTATCGCGGGTACCAGCCTTACCTCAGACGAAAAGCGCCAAATTGAGCAAAAGCTACCGTCTGACAAACTGCCCGATGCACAGTTAATCAACTCCTTCCAGTTCTTAGATCTCATTGAGTTTCTCCACGCTCGCTCTCAAGAGTATTTGCCGGAAGACCAGCAGATGTTGCTCAGTGAGGCTCTGGCCGAACACATCAAGCGGCGGTTACTCTATTCTGGCACTGTCACCCGACTCGACTCTCCTTGGGGCATGCCCTTCTACGCGCTCACACGAGCCTCCTATTCCCCTGCGGATGAAGAAGAGCGCACCTTTTTAATGGTAGAAGACACCGCCCGGTATTTCCGCCTTATGAACGCCTGGGCAAAGCGTCAGTCGAAGGCTATGCGTGCCCTTGAAGAATTAGATATCCCGGCTGATCGCGTTGATGAAGCGCTAAGTGAGCTAGATCACGTCATTCGACAATGGGCCGATAAGTACCACCAGATCGGTGGCGAACCGTTTGTGATGCAAATGGCGATCGGGCCGAGAGAGGAGGAATAGGGAGGCAGAGGGGGTAGAGGAAGCAGAGGAAGCAGGGGAGAAGGCTGTAGCTTGCTTCCCGGAGGGTAAGCTAAAGTATAAAGGCTAAAAAGCTGAGCGCTGGTAGCTTTCTTAACTCAGAACTCAAAACTTTTCTGCTTCCTCCGCTCTCCTAGCTTCCCCTGCTCCCCTAGCCGCCTCCTGCCCTCAACCTAACCCCCAACCCTGGCTTCTCACCCGGCAGCACACGCCCATTCTGGAAGCTAGCACCCGTAAAGGGATCATCCAGCAGATTTAAATGACTATCGAGATCCAGGTGATCAGCGAGGGGTGACAGTTGGCTAAAAGCGGTGTTGAGTAAGGCGCTATCAGAGTAGCAGCCAAACATCACCTTTAAACCACAGGCGCGGGCGGTGTGAATCATGCGCCACGCTTCGGTGATACCGCCTGCTTTCATGAGTTTGATATTGATCCCGTGGACACGATCAACCAGTGGCAAAATGTCATAACTGGTGAAGCAGCTTTCATCCACAAAAATAGGCAGTGGCGATTCTCGGTAGAGTGCAGGCAGATCTCCTTCCTGCCCTTTTGCCAAGGGTTGTTCGATGTAGGTGATGCCTCGATCTGCCAACCAGTGCGACATTTTCAACGCTTGCTCTACGTGCCAGCCACCATTCGCATCAACACTAATCTGGGTGATGTGAGGAGCAGCACTTTGTACCGCTAACACCATTGCCTGGTCTGCCTCAATCCCTTCTGGGCTACCAAGCTTGAGCTTCAATGCCTGGAGCGTTGGCACCTGCCCCAGCCAATCTCGCACACGCTGCTGAGCGATAGCGGGTGGGTTGATCCCAATAGTCATGGACGTTGGGACGATGCGATCGCGGTCTAAGCCCCACAGTTGCCACAGCGGTAGGTTTGCTTGCTTTCCAGCCCAGTCGTGTAATGCGATGTCTAAAGCTGCACGCGCAGCAGACGGCAACCGGGCTTCTAGCATCAGTCGTTCGATGCGTTGGCGCTCTAGAGGATTGAGCGCTTTTAAGAGGGGCGCAATTTTTTGCAGCGATCGCGCGATCATGTCCGTTGTCTGCGGTTGCTCCCCGATCGAAAAGGGCGAAGCTTCTCCCCAACCCTCGGTGCCCTCATGCTCGATCGCCACACAAACATTAGTCGTCTGTGCCGTTGTGCCACGGCTGATGGTGAGAGGACAGCGCTTGTGAACGGTAAAAAGCTGGATGCGGAGCTGCATGGGAAGAAGGGGGGGAGGAGGGAGAAAGTTTTGAGTTAAGAGTTTTGAGTTAGGAGTTAATTGAGCAGTCAGTGGTGAGCGGTCAGCCGTTTATCCTTTAGCGTTGAGCGTTGAGCCTTCTCCCCTTGCTTCCTCTGCGCCCCCTGCGCTCCCTTACACCCTACCCCACGCACCCTCGCCAGCCAAACAAGCCCATTGAGGGATTTGTGGAACTTTCGTGATTCGCTTTAATTCAATTTAGAAAGGTAAATCGTTATCTGAATGATAGCAAGGTAAGCATGTTGAGCCATTTCATGCGATCGACACTCACTCGTTTCATGCGATCGCCCCATCGCTGGTTAATCACACTCTTCGCAAGTCTCCTAGTGCCGATGGTATTCTGGGCGGTTACACCGGTGCTTTCACGCGCTGAGCCGTCGCAAGCTAAAGTTTTTGAGCAAATTTGGCAGACGGTCAACGACAATTTTTACGACCCAAAGTTCAACGGCGTTGACTGGAAGGCGATGCGGCAGAAGTATTCACCTCTGGCGGCTCAGACACGATCGCCGGAAGCATTGACTGTGGTCGTGAATCAGATGCTTGCAGAGCTAAAAGCTTCCCATACCCACTACTACACCGCAGCGGAGCCAGAATACTACCAGCTTGCAGGTGTTTTTTGGCGACGCGGCATTCAGCGTCAACTTAAACCCTTCTTACCGAATGGCAAGCTGGAGTATGTGGGCATTGGTGCCTACACGCGTGAGGTGGATGGTAAAACGTTTGTACGTGCGGTGCTGGATGGTTCGCCTGCTGCCAACGGTGGTCTTAAGGTCGGGGATCAGCTTCTAGCGGTCAATGAAAAGCCGTTTCAACCCATTCAATCGTTCGCTGAAAAGGCCGATCGCCCCGTTGAGATCCAGATTCAGCGCATGCCCAACACGGCTCCCCAAGCGATCGCCGTTACGCCCAAGCGTCTCGACCCCACGACGATGTTTCTGGATGCGATGAAGGCCAGTGTCCAAGTCATCGATCGCAGCGGTAAAAAAGTTGGCTACATTCACGTCTGGTCGTATGCCGATGATGCCTATCAGCGACAGCTTGAGCAAGAATTGGGCGATCGTCTCAGCCAAGTGGATGGTCTGGTTTGGGATTTGCGGGATGGCTGGGGAGGTGCCGAACCCAGTTACCTGAATCCGTTTACTGCACCCGCGCTGAATGTGACGTTTACTAACCGCAACGGCACCAAAGGCCAGTTTGACTTGCCTTGGAAAAAGCCAGTTGTGATGCTGGTCAATCAGGGATCGCGTAGCGGTAAAGAAATTCTTGCTTATGGCTTTCGGCAGTTTCGGGTCGGCAAAATTGTGGGCAGCACAACGGCTGGGGCCGTGCTAGCTGGACGCGCCTACATCATGCAGGACGGCAGCCTGCTCTATCTCGCTGTTGCCGATGTATCGGTTGATGGACAGCGCATCGAAGGCAAAGGCGTTGCCCCAGATATTGATGTGCCGTTTGCCGTGCCTTATGCCCAAGGACGTGATCCGCAGAAGGACGGGGCGATCGCAGCAGTGCTAGAGGCGATCAAGAAGCCTGCAAAGGGGTGAGGAGTGAGGGAAAGCATAAGCCGTGAACGTTTTTTGAGTTTAACTTCTGCGTCTCTGCGTCTCTGCGGTTGCCTTCTACTTCAACTGTCCAGAAAACCATCCACGATCGCTCCCATCGCATTTGTAGAAAGTCAGTATCAGCTTGTGCATCACGATTTAAGTTCCAAGTCATCAGTTGCTTTCACATATTAAATAGAGATGAAGAAACAATTACTCGTATTCGGTGTTGGAATTGGATTCGCCTTGAGTGTGGAATCGGTTGCGGGAGCCGTTCAGCCTGCGCCGATCGAGGGCAGCGCCAAAGTGCAGTGGTCTCAGGTCATTAACGATCCCTTTGATGGAGTCGTCGTGTATGACAAAAACTTTAGCCCTTCTGATCATGGGTTTGTTTTCGTCACAAGCTGGTCAAAAGGTGGCATTCGCGCCACTTATACCTGGTACGACTCAGACATTATTGGCTATAACACGGTTTGGCGTAGCCGCTGGATTAAAAAGAAGGGCAAAAAGATTGAAGAACGCTACTCTGAGCAGGAGCCAATTTATCGCTATACCCGCTTTGACGATACACCTAAAGCGATTTTGTTTGCCGTTAATGGTCAGCTTTACACTTACGAAGACGGCGCGATCGCCCCTGAGTTAGCATCGACTCTTGCAAACGCACCCATTGGCAATATGAGAATTCGACTAGTGTGGGAGAATGGCAAAACGAAAGACATCGAAATCGGCAAAGGCACGGTTGAAGCATGGAGAACCGTGTTTAAAGAAAAGACTTGATGGCACGCGTCCCTTCACAGGCTGAGAGGCAACCATGACAACGCTGCTCATTCAAACAGACAATACGCCACTGACAGTAAATTTGCCTGCGATCGCCTCTATGACCCAGGCGCAGTTCTACGAATTTTGTTTAGCCAATCGTGACTTACGCATTGAACGCACTGCCAGCGGAGATGTGATCATCATGCCACCCGCGTTTGCCGATACCGGGAATCGTAACTTTAACATTGCTCAGCAACTAGCTAACTGGGCTGACCAGGATGGCACCGGCATAGGTTTCGACTCTAGCGCCGGGTTCACCCTTCTTAACGGAGCAACCCGCTCTCCTGATGCTTCCTGGGTCAGGTTGGAGCGTTGGCAAGCGTTAACAGAAGAAGAAAAAGCCTCCTTCGCGCCCATTTGTCCTGACTTTGTAATTGAGCTACGTTCTTCCAGCGATACGCTGACCAGTCTGCAAGACAAGCTGAAGGAATATCTTGCGAATGGAGCTTTACTGGGATTTCTGATCGATCGCAAAAATCGCACGGTGCATCTCTATCGCCCCAATCAGGAACCACTCATCTTAGACAATCCTGATACCGTAAGTGGTGATCCAGAGTTGCCAGGGTTTGTCTTACAAATGGCGAAGATTTGGTGATCGGTGAATGTTCAGGATGTTTGTCTGTAATATCCCTGAGTCAACCTGTCAAACTCACATGGCCTTCATGTTAAGAGCAATCGCCAAAACCACAGCCTAGAATCGAGACAACTTGTTGGGTTGCACTATTTCTAGGCGGTGAAAAATGCAGGAACGTTTGAGTCTCCTCCTGAAGTTAACAGCATTTTTCGTCTTCCAATTTTGGCTAATGATCGTTAACCACTACAGTCTGCGAGGCAGTCTTTTGGGGTTGCCTGCTACCGCTGTTGTGGGTAGTAGCGCGATCGCTCTGCTAGCCTTCTTAATCGTCAAAGTCAGGCAGCCAACTGCACTTGCCCCCATTGCAATCTTTTCTCCTTTAGGCGCTCGGTTTGCCCTTGTATTCTTACTAATGTGGAGCGGGGCACTGGTGGTCATACCAGTAGGCGTATTGTTGTTCTGCTTGCAGCTTGTCGTCATAATTATTCTCTTAGTCTTAGTCTTCTCGATCGGCAGACCTCTCAGCCCTACAATTGGGAGTATAGACTCAGCCCAACTTAGTTTAGGTGTTCAGAGCCTATTAGGTATTGTTTTCTTGTGTATTGCTATCGTCTTTTTCTTTAACGTAGTTGCATCTCTAGTCAGGCAGGCAGCACTATCTAAGGCCGCTGAACGAGTTGTTTATACGCTGCAAGCGATCGGCTTAGTACTCGTACTTGCCTTACTTTTGGGTAAACTCCAAGACTTCCACTTTGGTAGCCGCTTGCTTTGTTCTAAAGCCTATCTATCTCCCAGTGGTCAGCGAGCGATTGTGGTTGAAGACTATAAATACTTTGGTGACGACGCTTATTACAGCCATGCTTACCTTGATGGATTAATTTTTAGAAAAGACTTGGGCGATTTTCCTAACGGTTTTGTCTGTAGGCAACAACAACTTACGTTCAACTGGAGTGCTGACGAATGGCATGTTGATTGGGGGAAGCTACTCCCCTAGAAACCTTGACAATTTTGAATCGCTCAATATCCAATTTTCACTTGTTTAGATTCATCCCACACTCATTGTTTACAGATGGTTGGAGAGTTCAATCAAATTGCCGTCTGGATCGCGGAAGTAAATGGAGCGCAGAGAGCCGATCGCGCCCGTTCTTTTCATCGGTTCTCCCAGCAGTTCTACACCGCAAGATTCAAGATGCGCGATCGCGTCCTTTAAAGGCACTGTTGTGATGAAACAGAGATCCGCTGATCCGGGTGTGGGATGAAGCGCCTTGGGTTCAAATTCGTTGCCTGCTTCGTGGAGGTTGATCTTCTGTTGACCAAACTGTAGCGCTTTGCGATCGTTCCCAAACGTAACCACTTCTAGCCCCAGCGTACGGCTATAAAAGTCGCAGGTTGCCTGAATGTTGCGAACGGTGAGAACAAGGTGATCCAGGCGATCGATATACATCGGACTGCCTAACTCCAATTCCACATCAACGGATTGTCATCAAAAGAATCAGTGACGGTGCGCCCAATTCGATCGATTTCTGCCAGATCTGCGTCACTAAGCTTGAGTTCGCCTGCTTTGGCATTCTCAACGGCTTGCTCGGCGTTACGAACCCCGACGATCGCATTTGCTTGAGGCTGGGCGACGAGCCATGCCAGTGCGAGATTACCGAGGCTAGTTTGATAACGATCGGCGATCGGGCGTAGTTTTTCTAACGCAGTTTGCGCCTTCTGGTAGGTTTCACCCTGAAACAGCTTGTTTTTCGCGCGATTGTCTTCGGGTGGAAAGGTATGGTCAGGGCCAAATTTGCCTGTCAGCAGCCCTTGTGCTAGAGATGAGTAAGCAATGATGGAAACTTTCTGCTCGACACAGTAGGGCACGGCATCTTTTTCGACGTAACGCCAGAACAATGAATAGGGCGGTTGCAAGCTATCGATACGCCCGTACTGTGCAGCTTCTTCTAATTGCTTCTGGGAGAAGTTAGACACGCCGATCGCCCGAATTTTGCCCTGCTGTTTCAAATCATTGAGTGCCCGCATCGTTTCTTCAATCGGCACGACTTCGCTGTTAAAGGAGCCAGAGGGCCAATGGATCTGATAGAGATCGATGCGATCGGTCTTCAGGTTTTGAAGCGATCCCTCACAAGCAGCGATCACCTGATCGTATTTCAGATGGTTAGCAAAGACCTTCGTCGCATAAACAACCTGATCGCGTACATCAGACAGTGCTTCGGCAACGACCCGTTCGGAATGTCCACTGCCATAAACCTCTGCCGTGTCTACTGTCGTGATCCCGGCATCAAAGGCGGCACGAATGGCTTTAATTGTTTCGGCATCCTCAACGCCAACCCACTGACTTTTGCCTGCCTGCCAGGTGCCTGTAATGATAGGCGTGATGTGAATGCCTGACGTACCGAGTTCTCGTTTTTCCATATCTGTCTCTAGTCTATGGGTCACGCCTACTGTAACGCTGGCTCTGTGTCTCGTGCATCGTTCGAGAGGTTTAGCTATTAGCGGTTAGCAGTCAGCGGTTGGGCCTCTTATTCATACGGAACCCGTTTCATAAAGAAGCACTATTTTGATGTACGGGCGAAGCATTCGGATACACTTCCTGCAACTGGAGTACAATGCTTTTGCCAAATGCTTCGCCCCTACCGATCCCGCTACTCTACAGAAAGATTTGGTATCAGTAGAGGCTGATGGTTGATAGCTAGAGATTTAACGCTAACTGAAGTTGTGATTTTGCACGGCTTTCGGGTAACGGTGTAGGAGTTGCACTGACGGCTGAACAGTAGCGGGCAAAGGTGCAGCGATCGCACTGGCTGCTTGGGGTTGGTTCCCATCCCTGGTCGTAGCGCAACCGCACGGCCAGATCGCTTACCATCGTCTCCACGCGCTGTTTGTGAGCAGGCGTGGCTTCAAAGCGAATTTTTTCACCTGTGCGAAGAAAGAGCAGGCTCAGGTATTTTAAGCTCTGCTGATAAGTCTGCTCTAAAGCCAGGTAATACAGCCCGATTTGCACATCCATTTCGGTGGCATCGGGAAACTTGACCTCACGGCTCGATTTGTAGTCAATCAGCTCTAAACCGTCTGAGAGAAAATCGAGGCGATCGTACCGTCCAGTAATCAAAAACTCCAGATTCTCAACTTGCAAAAAGCCTTGAATTCTACCTTCCACCGCCAGTGGTTGCGTTAATGCAACCTGACTGGCGATGAAGCGGTAGTAGTAATTTTCCAGAATCTCAAAGCCTTCTAAAACCTGATTGGCGCTTAATTCTGTGGAATGCTGTCGCCAGCAGTGATGCACCCAACGCAAATCAGGTAGCGGCTGTTCGTAGTGCCAGTCTCGGTGGCATTGAGCAAGCGCCTGATGGAGTGCAATCCCCAAAGAGGCCGACCCAAAAAACTCATTCGTCGTTAGCTTTCGCTCATAGCGAAGGTAGTAGGCATAGGGGCAGCGGTTATACGCCTGAAGCTTCGTCGCTGAAATTTGGTAAGCCATACTGTTCGATTTTGAATGAGAAGCTTTACGAGGAGATGCAATCCGTTATCTACAGGGGGCATGACTAGTTTTGGGTTGTTGGTTGTTAGAATGCTTGCCTCTAACCCTCAATCCCTAATCCCTATCTCCTAATTGTTCTGCCCGATCGGACGTTTGAACAACGCATCCAGGTAAATCCGCGACGCTTGACGCTGGTTTTGTTTTTCGGGGAAGGCATCAGTACTGCGATTTTGCAGCAGGAACAGAGACAGGGCTGCCGCAAACACCCGGTCTTGATCCCAATCGGGGCGAATTTCGAGATAGTGCTTTAGCGAATCATGTAGAACTTCGGGAACTTCAACTAACAAGCTAACGGTGCTATTCATAGAATTTTGGGTTCTCCCTTGCATGGGCAGGGTGAATGGGTGTACATCTGTCGGCTAGCGGTTTAAGCAGCCAAACGCAGCGCAAAGCCAGACCTTGCTGGTGCCAACTCCTCTCTCAAATAAAGACAGGATGGATGTTTGCCAGCGATCGGTTCAGTGCGCTTTCAAGCAGGTCGTCACATTGTGCAGTCGCCTTCCCCATCTTGTCAATGCTGCGAAATGTTACACGCAACTTTAGATGATCAAAAGATTTACGAGAGAATCGGGATTTGAAGGACTTTTTTGTTACATAAAGTTATGAAGTTCATGCGCTTCTGGCTCATTGATCCCGATCGTCCCCAGTTGGTCGATCGCGGCGGCAAAGCCCGATTGTTGCGTGAAGCTTGTGGAAAACAAACGTAAACCTGTGGAGAACCTGTGGAGAAGGTGTGGAGAAGACGCAAAATTTTTGTGGAAACAGTGTGGATTGCGTGGGGAAAAGCGACCGCAATGATAAGAATTGCAAAAGTGATAAACGTCATGATTTTTCAAAAATTTTGCGTGTGATCCCCAGAGGTATGACCGCAGAGACGCAGCGATCGCTGAGAAACTCTCTGCGACCTTTGCGTCTTTGTAGTTTGATAAGCAACTTACTGCTTCGGATGCGATCGGAAGTAGGTTTTGTAGATTTCTTTCGCGATCGGTACGGCTGATACTGCTCCAAAGCCGCCGTTCTCCACTACTACCGCAACGGCAATGCTTGGGTTACTCGCTGGCCCAAAGCCGACATACAGAGCATTATCTGGTTGCCCTGGCACTTCTGCTGTTCCGGTTTTACCACCTGTGAGTGGAATGGAACCATCATTCAATTGGCTGGCCGTGCCTTGTTGCACCACCGCGATGAGTCCTGCTTTAATAATGGCGATCGTGCCAGGGTCTAAACCTGTCGTTACAGGTTGCATGGCTGGTGTGTTGGTTTCTGACAGCAAGAGATGAGGCTTGACGCGTTTGCCACCGTTGACGATCGATGACACCATGACGGCCATTTCTAGCGGAGTGACCTGCACCAACCCTTGTCCGATCGACATGCTGACGGTATCGCCCCCGTACCAGGGTTCCTTGAAAAGCTTCTCCTTTTCCGCAGGGGTTGGTACCAGGCCGTGAGTCCCGCCTTCAAGCCCCATATTATCGGTCGTACCGATCCCCAGTCGTTTGGCCCACTTCGCGATCGCTTCTGGGCCTGCTGCCAAACCCACTTGGTAAAAGAACGTGTTACTGCTATAAGCAAACGCCTCCCGAAACCCAATCACGCCGTAGCCTCCGCCATGTTCGTGAAACAGGTGTCCACCTAGATTGAGTGCTGCAAAGGTTGCCAGGGTTGAATCGGGCGAAAACTTGCCAGACTGTATGCCAGCCGCTGCCGTTACGACCTTAAACGTGCTTCCAGGTGGGTACCCTTGCAGCGCCCGGTTTAGAAAAGGCTGATTGCGGCTTTGTAGCTGTTTCCAATCGGTTGGTGAAATGCGGCGAGTAAACAGGTTGGGATCGAAGGTTGGCCCGCTGGCGAGGGCTAGTACTTCACCCGTTTTCACATCCAATACCACGACGGCTCCACGACGCTTCGCCAATGCTTTCTCAGCCGTTTTTTGCAACGCTAAATCAAGCGTCAACTGCATGGACGTGCCTGCTTTGGCTGGCTTCATCCCCAGCGCTTTGACCACCTGCCCAGAAGCATCCACTTCCAGCAATTGTCCGCCCCACTTCCCTTGCAAGGTTGTGTTGGCAATGCGTTCAATGCCCATTTGCCCAACGAGCATGCCCATTGGGTAGTCGGGGTTTTTCTTTAAATCGTCCGCTGTTGCCTCACGGATGTAACCCAAAACGTGTGCTGCTAAATCGGCGTTGGGGTAGTCGCGGTTGGACTCGCCGCGAATTTCTAAGCCTGGAAATTGATTGTGTTTTTCTGCCAGTGCCACAAAGGCAGGAAGCGTCAAATCGCGGCTAATCCTCACAGGCATTGGGGCACGGTACCCAACTTGCTCTAGCTTCGTGAGGATCTCTTCACGCGGTACGTTGAGGATTCGGCTTAAGGCAGTCGCCGTTTCTGCCCACTGGGCTTTTGATTCTTCTCTAGGTGAAAGGTAGACCGATCGCGCCAAACGATTAGCTGCCAGTAGTTTGCCGTTGCGATCGAGGATATTGCCTCGATCGGACGGAGACGGCACTAGCGAAATGCGGTTTTTATCCACCAGGTGCCGATTATATTGCCCTTGCACTAACTGGAGTTGGATCAGACGCAACAGGCAACCGCTGATCAATCCCGTGAGGATGAGCAGAAAGATGACCGATCGCTGCGATCGCTGCGTCAGCGCTACATGAATGCGACGGCTTTTTGAATTAACCGAAAGACCACTAGCCATCACTAAAAACGCTCACCGATAGAGGCATACTGATTATGACCTTAAGCTTATTAAATAAACAGACGACTCAATCAATCTGTCACCAGTGGTACCAAGCAATTGTTTGCTCGCATACCCCTGCTTCATTCGCTTACTGACTCAACATACCCGTCACCTTTTTATAAATTTTTTGTGAGTTTTACGATCGCGTTGGAGCCTGCTTGCTTTTCTAGAAACCGGGTGCGATGACGAACGACTAGTACGCCTTATCGGAAATAACCCATCACTGCCCAAACGCAGAACTAACAAAGGTTTTGCCTTCTGCCTTCTTGAGCCATCAGCGGTCAGCCGTCAGCCGTCAGCCGTCAGCGGTCTTCTAACAACCAACAACTAACTTCTCTAGCCTTCTGCCCTTTACGACAGTAGGATGCCCACGACCCTCTCAAAAGCACACGTTGATTAATTCTCGTTCCTAAGTTTTGTTTAAGTAAGGAGGCAACCCTGCCGCTGCCCTGTATATTACTCATGCTCACTCGTCAGACTTGGGATTTGATTGAGTTCTTTCGCTACCGGGGTCAGTTTCTATGGGTATAACGTTTGTTCTAGACGTTGCGATCGGGTTAATTTTTATCTATTTGATTCTGAGCCTGCTTGCATCGGAGCTTCAAGAGCTACTAACAACGCTTTTTCAGTGGCGAGCAAAGCATTTAAGAGACTCGATCGAAGTCTTTCTAGCGGGCGGTAGCAGCACACCAGAAGCAGAAGAAGTTAAGAGTTTGGTTAGTAAACTTTATGACGATCCTCTGCTTAAAAACGTAAATCAAGAATCAAAAGGTTTGATTACTAAGGGCGCTAGAGAAATCACCCGCTGGCTTATTCCTGGCAATAGGAAAGGAGCGTTTGGTTTCAATCAATCTACTGGACCTTCGTATATCGCTTCGGAAACATTTTCAACGTCATTACTAGAACGGTTAGGAATGGCGACTTTAGCTAAAAAGCTAGTCGAAGTCAGGTTAGAAAAGTTTGCGACTAGAATTGTTGGTAGCTTTGCACTGCAAACGGATACAGCATCAGTAAGCGATTGGGAAAAAGGCCGAATTAGGGTTATTGCTGAGAAAGCGAACAAAGATTTGAGCAGTGATCCTAACTTTACAGCGCTGGTAGAAGAATACAATGATATTCTCAATGACTTTAAGGCTGAAGAAACAACGTTAGCGACCAGCGTTGAGCGGATGGGAGAAAGTCTTGATGCTTATATTGCAAACTATCCGCTACCAAATGAATCAACGGGAGCGTCCAACGCGTCTCAAACGGCTACACCTCAAACAACTGAACCCGCAGGATTCCAGCCTGAAAGCTATGCGGCTGAGGGAGGGGCGACTGAAACACCTCAAGCTGAAACACCTCAAGCTGAAGTGCCAGTTGCTGGAGCACCCCCTTCAGCAATGGGTGAAGTTCCCCTCTACTTCCCAAGGCGATTGAGAGCCTTAAAGCTGAGTCTTTTTGGCGAGGGCAATGAACGAGCGATCGTGTCTGGTGGCTTACGTCCAAGCTTGGCTGAAATTGCTCAGTTAGTCGATGAAAGCAGCTCGACGTATCAAGAAGTAGCCCAGTCTTATGAATCGATGCTTGCGAAGGCACAACCACTGGAAGCGCTAATTAATCCAGAACTTGAGCAGCAGCTTTTAGAGTTCTATCCCGAAGCGATCGAGAAAGAGATTGTGCAAGCATATCCAGAGACGGTTGAGGAGCAGTTTTTGGCGATCGCGCCAGACACGTTTAAGACAGTTGAAAAACAGTTAACCGATCGCAGGCGCAAAATCTATCGTGCCAAGCTGAATTCACAAGTTAACTTGTTGAAGCAACAGAAACGCACGATTCATACTGCATTGGGTCAACTGGGTGTAGAGCAACGGCAGCAAATTCTAAACGCTGTACTCAATCAGTTTGGCGACGAAGAACGCACGCTCATTATTCATAGAAGTCTGGAAGAACTGAGCAACGAGCAGCGTTACGCTGTTATCAATATTGTCTTTGTTAAGTTGGGACTGACAAACGCCGATCGCTCGGTGTATGACAACTACCAGACCTATAAAGTAATTCGACAAGCTCTAGAAAAATTGCCCACTTCCATCAAAGAAAGTTTTTCCATTCTTGCTAGACGAGCGCAGTCTAAAGTACAGCAAACCAGCCACGATCTAAATCAATTTCGTGTGGAAGTTGGAGCCTGGTTCGATCGATCGATGGAACGTGCCTCTGGTGTTTACAAGCGAAATGCCAAAGGGGTGGCGATCTTAATTGGCCTAACGCTGGCAAGTGTGACAAATTCAGACGCGTTCTATATCGTCAATCGTCTTTCCAATGATGATAATTTACGCAAGGCTATTACCGACAAAGCAGCAGCAGTCACGCCAGTGCGTGATCCATCAGCACCCAACAGCTTAAACCTTGAAACTGTCAAACAACAAACGGATGCAGCGCTTAAAGATCTGACCTTGCCGGTGGGATGGAAACCCGAAAATTTTGTTAGGCAGTTTGAGTGTCAACCACAGGACGCAACGGCAAGCGCTCCTTCCTGCGCAGCCTTTTCTGGCAAACCCGACGCATTGAATGCAGCCACAATTTTACAATTGCTTTTGGCAAAACCGATCGACCTGATCAAGCTGTTGATTGGTTGGATTGTCAGTGGTCTTGCCATTTCAATGGGCGCGCCGTTTTGGTTTGATTTGCTGGGCAAGATCATGAATGTCCGCAATTCGGGTAGCAAGCCGCCCTCATCTGAAACGAAAGAAACGGCGAAGTAGCAAGAGAGGCATGATGGGAGAGGAGTAAGGCTCAAGGAGCGTTTGTGTTTTGCGTTCAGAAAATCAGTCAGCCTTCAAGAGCCCTACCGCCCCTACTCTCTTGCTTCGGCTCCCTACTTCCCCCCCTGCTACTCCCTGATTGCCATTTTCTCTAGTGCGGTTTGCAGGTCTTGCGTCAAGGTTGTAACGGCCTGTTTTGCGCTGCGTCGATTACCTGTATAGTCTTGCCAACGATCGGTCACTGAAAGCGGTTCTCCAATAGACAATACTGCCTTTTGCTTACCGAGCTTAGGCCGATCGAAGGGGCTTTGACCTTTAATGCGAGCAATCATGTCCCACATGAGGAGGGTCGTTTCAGCAAAGCGCTCGACGGTAGGTTTTTCGAGCACATACTTACCCGTGACGGCGACGAAACTTTCAACAATGCGCATGTGCCAGAGGCGTAGATCGGCCTCTTCTGCAATGCGGTCAGCCAGTCCGTGCTCCAGGAGCGACACTTGCTCGATCGACTTCAGATCTTCCCGATAGATGTAGTCCCATCCAGCCTGCTCCAACCGCCTACAGCGATCGATCACGCTACCTTTCGGCTGCAAGTTGAAATACTGCTCTGCGACCTTCAACGCCGCATCCATCAACGCATTAAGGCGAGCCGCAAATTCTTTGTGGGAGATGGGCGCGTCCAGGTTGGAGGGTGGAGCCGTACTGCCGTCTTTTACAGTTGCTAAAGACTGATGATAAAACCGACTGTAGAATTGTTCCATGACCGAGAGCAAGTGTTCACCCAGGCGATACAGCCGCTTGTAGAGAATGAGTTCTATGGCTGCATCAGCACTAGAAGTAGGGACAGTTGCTAAACCAACATCGGTTTCTAGCGTCGTCAAAAGCTGCTCGATCGCGCTCCAGGGCGGCGTAATGTAGCGATATTGAATGCCGATCGGGACGACAAGCACCGTTTCAGAGCGCTTGGTTTTTTGCAGATCCTCAACACACCAAAAGGCAAGTTGGCTCAGCCCTGGTTCCAGTGGGCTGACAATTTCAGTATGACCATTCGTAGCCCCTTCAGGAGCCGCCGCCAATGGCAAAGACCCGTTGACAAACAAATCGCGGGCAGACCGTAGGCCAACACGATCAACCTTGCCACGATGGATCGGCGTACCACCTAGCCGTGAATAGAGCCAACCCATCAGCGCGCCCGCCCAGAGTGGAATGCCGCGATCGTACATAAAATGGGCGTGCACTGGACGCTGTAGCGCCACCTTTTGCTGACGAGCGACCCTAGGCACAAGACGAGACAGCAGATAGGCCAGTACAAACGGGTCATTAGCACTCGGATGTCGAAACGCTATGAGAAAGCGTACATTACCTGCTTGAAATTGACGGTAAAGATCAACTAACACCTCAACGTTTTCTGCTTCAACCTGGCGAATCGCCGTGCGCGATCGCATGATTAGCGGCAACAACCCTTGCAACCCTCGAACCAGCAACAAATTGAGCTGAGGCGGAATGAATTCCAGCGGCGGTTGGGCTTGACGAATAGAACGCTGCAAGGGAAGTCTCCTTGTTGTTGTTGGTTGTTAGTTGTTAGCAATTAGAAGTAGATAGTAGTCAGCTTTTATAACAGGAAAACTAATCGAAAATTCTCCACGGATTCATCTCTGCTGGTGATTTCCACTCAATTTGATGCCGCTCCCATAACAGTCGCTTTACGTTTGCCCAATAGACATGACTTAAGCCACGTCCATTACGGAATAATTCTGCAACGTTTGGCGCTTGTTGCTCCAACTCAGCAAGTTTTTGCTGATGCCATAACTCAGCTTCTCGCTGCACTTCCTCACAAATCAACTCATACAGTGGACGCACAATCAGATCGTTTTCAATCGGATCATGAATCCATTGATCGTGATGCAGTTCAGCTATTTCAACATACTGAATTTGTTGGATGGACGAAAATTGTGCAAGGAATTGTTTCGATTGTAGAATATTCAACACAATAGCTCGACGAAAGCGCATCACCAAAACAGCAGACACTGAACTTTGTGCTTTAGCCCAAACGTCATTTTGCCCCTCTAGAAACAACTTCATTTGAGTAACGTAGTCATAGATATCCATTACTCCAGTTCAATCTGAGCCGTATAACAACTTCTCGCCTCAAAACTTTCTCCTTCGGCTCCTTAAAACATAAACATCAACTTCAGCTTCCACATTTCCGTTTGACGGATCAGTTCGATTTGGCGGATAAATTCGCGGAAGTAGAAGCGGCGTTCGGGTTCCGACAGGTCGAGCCAAAATTGGGGGATAGACACAGTCTGGGCGATCGCTTGTAAATTGACGGGCGGTAATTGTGCCAGTTTGCTTTCCAGAACAGCCATTTCGGTGCGGAGTTTATAGGCGCGGAGGTCGGCAGTTTCTTGATCGAGTACGCCACTGGTGATCAGTGGAGGCAGTTGGGACAGGATGGCTCGCTTGGCAGCGATCGCGCCATTAATTCCCTGCTTTATTGTGCCCACATCCGGTAGCTCAACTGCGGCAACCGCACGCGGCAACTCTTCACAGATCCGTTCAATGGTTTGCTGCAGGATGGCATCATAGGCGATCGCCCCGCATTTGGGTGTTTGGGTGCATCCGGTTGGGCGCAGATACAGATACTCGCGATCGCGACGGGGGGCTGAGACACGGGTAATGGTCATGGGCGATCGACAGTCGCTGCACACCACTAGCCCTGCCAAGGAACGAGGTGCGCTAGCTGTGCGGGGTGGTAGCTGGCGATTGCGTCGCAGCAAGCGATCGACCTGAGCGGCTTCCTCCCGCGAAATGATGGGCGCATGGGTATCGCTGATCAGATCACCGTTTTGATAGGCTGTATCACCGCGATAGACAGGATTGGTCAGCCAACGATGCCCGGTCGATCGCGCGATTTTTTTGCTGTATTTTTTTGCTAAATAGCGGACGGCCCCACTCAGGGAACCATACAACAGAAATTGGTCAAAAAAGTCTTTGACAACGGGAGCCGTGCTGCGATCGACGACGTAACGAGTCTTGCTGCGTCGATAGCCATAAGGTGCTTTCCCTGGTGGCGGCAGTGCCTTCAGACGATTCTGGGCATGTCCCTGACGGATACGACGGCTCCGTTGCGACCACTGGACTTGCTGCAAGAGCTTGAGTAAATCTGCCTGTAGGTCTGCGCCTTTCAGGATGGGTTGATCAGCTAAGGTCGGATCGAGTGTGCCAGTTGCTTGCTCCGTCACAATGAGACGAATGCCCAACGCCTCTAACTCCGCAAGGCGATCGCCCACCGTTTGAGCCGAGTCGCCCAGTTCTTCCACGCGTCGAATGAGCAAATAATCGGTTGGCTCTGTCTGACAGTCTTCTAAAAGCTGCTGCCACTGCTGACGCGCGATCGTCCCTTTTTTGGGTGCGGCGACACTGGCAAGATCTTGATAGACCTGATCAATCTCCCACCCCCACAGCGCTCGATCGGGCGTTGGCTCTAACAGTGGATCGCTATAGAGATAAGCAATAATTCGCATCGGAACGGTAGCATTAGACGGGAAGACAGCCTCTGACGCTTCTGTCTCTATTCTTCCCTAAATACAGCCACTGTCGAGTGCAATTAACTTCACCCGACCGATGATCACGCAACTGACATGACACGAGTGGTCAAAAGCTTGAGCTATCCTGTCAACCCACGGTATTGAAGGCCGTGCGATGGGTGCGATCGTGTGATTGGATAGATGCACCCACTTAAACATAATCGACTTACAAAAAGATCGGCTTACAGAAACACGTTGGTAATGTAGTCCACGACAACGGTGTTCACCTGATCAACCAGCAGCACATTCGACCCAACGACAAACAGATCGTAAGTGGTCGGCAGATTAATGTAGCTATTCACTTGCTTTGGCAATGGCACTAATTTCTTAGCAATGCCAGGAGGTAAGCCTTTACCGCGCAGCAGTTGTTTTTGAATGCCCGGTGGGAGAGAACGCGATTGGCTGATGATTTGAGTCCGTGTGGCGCTAGTCAAGACATTGTTACAGCTACAGTCACCTCGTAGCATTTCCACCAACGTCGTGCGTTGGGCCGTTGTAAAGCTTGTCGTTTGAGACAGAAACACATCAGAAATGTAGTCCACGACAACATAATTCACCTGATCAACCAGCACCACATTTGATCCAATGACAAACAGGTCGTAAGAGGCTGGCAGATTGATGTAGCTATTCACCTGCTTCGGCAACGGTACTAATTTCTTAGCAATACCGGGCGGCAAACCTTTACCGCGCAGCAGTTGCTTTTGAATGCCCGGTGGGAGAGAACGCGATTGGCTGATGATCTGAGTCCGTGTGGCGCTGGTCAAAAGATTGTTACAGCTACAGTTGCCTTGTAGCAACTCCGTCAGCACTGTGCGTTGGGTCGTTGTAAAACTGGTGATTTGCGTTTGTTGCACTGTGCGAATCGGCCCGTTGTAAGCAACCAAAATCCGGCTGCTGTTCTTATAGACAGTCACAACGCTCTGAATGGTCTTGGTATATGAGCCAACCCGACTACCCAAGAACGTAAACGTCCACGAATCGCCATTATCAACGTAAGGACAACGCACAGCAGGCCCATGCATTGAATCTTCGGCGCGGTAGAACTGAATGCCACCATTGGCTGCTTCTGCGGCTTGGCGAGCAAGATTCTTGGCACGATTGAGATCAATCCGTACTTCGCGTTTATCGTCATCATCCCGATCGCGCCCACGTCCGCGATCGTCGTCATCACGGTCTTTCTTACCGTTCTTCTTGTCTGCTACAAGCCACTGATCACCCCCGGTCGTCTGGCTAAGGGAAGCGCTGTTAGGAGAAGTCGCTTGAGAGGCTGGGTTAAAAACGCTGGCTGTCGCAGGAATCGCCGTGAGCATTGCCAACCCCGCTGCCGTGAGCAGCCGTTTGCTAAGAAATTTGATCGATGGTGTGCGCGACATGGAAATTGCCATCCTTCTGTGTAAAGTTAACGTAGTTCAAGCGTTTAGAAGGTAAACTAAGTCCTTAAACTCGCTCCGTATTCACAGTGTTCCCTTTGGGCAATTCCCTTGACCTTACCTTTACAAAGCAGGCTCTGGAAGATATTCAAACATATCAACGCTTTAAACGTTTTTATACCTAAAACGGCTAGCAGGTATAAAACAGTCTGCAAAACCCTGATGAGTGCTGCCTGCGATTAATAATCTGTCGTGTGCGAGAAGTAGCTGTTGGCATTAAAGCTCGTGGTGTCTTCGATCTGCTTCAGCGTCGATCGCGTAATAAGTTTGCCAGCTTCTACCAGCACTTTCCCGGTTAGAGGATGCAGCAAATCTTGATCAGCGCGGCGGCCAATCAGATCCTCAATGTCCTTAATCGAATTGATATACATCCCTGGCGGCAGTTCGACTACCACGCCATCCTGCAAGACTCTGGACTGGCACGCAAGGCGAGAGTTGGGCTTGCAGGTGGTGATTACCTCCAACGTGCGCTGTTCGCGGCGACTGATCGGGGAAAGAGACTCCATGCCTTGTTGCACATAAATGTGACAGGTGGCACACATCCCTCTACCACCACATTCTTTCAAGACATCCAGGTCTTTGTTCAGGAGGACGGAGAGCAGGTTGCCGTTGGTTTCAACAGAGGTTTCCTGGGCGATCGGTTCGAGTCTAACGGTTTTAGCCATTGGTTTTAAGGAGGATAAAGGGATGGAAGGCAGAGGGTGGAAGGATGAGGGATGAGGAATGAGGGCGGAAGGCTAAAAGCTAAAGGATGAAGGCTAAAGGCTGACCGCTGACCGCTCAATCAACTCAAAACTCTTAACTCAAAACTCTTAACTTTCTACCCCTCACTCCTCACGCATTAAGAGCAGCGTGGCTTGCTGGTCGTTGAGTCCTTTTTGCTTCACGATCGTGGGGAAGTCGCGGATTACTTGTGCACAGCGTTTGATGAACGCAGTCACCCAGGTTTGTAGCCATTCTTGCTGTTGAGGGGTAAGGGAGGTGGTCATCTCTTGGGCTGACGCTCCAGTAAAGGAAAATTGGGCGGTACGATCAACCTGAACATTGGCTAACCAGTCGAGTTGAGGGCGCGTGGCTTTCCAGTAATTGGCAATGACATGCGTACCGAGATACTGGGTTGTAAACTGGCTGAGGTGATTGAGAGCGGCGATCGCGTCCTTTAGCGTGGCTGGTTTGGACGGTGCCTGATTAGCCGATTCAGGAGCAGATAGCACTATTGCAGGAGGCGTTTCTGATACCGCTGCTTCTGCACTTGCGGGGGTTGGGTCAGCATCTAGTTTTTCAGTGGGTGCTGGGTCAGCACTGTGCTTGCGGTAATGCAGCCCAGTCAGGGTAATGTTGCCCGCCATGAGCCGAAAGGTAGCGATCGCATTTGGCATATCCTCCCGCAAGACGGTTTGCAGTTGTTGGATTACGCTCAGGTAATCTGCATAAACCAGATCCTGATCGGTTAAGACCAGCAAAACCATGCCGCGATCGAGCCGATAAAGATGCGCTTGATACTCGGTAAATTGAAACTCAAAGAGATTGAAGCCACTTGGTATGGTTTCAACGACCTGTAAGATGCCCTGGGCAAGGGCTTCCTTTTGTTGAAAGTTCAGGGTCTGATCAATACCACAAAAATAAGGTCGAGAGCGCCCATCCATTAGGGCAACGCCCGCAATTCCTGGTAAATTCAGAAAGTCCTGAATAACCTCCCGTTTCATAGTTCTTTAATTTACGTTTCAATACGATACATGGCACACGGTACTGTTAGGGATTATTCGGATGACTGTGTTAGGGTTTCTGGTTTAGAAGCGGATCGATCGTCTGATCTACCGATTGCTTCTGTACCAGCAGGTGAGTACACTCCGGCTCCTCCAAAATCTCAGGTTTAGCAGTATGTCTGACCTTCCATTTACTCTGGATCAGTTACGCATTCTCAAAGCGATCGCCGCTGAGGGAAGTTTTAAGCGCGCTGCCGATAGTCTCTACGTCTCTCAGCCTGCCGTTAGCTTGCAAGTCCAAAACCTGGAACGCCAGTTGGATGTCCCCTTGTTTGACCGGGGCGGTAGACGCGCACAGCTTACCGAAGCGGGGCATCTCCTTTTAAGCTACGGAGAAAAAATTCTCACACTTTGCCAGGAAACCTGTCGTGCGATCGAAGATTTGCAAAATCTTCAGGGTGGCACGTTGATTATTGGAGCCAGCCAAACCACTGGAACCTATCTGCTACCACGGATGATTGGGGTCTTTCGGCAGCAGTATCCTGATGTCGCTGTGCAGTTACATGTGCATTCAACGCGTCGCACCTCCTGGAGTGTGGCGAATGGACAGATCGACCTTGCTATCATCGGTGGTGAAATCTCACCTGAATTGCAAGACTCTCTAGAAATTATTCCCTACGCTGAAGATGAACTAGCACTGATTTTGCCTGTCTTTCATCCGTTGGCAAAAGCTGAAACGATTCAAAAAGATGACTTGTATAAGCTTCAGTTCATCGCGCTCGACTCGCAGTCAACCATTCGCAAGGTGATTGACCAGGTGCTGACTCGCTGCGGCATCGAAACCCGTCGCCTCAAGATCGAGATGGAGCTAAACTCGATCGAAGCCATTAAGAACGCGGTGCAATCTGGCTTAGGCGCAGCGTTTGTGTCAATTTCAGCGATCGAAAAAGAACTGCAAATGGGTGTGCTGCACCGTGCCCGGATGGATGATGTCGTAGTCAAACGTACCCTCTCGGTCATCATCAACCCAAACCGCTATCGATCGAAAGCCGCCGAAGCCTTTTGCCGCGATATTTTGCCCAAGTTTGCAGGCTATGCCAATCTACAGCCTTGCGAATCTGAGCATGTGGAGCCGTTAAAGCCGCTTGCCTCTAGTGCAAGCATGAAGCGCCTCGTGGTACCAGAAATGGATTAATGCGATCTTTCCTTCCGTTTTACCTATCAACCCAACAATGGTTGTTCTGCCCAATTCTTGATGGGTTAATGGGCAAAGGGCGATCGCAGTTGGGAGCGATCGTGTTGGCAAGAAGGCTGGAGCGGGAGCAACGCTAGCAAACTCAGTAATCTGTACAAGCAAGGGTAGCCTAGATTACCTCTAGTGGAATTGCTATACAACGAACGTGCGTCGTGTAGGAATTTGATGAAGTTCGTAACGTGAGATCGTGATCTTGCTGATTTCTAGGGGAAACATGAGAAAGGCGCAACAACTTACCCTAGCGAATGCAGGATTGACCTTATGTCATCTCAGACTCTTCTTGAAGAAAAAACGTCTACAGCGAAGTCTCAGGAAACAACTCGCTTGCTTTTAGCTTTGTGGGAGTTGGGTGCAGACAAAACAGCTTTGCCAAAAGGGAAGTTGCCCGATCGTGCGAAGAAAGCTGAACCCTTTAAACAATTAGTAGAAGACGGCGCGATTAAGGTCGAAAAACAAAAGTCGTACTCGTTAGTCTCTCTGGAAGCGAAAGGAGTAGCACAACTGGCTAAAGAACTTAAAACAGTGGATTTTGCGCTTACAGGTACGACGACTGGAGCCTGGATGGCGAGAGGTTTGTTGAAGTGGCTGCAACAAATGGAGAACATCGCGGTAGTTGCTTCTACAAATGGCAAAGCGACAAAAGATGCGATCGCTTCCTACGAAGAATTTAAGTCAGTTGCACTTGATGTTTACGATCGTCTCAACCGTGACTACAACTTAGACAACTTAGTACCGATCTATCGAATCCGTCGTGGAATTGGTGATCAGGTTGCTCGTTTCCAGTTTGATGAGTGGCTACTAAAAATGCAAGAAAAGGATATTTTTCAACTTTTAGAAGGCAGCGTAGAGGATAGTGCCCCTGACAAAATTGAAGACTCTATCACAACTAAAGTCAGTGGTTTGCGCTGCTATGCCAAACGTCTATAGATCTAGGTTTCAATTTTTTCAGCAGCATTAAACATTTGCGATTTTGCAGGTATCTCATGTCTACAGAAGCAACGCCCCACTCTCCATCTGCTGTTTCAGACCTTCATAAGCTCATTGAGAGCGAGAACCCATTTGACAGATCTTTATCTGTTAGAAGCCATGATGTTTGGGAACATAAATTTCCTGATGTTCCTTCCATTAATAAGCATATCTCTGACGCTGTATTTCAAGGGATTGAACAAATCCGTAAAGGTCAGCGTTCAGTGCTTGGAATTACAATAAGGGCAGAAAAAGGACTAGGGAAAAGCCATTTACTTAGTCGAATTCGCCGCCATCTTAAAGAAAAAGGTGGTTGCTTCTTCGTCTATATGAGTGAAACAGATTATGGTGATCTCAACAGAATAAACTCCCATTTTTTGAGCACGCTTGCTCTAAGCTTGAAGCAACAGGGAAGCCAGAATGTAACCCAGTGGCAAGAACTAGCAACTGCATTAATCAACTCAGCTTACAACTCTAATTTGTCTCCTCAAGATCTTCTAAAGCGATTTTCTCCGGCTTTAACTAAAGATCCACAGTTAATTGATAAGTCAACCACAAGAATTTGTAAGATTAAGCCACATATTACAGATCCATACGTAGCTCAAGCGATTCTCTGGACTCTAGTAGAGGGTAGAGAGATCTTTGCCATCAATTGGCTATCAGGAAAGGAACTGACGCAAGCGCAAGCAGACGCAATGGGATTACCTGCTTCTAAAGATGAAGATAGAGAATCCAGAGCGTTAGGTATTGCTAGCCAAGTTTTAGACCTCATTGGTGACTATAGATCAATTGTCATCTGCTTTGATGAAGTTGAACCAAAGTCTTCTAATTTCAAAGGTCTATCAACTCCACAAGTGGTCGCACTTCTTGCTAAAGACCTTTATAGCAAGATCAAACGTGGTGTACTCATGATGTCAATCTCTCCACAAGCATGGGCGTTTCAGGTAAAAACGATGCCACAAGCAGAATCAGTGGTAGATCGGATTGGGGAAAAGGACTTTGATCTAAAATACCTTAACTCTGATGATGTCGTTGCTCTTGTTTCTCATTGGCTCAAGGATTTTTATGACTGTAAAGGGCTAACTCCAGGTGCCGCTACATTCCCATTTGATGAGAGAGAATTACACGAACTAGGTAAGGAAAAGCCTATCGTCAGAAAAGTTTTGAAATGGTGTCGGGAGAACTGGAAAATTCCTGCTGAAGTAGAGCCTGAAAGTAAAGAGACTGATCAAGCTGAGCTTACGGGTAAAAGCTGCAATCAAGAGACTTCTTCAAGATCTGAAAATAATTCTTTTCGTCAAGTCGAAGTGGCATTCAATGAGCAGCTATTAGCGTTGGATAGCAACGTCGATGATTATTTAGAAGATAGTGAGTTGATTGTTGAAGCGCTATGGCTTGGCTTTGCCAGTTTGATGGGTATAACCGTTGAAAAAGTTCAAGTTCAAGACATTGAAGAAATTGAGACAAAGACTGCTGATAGGGGTTACATCAGTTTTAGAGTGGTTGGAAAGGAAAATAGGAAAACAGTCAAAATAGGGGTTTCAGTTCTTCAAGAATCTGGTGCTAGATATGTTAGCGCCGCTCTTAAACGCTTGATCGATTACAGGAAATTTGATCTCAGTCGTGGTTGTTTAGTACGTTCCAAGGCGGTTAAAGCTCATACATCAGGTAATAAATATCTTAATACTCTTCTTTCTGAATTAGGTGGAGAGTGGGTGTCACTAAAGGGTAAAGATTTGCAACCCTTGCTGGCGATTCTTTTTGTATACAACTCTCACGAGGAATACGAGGTAACTGAAGAGGAGGTTCTTGAGTTTATGCAAGAGAGGAAAATCGCCGAGAGTAGCTATCTCATCCGTGAGATTTTAAGTGATCCTTCAGGACAGATTCCTACAGATGTGATTGATGAAGATCAACTGATCACTGCCACTGTAAAAATGGAAACGACAGATTCTTTGACGAATGCAGATGAGCTTCTCACAACATTAGGTGTATGACTGAGCTAGTTTTTCTTGCAAACGCACTTTGCATTCCCTCTGCTGACTATCAGGCTTTAATTCAGGGGGAAACAATTGTAGCAATGCCTTGGAGTTTTCTTTCTCAAGGACAGTCATTTGCTCTTTGTTCTGAAGATGATGACACTACTCACACCCAGTTTTGGGCAAGGTGTGAATTCTGTAGAAGTATAGATATTCCAGAACTCTTAAGCCCTTTATCTAGACTTACTGTGTGGACAGAAGAAGCTCTCAGAATTAGTTTTCAGAAAAGAAATTACATCTTCGTAGCTTATCTGAGAATCTGCAAAATGCCTCAAGCTTTTGAAATTTTCAGAGCAGGAAAAGGAGAATTTTTATCTCTGGTTGAACCTGGTTTAGTCTCAAATTCTTTGCCTGTATTAGACGGTATAACTTTTGAGCAGTACAGACAAAAGCTGGAAAAATTGAGTCCGCCAGTTTATCCTGAATTGGAAGAGTTGCAGAACATTATCGCTCGACTAGCTAGCGATAATGTTCCTTTTGCTAATGAATTCGATCAATATATTCAAACATTTTTGGGCTGGACAAGTAATTTACCTATAAAGAAACACGATCCAAAGTTGTTGTGGATTAGTACTATAGCTTCACTGGGCGATCGGAGTATAGAAGCAGAATCTGCCAAGAAAACCACCTATGAAGCTGGAACAGATTTTGAAAGAATTGTTCAGCGAAGCCTTGAATTTTTGGGTTTCAAAGTCGAAGAAGCTTATCATGGTGGTGCAGGAGGTTTAGATCTCTTCTGCTCAAAACCCTACTCTCTAGTAGGAGAGTGTAAATCAGGTAAAAGTATTCCAGATCGCTCTGTTGAGGAGTTAGATCGAATCGGCAAACGTCATTTAAAGAAGGACTATATGACGGCTGCAAGGCTAATCATCGGTTCTGGTCAGCCAACTAAGCAGCTTCGAGAATCTGCCATAACATCAGAAATTAGTATTATTAGCGCCATGTCTTTGCAGAAATTGGTTGAGCTTCAAGCAAAGTATCCTAATTCAATCAATCTGATTGAACTTAAGGATTATCTGATACCAGGACAAATCGATGATAAAATTCAAGAGTATATTGACAAAATTCTTAATGAGATAAAACTACGATTTCAGATGGTTCAATCTGTTAAAGAGTTATCTGAGCGAGAAAGTCAAGGTAAATTTAGTGCAGCAGAAATTCGTATTTACCATAACAGTAAGTTTACACATTTCCTTGACAATGAAAAAATTGTTTATGAACTTCTAGTGGAGCTTTCTTCACCTTTGGCAGGTTACTTAGGTAGAGTTCAAGGAATTAATTTACAGAGCGATCGCTTCTACTTTCTACGCGACCTACCAGTTGATTAAACACGACATATTCAAGGTAGTCCCTGTGCGATCGCTGTTGTGGTCAAGCATGATGCACCGTCGATCGCCTATGGTCGTAGGAGGGACATAAACAAAGGAGATCGAGACGTGAGTAGTTCGCATCAAACTTGGCAGACGACCGCATTATTGGTGATCGTCGGCATTGTGGCGCTGTTAGGGCTGAATGCCTTTGTTATCATCAATCCCGGTGAAGCTGGAGTTATGAGCATTCTGGGTAAAGCGCGGGACGGGGAGTTGCTCGAAGGGATTCACGTCAAACCGCCGTTTGTCTCCAGAGTTGATATTTATGATCTGACGGTGCAAAAGTTTGAGGTACCCGCACAGAGTTCGACTCGCGATTTACAAGATTTGACCGCTAGCTTTGCCATTAACTTTCGCTTAGATCCCACTCAGGTTGTAAATATTCGACGAACGCAAGGTAGCTTGCAAAATATTGTGTCGAAGATTATTGCCCCGCAAACCCAGGAGTCGTTTAAGATTGCGGCAGCACGACGCACGATCGAAGAGGCCATTACCAAACGGGATGAGTTGAAGCAAGACTTTGACATGGCGTTGGGCGAACGCCTGAATAAATACGGCATTATCGTGCTGGATACCAGCGTGGTCGATCTCACGTTTTCGCCCGAATTTTCTAAAGCGGTGGAAGAGAAGCAAATTGCGGAACAGCGGGCACAACGAGCCGTTTATGTGGCTCAGGAAGCCGAGCAAGAAGCGGAGGCTACGGTAAATCGCTCTAAGGGGCAGGCAGAAGCCCAGCGCCTACTACGTGAAACGCTGACCCCAGAACTGCTTCAGAAACAGGCGATCGAAAAATGGGACGGCAAGTTTCCGCAGGTGATGGGCGGCAACGGAGCGCTTCCGTTTATCAATCTCGATCCGGCAAAGCTATCAACGAAGTAAGGATATTGAGCGATCAGCTTGGGTTCAGGAACATGATTTGGGTTAAAGCCGTTAGCGGTCAGCAGTCAGCGATCAGCTTTTGGCTGACTATTGATCGCTAATCAAACTATGCAAGTGCTCATTTTGGGTGGCACAGGTGATGCAACCGCCTTAGCAACCCATCTCTTACAACTTCCGGGCGTTACGGTTACTTCATCGCTGGCTGGACGGACTCTACAACCCTCTGCCCCTGTAGGGATGATACGTATAGGTGGTTTTGGCGGTTCAAATGGACTTGCCACCTATCTTCAAGAACACTGTATTGATCTACTGATCGATGCGACGCACCCGTTTGCCGCCCAAATTTCCTGGCATGCTGCTGCTGCTGCTACCACAGTCGGTTTACCACATTTAATGCTGGTACGACCGGAGTGGCAAAAGATAGTGGGCGATCGCTGGTTGGAAGTTGAGACCGTAGAAGCTGCCGCCCAAGCCATGCCGAAATCTGCCAAGCGAGTTTTTCTGACGATCGGTAGGCAGCAACTGGCACCGTTTGCCCCCATAACCGATCGCTGGTTTCTGATGCGCTCGATTGATCCCCCAGCAGCCGATCTACCATTACCATCTGGAGAACTGTTGCTTGATCGTGGCCCTTTTACCCTGGATAGCGAAAGAGACCTGCTGAAGAAGTATGAGATTGACGCGATCGTCAGTAAAAACAGTGGGGGCGATGCAACCTACGCCAAGATTATGGCGGCAAGAGAGTTAGGGCTGCCGATCGTCATGGTGCAGCGTCCGCCGATGCCTCAGGGCGATCGAGTCGCTGATGTTCCAAGTGCCGTAGCATGGGTGAAGCAGCGTCTCTAAGCAAGCTTTCTGAAGAGTACCCCTGAGCCAAGCGCTGGGTTTAGCGATCGTCGGCACGGTGCACCAACGTAGAGCCTGTATGCCCTGTTGTCAGCCACAGCATTGCCCTTGCACCATCTCGCACCGTTTTAGCCAACGGCTCGGTTGCCCGGTCAGACGGCATGGGTACTGGTTTGAGAACAATTCCTCGACTGCCAAAGACAAGTTCCCCAATCACGCGGGCACGACGCATGTGGTAGTCAGAGGTAATTAAATAAACGCTATTGATCCTTCTGGCTCGAAACTGATCAACCAGGGTAGTAAAGTTGCTGACCGTATCAACCGCGTTGCGATCGATATGAAGACGCATCGGGTTTACACCTGCATCTGCAAAAACGCCCTCTGTATAAGCCTCTGGGCTACCGCCAGAAACCCAAATCGGAATTTTTGGATGCTGCCGCGCAAACTCAGCCGCAAAGTTCTCACGTTTGGGTGTGCCACCCAGCACCAATATGGCCTGTGGTCGCACAAAATAGCTTTTAAGTTCGCGATAGCCAAACCAGAGCGATGGCGCAAGGATCAGCAGCCATAGCAACGATCGCACCTTCAGCCGTCTGGGCTTATGAACCCTGACGCGTGCATGATTCAAGTAGAGCAGTCCCCTCAGTCCCATGATGAATGCGTCAAACACTGTTGGGGGCAAGCTATCACACTTTTGATAGCACCCCTGTCAAAAACAACGCCATTTTTTAGAATGCAGCCGTTTTTTGTCTCAAACGGCTCAAAGCCCTGCCTCTACTGCGGTGAAGACGGTCGCTTTGGGGTAGACCCTTGCGCCTGGGCAATCGTGGCTCTGATGCGAGGGGTCTCAAGAAATTTCTTTGTATCGGCTAATAAGCGATTGCCCCAAAGATTCTCTTTGAGAAATTTCAAATCGCTGTAGCGACTATCGATCTGAATTGCCGTTTCGCCTAACGCCAAACCCTGCTCACGATCGCCTTTAGCATACAGCGCGACAGCCATTGCAAGCTGAGGTTCTGCCGCTTTGGTATCAATCGCCACAGCCGCCCGCCAGCGCCGAATCGCTTCATCCACGTCGCCGCTTTCGTATTTGATCAACCCAATATTGTTAATCGCAGGCCAGAACGTTTTATCTTGAGCCACCGCTTTCTCGTATTGAGCCAGTGCATCTGTAAATTGACGCAGCATCAAATACGCATTGCCCAGGTCAAACAAAGCGCCTGGAACATTTGGCTTGATCTTTAGACCCGATTTCAGATAATCGATCGCCGTCGTGTAACTGTTTTTCTGAAAATAAGCTGATCCCAGAGCAAACAGCACGGCTGCATTTTTTTGATCCAGGGTCTGCGCCGTTTTAAGAGCAGTAATGCCACCATCCAGGTCATTGGTTTGCAAATACAGACCGCCCAGCAGCGACCAGATTTCGGGACTCTTCGGCGCTAGCTGAGTAGCCAAGCGTGCCCTTGGCAGTGCCAACTCATACTGCTGAAACTGAGCCAACTGTGCGGCTTCCTGCGCCAAGCTTAACCCCTGTCGCTCTAACTTTGTTGAATCTAACTGCACTGTATGAGGCACCAAAGACTGCGCCGAAGCTGGCTGGGCAGCACCCCATAAGCCAAGAAGAAAGACGAATGCCAGGAAAGAATTACGATTGGGCACGGGTCAGCCTTTGAAACGTTGGATAGATAATAGATGGCTTACTTCATCTGCTGTCTATGGTGGCATAAAACCATAAAAATGCCCGGAAAATGTCTTTCGGGCAGGATCGCTAGCACAAAGGCAGAAGAAACACTGCTAATCCAGCCAAAACTGAGCGCCAATGACAAATCAGAGTAGGGCAAAGCTTACGTCCAGTCATTCCTTCTTAAGAGCGCAAGCTTTCCTGTACGCTTTGCCTCTATGCTTCATCCATTATTCGATTCATCTGAACGAGATTTAGACCCTCGATCGACTTCCATCAAAGCCTGCTGAAACTCCTGTGCCCATACACTTGTCTCACTCTGTACCAAAGTGTTTACGCTTTGGAGAAATTTTTTACACATAGAAATACCGTCCTGGGTAATTTTAATATTCGTTTCTTCACTCGTTTGTGCCTGTCGATCGTGTCGATGTACTTGCCAATCGTGTAGAAAGTCTCCTTGCAAAGATGTCATGATCTGCGCTGTCCTAACGTACCGCACCCATCCACTTGTGTAGCCACCAAAGCGATCAAGTGAAATCAATAAAGCAGCAATGGCAAGAGAAACGGTTGCCCATGCCGGAGATAGACATGGCACCCGATCCTTGCTACATAGTATGCCTATAATCGGTATGAGTCCTGCGGCTGCCACTGCAACAATCGCCCCTAACCGAAGCCAATAGCCAAGTATGGCCTTAGATTTCTTTTTCTCGTAATACCAGTGAATCGCATCCTCGCATTCCATATTTACAAAATTGAAGAGCTGATCAAGCGAGTCGAATCTTTTGGTCGGGCTCCAGTCGAGGTCGGAAGGAAATCTTTGGGGTCTCAGGTTAGTGCTGGGCCTAAGCTGATTTGTTTTGGTGTCCATAATTTTTAGCGTGTATGAAGTCGAGTTAGTGTTACAGGTAACTGAATAATTTTGGTGCTGCCCTTGTTCAAGGCTCTTGCCATTTACCTTATAGATTTTTAGCTATTGAAAGGATAACCGAATGAGCTGCTCTCACCAAGCCGCTGCCTGCGCTTCCTTCGTGATCACCCTAGTTGCGCTTGCCCCGAAGCTGGGTTACGCCAACTCGCTCTTCAAAGATGAGGTGATCGCCTCTGCCGCCATTTCAACTACTGGCCCCTTGCTTAAACCAAAAGCGGCTGTTCTACTAGCGCAGGCAACCGGAAACTTGCTCTCCCCAGTGCAAAAAGCTCGGCTCACTCAGCTTCCGATTCCAGTCGTTGTACCCACGAGGCTTCCGGTCGGCTTTCGGTTAGTGCGGGCTGAAGGTGAGGCAGGCCGCTATGCGAATGGTGATGATGATTCTGGCTACGCGATCGACTATCAGGGAGAACAAAATACCTGCCTTAGCATCCGAACCTCTCAAGATGGGCCGCGTGGGTTAGAAAAAGTCAAGCAAGTACGGACACGCTTTGGACTGGTAACGGTGTACGCGGAAAAGCTGCACGATCGCAAGAGTCTTGTAAGCTTTTTAGGCATTAAAGGAAACCCAATGCTGATTTCAGGCGGCATGCAACCAGACAGTACAGCGAGTAGCGGTTGGAAGCCGTGCCGTGCCGTGAACATCGAAACCTACACGCAAGTCTTACAGTCGCTGTCGGTAGTGAAATAATGGCGTAACAGAGAACGTCGCTACTGAGAGCATTAAGAAATTCCAATCAAATCTCTATTGCTGACCAAACCTCGTATTCTAGAGAGCTTAAAGTTCTAGTGCTCCACGTATGGATCGTTTTACCGTTGCGGTTATTAGCCAGACGCCCAATCCCCAGCAGGCGATTTATGCGGCGATGCATCAGGACTATGCCGAAGCCTTTGTTTGGGACGATCGCGCTGAGTGGCCCGATGAAACCAAATGTGGTGAGATCGTCGTCAAAAATCTGCTGGCTGGCAATCGGGGACATTATGGGCCACTCGAACATCCTCAGATTATTCTCAACTGCGGCTGGTTTCCCCACAGCACCATGCAGCAAATCCGGACGCATCGTGTGGGCGTAAGCTTTGACGTGCAGTCATTTCGCTATACAGGTCAGCGGATTCTCGATGTGGCTGCTGGAAAGCAAGCCGTCGAAGCCGTGTTTTACCTACGTCCCTTGGGTGCCTACACCGATCGCCAGGGCAAGCGCTACGACTACACGCTGGAGCAGCGCCAACAAGATGTGGACTGGTGTTTGACCGCCTGCCAGCACTATGCTGATCGCATCCAGCAAGGCTTTTCGGAGGAACACGCTAGAGGCTTAATTCCTTTTGATGTGCGGCAGCACTGGGTTATGTCAGCCAACGTGCGATCGCTCATGCACCTGCTCGATCTGCGCTGGAAGCTCGATGCTCAGTTAGAAGCCCAAAAGCTGTGTGAATTTATCTGGCCCCATTTTCAAGCGTGGGTACCCGCGATCGCTGACTGGTACGAAGCCAATCGCCTCAAAAAAGCACGCTTATCACCATAGAACACAATCGCTATCAAACAGTGATTCAATTTCAATTGAGTGCGGTTCAAACGTCAGCGGTGCTCGGCTTTTTCAACTGTGCGATCGCCCAAGCCCAATGTCAGCGCTAGTGAAGCGCCAATGCGCTTTGCCTTCACAGCCTCACGGTAGACATCGTAGTTGGTCGGCAGAGTCATCATTGCCCCCTTGCGCTGAAAGCTGAGGCGATAGTCTACTTGCTTAATCAACTGAGGTGTATCTGGTTGCTCTAACGGTTGCTGCCGCCGCTCGATCGACTCCATCGTAGGGCGTGGCGGTAGGGCAGCCCACCACAAGCCACGATCGTCTGGCCCTGTTACCGCGTCTACAGGGTTTTGACCATTCTGGTTCAGCAACGTAGTCGAGCTAAAGGCTTCAAAGCGTTGCCCTCGCGTATGGGTTGGATCGGCACTGTACGACACTTGCCACGTATAGCGAGTGAGTGCCGTCGCCTCGTAGCGATCGGTGGTGAGCCTGGTACAACCAGCTAAAGCTATTGTCAGTACAACACCGATAACAGTATTAACAGGCTTTGTGGTCATCATAGCTATCCTCGAAGCGTTAAAGGATGGAGCAAAGAAATATTGGCTCAAGCGGGTGGCGATCGCCTCCTGAAACATGGCGGCTTGCTTACAGAAGATAGTCGGAAATTGGAATTAATTCTAAAGATTGTCAGTTAAACAATCTGTGAGCAAGCCGGAAATTCTAAACTTTCAAGTAGAAATCTTTGCCTTGTATCAAGCGTAAGGTTAAGTAAGAAACAGCCACTCTTGTACAGCACCTGAAACTAGAGAAACACTCACGGAAAAGCTACTCTAGCCATTAGAGGCGTTGTTTTAAATCACAATTTATCGTATCCATTCTAAGAAATGTTTCAAAACCTTTATTGAGAGTAAGGTAAAGACTAAGAAAAATGGAAGCGCTGCAATCAAGCAAAAGAGCGTCAAAAGGAATTAGCAAAAAGATTTCAGCGATTTCGCTTGTCAAGCTAATCTCTTGAGAGACGGTATATTGAATTCCAGCGTTAAGTTCTTCCCTGGACAAGATTCTTTCTGATATGGGCAAACAGCCTGCCGTTTTGCACTATGCAATCACCATCGAGCGATATTCTTCTATTGGCGAAGCAGCCCCGTGAGGTGCATGTGCTGGCATCGTTGCTTCGTTGCTCCAGTTACTCTGTGACGAGTGCAGGTTCGGAAGAGGAAGCGCTTGCTCAACTCACTCGTCAGCCGCCGTTTCTCATTATTTTGACTGGTGATCATCAAAACTGGTCTCATGCCCTACTTCAAGACTTGCGTGCTTACGCCAGCACCTATCGCACCACATTTGTTGCCTTGACTGATTTTCATGCACCCCGGTGGATGCATCAAGAGGAAAATCCTGGTTTTGATGGCTTTCTGGTCTATCCGTTAAGCAGTGAAGTGTTGTCATCGTTAGTGCAATCGGCGCATACTCGCCAAGCATTTTGTCTGGCGGTATAGCATAACGTGATGTCCTTCGCTCCTGCCTATCCGCTGCTGTATCAAGCGCTCAAACCACTGTTCCCTCACTGTTTGTGGTCTGGAGACGAGTCTCGCCCTACGATCGCTCTGACCTTTGACGATGGGCCTCATCCTCGCTACACGCCCCCACTCCTAGAAACCTTAGAACGTTACGGTGTCACCGCTAGCTTCTTTTGGTTAGGAGCCTGTGTACAGCGATCGCCCACTGTTGCCCGCGCTATCTTCGAGCAAGGCCACTGGCTTGGGCTACATGGATACGACCATCGCTCGTTTCCCCTCCTTTCGGCAGCAGCACTCCAGCAAACGCTGGCTCAAACCCAGGCCGAAATCACCCAAACTTGCCAGCTTCCCTCAACAAGTGTGCGCGACGTTCGACCACCTTACGGTCTCTTTACCCCTCACACCCTGACGCTGCTTCAGCAATGGCAGTATCGCCCTGTCATGTGGAGTGTCGTGCCTGAAGACTGGGTTAGACCAGGTGCAACCAAGGTTGTACAACGTATTCTGCAACAGGTGAGAAACGGCTCCATTATTGTGCTGCACGATGGTGCTCATGGTGGGGCCGATGTAGCCGAAACCGTCGCGCAATTGCTACCTTTACTTCTGGCACAAGGCTATCGCTTCGTCACGATCGATCAACTTTGGCAAGAACGGCTAGCTAGTAGACAGAACGGGCGATCGCACACGGACGTTGCACCATAACATTGCTTTTCTGCCATTATTTCTTTGTCACTATTTCTTGAGTAACGTTTGGTTACCAAGCCCTTCAACCCATACTGGAAAGCAGGTTGTCGAATCACGTCAGTAGGTGGGCACAATTAAATGGAAGATGATGTAGGTTGGGCTGTTACGTAAGCGTTGCGTAGCAATAGAATGAAACCTTTAGCGTAGCCATGCCCTTCACGAAGCGTTCCAAAGGAAAAGCTTTACGTCTGCATGAGTTTCGCTCTGCTCTACCCATCCTACAAACAATTTGATCTGCCTACTCAGCCGTTTTTCTATAGGTCGTGCTTGTGTTGCCCTTAGTAATTAACGAGGATCAGATCTTTACGTTTAATTTTTGGTTCAATGGCAGTGTTCACTGCGGCATGTATCACCAAAGTGAACTGTATTGCCGTCTAGAGTCATTTACGCTCCAAAAACGTCCGCAAGTCTATCAGCTTGGCTGCAAACTGGCTCAACAGTATACGGCCATTGTGCTTAGCAGTTCTGTGACTAGCTGTAGCCTCTGGATTAGCTTGCGTCATCCTTCAACAGGACGCATTTTGCTAACGGCTGACACTTGTGGCCTTTTAGAGCTGATGCTACATCCTCCAAGAGAGGCACCCTCTACCGATCGCCCTTCCGCCCGTGAGTAGCTGTTTTATTCAGGCTTGAGCCGTGGGCAACCAAACGCTTTCTCCCTCCAAACCAAAGAAAGCAACGCGACTCCGTTTACAAAATGTTATAAAAGCAGGAAGGCTAGCGCTGTACGCAAGGTAAAAAGGATTGGCAATATGCAGCCAATGCCACAGGCTGTGAGCCGAACGTGCCAGCTATCAAACGTTTTAGCCATTGCTCTGGTGCTCTCAATTGCCCCTTCCCAGCCACAATGAATTTTAAGAATTCGTTAGAATCGCTGAACTCTTTCAGCAAATTGTTTAGGATTGCACTCGGTAGTTTTTCAGTATCTTAGAGGGGTTCGGCAACGATTCATTTTGCCCTGCAAACTTGATGATCTACAAAGGGTATTTGAGTTAACGTAGCTATCAGAGGTTCATCTCCATCCGGAGCCTGAAGCGCAAAGCAGTTTTAGAATTTGTCTGGGACTGGCATTGCAGCTTCGTTGATTAAACCTTGACCATGTAGTGCGTACATTCAATTCCAGTCATTGTCCAAGTATCGTGATTACACATAGCACTGATGTCTAGAACTCAAAGCATTAACTGCCTGTTTGCAAAAAGCCTTTTTGAGGGGAGTGTTCTAGTTTTGTGATGGAATCCTGATAGTTTGACCAGTAGGCTTGAGCACGGTGACGATGCACTCTGCCCATACTTTTGCACTGAAGTCCGGGTAAAGATATACACCTTTTTGTTAGAAAGGCTACAATCGGAGGCATCTCACAGAAGTTCTGCTTACTGTATTCTGGAATTTGGTGTCTCTGCCTAAAGATGTGTTTTGGTAGGGAGTATATTTCAATAAGCCCATGAAGAACCTTAGTTGAATCATCAATCTTGGTTGTTTCGACTTTGTGTTTTGCATGTGAATTTCTCTGTTGACTGATTTTTTTCTAGTTAAGGAGCATGAGGAACGCGGCATGACCCAGGCCAACGACGTACTCGAAATTGAGCTTTTAAGCGATGCCTCTGGCGATTTGCCTGAGAGCGAATTAGGGTTCTTCACTGAGGATGAAGATCGGGACGAATCGGCAGATGCGGCTACGGATGAAGAAGACGGTAAGCCTGGTAAGGCTCGGTCTACTCGTCGCCGGACAGCAGTGAAGAAGAAGCATTACACCGAAGACTCAATTCGCTTGTATTTGCAGGAAATTGGGCGTATTCGACTCTTGCGGGCAGATGAGGAAATTGAGCTTGCACGCAAAATTGCCGATTTGCTTGAGCTAGAGCGCATTCGAGAAGACTTGCTCCTCCAGTTAGACCGTGATCCTCAAGACAAAGAATGGGCTAATGCGGTGAATATGCCGCTCTCGGCGTTTCGTCATCGCTTGCACTTGGGTCGCCGCGCCAAAGACAAGATGGTGCAGTCTAACTTGCGACTGGTGGTGTCGATCGCCAAGAAATACATGAACCGGGGTCTGTCATTCCAGGACTTGATTCAGGAAGGCAGTCTGGGTCTGATTCGTGCGGCAGAGAAGTTTGACCACGAGAAGGGTTATAAGTTCTCGACCTACGCCACCTGGTGGATTCGTCAGGCCATTACCCGCGCGATCGCCGATCAGTCGCGCACAATTCGCCTGCCTGTTCACCTCTACGAAACCATTTCGCGCATCAAGAAGACCACCAAGCTTCTCTCGCAAGAAATGGGGCGCAAGCCGACGGAAGAAGAAATTGCAACTCGGATGGAGATGACCATCGAGAAACTGCGGTTTATTGCCAAGTCTGCTCAGTTGCCCATTTCGCTAGAAACGCCGATCGGCAAAGAAGAAGACTCTCGCTTGGGCGACTTCATCGAATCTGATGGTGAAACCCCTGAAGATCAGGTGTCTAAAAATCTGCTGCGCGAAGATCTGGAAAGTGTTCTGGATACTCTCAGCCCTCGTGAGCGCGATGTGTTGCGGCTGCGGTACGGTTTGGATGATGGCCGCATGAAAACGTTGGAAGAGATCGGTCAGATTTTCAACGTGACTCGTGAGCGCATTCGCCAGATCGAAGCCAAGGCACTTCGTAAGCTCCGTCATCCTAACCGCAATAGTGTCTTGAAAGAGTACATTCGTTAGACTGTTGCAGCATCAATAACGTTCACAACTTTAGGAACCCGGTAGAGTGATCTACCGGGTTCCTAAGCTTTTCAGCCACCTAGAGCGTGTTTTAAGACTTCTTTGCTGCGTTGCTCATCCGCGCTGAACTGTAAGTTCGTGCTCATAAAACCAATTACACTAAAGGGACTCAAGGCAGCTTGCAGTCCCTTTAGTGGACCTCATGCTATTAGCCCGGATTTCAATCACGGGTGGGAAAGAAGCGTGGCGAAAGGTTAAAACACATTCCAATCTTTTCAGCCCCTTTAAGGCAACGCGCAGGTCAAGCTCGTGAACTGGCAGTCCCTTCCCCTCCCTGCTGCGATGGCGCACTACCCCCTTCAGAAGCAGCGCTTGCCTCCGTTTGAGTAGGTTTAACGGCACCGCTATACGCTTGCCACGTCCAATGCTCCACTTCGGGCATGTCTTTGCCGTAGGTCGTGACGTAGTGTTTGTGTTCGATCAGCTTGTTGCGAATGTGCTGTTTGGCGTAAGCACCGATTTTGCTCAGTTTAGGAACACGATCGATCACATCCTGGGCGAGGTGAAAGCGATCAAGGTCATTCAACACAACCATGTCAAATGGGGTAGTGGTGGTGCCTTCTTCCTTGTACCCACGCACATGCAGGTTGTTGTGGTTGGTGCGTTTGTAGAGGAGACGATGGATCAGCCAGGGATAGCCATGAAACGCAAAAATGATGGGCTTGTCTGTGGTGAAAATAGAGTCGAAGTCCCAACCAGAGATGCCGTGTGGATGTTCGCTAGGTGGCTGAAGCGTCATCAAATCGACCACGTTGACGACCCGCATTTTGAGGTCGGGAAAGTGCGATCGCAAAAAGTCAACTGCTGCCAGCGTCTCTAGAGTTGGCACATCCCCTGCACAGGCCATCACCACATCGGGTTCGCTACCCTGATCGTTACTGGCCCAGTCCCAAATGCCTAAACCAGCCGTGCAGTGTTTCACCGCTGCATCCATATCCAGCCACTGCAATTCGGGCTGCTTGCCTGCGACAATCACGTTGACATACTGACGACTCCGAAGGCAGTGATCGGCTACCGAAAGCAATGTATTCGCATCGGGTGGTAGATACACCCTCACGACTTTTGCTTTTTTGTTCGTCACGACATCGATAAACCCCGGGTCTTGATGGCTAAACCCGTTGTGGTCTTGCCGCCAGACATGGGAGGTTAGCAGGTAGTTGAGGGAGGCGATCGGTCTGCGCCAGGTGATATCCATGCAGCTTTCTAACCACTTGGCGTGTTGGTTAAACATGGAATCGACAATGTGGATAAACGCTTCGTAGCAGGAGAAAAACCCGTGTCTCCCCGTCAGCAAGTACCCTTCGAGCCAGCCCTGGCACATATGTTCGCTTAAAACTTCCATCACCCGCCCGGATGGATCAATGTGATCATCATCTGACAGGATCTCGGCCGTAGACACTCGATCGGTTACGTCAAGTACTGCATTGAGCCGATTGGAGTTGTTTTCATCTGGACTCATCATCCGAAAATTACGGCTCTCCAGGTTCGCCTGCATGACATCCCGCAGAAATTGCCCCAGAATACGCGTCGATTCTGCCATCTCAGTGCCAGGATTTTTGACCTCAAACCCATAGTTGCGGAATGGCGGTAGATGGAGATCTCGAAGTAAGAGGCCGCCGTTTGCGTGAGGATTGGCACCCATGCGTCGATCGCCCTCTGGCACAAGTTCCACCAATTCAGGCATCAGCCTTCCCTGCTCATCAAAGAGTTCCTCTGGTTTGTAGCTCTTCATCCAGGTTTCTAGCAGTTGCACATGCTCTGGATGGCTTGCCATTTCTGCCAGGGGCACTTGATGCGATCGCCAATAGCCTTCTGTTTTCTTACCATCCACCTCTTTAGGGCCTGTCCAGCCTTTGGGCGATCGCAAGATGATCATGGGGAAGGGCGATCGTTGCTGAAAGCCATGTACCCGCGCCTCTCGCTGAATGCTTTTAATCTCAGCAATGATGGTATCAAGCGTACTAGCCATCAACTGATGCATTGCTTCAGGATCAGAGCCTTCCACGAAATAGGGCTTGTAGCCATACCCCACAAACAAACTTTCTAACTCGTGCTGTGGGAGCCGAGCCAGCACCGTTGGATTTGCAATCTTGTACCCGTTGAGGTGCAGAATGGGCAAAACAGCCCCATCACGCGCAGGATTGAGAAATTTATTGGAATGCCAACTGGTCGCTAGTGGGCCTGTTTCCGCTTCGCCATCGCCAACCACACACGCGACAATGAGATCAGGATTATCAAAGGCCGCACCATAAGCATGTACCAGTGCATACCCTAATTCACCCCCTTCGTGGATCGACCCAGGCGTTTCGGGAGCGGCATGGCTAGGAATACCACCAGGAAACGAGAATTGCTTAAACAGACTTTTGATTCCTCCAGCATCTTGCGGAATGTTGGGATACAGTTCGCTATACGTGCCTTCTAAATAGGTGTTTGCCACCATCCCAGGGCCGCCATGCCCTGGGCCAGCGATGTAAATCACGTCTAGAGCCTGGGCTTTAATGACCCGATTGAGATGGGCGTAAACGAAATTCAATCCTGGTGTTGTCCCCCAATGCCCCAGTAGTCTTGGCTTGACATGCTCCAATTTGAGGGGTTCTTGTAGCAGCGGATTGTCAAGCAAATAGATCTGGCCGACTGAAAGATAATTTGCAGCACGCCAATACGCATGAATAGCCTGAAGTTCTTTGCTACTGAGAGGTTGCGGCTGTACTGAAGTTGCAACAGTCATAGATCCCATCTCCCAAATTTTAATGCTGGAATATCGCTGCTGAAAGCTGGCTCATACTTGACTTAATACATCTATGTCTTTGGCCGCACAGCAGTGTAGACATTGATCTCAAGCATGAAAGCATAGTGCCAGTCTTCGCTTAGTCAATCAGAGCCATCGTGATTTTGCGTCAACCAACAGGGGGAGATTTGGCAAGTCGATCGAATCTTAAAATCCCAGCCTTTGGAAAGCGCCTGACCTGAAAATAGCATCAACCGCTTGACGCTAAAGTTGTCTGAGAAATTAGCGATCGACTTTACTGTTGATGGTGAGCGTTGGTTCCTTACCTGTCGTTGGCACAAAAACGATGAGGGACGCTTCGCTAGCCACATTGATATAGCGAGTGCCTTCAGGGGTTTGCTCAGTTTTAACGGGAGTGCCTTGAATCCAGGTGATGCGATCGCGCTTGTCGTAAACATTCAGGCGCGTTTGTCCATCCTGGGTGAATACCCGCACGGCGTTACGTCGTCCCTGAAAAGTGACCAGGGTTTCATTAGCAGGCTGAGCTGCTGTCAAGCGAGTAAACCGTAGCGGGGTCTTTGTGCCTTGACTGTAGACCAACAGATAAGGGCCTTCCAATGTGACCCGCTCAGCGTTTTGAAGGGCTTGAAAGTACCGATTTTCTTGATCCATTACCGCAGGCGGGCAAAGCCTTTTAGTCGAGGCGATCGCGCCTACCGTAAAGCGGCGACCCATTAGATGCGCCTGGGCCATGTAGCGATTGCAACCGCCTTGTCCAGAGAGGCGATCGCGCCCATCAAACTGAAGTGTTGTTTGCAGATTATCAACAACTCCCGTCCCGTTCAAATCTTCTAGCAGCCATTCAGCATCCGCAAATGGGGGTTGAGATGGTTTGATCATTGCTCCATCAGTTTGCGCGATCGCGTCCATCTGTACTGCCTCTACAGGGGCGATTGCAGCATTCAAGCCAGCGATACCAATACTGACTCCCAGCAACATTGTTAAACCCGTTTTCATGGTCTTCCTCACACAACTTGTTCTGTCTGGTCGATCGGCAGCGTATTTAGCGATCGCAGCCTGATTGACAAAGAACAGCTTGTTTACTTTTTCACGATACGGGCTGACGAGCGAGCGGTAAGGCGCGTTTCAAAAAATGATCTCCCTGTGTGCTTGTAGCACCCTCCCCACAAGACAAGCAACCCCTTAAAGCCAATTACCGACTAGAATCAGCGCTGCCCAGTAGCCAGGATGGTGGCGATCGCCTGAGTGCTGCTGGAGCCAGGTTTTTTGAGCCGTTTGCAGCGCTTTTGCCCGACTCATACCTTGTTTAAGGGCCTGGTAGAAATGGGTAATCAGTTGCGCGGTGGCGGCATCATCTACCTGCCAGAGTGAGGCAACGGCACTCTTTGCACCCGCTTGAAGCGAGATGCCTGCAATACCCAGCGCATCGCGATCGCTCCCCACGGCAGTCTCGCAGGCCGTCAAGGTCAATAACTCCAGTACTCTTTCCTGACCAACTGAGCGCAGCATCTGGTACAGCGCATTCATCGTGAGCTTTTCGTTAAAGGCTGGCATTGGCGTTGAAGGTTGAGTGGGTTCGGTTTTGCCATAGGCCTCTCCCTTCTCCCCTCTCCCCTCTCTCACTTTCTTGCCTGTCACCAAAAACGTATCGCGTGCATCAATGCCAAAGCGAGCATGAGTAGCTAGATGTACGATTGGATAAGCATTGTGCGTCAGTTCTTGCTGCACACGATCGAGGGTAAACGCATCATCCAGTAGCCCTTTACTGCCAGGAATTGCGGCCTCAATGTTGTCAATCTCACCTTTAACGTAGCTGAGCGGTGCAAAGAAGGTTGGGCCGTCTACTGTCGCTGGTTTTGTTAAGCCAAATCCTAGCACTCGAAGCGATGCGCGATCGAGCGGCAGGGGATCAATGAGCGTCAGGCTGAGAGTACTGGCGATCGCATATTGTTCGACTAAAAACTGGTTGCCATCGTACAGTGCTGCCATCGGTACACTCCGCAAAATGCCGTCTTGGATGAAAACCAGCGTTTCAATGTGGGCCGCTTGCAAGTCCTGAGTAAAGGGGCGAATGAGCCAGTCGTAAACCTGCTGCGATGGCTCCTGGTAGGTACCAGCGAGATCAGAGCGTTTTTCTAGCCGACGACGCAGATCATTAATGGTTGTGGTAACGGTTTGGGCATTGGCAGGCAACCACCGCACCTGAGAGCGAAACTGCTGGTTTGGCAAAGGCAGGGTGAGAATCACCGCGACCTGTTCACCGAGAATGACGGAGCTAAGCACAGCCGTTTTGGGATCAATCACGGTAATCGGCTTGGCAATCGTGTTGAGGGTACAATCCTCACCCAGATAATTTTGCAACTCTGCCAGGCGCAGATGATCAATGGTTTCCAGCGCTGACTCAACGGTTGTAAGCGGTGCAAACGTGACAGCAGGCCCACCTTTGCTTTTACGATCTCGCTGGTCGCTTTCGGGTTGACGCTGTGCCTGCTTTTGCTGATTGGTTGCCTGGTTTAAGTAAAGGGCAGTGAGTTCTCGGTAAATGGGTTCGACCGTATCGCGAAAGTCAAACTGAAAATCGCGGCTGGCAATCGCTAACTCACCTCGAATGGTTTGTAGCGTTTTGACGGCAAGACTGTACGCGACGATCGCTGAGGAAAGCTTATTTTGCGCCCGTAAAAGGCGACCTGACTGCCATTCCCACAGATAGCGGCTGTCATAGTTTGCAGCGACAAGCTGCGCCTGCTGAGTCAGGGCTAGCGCTTGCTCATAGTCCTGACGGCATTCGTACACGTGTCCCAAACGCCCCAGCGCAAACGCTTCTGATTGAGGATCTTGAATTTGCCGCCCGATCGTCGCTGCTTGCTGCAACCATGCGATCGCTTGTAGGGGTTCTTTCACACTAACGCAATGGGTCGCGGGGTCGAGCGTCGTCTGCGCGCTTACCAGTTGCATTAGTGTCGCCAGGCGAATGGCTGCATATGCTTTATCACGAGTGGCTGGCAGGCCTTCTACAAGAGCCTGCGCCTGTTGCAGTGCACTAGTAGGCGTTAGATCAGATGCGGGCAAACTCCCTCCATTGGAACGATGGTCTCGATCGCCCCGGTACTGATCCTGATCCGCTATCAGCCCTAGCTCAAGATGTTGTAGCGGCACCACCAAGTTGAGCAACGATCGCAGTTCGTTCTGTGTATCTTTTTGGGCACGGGCAGTCTTGACGCTGGCTTCAAAGTAGCGAATGGCCTGGTGATGATAGTAATTTACACGTTGGGCCAGGGACTGTGCTTCTGCATCGTCATCAGACTGTTGAGCCGACTGGCGACGACGATCGTCTCGCTGTGCCAGGTTGGTATACGTGTTACCTAAGCCATTCAATGCAGCCAGTGTGTAGGATGGATAGTGCATCTGTTCGGCCAGCTTTAGTGTGAGCGCCAGATAGTGCAGCGCCTGATCGTAGTCACCACGCAAGCGGTAAGCATTTCCCAAGCTCCCAAAAGCCGCAATTTGACCTGAAGAGTCGACATGTGATCGGGCGATCGCGATCGCGCTCTCGCCTCCGCATGGTTGATCGACCTCTCCACACAGCAGGGCAATCGCTCTACGCTGCTGCCCCAGGCTGGTATAGACCTGAGCTTGTTCGGTCATCATTCTGCCGACTTGTAAAGGGTTGCTTGTTTGACGGTAATAGGCCATGAGCTGGGTCAGGTGCGCGATCGCGTGATCCATTGCCCCTATTTGCTGATCGGCTCGCACAAGATACTTCAAAACAGTCGCTCTGAGTTCAGAGGCATCAGCCGTAAGATTCAAAGCGGTTTGCCAGCGGGCGATTGCGCCCTGTACATCTCCACTCTGGTACTGCTCCCATCCTGTCTGGATGAGCTGAGGTGTATCAGTGGCAATGGCTCTGTCGCTCTCCCCTCTACTGTTGAACAAAACTTGTCCCCACCAAAGGCAGACGATCAGGCTTCCAAGAAACAAAACGAGGCGCAACACTTTTGAGCAGTGCAGAGAATTCAAGCGGCGCATAGGAGACAAATTTTTAACAGCAGCACAGGCAGGACGCTAGATTATGAACGTTAGACAACGAGCCGTCAAACGAAACTTGCCACTATGAGAACAGAACACAAAACAGCTCACGCTATGGCTGTCAAAGTGCGCCATCGCTTCAAGAATTGCCATTTTTGGGGCAAGCCGATCGCAACAGACCTTTTACATACTAACGACACACCTTCCCAACACAGGACCATACGAGTTTTGTGACAAACTTCTGCGAGAGAGCGAATCGTACAGGTACTCGACAATGCTTTTTGGATAAGTTAGCCATGACGAATTGGTTCTGAACAAGATGCCTCAGCAAGTTAACCACGTCTCAAGCTTAGGCTCGATCAACAGGCTTAATGCTCAAGACTCATCAAAGTTAACTGGGCTATCCCGTAAATTCATGTAATCGAGGGCTATATTCCTTTAGAACTTCATGCTGATGCCAGCAATCTAGCTGGGATGTTAATGATAGTCAATGTCTTGCCTCGTTATGCGGTAAGACGCGATGAGAGGCGTTGGGTCGAACGGTTGGTATTGGAGGTCGATTGAGGATGGCTGAACGATCGTGGTGGTTGCATTTGTTGTGCCACGGGCTGTGCTACCAGCTTGTGTTGCTTTGCTTTGTGGGCCTGAACGATCGTGCGTTGGCGCAGGTTGTACCCGATACTACCCTCCCGCCGGGAGAACGATCGCAGATATCTCCAGGCCCTCTCTTTCAGATCAACGGTGGGGCCGTTCGCGATCGCAATCTCTTTCACAGTTTTGAGCAATTCTCTCTTACGCAGGGGCAAGCCGCACTTTTTAACAACGCAGCAAACATCACGAATATTATTAGCCGTGTGACGGGTGGGCAACGCTCAAGCATTAACGGGTTAATCCGAGCTAACGGGACAGCCAATCTCTTTTTAATCAATCCCAGTGGGATTCTTTTTGGCCCCAATGCCGCTCTTAATCTAGGCGGTACGTTTCTCGCAACCACTGCCAGCGCGATGCAGTTCGGTAGCCAGGGTGTTTACAGCGCCACCAATCCCGAAGCACCGCCGTTGCTCACAGTCAATCCATCAGCGCTACTCTTCAATCAGCTCGCCAACCAGTCGATTATCAGTCAAGCCAGGTTACAGGTGCCACCCGGCCAAAGTTTGGCACTTGTCGGTGGGAATGTTTTGCTTAATCAGGGTGCGTTACTGGCTTCAAATGGGCGCATTGAGCTAGGAGGATTGGTAGGAAAGGGAGTGGTTGAGCTAGATGGCAGCGGCGATAAGCTGCACTTGAGCTTTGGCGCAACCGATCGATCACTAGCAGACGTAACGCTCATCAATCAATCAGAAGCCAACGTCCGGTCAGGCGGCAGCATCGGCATTCATGCTCAAAACTTCAGCATGGCAAACAGAAGCATCCTGCGAGGCGGTATTGCTCTCGGTGAAGGCTCACCAGGAAGCAAGGCAGGTGATATCGACCTTGACGTTCCCGGTGCTGTCACCCTGACGGAGGGCAGCTTTATTGCCAACTCAACCCTGGGGGAGGGTGATAGTGGCAATGTCAACATTGTGGCTGGTTCTGTGCTGATCAAAGAGGGGTCACAGGTGAACGCTAGCACGTTTGGGAAGGGCAACGGGGGAACGGTCACGATTCGATCTCAAGGTGCTGTTACCTTTGACGGTGAAGCTCCTAATAGGCAGTACAGTGGCACCTTTAGCCGTGTAAATGAAGGTGCCACAGGTAACAGTGGTGGTATCTACATCTTTGCCGATTCGTTGGCCGTGACAAATGGTGCGCTGTTGACTGCAAATACACTGGGCAAAGGCAACGCAGGCAGCGTTACGATTAATGTCAACCGAGATGTACGCTTTGTGGGTGTTAGTGCCATTGACCAGTTTCCCAGCGGTGCTTACAGCGGTGTGCAGGGCAAGGCCATTGGCAGCAGTGGTGGCATTAACATTACAGCACAAAATCTCTTGTTGGCAGGCGGCGCAGCGCTCGATGCCAGTACCTATGGGCGGGGTGATGCCGGTAAAATTGCGATTCAAGTGTCCAATGCTGTTCAGCTCAAAGGCACCCCGCCAGGCCAACTCGCCGATCCTGGCGGCATCTATAGCTTCATTGGTGAGAAAGCGATCGGCAATAGTAGTGGCATTAGTCTCAGCGCCCGATCGCTCTCTCTCGATAACGGCGCTGCACTGGTTGCTAGCACCTTCGGACAGGGAAATGCTGGTGACATCAACCTGCAAATTGTTGGTCCTGTCACTATAGATGGGGGAACAGTTTTCCTGCGTAATGACGGGACGACAGGTGTTTTTTCGAGCGGCATCTTCAGTAGCGTATCCACTATTGGGAAAGGCAATAGTGGACAGATTAACTTCACCGCTGACTCACTTGCTGTGACAAATGGGGCTGTGATTGCCTCTAGTACGCTAGGACGCGGTAAAACTGCCACTGTCAACATCAACATTACAGGTGCAGCTTTGTTTGATGGTGCTGGCTCAGATGGCTTTCCTAGCGGCATTTTTAGCCGTATAAGCTTTAATGCAATTGGCACCAGCGACATCACATTTACAGCGCGATCGTTGACCCTAACAAATGGGGCACAGTTTGTAGTGGGCAGGCGGTTTCCCACAGATAAACCTGATCAAAGCTTCTCGGCGGGCACGCTAAACGTCAACATCTTGGATGATGTTCGCATTACAGGTAAAAGTGCTGTAACTAATCTGCTAAGTGGCCTTTTTAGCGCGACGGATTCTCTAAGTAATGGTGGTGATATCAATCTTGCTGCGCGATCGCTCTACTTGCAAGATGGTGCAACCATTTCTGCCGAAAGCATGGGAAAAGGAACCGCTGGAAATATTGCCATTCGCCTGCGGAATCTTCTGCTAGTACAAGACGGTCAGATCTTAACCAGCGCGACGCAATCGGCAGGCGGCAACATTGCGATCGCGGCTCGCTTCATTGGTTTACAGGGCGACAGTGACCTCACCACGAGCGTCTTGAGTGGTGCGGGTGGGGGTGGCAATATCACCCTGAGCGCACGGGCGATCGTGGCACTAGATGACAGTGACATTCTGGCGTTTTCCCGCGATGGCAGTGGCGGCACCATTACCTTGAGAACGCCTGCTTTTTTTGGCTTTCGCTATCAACCCAATGCAACCAGCAATACAGAAACTCTAGACGGCAATAACCAGGTAGATGTCAATGCCAGTGGTAGGCTTCGAGCTGGAACCGTGACGCTGCCAGAAGTCACCCTTCAGCCCAGCGTAACTCCTTTGCCAACCGAGGTGATTGATACAAGCAGGCTCATCGCCCATAGCTGCATCGCGCGTAGTGCTCGTCAAGGCAGCTTCATCGTTACAGGAGCAGGCGGCTTGCCAAATCAACCAGATGATTTAGCCACAGCACCGTTCCCCACCTACACCACTACGCCAGGAGGCACCACTACACCAGGAGAGGCCATCAATCCGAGCGCAGAGGCTCCGCAAACCACGCCAGAAGCTCACTTAGACAAGGCTCTCCCGTCCTCAGAAGAAGTCATGGCTGAAGTGGATGGTATCTACCAACTGGCAAGCGGAGCACTTGTTTTAGGGCGATCGTGCAATGGTCGATGAGCGTTAAAGGGCTGAAAGATCACAGGATGCAGACCAAGACCTGAGGCACAGCACCACCGTCTTTCCAAATGTGGAAAGTGATGTGCACAACAAAGGAAGGTATTTGGAGAGCAACCGTCCTAAGCTACTTTCATGCCCGAAGCATCAATCTTTTGGGTTGCCCTGTATAAAAGCTGGTTTTTGACCGACTTTCCTCTGGTTTGATCTTGTACAACCGCTCTCAACTTGGCCCTGATCGCGTTCCTGGAGCAAGGTCATCTAAAAGCATCGTTATGCAGTACGAGCGTGATCGCATGATTCGAGCCATTCTGCTTCGCTCATTCATTCAGCGATCGTCCGCATAGCCAACAGAGATTCGCCCCAGACCCATCCCTGGGGCTTCCTTATCTAATCCATGATTTTTCGAGCGCCTTCTGAAGTGCTCCGACCCAGGCTTCTTCCTAGACATGCTGTCAAAACGACCTCGAAGAAGTATCCCCCAGCCTCGTGCTGGGGTTTTTGTTGGGAGTACAGGATTCTCACGGTCGATCGCAACGGTTGCCGCTAAGATGATAATCGGCCCTCTGCAATCATTGCTCTGTTCGCGCCTCATGTCTTCCAAACACCGCCCTTCTAACCAAACGCCACCGAATCCTGCCGACAAAGGGCGGGTTGTCTATTCTGAATTTGGTCACACTGACCATGCAGAAGCTCTCAAGCGAGCAGTGCCAGACTTGCCACCCAACCAGCAACACTTGAGAGTAGAAGCTTCTCGTGCTGGGCGAAAGGGCAAAACAGTCACGATCGTGCGCGGGTTCCAAGCCAGTTCAGAGACGCTTGCAGATATCCTCAAAAAGCTCAAAGCCCACTGTGGGGCGGGTGGAACTGTGAAAGAGAATGAACTTGAGATTCAAGGCGACCACAAACAAAAAGTCGTTGAGTTTTTGATCAAGCTTGGCTATAAGGCAAAGGGCAGTGGAGGCTAACAAATCAGCTTTAGTAGCTTGTGTAGAAGTTTTGAGTTGAAGGGCGATCAGCGGGCAGGGGGCAGGTAGAAGTTTTGAGTTTTGAGTTTGAAGTCACAAAGAGGTTTGAGGTTAGTTAGTTCTGACACCTCTCGCCTCTCACCTGCTTTCTGCCAGCTTCTAACAACCAACAACTTTTCTTGAATGCCCAACGGGCTATACAACCAACAATAGTCTAGTCACGTCTGCCAGCAAGGTTGTTTCTTACAAAGCCTGTAAGGACTGCTAGTGTCGTCTGGTGCCGAGAATGCCGCCCAGCACTCCCCGCACAATGCTCTTACTTTTGGAGCCGCCTAGCGCCTGGGCAGCGGTTCCAGCCATGTTGATGAGAAATTTTTCGCGTTCACGTGCAATCCGTGCGTCTTCCCTGGCTTGCGCTGCTGCTGCTTTTTCAGCCTGTTTCTGGGCTTGAATCGCCTCTTTTTCAGCCAATTGCCGTTCTTTTGCCGCTAGCTTTTCCGCCTCAGTCATCGCGATCGCTTGAGCGGCTGAGGCGGCTTTCTGCTGCAACCGTTCGTAGGCGGATTCGCGATCTTCTACGGCTTCGTAATGCCCATACAGCACTGAACTGTGGATGGTTTGGTCGCGCTGTTGCGGGTCGATCGCGCCAATATGACTCTGGGGTGGCAAGACAAACGCACGCTCAACCATCGTTGGCGCTCCTTGCTCATCCAGAAAGGAAACCAGCGCTTCACCAACGCCTAGTTCTACGATCGACTGTTCAACGTTCACGGATGGGTTAGGGCGAAACGTTGTCGCGGCCGCTTTGACTGCTTTTTGATCCAGCGGTGTAAAGGCTCGTAGCGCATGCTGTACCCGATTACCCAGTTGCCCCAGCACTTTTAATGGCACATCCAACGGATTTTGGGTGCAAAAGTAAATGCCAATACCTTTAGAGCGAATCAAGCGGACAACCTGTTCAAGCTTTTCTTGCAACGCTTTGGGGGCATCGGCGAACAACAGATGCGCCTCATCAAAGAAGAACACGAGTTTTGGTTGCTCCAGATCACCTACTTCTGGCAGTTGCTCAAAAAGCTCAGACAGCAGCCAGAGCAGAAAGGTAGCGTAGAGTTTGGGAGACTGCACCAGTTTGTTGGCAGCAAGAATATTGATGATGCCGTAACCCCTGGCATCGGTTTGAAGCAAATCCATCAAATTAAGTGACGGTTCGCCAAAAAAACGATCGCCCCCCTGTTGCTCTAAGGTCAGCAGTCCTCGCTGAATGGCTCCAACACTAGCCGCTGAGATGTTGCCATAGGTAGTCTTAAAATCTTTGGCGTTGTCGCCCACAAACTGCATGAGCGATCGCAGATCTTTGAGATCCAGCAGCAACAGACCTATGTCGTCAGCAATGGTAAATGTAATCTGAAGAACACCTGACTGCGTTTCGTTGAGATTCAGCAGACGAGCCAGCAACAGCGGTCCCATTTCAGAAATGGTAGTACGTAGCGGATGCCCCTGTTCACCGAACACATCCCAAAATTCGACGGGGTAGCTGGCAAACTGAAAATCGGTTAGTCGTAACGTTTGAAGGCGATCGCGCAACTTTGGCGTGCCGCTTCCTGGCTGACTCAAACCGGACAAATCGCCCTTAATATCCGCCATAAAGACGGGCACCCCAATCTGGCTAAAGCGCTCGGCAAGCACTTGCAGCGTCACCGTTTTACCCGTACCTGTAGCACCTGCAATCAACCCATGACGGTTAGCCATTGCAGGTAAGAGGCTGCAAACATAAGGGCGATCGGCGGCAATAACCTTAGCGATCAGCAGCGAGTTTGGCATAGCAAAGGACGCTCTCTGTAAGAAGTCTTCTGAATTATACAAAGAGGCATGAATGGTATAGAAAGAAATCAGGGGTTGCCACTGCCAACCATTTCCACCACTCGAAGGCACCTTTTATCGGTAAGATACGTCAGCCTTTTCAGCATTGCATGTGAGCATCTACGTCGCTTTGACTTAGAGTGAGTCAACAGTAGAGTGAGTCAACAGTTCTGCACATCTGGTAGAGCATATGCTTCAACTTGAGCGATGGCTTCGATGCCTCGGCACGGCTGCAAAGCAACGTTGGTTGAGGTCTGTTTGGAAAGGGCATTGGAAAGGGCAACAGTGGCCATCACCTCAGCCGCACTGCAACACACGCAGCCCTCACCAACTAAATGTTTATCAACAAAATGTGCGCTGGCGTTGGATCATTCTGTTTCTGGCTGCGACCTTCCTGAGCCTCTCGCTGCATCGGCTACCCCTGGCAGACGCCGCAACACTTCAGCTTCCCCTTGCAACCAAGGGCGCTCAAATCATTGATGCCAACGGTCAGGCAGTTTTGCTACGAGGCGTTAACTGGTTTGGCATTGAAACCGAAACGCAAGTGCCTCATGGTCTTTGGGCGCGTGACTACAAGGAAATGTTGGCGCAGATTAAAGGGTTGGGCTACAACCTCATTCGGCTGCCGTATGCAGTGCAGAGCTTACGTGCAACAGCCATCAGCGGGGTTGACTTTACGATCGGCAGCAACCGCGATTTACAAAACAAAACGCCCCTTGAAGCGATGGATTTGATCATCCAGGAGGCGCAGCGGCAAGGGCTGATGATTTTGCTTGATAGCCATCGTCTCAACAACCAGCAGATTCCTGAGCTTTGGTATGGCGACGGGTTTACCGAAGCTGACTGGATTGATACCTGGAAATTACTGGCAACCCGCTACCAGAGACAGCCCAACGTGATTGGAGCAGACCTGAAAAACGAACCGCACGGTCGCGCCAGTTGGGGTACCAACGATCGCGCAACCGATTGGCGACTGGCAGCCGAACGAGCGGGTAATGCCATTTTAGCGATCGCCCCTCACTGGCTCATCGTCGTCGAAGGAGTGGAACGCAATGTTCCTGGGCAAAAGCTCTCCGGTCACTGGCAGGGAGGCAACTTGGAAGGTGCGGGACGCTACCCAGTGCGCCTCAACAAGCCAGGTCGGCTGGTCTACTCACCCCATGAATACGGCCCTGGTGTTTACAATCAGCCCTGGTTTTCAGAGGCGGCCTTTCCCAAAAATCTGCTCAACCGCTGGGAGATTGGCTTTAACTACCTCGCAAAACGTAACCTTGCCCCCATTCTGATCGGTGAATTCGGTGGGCGGCAGGTAGACACCACGTCTAAAGAGGGCATCTGGCAACGGCAGTTCGTTAGCTTCATTCAGCAGCAAAAACTCAGCTTTAGCTACTGGAGTTGGAACCCTGACAGCAGCGATACAGGGGGGATTTTACAGGCCGATTGGCGCACGGTAGACCAGGCAAAACAGCAATTACTCAACCAACTCCTACCCACTCCTGGAACTACTGTACGTGTGTTATCTGTCAGGTCATCGGTTCAGCCTTCTCTTGCTCCGATCGTCTTGCCATCACCGTCACCCGCCTCGATCGCCCCTTCAAGCTCAGATCAACAGCTACAGGTACAATCAACCATCCAATCAGACTGGCAAACAGGCTTTTGCACGGCCATTCGGGTGACCAACCAGAGCAGCAGCAGCCGTCGAAACTGGCGCTTAAGCTTTCAAATGAACCAGGCAACCATGCGTAATAGCTGGAACGGCACCTTCACCCGACAAGGATCTCGCTACACCGTAGAGCCACCCGAATGGGGACGAGTCATTGAGCCGAATCAGTCCATTGATCTGGGCTTTTGTGCCGCCAAACGAGGAGCAGACTATCAGTTAAAAAAACTGGCCGTTTCTAGTCAGTAGAGCATCGGCTGAAGGCTTAAAGGGTGACTTTCTAACTCCTTCTAAAACTATTGACTCCTACGTTGCCCGTAGAACCAATCACTTTAACTCCTTTCCTCTTCCCCCTTGTCCCCTTCCCCCTACCCCTTAACTCAAAACTTTTCCGCTAATCGCCAAATAACTCAAATGTCCTTCTCCTTGCCGATCAGTGCCGAGTGTCAAACATTTAGGTAAGCTGTATACAGAGGAGCAGTTTTGGGAATTCTGCTTAAATAGGCTACAGTCTTGTCTGACAGCTTATAAATTGTGCTGACGGCAGTGACCTGATTTCAACCCTGTGATGGGTACTGGTTTATCTCTGCGGCTAATGCCCCACCCTGAGCCTCCCAACTGGGAATGAAGGAAATCCCACTATGCTTGTCTGTCCTCAATGCCAGTTTGAGAATCCCAATACCAATAAGTTTTGCCAGGAATGCGGCACATCGCTGACTCAAAACACCTGCCATGAGTGCGGCAGTCTTGTACCGTTTGATGCGGTGCAATGTGAGGAATGTAGCGAGATTGCAGGGGTCATTTGGTGGGCGCTTATTGTTGGTGCGCCGCGTGGATCTTCTGAAAGCTCTTCCAATATTGCCACAGCACCAAACGTAGCTGTCGTAGATGCTACAGCAGCGATTAATGACGAGCAACCCCAAATATTTCTCGATCGCCGTCAGCGCTATCGGCTGTTAGAGACGCTACCATCCTCAGATGCCGCTCAACTTGAAAGGCACGTTAGAGTTTTGGATTGCCAACCGTTTCAGATGTCGCTCCTAGAAGCGCTGGCGAAACAGGGATCAGAGTCTTCCTCAATAGGACAGCCCCAGAATGAAGGTCAAGCTAACGGAGTAGACGATAGTGAGCTTACAGCATCAGGCAAGCGGCTGCCTTCGGTACAAGCAATGGCTGTGCCTACGATCGCTCAACCATACTTAACACTGGGCAGTAAATTTCATCAAGCCCTACCCGTTATTCACGATGCCTGGCAGCAAGACGGACAGCAAATTATTTTGCTAGAAGATCGGGCGACTTTACCACGCCTGATTGATTTGTGGCTAGATGATGAAGTCTCCCTGCCGCCTCTGCAGCTTTTGCATTGGCTCTACGAAATGGTCGAGCTATGGAGTGCCCTGGAAGCGTGGCAAGCCTGCCGAAGCTTACTAGAGATTGACAACCTGAAAGTAGACGAAGATCAAGCGCTTTGCTTGCAGCGCCTGTATTCTGACCTGCCAACGGTACCGCTCACCTTGCGCGATCTAGGGCAATTGTGGCAGACTTTGTTCGCCCAATCGCAGCGGACTCAAATTGGTGCCATCTACGTGCTGCTAGCCGATTTAGAGGCTGGCAAACTAGAGACCATCGCCGATTTGCGATCGCGCATTGAGGAAATTGCCCACGAACTCCAGGCGAACCAGCCTGAGACTGAGACTATGCCCGATTTTGAAAGCTTTGAACCGACTGACGCATCTATCGTTGACCCCGCGATCGCACCAGAGCAGGCATCCCCTTCAAGCAGTGCCGAACTGAATCCCTCCACGGCTGCGACTCGTTTAGAAGTGCCCCTACCAGAGCCAACCCTACCGCCAGAAGGCGATAACGATAACGATGACCTCCCAACCGTCGTTTTACCCATGCAGTTGTTCAGCCTAGAAGATGCTGGACGAACCGATATTGGTCGGCAGCGTGATCACAACGAAGATTACTTTGGCATTGAAACCCAAACCGCAAAACTGGAAAGCCCGTCTGGAAAGACTGTCCACGCCCGCAACCTCTACATTTTGTGCGATGGCATGGGCGGACACGCAGGCGGCGAGGTAGCCAGCGCGCTAGCGGTCGATACTCTGCGTCGCTATTTTCAAGAAAAGTGGCAGAGTACGCCTTTTTCAGATGGTGCTGCCAACAAATTGCCGGGACCAGATGTGCTCATTGATGCTGTTCAGCTTGCTAATAAAGCCATTTATGACGTCAACCAGCAAAACGCACGCTCGGGCAGTGGACGCATGGGTACTACGCTGGTCGTTCTATTGATTCAAGATACCGAAGCCGCCGTAGCCCATGTAGGCGATAGTCGCCTTTATCGCTACACCCGCAAACGTGGGCTAGAGCAAATTACGATCGACCACGAAGTCGGTCAACGCGAGATTCAACGGGGGGTTGATCCTGATATTGCCTACGCTCGACCTGACGCATACCAACTCACGCAGGCGCTAGGCCCCCGCGATGAGCATTTCATCAAGCCAGACATTCAGTACGTTGAACTCAACGAAGACACCTTACTGCTGCTATGTTCAGATGGGCTGACTGATAATGACTTACTGGAAACTCACTGGCGCACACATATAGAGCCGCTACTCAGTTCGCAAGCCAATTTAGAGCAGGGAGTATCGCAACTAGTTGAGCTAGCCAACCAATTCAATGGGCATGACAACATTACGGCGATCGCCATTCGCGCTAAAGTGCGCCCCAATCTGGATCATTTACGCTAGCACCCGGTACGGCTGATATGGTTGAGTTGATCGTGATTCAAAGCAGATACAGTTGGGCGAACCGCCAGCTCTAGCCAATTGTGCATGTTGGGCAAGCATCACGTTGGGTCGGTATCACGTTGGGCAAACAAACCTTGAGCAGACCCTTAGCCGCAGCACCTAGACACTCTACAACCCTCTGTTTAACGTCTAGAGTTCACCGTCCAACATGGTCATTCTGACCCTCCTCCACCCTCAATACAGAACACCACTCAAGCAGTGGTGCTTTCAAAGCGAGTCGCTGATTCGGATTGGTCGCGCACCGGGAAATCATGTCATCCTGGATGATCTGCTGGTGTCTCGACACCATCTAGATTTACGCCAGGTAGACGTCTCTGCGACAGGCACTACGGTTGGGGGAACGGCCTCCTGGCATCTCGTGAATTACAGTTCTAACGGCACCTATGTCAACGGAGCCGTATTGTCCCAGGGGCTAATCACAGAGACGTCCTTGCTGCAACTCGCTCACGGGGGGCCGTTACTCAAACTACAAATCTTAGCGGCAACGGGATCAGCCGTCCTATCTCAGTCTGCGATCATCAAAGAACCTCAACTGCCAGCCATTCCCCAGACATCGCCAGTACTCAAGCAACCGCAGCGGATACCCTGTACCCATAGTGGCAATCCCGCCGCCAACTTGTTTTGTACGCACTGCGGGTTGCCTGTCAAGGTCGAAAAAACGATTCGACAGTATCAAGTGCTGCGCGTGCTGGGCAAAGGCGGTATGGGTACCACCTACCTGGTATGGCATCCGGCTTCCATATCAGCCACTGGAGAACCACAGAATGCGCTACGCGTACTCAAAGAAATGAACGCCGATATGGCGAAAATCCCTAAAGCGCAGGAACTCTTTGAGCGAGAGGCAAGTACGCTGAAACAACTTAACCATCCTGGTATTCCTAGATTCTACGACTTCTTTATTGAAGCGGGTAAGAAATATTTAGTGATGGCGCTGCTGCATGGTCAAGATTTGGAGAAGCGGCTGCGTCAGCATGGCCCGGTCTCACCCCAACAAGCGATCGCCTGGATGATGCAAACCTGTGACGTGCTGGGCTATCTCCACACGTACCACACGCCCATCATTCACCGCGACATCAAACCGGGCAATTTGCTGGTACAGGCAATCACCAACCGCATCGCTGTACTAGATTTTGGCGCGGTCAAAGCGGTAGGAATTCCCTCTGGCACTCGCATTGGGGCAGAAGGGTATGCCGCGCCTGAACAAGCTCAGGGACGACCAGTAACCCAATCTGATCTTTACGCGATCGGCCCCAGCCTCATCTACTTGATTACAGGCGAAAACCCCAGTCGTCTTTACAAAAGGACGAGCAACGGCTATCAATTTATGTTGGATGACTACGCTGACATCACGCCCTCATTGCGCCAAGTCATTGATCACGTCACGCAACCTCGCGCTTGCGATCGCTACCAGTCTGCAAAAGAGCTAAGCCAAGCGCTAGCCAACTGCCTATAAGAAAGGCTAAAAGATAAATAACGAAGGATAAAAAGCGTTGACCTTTAGCCCTTAGCCTTCATCCTTTCTTTCCTACTCTTCTTCTTCCCAGCTTTCAACCGCCAGCAAATCGCTCACGGGGTCTTGCATGGTGAAATCAAACGATAGTAACTCTTGCTTCCAGTGAGACCAGTCGTCTCCATAGAGAAGCGCAATCTTCCAAATGCTGTCTGTTGGTTTTAGCAGCTTGCCATCGACGAGTGATCGCACCTGACGCTGCAATTTAACCATTGGGTGGGTAACCTGCTGGCTCATACCGATTTTGGTCATGTAATTGAATTTTGTAAATACTCTGCTCGACGCTTCTCAATAATGTCTTGGCAACGTGTAGATGAATGCTATGACGGAGAAGCAGCCGTTTCAGCCATTGATATTAGCATACTCCAATGAGCTGACAACTAATTCCTAAAAAAGGTAGTTTTAATAGGGGAATTACCGAACCGAAACCGCCCATGAAGCAACTGCACAGACATTAAACAGCTTCTTCACCAGCAGGGTGAAAGCGCGGATGGAGAAGTGAGCTGACAGGGCGACCTTGCTTAAGGTGCTCTTCCACGATCGTCTGCACATCCTGAGCCTTCACTCGGCAGTACCAGGTGTCGTCCGGCAAAACCCGCACGGTGGCACCCATATTGCACTGCCCCTGGCAGCCACAGCCGATCACCATTGTACCGGGAGTCGCCCACGCTTGAAATGAAGCCAGCACAGCCGCTGACCCATTTCTCAAACAATTGGTGTATTGACAAACTAGAACCTGGCGACCGGAGTTCATGCGTAAAAGTTAAGAGTTTTAAGTTTTGAGTTTTGAGTTACGAGCAATTGAATTCATCACTCAAAATTCAAAACTACTTCCTAAACCCTTTGCCTCGACTGGCAGATGCGACGGTGAGGCAGTTCTCAACCTGCGATCGCAAGGCTTCGTGATCCAGATTTTGCCCAATCAACACGAGCTGATTTTTAGGTGCGCCTTTCCAATCATCATCATCGAGCGAAAAGCGCTTGCCGCTGAGGTGAAAGATATGACGTTTGGGGCTTTCGCTGAACCAGAGAATGCCTTTAGCCCGGAAAACATTGGCGGGTAACTGGTTATCCAAAAAGAATTGAAATTTGCGAATGTCGAAGGGCTTATCGCTCGCAAAGGAAACAGACGTAAAGCCGTCGTTCTCCAAGTGATGCGAGTGATGGGCGTGATCGTGGTCATGCTCACAATGCCCATGATCGTGGTCGCAGGCAGCATGATCGTGATGCTCATGGCTGTGGTGCTCATGCCCAGCATGATCATGATCGTGATGCTCGTGACCAGAATGATCATGATCGTGCGCGTTCTCATCCGGGTCAAAGTATTTGTCGGATTCAAACAACCCCACGCTTAGCAGCATTGCCAGTGGCACCTGCCCTTTCACCGTCCGAAGGATTCTCGCCCCTTCCTTGATGTCGCGGATTCTGACTTCGAGTGCATCCAGGGTGGCTTCTTCTACCAGATCGGCTTTGTTGAGCAGAATGATGTCACCGTAGCTAATCTGGCTGTAGGCCGCTTCGCTATTGAACAGATCCAGGCTGAAATTCTCGGCATCGACCAGGGTAATGATGGAATCGAGTCTGGTCATGTCGCGCAGTTCGGTGCCCAGAAAGGTGAGCGCTACAGGTAGGGGATCAGCGAGTCCAGTGGTTTCCACAACGAGATAGTCGATCGCGTCTTGTCGCTCCAGCACTTTGTAAACCGCTTCGACCAGATCATTATTGATGGTGCAGCAGATGCAGCCGTTGCTCAACTCCACCATGTCTTCGCCCGTGGTGATGATGAGTTCGTTATCGATCCCAATTTCGCCAAATTCGTTCACCAGAACGGCTGTTTTAACCCCTTGCTGGTTCGTCAGGATATGGTTAAGGAGGGTGGTTTTGCCGCTACCCAAAAAACCTGTAATGATCGTGACGGGTAAGCCATGCTTGGGAGCATTGATCGCAGAGGATGAGGCAGGAGTGACCGCTGATTGCATAGCGCAAATGTTCGAGACGTTAGAGAATGCAGAGTATAGAGCTAGCCAGCAGCCGTTGCAAACAATGGTTTCTGGTAAACGCCGGAAGACTCAAAGCGTTTTGCTCACTTCCCCCTTATTATTACCGATCTGGAGTAGGTTGTTCGATAGCAAAGAAATCGATCGCCAATAAACCGATCGCTACCCCGTTAACCCTGTTATTTCTGTTTGTCCCTTTCTATTCGCCCACTGCTGTTTGCCCATTGCCATGCCACTAACGCTTTACAACACGCTCACTCGTCGCAAAGAACCGTTTGAACCGATCGAACCGAGCAAGGTGCGGATGTATGTCTGCGGCATCACGGCGTACAACTACTTTCATGTGGGCAATGCAAGAGCGTTTGTGATGTTTGACGTGGTGCGACGCTACCTCATGTGGCGCGGCTATACCGTGCGCTATGTGCAGAACTTTACCGACATTGACGACAAGATTCTGAAACGGGCACTGGCAGAAAACACCACAATGGGGGCCATTGCTGAGAAATATATTGCCGCCTATTTTGAGGATGCCGATCGCCTAAATATTCTCCGTGCCAATGCGTATCCACGAGCAACCCACACGATCGATGGCATTCAGCGCCTCATTCACGAATTGGAGCAGCGTCAGTACGCCTATGCTGCCGATGGAGATGTCTATTACGCTGTACGCCAGTTTCCAGACTACGGCAAGCTTTCGGGACGCAAGCTAGAGGACATGCAAGCAGGGGCTAGCGGACGTGTGGATGTAGATGAAGACGCAGGCAAAAAGAAAGATCCCGCTGATTTTGCATTGTGGAAAGCTGCCAAACCGGATGAACCATTCTGGGAATCACCGTGGGGCAACGGCAGACCCGGCTGGCACATTGAATGCTCGGCGATGGTGCGCGATGAACTGGGTGAGTCGATCGACATTCACGCAGGCGGTATGGATCTGACCTTTCCCCATCACGAGAACGAAATCGCCCAAAGCGAAGCGGTTACAGAAAAGCCACTGGCGCGGTATTGGCTCCACAACGGCTTCATCAATATGGATGGCGAAAAGATGTCCAAATCGTTGGGCAATTTTCGACTCACGCGCGATTTATTAACCACCTATGACCCAATGGCATTCCGGTTGTTTGTGCTTCAGGCGCATTACCGCAAGCCGATCGACTTCACCGCTGATGCTATGGATGCGGCTGCCAACGGTTGGAAAACCCTCAAGGAAGCACTCCAGTTTGGCACCCAGTTTACTGGATTGCCCGGATGGTCATCTGAAGTCGATGCGCTAGATCAGGAAACGATCGATCGCTTCAACGAGGCAATGGACGACGACATCAACACCCCGATCGCCCTTTCGGTTGTCTTTGAACTGGCAAAGTTGCTCAGTCGGGAAGGCCATCAATTAGTGCATCAAGACAAGCCCGATCTGACGATCGAACACTTGCAGCAACAGTGGCAGACCTTTATTAAGCTCATTGATGTGCTGGGTTTAACCGCTCAGACAGCCATAGAAGTGGCAACTGCATCGGATGGTTTAACAGACTCCAAAATTGAAGCCCTGATTCAGCAGCGGCAGGAGGCGCGACAGTCGAAAAACTGGGCAGAGAGCGATCGCATCCGCAACGAGCTTCAGGCACAGGGCATTACGTTAATTGACCAGAAGGATGGCGTAACGCGATGGCACCGCAACTAGGGAAAGGATAAAGGATAAAAATGAAAGAAGACTGTGTTTTAGAAACTGTGACCTGTCTCCTTGATTCTTTGAATTCTCTACAGACTGAAGGATCTTCAAACTCTTTCAGCCTCTAGCTTTCAGACTTTGTTTTTTTAGCCTTTAGCTTTTAGACTTTATCCTTTCTTCCCCTATGTCCGACCAGCGCATTACCATTTCGCTTTCTACCATCTTCAGCATCCTGTTGACCGTGCTGCTGTTGGTGTTGCTGTGGCAGTTGCAGAGTCTGCTGATTGTGCTGATGATCTCAGTGATCTTGGCGGCGACCCTTAGCCCGATCGTGAACTGGGCAGAAAGTCGGCGAGTACCCCGGTGGTTAGCGGTGATTGGTGTGTACCTGACGCTGATTGGTGGGTTTGTCGGCGCGGGTGTGCTGATTGGCCCCACAGTGGTGGAGCAAACCGATCGCCTGATTACCCAAATTCCCGTTTATTCAGAAACCCTGTTCAACTGGGTTCAGGGGCTTGCCTTGCGACTGAATACGTCTCATCCAGAGCTTGTGCCGCAACTGGTGAATCCGCAAGCGTTGACGAACTGGGTGTTTCGCTCCAGTCAACAGGTGTTGCTGCGATCGTTCGGTTTAACAAAAAACATTGTGGGCGCATTGTTCAGCGTCATTCTTGTTCTGCTGATTTCCGGCTATATGGTAGCAGGCAGCAAGACGTTGATCCAGGGCGTTGTGCAACTGTTTCCCCATCCGTGGGATCGTCGTCTCGCCGCACAAGTCAAGCCTGTAAGCCAGCGTATGGGTGGGTTCATTCAAGGTCGCGTGGTTGTTTCTGCAATCCTGGGGGTTGTCACGACGGTCGGCTTAAACGTTCTGGGACTGTCTGAAGTATCCCTGGCACTGGGCGCGATCGCAGGCTTGACCAATCTGATTCCTTTTGTTGGCCCTTTCCTGGGAGCGATCCCAGCTCTCATCGTGTCCCTATCGATGGGTGGGGTCACCTGGCTATGGGTGTTGCTGCTGTTTGCGATCGTGCAAAACCTGGAGAGCTATATTCTTGATCCCTTACTGGTCGGCTCCTCTGTCAACATCCATCCGCTGTATCAACTTTTAGCTGTGTTTGGCGGCACTCAGGTTTTAGGTATTCTTGGCGCGGTCATTGTGCCGCCGTGGGTGGCTGGTGCTGCTGTTCTGCTGGAAAACCTGTATCTTCGCCCCAAACGCATTGCTGAAGCCAGAGCAGAGCGATCGCGCAAGCGGGAGACAATGAACGCAGAGAATCCCACTGGTGACGCTGATACGGCAACCACGAGTAAGTTGGTTCGCACGTAAAGTTTGCCTGTAAGAAATACATAGTAGGACTTACGCATTTGCCCCCAACCCTCCATTTTGGCGGCTTTCATTGGCTCGATTCCCCCTTTCTTGTATACCCCCCAAATGCCCCCAAGGCCATAAGTTGGGGACTAGGAGGTGAAAGATGACCGCTTTTGCGTAAGTCCTGGAAGAAAAGGTAGGATTAATGCTTCAGTTCAAGAATCGCAATTTCGGAGGACAATAAACGGGGATGCTGTCTTTCTGGATTTCACGGCAATGATGACGATCGCCCTCAACGCAAACTTGATCAACGCGCTTGATCTAGCACCAATTCAAACGGTCGTGGACTCACTCTTAAAGCAGGGAAGCATCATAACGCATGAACAACAGCTTCAGTTCGCGATCGACTATCCGCAAGCGCCAGATGATCCCCGCGAGTTGCCAGAAATCCCTGAAGTGCGCCTCTGGTTCATTCGACTGGATGCGCGCTATCCCTGGTTGCCTTTCTTATTGGACTGGAAAGCAGGCGAACTAACCCGTTACACAGCCATGTTAGTGCCCCACCAATTCCACCCCAAAGATGGCATTCAATACAATCCAGAAGCATTAGAAATCTTTGTGATGCACAAATTATTTGCGCTAAGCACCTGGATGCAACAACACGGCATTGATGGCAACGCTCGACTCAAAGCCATGACTCAAATGTTTGGCTACGAGATCGACAACGACTTTTTTGAACTGCTGTGAACTGACGGGATCACCAGTCCAACTCAGTCGAATAACTTTGTACGCTGCACTGGAGCACGGTTACTAGGTTGCCACGCCAAGTTGCTTAAAGTGAGGGGCCGAGTCTCTTACACCCCAGCGGCGCTTAATTAAACCAGCTTCCATCTGAAACCATTCGATCGCCAGGACTTCAGAGGTCAAATTTGTAGGCTGCTGACCACGGAGTTCTACTTCTAACTTCATGTCGAATGAGTGGTGAAGCTAAGACCAGAGCGGAGCAATCTGATCAAACTGGCCCCAACCTAAAGCGCAGTAAATGAGTAGACTTCCTGCATGAATCATGCGGGGTGTGCCAGTTCGTAGTTCAGCAACCCAGCGATTAGATTTAAGCGTAAGCCAAACCGCTTTCTACGGTTGCGATAACGCCCTGAGAAAAGGCGAAAAATCT